>DATJNF010000041.1:0-3899 GCA_035508375.1 Occallatibacter sp. | reverse complement strand
ATCTTGCTGCAATGCGAGCAAAACAGCGTCAGGTCATTTTGAGCGACGTGGCAGGACCAGCAGGCGACCGGAACCGCGGAATCAAGTGCATTCGACATGATTGAACCCTTACGACTTGATAGCCCTACGACGAAAAAGACGTTCCGCAGCCGCAGGAGCGCGAGGAGTTCGGGTTGATGAAGTTGAATCCCTGACGCATCAGCGTCTCTTCGTAGTCCAGCGTCATACCGTGGAGATAGACGAACGACTTGGGATCGACGAAGACGCGCACGCCATCGAAGTCAAAGACGCGGTCGCGCTCGCGCGGGTGGGTGTCGAACTTGATGGAATAGGAGAGCCCTGAGCAGCCGCCGCCCATCACGCCCAGGCGCAGGCCTCCTTCTTCGGGCGAGATGCCTTCCTTGGCCATGGTGGCCCGGATTCGCTTCGCCGCGCGGTCGGTGACCTGCAGGCCTTGAGCAGGCGCCTGCGGCGCCGGCTGCGGCGATGCCGCAAACGCATCCTGCGAAGGCTTGTTCTCGATTGTGACTACGTTCGCCATAGTTTGTTGAGGTCAATGCACCGCAAGGACTAAGAGTCCCAAGAAATTGAATAACCGCGGCATCGGCACGCCTAGAGCCGTGCCCCGCTACAAAGCACGTCCGCTCAACGCGCGCCCGAGCAGCGAGAACCGATTATTGCGCGGCGACCGCGACCGGCGCAGCCTCGCCGACGCCGTTCTTCTTCTTCCAGTCGCCGATGGCGGCGCGAATTGCGTCTTCCGCCAGCACCGAGCAGTGAATTTTCACTGGCGGCAGCGACAGCTCCTTCACGATGTCGGTGTTCTTGATGGTCAGGGCATCCTCGACTTTGCGGCCCTTGATCCATTCGGTGGCCAGCGAAGAGCTGGCAATGGCCGAACCGCAGCCGAAGGTCTTGAACTTGGCCTCTTCGATCACCTGTGTCTCGGGATTCACGCGAATCTGCAACCGCATTACGTCGCCGCACTCCGGCGCGCCGACCAGGCCCGTGCCTACCTCCGTCGAGCTCTTGTCCAGCGTGCCCACATTGCGCGGATTGTTGTAGTGGTCGATCACCCTGTCGCTGTATGCCATTGTCCGATCTCCTTCCGCGGGGAAGCCGCGTACGTTTTTGAGCTCCTCGCCTCTAGCTCCTAATTCTTCATCCGGCACGTCGCGCCGACGTACTCCTATTCGATGCGCGAGCTGGCGGCTAGGAGCTAAAAGCTGAAAGCTGCTTTTTCAATGCGCCTGCCACTCGATCTTGGTCAGGTCGATGCCTTCCTTCACCATTTCGTAGAGCGGTGAAAGTTCGCGCAGTTTCTTCACAATATCAATCACCTTCGCGGCTACGTAATCCACCTCCGCCTGCGTATTGAAGCGGCCCAGCCCGAAGCGAATGGAGCTGTGCGCGACGTCGTCGCCCAAGCCCAGGGCTTTCAATACATACGACGGCTCCAGCGTCGCCGAGGTGCATGCCGACCCGCTGGAGACAGCAACATCGTTGATGCCCATCAGCAGCGATTCGCCTTCGACATAGACAAAACTCATGTTCAGGTTGCCGGGCAACCTATGTTCCATCGAACCATTCACGTGAACGTAATCCAACTCCGACTCGAGCCTGGTCTTCAACCGATCGCGCAGCCCACGCAGGTACGCGGCTTCTGAATCCATCTCTTCGTGCGCGATTTCGCAGGCCTTTCCCAGGCCGACGATTCCCGGAACGTTCAGCGTGCCGCTCCTCATGCCGCGCTCGTGGCCGCCGCCGTCGATCTGCGCGGCGATCTGCACGCGGGGATTGCGCCTGCGAACATATAACGCACCCACACCCTTCGGCCCGTAGATCTTGTGCCCGGAGATCGAGGCCACGTCGACATTGTCGGTAATTACGTTGAACGGAACCTTGCCGATGATCTGCACCGCGTCAGTGTGGAACAGAACGCCCTTCTCATGGCAAAGCTTGCCGATCTCCGCGATGGGCTGCAGCACGCCGATCTCGTTATTGGCGGCCATAATGGTCACGAGAATCGTCTTCTCGTCCATGGCGCGCTTCAGGTCGTCGAGATCGATCAGCCCGTCGGCCTTTACCGGCAGGTAGGTTACGCGGTAGCCGTATTTCTCCAGTCGCTTGCAGGTATCGAGCACCGCTTTGTGCTCGGTGACCTGCGTGATGATGTGATTGCCGCGCTCGCGGTACATCTCGGCAATGCCCTTGATGGCCAGGTTGTCGCTCTCCGTGGCACCGGAGGTAAAGATGATCTCCTTGGCGCTGGCGCCGATCAGCCTGGCGATCTGCTCGCGCGCGGCCTCGACAGCCTTCTCCGCTTCCCAGCCGAACGAGTGGTTGCGGCTGGCCGCATTGCCGAAGGTGGTGGTCAAGTAGGGCATCATCGCTTCCAGCACCCGCGGGTCCACGGGGCTGGTGGCGTGATTATCCATATAAATCGGCAAGCTCACGCCTGCCGGCGCTTCCACGGTGCTGGCAACTGTGCTCATCGCTTTTCCATCCTCAATCATGGCTCGTCCTCGCCCGGGGGAGCGAAGCAGAGCGGATCTAAATCGTCAATGAAACCAGCCCGCGCGCCTCCTGAGGCCGCCTCGCGGGCGGTTCGAACTCCGCCAGGTCATGAATACTGATGCTCCTCAGCACTCCGGCGATCGTTTCATTTACGCGCGCCAGCGGCTCGCGGATCGTGCAGCTCGGCGTGAGCTCGCACGACTTTGCACCCTTTGTGCAGGAGGTGATAAAAAACGGCCCGTCGATGTCGTGAATCACCTCGTAAGCCGAAATCTGCCGCGCATCCCGCGAAAGCGCGTACCCGCCGTTCATGCCGGCATGGGAGCGCAGCAGCCCGGTCTTGGTGAGCCGCTGCAGGATCTTGGCCAGCAGTTGCGCGGGAATTCCGTAAGCGTCGGCGATATCCTTGGCGCTCAGCGCGGGCGTCTCCGGGTGCTCGGCCAGGTACTTGAGCGCCATCAACCCGTAGTCCGCCTTTTTGGTAAGCTTCAGCATCGAATATCCGACTTGTTCGGTCCGCGTTTAGTATACGACCATTTATGTCCGCATTTCAAGGCCGGCTCGGGCCCAGTTTCAACCGGCGATCGGGGCAGGCGAAAAGATTCAACAAAAAGCCGTTTCAAATCGCCTAAAAGATCGCTACAATCTTGCGGAAAGAGCACTTGGCCATGCGCTCCAGGAGAGATGGCGACCATCTGTAAACATCCCAAGGTGCGAATTGTCTCCCGGCACGAAGACACCGAATTCGTCGAGTGCCTGGAATGTGGCGAGGTCTTCGACTCCGAAGAGTTCCGGGACATGGAGATCGAGGAAACCGTCGAGGAAGAAGACGTCGCGGACGAATGAAGAGACCGGCGCAGAGGACCAGCTTGTGCGACGGGGCCGCGGCGAGCCGTCTATTTTCCGTTAGCGCCATTGCCCGGCGCGCCGCCCAGCCGCCGCGCGGTGATCCATGTGTAGTGCAGGCCTGAAACCACGGTCAGCACCACGGTGGCGTCGAGCGCGATGAGGCGAAAACCCGCCACCCATCTGGCCGCCACCAGTTGATGCAGCAGCACCGCCGCAACCGCCGCCACCTGGGCGCAGGTATTGGCTTTGCCAAAGATGCTGGGATCGAACTCGCGCCGTCCTGCCGCCGCATAGAGCAGCGCCGCAACCATCAGGATTCCCAGGTCGCGGCCAAAGACCAGCGCGGTCACCGTCACCGGAATCAGCCGCAGATGGGTGAGAACCAGGAAGAGCGTGCTGAGCAGCAGCTTATCGGCCACCGGATCGAGGTACTGGCCCATCATGGTGCGCTGCTCCAGCACGCGGGCCAGCGTGCCGTCCAGCGCGTCGGTCAGCCCGGCAGCAATAAACAGCCAGAAGGCCAGCCGAAACTC
>DATJNF010000040.1:0-7585 GCA_035508375.1 Occallatibacter sp. | reverse complement strand
CTTCCACTACGAGCTGAAAGCTAATAGCTGACAGCTAAAAGCTGCCTTTAGGGGCGTAAGCTCAACGGCTAAACTGCCGGTCTCCAAAACCGGACTTGGGGGTTCGAATCCCTCCGCCCCTGCCAGATTCGAACGGAAGCGCCGGGCGCGACGCCGGGCGCAAAGGATTGGAAGTATGGCAACATCAAAGCCAGCAATCGTGAAGACCGAGGAGCGGCCTGCGCCCAAGCGGCAGGAACCGGGTGCGGCCGCCGACGCCATGAGCAAAGTGACCGATGTGTGGACGAACTTCACCCACTTCCTCACCGACGTGCGTTCGGAGACGCGCAAGGTAGTTACGCCTTCGCGCAAGGAGGTGCAGGCAACCACTTCGGTGGTTATCGTCACCGTCTTCCTCTTTGGAATTTTCTTTTTCCTGCTGGACTCGGTATTTGGCCGCGCCCTGCACGCATTGCTGGACAAGATGGGCGGCGTGCACTGAGGGCATTTCCGAAATACTGTGAATTTACTGAAAGTCGAGAATGTCGATTTTCTTGAGGAAAGTCGACTCGGCATTGGCGGTTCCGGTCTACATCAATTCGGAGAATGCTGGAACGCCCGCAGCCGCGAATCGAGAAACGAATGGCAGAAGAACTGGAACAAGTCGAACAACCGCAGCCGGAGCACAACGAGCGCTTCCGCTGGTACATCCTGCACGCCTACTCGGGCTTTGAGCGCAAGGTCAAGGAGTCCATCGAAAGCCGCGTGCAGGCCTTCGGGCTGCGCGACAAGGTGGGCCGCGTGATGATTCCCACTGAGCCCGTGACCGAGATCGTGAACGGCAAGAAGCGCACGGTCGAACGCGTGTTCCTTCCCGGCTACGTCCTCGTCGAGATGGAACTCGATAATCACCTCTGGCACGTGTTGAAAGATACGCCCAAGGTGACCGGTTTCCTGGGCACGGGCGACAAGCCGGTGGCGCTCTCTGAAGAAGAGGTCAGCTCGATTCTCTTCCGCTCCGAGACCGCCAAGGACAAGCCGCGGCTCAAGATCAAGTTCGAGAAGAGCGAGCAGGTGCGCATCACCGATGGCCCGTTCGCCAACTTCAACGGCGTAGTCGACGAGGTGAACGAAGATCGCGAGACCATCAAGGTCATGGTGACCATCTTCGGCCGCTCCACGCCGGTCGAGCTCGAGTTCGGCAAGGTGGAAAAGATTGAGTAGTTGCAGCTCTTAGCTATTAGCCTTTAGCTTCTAGCCGGCTGGGCGACCTGGCAGCCGCCGGTTAAATGCGAACGCTTGAGATGCAACACCAAAATCGAAACGAAGAGAAATCCAGCTAATAGCTAATAGCTAGGAGCTAGCAGCTGGTTCCGAAGGAACCAAATCATGGCGCCTCCAAAGAAAGTAACAACCTACGTCAAACTGCAGATCGAGGCCGGCAAGGCCACGCCGGCGCCGCCGGTGGGCCCCGCGCTCGGCCAGGCGCAGGTCAACATCATGGAGTTCTGCAAGCAGTTCAACGCGCGCACGCAGAACAAGGAGATGGCAGGCCTCATCATCCCGGTCGTCATCACCGTCTACGCCGACCGCAGCTTTGCTTTCATCACCAAGACTCCGCCGGCAGCGGTGCTGCTGAAGAAGGCCGCACGCATCGAAAAAGGCTCCGGCACACCCAACAAGGAAAAGATCGGCAAGGTGACCGAAGCGCAGGTGCGGGAGATCGCCACGCAGAAGATGCCCGACTTGAACGCCGCGTCGATCGATGCAGCCGTCAAAAGCATCAAGGGCACCGCGCGATCGATGGGGATCGAAGTGGTCGCCTGAGCGCCAACGCACCCATCAAACTGGGTGCCCATCCGTTCTCCGCTGCGACAGCGACGAAAAAGGGTGGTAAGGCAGCGCCGAGCGATTGCATCCCGGCACGAAGGCCCTCCGCATGGAGGGCCTTTTCGCGCTTCATTGGAAGCCGATGGAGCGAAGCGAGCTCACTTCGGCGGTGCCGGTGTGAACACTTCGCGTCTGCTCGGCTCGGGTTTGGGCTTCGGTTTCGGCGCTTTCTTAGGCTCTTTCCTGCCTTTGTCTTTGCTTCCCATGCTCCAAAGCATGACACAAAACGGCTGCCGCGCGAAAGTCTAAAGATGGCTTCCCCGGCTTGAGTTCAGCGTTGTCGAAAGGCTACGAACATCGCGCAGCACGGTCGCTCTATTCAATAAAAGGAAATCGTGATTGGCGCCTCCCACGGTGTGCCGGGGGTCACTGAAACCAGAAGGGCAAAGTCACTACCCTGACCCAAACGGGCGATCTGACGGGAGGCGGTCAATGACAGGGCTGCTTCAGGATATTCGCTTTGCCTTGCGGCAACTGCAAAAGAGTTCAAAATATCTGATCGTAGCGACGACGATGCTTGCGGTCGCAATCTGTGCCAATAGCACAGTCTTCAGCTGGATCGACGGCACGATGCTGCATCCGATTCCCGGCGCGCGCGACACCGGCGATCTGGTGAGCATCATGCGCGGCCAGTGGAACATCTCGCCGTCCCCGCCGCTCTCCTACCCCGACTATCGCGACCTGCGCGATCTGAATCACAGCTTCGTCGGAATCCTCGGCTATCACCATGACTGGCTCACGCTGACGGGCGGTGCTCAGCCGGAGCGGATCTATGTCGCCAACGTTTCATCGAACTTCTTTGAGCTGTTGGGCATCCGGCCCATGCTCGGACGTTTCTTCCTGCCCCAAGAAGAGACAAGCGGGCGCAACGTTCCTTTTGTCGTCCTGAGCTATTCACTGTGGAAGACGCGCTACGCGTCAGACCCCGAGATTGTCGGCAAGCCGATTGAAATTGCCCGTCACCAGGGGACGGTGATCGGCGTCGCGCCCAAGGGATTCATGGGCGCCATGCCGGGCATTCGCGAGGATGCATGGGTGACGCTCGATCCCCTCGGGACCGATGCCTGGCGCATCACGCATCGCAGCGCGGCGTGGCTGAATGTGATCGGCAGACTGCGCCCGGGAGTCACGCGAGAGAGTGCCAATCAGGACCTGGAGACGATCATGCGGCACATTGTTGCCGCTTATCCCAATGATCATCTCGGCGTGAATACCATCACTCTTGATCCAATGTGGCGTTCGCCCTTCGGCGGAAACGGTTACATGGCGGCTACGCTACCCATCCTGCTCGCCATCGCCGGCGTGGTGCTGCTGCTCACGTGCGTCAACGTCGCCACGCTCACGCTGGTGCGATTCGTCTCCCGGCGGCGGGAGATCGCGATTCGGCGTTCGCTCGGCGCGGGACGCTTGCGAATCCTTCGGCAGATGGTGCTGGAGGGAGTATTTGTGTCAGCCGGCGCAGGCGTCGTTGCGCTGCTGCTGACGCTGTGGACAGCCAAGGCATTTGCGCGCTTCGTTCCGCCCAGCTCGAATCCCATCCTGGTGAACGGGACCATCGATCTTAACGTAATGATCGCAATCGTGATCCTGGCCGCTTTGGCCAGCGGGTTGTGCGGCGCGTGGCCGGCATGGCATTCGTCTCGTGTGCCGCCGGCGGAAGCCCTCAAAGAGGAGTCCGCCAGCATCGCCGGCGGCGCACACAACCGCCTTCTGCTCAGCGGCCTGGTCGTGGCGCAGATCGCGCTCTCGCTGGCGCTGCTGGTCAGCTCGGCGCTCTTTCTGCGAACGCTCCGCAACGTCGCCAGTGCCGATCCGGGGTTCGAGCAGGATCACATTCTGACCGCTTCCGCCGGTCTGAACATTGCCGGCTACTCTGACGAGCAGGCCCAGGTGATACGCCACAGGATTCTGGATCGCGCTTCGGCTTTGCCCGGCGTGACGGTTGCATCGCTCACCGATTGGGTCCCGATGAGCTTTACGCGGAAGACAGTGGATGCATATCCGGATGGGTATGTGCCGCGCCCGCACGAGTCGCTCGAGGTGCGCAGGGCCGATGTCACGCCGCGCTATTTCGAGACCCTCGGCATACCGATTCTCGAAGGGCGCGACTTCACTACGGACGACAACGATAAGGCGCCGCGCGTTCTGATCGTCGACCAGACGGCCGCAAACCGCTATTGGCCGGGGCAGAGCCCGCTCGGTAGAAAGCTCTCGATTTGGGGCAGCCTGTTCACCGTTGTGGGTGAGGTGAAGAATTCCAAGCATCAGTTCATGAGCGAGGCGCCCGAGCCCATGATTTATATGAGCTATTTCCAGGAAGCGGACTGGGAAACGACCGTGCAGGTAAGGGTCCGCGGCAATCCCATCGATAAGGCTCCCGCGGTTGAGCGGGCGATTCGCGAGATTGATGCGCAACTTCCCGTCTTCGACGTGCGCTCCCTGCGCGAGACAACACAGATGGCAAGGATCTTCGCCGTCATGCAGAGCATGTTTGCGGGCATCTTCGCTTTGATCGCACTGATCCTGGCGGCTACGGGCATCTACGGTGTAGTGGCGTACCGCACCGAGCTGCGCACGCACGAGATTGGCATCCGCGTGGCGCTGGGCGCTTCGCGCGCCGATGTGCTGCGGCTCGTGTTGCTGCAGGGATTGTGGCTTACCATTCTCGGCCTCGCCGTCGGGCTTGTCGCTTCCTACGGGCTTGCCCGCGTCATCGCCGATCTGCTCTACGGCGTCAGCGCCAACGATCCCGCCACGGTGGGCGCGGTCATCCTGCTGCTGGGCGCAATCTCGCTGCTCGCGTGCTACCTTCCGGCACGACGAGCCATGCGTGCCGATCCAGTAGCCGCAATCCGCGAGCAGTAAGCACCGGCTCCAATCTCCATCTTTCGCCCTACTCCGCCGGCTTCTGCTCGGGCGCAGGCGGCGCAGGCGCGTGCTGCAAATGCTGGAAATTCATGATGGCGTTGAACACCAGCGGGTAGGTTCCTACCGTCTCGCCGCGATAGACGGGGTTGTTGCCGAAGAGGAGTACGTTGCCCTCGCCCAGGTGCGCGTCCACAACGATGGCGTGCTCGGCGATGGTGTTGGCGTGATCGAGCAGGCCGTCGAGCAGCAACGTCTTTGCGTCGGAGAAGCGCAGAATCACCTCCGGCCGCTCGGCAACCGGAATCACGTTGGGGTTGTTGCGCATCTGCTCCTCGTTCAGCTCCCGCGCCTCCCATGGCTGCTGCTTCTTGAGCGCCTCCGCTTCGGCAATCTTCCGGCCCTGCGGTTCGTCCGAGTCTTCCAGACTGCCGCGGCCCGTAGGCCGTTGCGCGTATGGGTCCATCAACACGCGGCCGCCGGCGCGTCCCAGCGTGTTGCTCACGTTGAAGGCCATCCCCGCGGCGCTGATTACTGGAACGCCCGCGCCATAGCCAAACGCAATCGGGCTGTCTTTCGCGACAAATACCGTGTTGAGCACCGTACCCACCACGCGCGCCTCGCCCGCGGGCGCAATGCTTACGCCAGGCGCGAGACCCGTGTCGATGGCGAATTGCGCCGTGTCTTCGCAGGTGATGAGCAGCCCGCCCTTTTCGACAAACTCCTTGAGGTGTGCGAGCCCATCGTAGCCCAGGCCCGGCCGAATGTCGGAGGTGCTGTCGACTCTGCCCAGGTTCGGAGTGATGTCGGATTTCTCCCACGGCATGGCGTTGTTCCATGATGGAATACCGTCGAGAATCTGCAGCGCAGAAGCGCGGCCCACCGGCGCGAAAACGATGGCGTCGTACTTCGAGCGCAGGTCCGGCTCCTTCGCCACGGTCTGCGTGCTGATGTAGTCGAAGGGAACGCCCTCGGCGTCGAAGGCATAGCGCCACCAGCCCTCGGTCTGCGTGGACAGCCATGTGTGCATGAAGGCGATGCGCGGCGCGGCGATCGCGTGCGCGGCGACAGACGGCGCCGACGCGAGATGCGATCCGTCGAGCGACAGATCGTGCAAAACACTTGCTGCGTTTTCTCCCGCTCCCGAGATCAACAGCGAGCCGGCTGGATAATTCTTGCCGTCGGCGTCGAAGGGCTTTTCGGTCACTTCGATCTTCGCGTCCTTCAGTTTGTAGACCAATGAAAGCAGCGAAATCTGCCCGGTGTTGGCGACGGCCAGCACCGAGCCGTCGCCCGCAATCTTGCCGGCGAGCGCAGCGGGATCGTCAAGCGGAGTCATGCTCGCCTTCAGAATCGACGTGTCGGTAATGCGGTCAACCTTCACATTGAAAAGATGCGTGAACGACCAGCCAGTGTCGTCATAGGGATGCTTCTGCGGATCGTCCGGCGCCCAGTACTGCCGGTCGAGCAGCGCATCGGCCACGCGCGAATAGGGCTGATCCATGCGCACCACGATGCTGCCGGCAGGGTAGGTCTGCTGTTTCGGCTTGTCGCCCCGTTTCTCCGAGGGCAGTTCGCAGGTTGCCGGCGCCGAGAGCAGCTGAATCTCCACATGCTGCCGCTTCAACACCTTCAGCAGCTCAACCTCGCGATTGGCCTGGGCAGGATCGGCAGCAATCACGTAAGCGGCAGGCCCCGAGAGCGTGGGCTTCTCCACCGATCGCTTGCTCTTCAGGTAATAGTTCTCGAGAAAATGATGAGTGTGCTGCGAGAAATACGTGATCGTCGAAAGCAGCGCGCTCTCTTCATAGTTATTGTTGTCGCGCTGCGACCAGGTCACCTCGGGCAATGGCGGGTTCTGCCGGTACCAGGTGCGCGAGTACTCCTCCGGCGTAAGGATGCGCTTTTCCGTATCCGCGCCGCCGTTGCCGAAGGTCTCATAAAGCCGGCTGATGCCGTTGTGCATGGCGGCAAGAAACATCAGGTAGCCGGGGCTCCACGTGTCGAAGTCGCCGTGGGTAAACACGCCGGGCATGCCGAAGCTCTGCATCTGCGCCACATTATTCCAGCCCAGCTCGGCCCATTCGTCGGCCAGCGTGGGATCGACCCACGCGTTGTAAGGCCCGTCGCCGACCGTGTTGTCGTATAGAAACGGGACCGATTCGTGCAGATCGTGCAACACCTGCGCGTGCCAGTTGAGATAAGTGTCGAGCACGTTGCGCGTGAGGTCGAGCGTCATTCCCATGGCGTCGCGGTTATTATCGTGCGCTACATAGTGGCCCCAGTAAAGCAGGTGCGGCCACTCCTCGTTGGGGTGTGCCTTATGCCACCGGTAAATGTCCACCATGCGGTCGCGTCCGTCCACTTCGACCACCGGCGTGATGAGCACGATCATGTGCGAGCGGATGTACTTGATATAGGGCGCGTCGTCGACGGCCAGGCGATAGGCAAGCTCCATCAGCGCCGTTGGCGCACCCGTTTCGGGCGAGTGGATCGTTCCGGTGATGTAATACACCGGCCACGATTGATCGATCAGCGCGCGCGCCTTGGCGTCGTCCATTCCGATGGTGCGCGGATCGGCGAGCTGCGCCAGCCGCGCATCGTTTTCCTTGGCCTTGGCCAGCAGATCGGCATCGGCAACGGCCACCGCGATCATCTCGCGGCCCTCTTCCGAATGGCCGATGGTGAACACCTTCACCCGCGGCGTGCTGGCCGCGAGCAAGCGGAAGTATTTATACACATCTTCCGCATACGGCAGCATGTCGGGCGCGCCGGAGACGTCGCCAAGCACCTTTTCCGGCGTGGGAACAGTCTTCGACGCGGGAAGATAATCCACCAGAGGCGAGATGAA
>DATJNF010000039.1:0-4406 GCA_035508375.1 Occallatibacter sp. | reverse complement strand
AGAGTGCAAGATACTGCTGTTCTCCGGGCAGATGTCGACGGTGGATCTGCTCGTCGCCTCAAGAAATGCCGGGTACGATTTTGCGGCGATTTCGAAGCCGATTCATCCGACCGAACTGCTGGCCAGGGTGTCGGCGTTTCTGGATCGTCCGGCGGACGAGTGGCGGGAGCCGATGTCTTTTCGCAGCCGGTTCATGCGCGAGGAGCGCTCAGCCTGAGGGCAGCAGCGAGACGATTACTCGGCACGCAGCGACTCCACAGGATCGACGGATGCCGCGCGGCGCGCCGGCGCCCAGCTTGAAAGCAGAGCGACCGCGGTAATTGTCAGCGTCGTAGTTACAAATACCGTGGGATCTCCGGGCTGAACGCCGAAGAGCAGACTGGAGAGCATACGTGCCAGGCCGGCCGCGAGCACCACGCCCAAAGCAACTCCTACCCCGGTAAGAACACCTGCCCGGCCCAGGATCATGCGCAGAATATCTTCACGGCGCGCGCCGAGCGTGAGCCGGATTCCGATTTCGCGCTTCCTCTCGGCGACAAGGTTGGCCATGACCGCGAAAACGCCGACCGCCGCCAACAGAAATGCAAGAAAGGCATCTCCTCCGAGCCATGCAGCGACGTTAAGAAATCCGATGGACGCTTCGCGCAGGAACTGCTGATAACTTTCGACGTTCTCCAGCGGAACGCCAGCGTCCACTGATGCCAGCGCAGTGCGGACCTCGGGCGTGAGGGCGAGGGGATTGCCTTGCGCCACGATCGCGTAGGTCGCGCCGCCTCCGGGCGGCATCTGCAGAGCGTTGAAATAGACGGCAGGCTGGATGACGCGGTCAATCCACAAATATGTAGCGTCGCCGGCGACGCCAACGATCTCTACCCATGGTTCCCGGCTCGCGCGCGAGGCTCCCATCTGGATGCGGTGGCCGATGGGGTTCTCGCCGGGGAAATATTGGGCGGCGAATTTGCGGCTCACGATGGCTACCGGCTGCGCGGAGGGGCCGTCGCCCATGCCGAAGTTGCGGCCGGAGAGAAGCGGGATGTGGAGAGATTGAAAGTAACCGGCATCGACGGTGATGCGCTGGGCGCTCTGGAATTTGCCGGGGACCAGAGGACGGTTCTCGATGCGGAAATCGTCTATCCACTCATCGTCGCCATAGGGCAGCGAAGTGGTGACCGCCACGGATGAAACTCCGGGGAGGGCGCGCAACTTCTCCAGGCTGTCTCTGTACCAGGCGATCTGCCTCTCCGGCGTTGTGTAGCGGTCCGACGGCAGATAGGCGCTGAAGGTGAGAATCCGGTTCGGCCGGTGGACGTCAGCCAGGCTGAACATTGACCACACACCTTTACACATGAGGGCGGCGCCGATCACCAGCGCAACGGCGAGCGAGATCTGAGCAAGGGCGAAAAGGTTCCTCAGCCGGTGCGTGCGACCTGACCCGGCTACGCTGCGCGCCCCAGCCTTGAGCTGTTCGAGGAGACTGACGCGCATCGCTTCCAACGCAGGCAGGAAACCGGAGACGATGCCCGCGCCGACGGCGAGGAGCAACGAAAACGCCAGGGCACGACTGTTAAGCGAGATGTTGGACCATCCTGCCATGTAGCGCGCGATACGGTCGGGCATGGTGACCATGCTGATGCGGAGAAGGAGCCTGGCGATGAGAATGCCGCCTGCGGCTCCCATAAGGCCGAGCAGGAGGTTTTCGGTCAGGAACTGGCGAGCGAGGCGACGGCGGCTGGCCCCGAGCGCTGTGCGCATGGCAATCTCCGGACGGCGGGCGATGCCGCGCGCAAGCTGGAGATTTGCCACATTCGTACAGACAACGAGGAGCACGAAAAGCGTGGCTCCCAGAATCAGGCGGAAATACATGGGCGTGTATTCGCCATTGATGGTGTCGAGCAGTGGCTCGACGTGGATGGAGCGGGTGCGGTTCGTGGCCGGATAAGCCTGGCTGAGCCTCTGCGCGATGGCCGACATTTCCGCCTGCGCCTGGGCTACGGTTACGCCGGAACGCAGACGTCCGGTGACGAGGTAGTCGTGGTCAGTACGGTCGGCGAGCTGGGCTGCAGAGGGAGCGAAGGGCAGGAAGACATCCGTATAAGAGGGGTACTGCATGGTTCGCGGAAGGACGCCGATCACGGTGTAGGAGCGTCCGTCGAGCTCGACTTTGCGGCCTGCAACGCCGGGATCTGCGCCAAAGTGCTTTTTCCAGAAGGCATAGCCAAGGACGGCGACGTTGTCTTTACCGGGCTGGGCCTCCGCAGCGACAAAGGTCCGTCCGATGAGCGGCTGGACGCGCATGACATCGAAGAAATTCGGCGAGGTGTAGTTGGCCTGGACATGCGCGGCTTCGCCGGCTCCGGTGAGGGTGAGGTCGGTGGTATTGCGAACAGCGAGATCTCCGAACGAACGGCTCTCACGCCTCCAGTTCTCGTAATTGGCCAGCGCGACCTGCTGGTAGTCACCGCTCTTCTGCTGTTCGGCAACGGTGACCACGCGATGAAGATCCGGCACGGCCAGCGGGCGCAGAACGACCGCGTCCATCATGCTGAAAACAGCGGTGTTGATTCCGATGCCCAAGGCCAGGGTGAGGACGGCGGTGAGCGCGAATCCGGGAGATTTGCGGAGCTGGCGGAAGGCATAGCGGAGGTCGTTGAGGAGCATCTGCATGTGAGGCCTCGAGGTCGGGGTGCACAGAGCAAGTGCAACTGCTTAACCACGCCGACGGGGCGGAGAAGTGCTGATTTTAAAAGAGATTGTTCCTCGCTTAGGGGTTAGCGGCGTTCAGTGCCGGAACGGTTCGTCCAGAAACGGACAAGTGGAGGGCCGGACGGAATGTCTGCTATAATTTGTTTACGCTCAGTTGTTTGGTTGTGAGCCGTTCTCGCCCTCATCCAGCAAGACCGCCTTCCTTTTGATTTCCAAGCCCTCAGCGTGACGGCCTGTACAGGCCGGGCCGGCGCAAATTGCGTGCAGGCCGAAGACGCAGCGTGTGGCAGGCAAGTTAGTCTTCCCTACGTAATGACTCAATTTCCCGCGCGACCTTCAGGTCCGCTTGCAGGGAAACCAACAGAACCGGCAGGCGTGGTGTGTCCGTTAAGAAAAGACACGTGGATGGAATCACCCTCGCCCGTTGAAGGACAGTTTTGAACCAATTTTCTGATTTCAATCTTTCGGCCGCGCTCAAGCAGCAGTTGGCCAATGCAAATTTCACTACTCCCACGCCGGTGCAGGCGCAGGCGATTCCCCCGGCCCTTGAAGGCCGCGACATTCTGGCTACGGCGCAGACCGGCACGGGCAAGACCCTAAGCTTTCTCGTTCCGCTGATCGAGAAGATGCAGGCGGAAGGAAAAACCAAGGGCGCCTTCGGGCTGATCCTGCTGCCCACGCGTGAGCTGGCCATGCAGGTATTGGAGCAGTACCGCAAGCTGACCGGCAATCGCGGATCGGCTGCCCTGGTGGTCGGAGGCCTTTCCGAGGAACCTCAGCTTCAGCAGATCCGACGCGGCGCGCAGCTGATCGTGGCCACACCTGGCCGTTTAGAAGACTTTCTGGGCCGCGGCCTGGTGAAGCTCAGCGGCATTCGCGTGCTGGTGCTGGACGAAGTAGACCGCATGCTCGACATGGGCTTTCAACCGGCGATCAAGCGCATTGTTGCGGCGCTCCCAGCCGAGCGGCAGACGCTCTGCTATTCGGCGACGCTCAGCCCGCAGATCAGCGAAGTGGCGCGCAATTATCTGCGCAACCCCACTCGCATCGAGATCGGGTCGGTACTGAAGCCCAGCGAAAGCGTGGAGCTGCAGACATTCGAGGTCGACAAGGAGAAGAAGCATGAGCTGCTCGAGCATCTGCTCGCGTCGCACAACGGCAGCTTCCTAGTCTTTGTTCGCACCAAACATGGAGCCGATCGCGTCGCCCGCCGCCTGGCCCGTTCCGGACACAAGGCTACGAGCATTCATGGCGACCGCACCCAGTCACAGCGCAATGCCGCGCTGCGCAGCTTCGCCCAGGGACAGCATCGCGTGCTAGTGGCTACGGACGTGGCCGCTCGCGGTATCGATGTGCCGGATGTGGCTCACGTAGTGAACTACGATCTGCCTCGCGAGGCCGAGGATTTTGTGCATCGCATCGGCCGCACAGGGCGGGCGTCCCGTCGCGGCGTGGCTTCCACCTTCGCCATGCCGGAAGAGAAACGCGAGCTGCGCCAGATCGAGCGGACGCTGGCCATCAGCACCAAGCGCTTTCGCGTAAGGGCGAAAGAGGTGGATGCGCAGCAGATCGCGTAAATTCCAAAACGCCTCCGGCGGCGCCTGCGCGGCGGGCGGTCCTTGCCGGACGGGCCACAGAAGGCTTCCAAATCCCAGAGCTTATGCGCAGCCGACCAGGTTCATTCGAGAACCTTCTTTCCGGAT
>DATJNF010000038.1:0-21704 GCA_035508375.1 Occallatibacter sp. | reverse complement strand
GAGCAGAAGCCGGCGCCGCCGGCGTTGGCTTGGGCGGGTGCCCGGCCGCGCACTACATCGTCCACAGAATTTATGGGCGCCTGCATCAGGGCGAGCACGGTCTGATCGACGTGCGCCTGCGGATCGAGATTGAAGGCCTGGGCGGTCTGGCTGGCTGCGGTATGAGCGGACGTAGATGCGGTGATGATGGGCGTTACGGCGGCGGGATTGTTGGCGGCGGTGGGGTCTTGCGCGACCTGCGCTACCGAGGCCTGCAGCGCGATGAGGCCGTTCACGTAATTCGTGTTGCCCTGACCGACAAACTTGTCGGGGTTGCCTGGCGCGACGAGCGCCTGCGCAGGTTGAAATTCCTTGGCAATATCGGGATTCGCGACTGCCGTGTTGTCGGAGACGGTGAAGAAGAGCGCCAGCAGCGGCGAGTTGGGATTGGAGATCAGCTGCAGCTTGGCTCCGGCGTCAGGAAGGTTACGGTATTTGACGACCTGTGCAGCGTGGAGGAACGTGCGCCATTCGTTCTGGAAGTCGGTTACGTAGCGCGCGGTGAGCTGCTGCGTGACAGTGGCGCGATCAAGCGAAGGCGGCGCCTGATTGCCCAGCACCCAGACTTCGCCGCTGAAGTAACGGTCGGGATGGGCGATGGCGTCCTGCATGAAGGTATAGCCGCTCTTTGTGAATGCTCCCGCGACGATATGTGACTCGGTGACCGTGGCCGACGAGCCGGGGAAGTTCTTATTGAAATCGATCGAGGGTGCCGCTTTATTCGCCGCCGAGAGCATCGATTGATAGATGCGCTCGAAGCCGCCGAATCCCGCAAGATAAGTGCGGGCGCGGTTGACGGCGAGCGTGTCGGGCGTGATCTGCAGAGGATTGCTCTTGGGCAGCTCGCCTGCATAGAACTCGAACTGGCGTACGGCGAGATCTTTCTGTTCCCCGGTATCGGGGACGCGGCCATTTTCCCAGTACTGCAGCAGCACCGGAGGCAGGAACTCGACGGTGCTCTTTTCCGGATTCGATGTCGTGATCAGGTAAGCCTTGAGGGGGTTATAAGTGGCCGAGTAATCGGCGCCCTGTGCGGGCGATTGAGGCAGAGCATTGAACGAGGCGACGAGATTGGCCTGCGTGTTCGCCAGCATCAGGCTGCGGAAGCGGTCGAAGTAGATGCGGCGCGCGGCCTCGAGAACGCTGTTGCCGTGATAGAGACCGAAGCGGTAGAAAAGCGGTGGGCCGTTCTGCTGATAGTTCTCAAGCTGCACAAGATTAGCGCGCAGGCGGTCGAGTTGCGTCAGCGAGTCCGTGGAAGCCAGCACGTTCGGCGGTGTCGGCGTGGTGGGCAGCGCGCTCGCTGCGGTCACGATGTCGTGTTCGATGCGGGAGTTGTTGAGCCACGAGGCGGTGAGGCCGATCAAGTAGAAGAAGAGCAAGACCGAGACCGTGCCGAAGACGACGCGGCGGAACAGATGCGTCCGGCTGCTGGTGCTGGTGACGGCCAGAGCCGAGCGGTCCCCGAGAATCACTTCGGGGAAGATCTTCGGCAGGAAGCACCACTGCGCCTGTTTGCGCGCGACCATCTGCGGGGCCTGCTGCGCCTGCATCGCCTGCATCTCCTGCACGGAGAACATGCGCGTCGCGCCGGAGCCGGCGGGTTGCGAGGCCTGCGGACGGGCCGCTGCTGCGGCTACCATCTCTTCGACAACATGGGCGCGCACGCCGGAAGCATAGAAACCGCGCAGATAGGGATTCGCATTGAGATGGCTGGGACGCGCGACTTCGACGAGGTAAGAGGCAAGATTGTTGCGCAGCTTGCGCAGCTCGCGCGGGAACTCGTAGACGGGATCGATGTTTTTCGCGTCGTTTTCGCGCGTGAGCAGGTGAGTGCGGAATTCCGAAAGGGAAAAGAGAATCCGGTCGAGCGCAGCGGCCACTTCGCCCATGGCTTTTTCTGCATAGAGGCCGCTCGAGACGGCATTGCGCGGGAAGGCCATGCCGAGGGGCTGCATGACCTCGTTGTTGTCGAGGTTGCGCACATACTCGGTGAAGTAGGGAATGCGGTCGAGCTTGGTGAGGATTACGTAGACAGGAACTTCGGTGCCGAGCTGCTGGGCGAGATCGCGGAGCTGCTGATTGGTGGCGCGCGCTGCGGCGACGACGGTGTCCGCAGCGGTAGCGCCGAGAAAGAGCTCGCTGCTCACGCAGACCACCGCGGCGCGCACGGGAGCTTCTTTGCCCATGGCGGAGCGATAGGTCTTGGGACGTGTCTTGCGCACCAGCCTGCTCCAGAGCGCCGGCGCTTTGCGGATGGCGTCTCCGGGTTCGATGAAAGCCGTGGACTGCGCATACCAGAAGTTGGCGACGCCGGTTTGCACGATGTCCTGCTCGCGGTAGACCTGACCGGCGAGCAGTTCGGGATCGAAACCCGACTTGACGACGGCCGTGGTCTTGGCGGAGTTGGACTCACCCAGGATGTAGAGCAAGGGCAGGGAATCGAGCGACTTGGGGCCGCTGCGCTGCGCGTTGGCCAGACGGTGTTCGGCTTCGCGCAGCAGCGTGTCGAGATCGGAGCCGCCGGGCATGTTCTTTGTGGCGGCGTCGCGGCGCTTGTCGCGGAAGTAGAAGAAGAGGATGATGCCGGCGGCGATGGCGCCGAGGGCGATGAGGAGAATGCGCAGTATCAGCAGAGACGTGCCAACCAGGCCAAGCAACGGGCCGACGGCCCAGGCGAGCAGGACAGACAGTATGAAAATGACAACGGCAACCAGGATCGGTAGCACAGCAGGCTCCTATCGCGAAGTGATTCCGGCGTTTTGAACCTGCGTCACTCCGGAACCAAGCGTGATTTCGTATCCGCCGAAGGCGACGATGGTGAGGCCAGCCAGAGCGCACGCGGTCACAAGCAGAGCGCGGGTCCAGGGATCTTTTACACGCGCCGGCGGCACGGCGGGGGCTGCGATGGGCGGCATCAGGCTCGCCGGGCCGCGCACGCGCTCAATCTTGCCCAGGGCCTGGCGCAGCAGCTGGTGCAACTCGCCGCTGTCGCCGAGTGCGTAGCGGCCGCGGTAGCCCATCTCGAGGCAGAGGCAGTGCACATCGAGGGCGTCGGCCACTTCAGCCGAGTCCTGCTGGCTGAGCAGAGCACGCAGGTTGGTGAAGATCATTTCGCCGGCGAGGTGGCCACCGAAGAGCTCTTCCTGCAGCGGGCGGCGGGCCCAGTCCGAGAAAACGGGACTCTGCAGGTTAAGCACACTCTCATCGAGAAAGCCGACCACGGCGAAGACGCACATCTGCACGGTGTCGCTCGAGTATCCGAGGGCGCGCGCCTCCTGCATAGCCGACTGCAGCGAGCGGCGCATCTGGGCACGGAAGCTTTCCGAGTCCTGCACCTGCTGGCGCTGGAAGCGCACGCGCACAATTGCGGTGAGCGCTTCCTGAAAGCACAGGGCAAGCGAGTTCACGCGGGGAGTGGACATCAGTTCGTCTCCACGATGACGGTGAGTTCGAATTCAGGCTGGGAGATCTCGCCGGGGATGTAGACGCCAACCTGGCGCGTCTGCAGAATGTGCTCCCAGCAGGGCCCGGTAGTGTCGATGGCGAAGTATTGCATATCGGCCTCGGCACGCAGCGCGCTGGGCGGCACCGGCAGATGGGTGAGATTCATGCCGGGCAGCGCGCGCTTGACCAGCTCGGGGACGAATTTCGACGAGCAGACCTTGACCAGCCGCGGCGTGAGCTTCAGCAGGTCCGACTCGCCGATCGAGGAGCGTATGCCGAAGATCCAGCGCGAGCGGCGCAGGCAGCGTTCATCGCGCACATCGGCGGCGTGCATATACGGCTCCGTAGGCTGAAAGTCGAGCGTGACGCTGTTCGAAGGGACGACGATTTCAAGATGCTTGCGGATGTGCGCGTCCAGCGCACGAAAGGCCGGGCCGGGATCGCGATGATCGTACGAAGGAAGATTGCGAGGGTCGGAGTCGACGGCGAAGGTGCACAATGCACCAGACAGACGAGCGAGCTCGACGAATACGTCTTCAGGATGCGCGTGGCGGGTTGTCGTGAGATGCTGCAGCGGCGGAATGGCGCTTTGCAGCGCGTGCAGGAACCAGTAATTGGCCACATCGAGCGCGCCGGTGCCGGCCTCGAAGCGGCCATGGCGGCGCGCGCCTCGGGAGACGGTGGCGCTCTTCTCGCCCAGAGCATCGAGCAGCCGGCGGACGAGCAGCATCAGCGTTTCGCTGGCGCTCAGACGCAGGCAGGGCGGGATGAATTCTTCGTCGCATATGAGATGGCCGCGGCCGTCGCGCAGTACCCGTGCAATGGGAATGGAGAGCATGCCGGGCGTGAGCTCGGCCTCGGTGGTGAGGCAGAGATTCTTCTGGCCCAGATCGATCTCGCGCTCGTCGATGCCGTTGGTCTCATCGCGCAGCATGCGCTGCATGCGCGAGAAGCGGCTTCCGTTGGGTGACGCGCTCAGATCGCAGTCGAAGCCGTTGTCACGGCGCCCCGGCACGGTGAGGTAGAGCGGCAGCACGGCGTCGGTGGAGGGAAAGACTTCGAGCAGGTTGCGCGCCGGTGGAGGCGGATCGGAGTTGGGTACTTCAAACGCAAGGCCGTCGGGGAAAATTCCCGATGCGTGCAAGAGTACGGCGGTACCGTTGCGGATGGCTTTGGGATCGAGCTCGGCGTGCAGCAGTCCCCATGGCTCGCGCCACAAACTGGCGGCAAGAAAAGCCATGGAGTCTTCGAAATATCGGCTTTGCGTTTGGAAGTGATGAGGGCTGAGGTACATCCCCTCGGACCAAACGACCCGTGACAGGAATTTCATAGCGATTTCATAGCAACCAAACCGTTGGGCGGTCGTGACTGTTGAGCGGTTCGCAGCCAGGCGCACACGCGAAGGGGGATCATCATTGCCGCGACAACCTGCCCTGACCTCGCTGCTATCGAGTGTGCTTGCATCGTAGGCTGCCCGCCCTTTACTGTCAAGCCAAGGCGATGTAGTCTTGGATTCCGGAACAACGCAAATTTTCCAAGGCATGGTGGTCGTGCATGGACCCGTTCAGGGATCGCTCCGAACAACCTAAACTCCCCCACTCGGATGACCCTCCCGGCGGCTCACAATCGAGCGCAACCGGGATCTTCGGGACCATTCCCGCGACTCCTCCGCGGGAGGAGGAGGACCTGCTGGCTTCCCTTGGGCGCAAGCCCGAACCACCGCCTGCGGCAACACCTGCTCCGTCGGCTGCTCCCACTCCAGCAACCACACAGCCAGCGCCCGCACTCGCTCCTGCGCCTGCGCCGCAGCAGGGTGAGTTCACGCGGATGCTGCAAGCACTGAAGACACCTGAATCAGAGAGTGCACGCCCGGTCTCGCGCCCATCGGAAGAGCTGGCGAAGGTCTTTAGCCCGGTACCGATGGAGAAGATCTCGGCGGCGGGGCAGACGCCGCCTGCATTTCCCGCGGTTCAGGCGGAAAAGCCTGCCCCCGCTGCACCCGCTCCGCCGCCCGCGCCGGCAGCCGGCGAACCGGGCAGCTTTACGCAGATGTTCAAGGCGATGAACTCGCCACTGGCTTCTTCCACACCAGCGGCGCCTCCGCCGGCACCTGCACCGAGCGCACCGGCCGCGCCCGCAGCGAATTCCGGGCCGGGCGAGTTCACCCGGATCTTCAGCTCGGCGGGAACCAAGCCGGCAGCGGAGACGCCTGCCTGGAGTTCGACGCCGCACGCTCAACAGCCGCCGGCGTGGACGCCGACGCAGCAGGCTGCGCCTGCACCTTCACCGGCGCAACAAGGGCCTGGCGAATTCACGAAGATGTTTCAGGGGCTGCCGAAGGAGCCGGCGCAGCCAACAGCCACACCAGCAACACCGCCAATCACGCCTCAGCCGAATTTCGCGCCGGCACCCGCGCAGCCGAGCGCGGGACCGGGTTCCTTTACGCAGATGTTCTCGAATGTGAGCGCTCAGCCGGCGCCATCGTTCGATTCGCTGCGGCCGATCGCGCCTGAGTCCGCGCCTGAGCCGCTGAAGGCGAGCAGTTTCAACTTCTCGCCCACTCCGGCGCCCGCTGCCGATCCGGCTCTTCCAGCGCAAGGCGGGTTCACCCAATTATTGAAGGCCCTGAACCAGGAACCTGCACCGGCGAAGCCGCCGGAGCCGATTCTCGCTCCGCCTCCGCCTTCTGCGGCGCAGCCCCCCGCAGCCGGCGGGTTCACCCAGCTTCTTCGCACGCTTTCGGAGCAGCCCGAGTCAACGCCCGCAGCGCCCCCGGCGATGCCACCGCCTGCACCGGTGCAGGCGGCTCCTTCGCCCGCGCCGGCATTTCCGCCGCCGTTTGCCGCCACACCCGGAACGCCGGCTGTGCTGCCGCCCACCCCGGCGCCTCCGCCCCCGATGAGCAGCGGACCGGGCGAGTTTACGCGTGTGATCTCCGGGTCGGCGCTGCGCGATTTGCAGGCCGGGCAAGGCGCTGCAGCGGCACCCCCGCCTCCGGCCGCGGCCGCGCGGCCCGCATGGACGCCGCCACCCCTGCAGCCGCCCGCGATGCAACCACCGCCGATGCCTCGGCCCCCCGCATCGGCCGCTCCGGCCCCTGCGCCGCCGCAGTTCGCTCCGCCGGCATTTGCCTTTCAGCCGCCGGCAGCGCCACCGCCGCCTGCGGCACCAGCTCCGCCTGCCGGCATGCCCAAGTACATGGTGCTGATGCTGGCGATGATGGGCTTCCTGATTATTGCCCTTCTGCTGATTCTGATTTTCGTTCTGATGCGCCACAAATGACGCGGATCGTCATTCGGGATTCGCGAACAGAAAGATGAGCTCCATTTCAGGGTTCGGAATCTCGCGCGGAGCGTAGACAGCGAAGTTGCGCGAGCGCACGATCGACTCCCAGACCGGGCCGCTGCGGTCCAAACTAAAGTACTGATACCGCAGCTTCACAGGAATCGCGCGGGGCGGCACGGGGACGTGCGTGAGCTTGACGCCGGGCAGCGCCTGGCGGATGAGCTGTTCGATGTGGGTGGCAGAACAAACTTTAGTAAGGGTCGGCGTGCGGGATATGAGGTCGGCTTCCTTCAGGTCGGATGAGATCGCGAGATACGCACGGGAGTTTTCGAAGTAGCTGTCCTTGTCGATCGCCGTTGCATAGACGGAATCACGCAGGGGCTTGAGCGGCAGCGCCACAAAGTTGCTGGGAACGACGGTCTCGAGCAACTCGGTGATGGCCGCATCCAGCGCGACAAAGCAGGGTCCGGGCTTTTCGTGTTCGTACTTGGGCAGATCGCGCGACTCGAATTTAGGCGAGAAAGTAGTCAGCGCTCCGGCCAGCGAGAGCATGTGCAGGAACAGTGCTTCCGGGTGCACATGCGATGCGTCGAGCATATGCCGCGCGACGGGAAGATGGACGTTGATGGTGTAAAGAAGCCAGAAGTTTGCAATGTCCGAGGCACTGAAGTCGGCCAGGGACTGATTGCGCTGGCGGCGCGAGCCGGCCAATTGGCTGCTACGCGAAACTAAAGTTTCAATCTGACCGCGCTGGATGCTGGTGAGCAGCTCGTTGCCTTTGACGTTCAGCAGCGGGGGCACGAATTTGGGATCGTGCCGATAGGCACCGGCTTCGGTCTTTTCGATCTGCGCGAGTGGGAGGACTACGGCTCCCTCGAGGTTTTCGCACTCGGCGAGAATCTGGAGGTTCTTGCGGGCCAGCGATACGGGCTTCTCGACGCCGGAGCTGTTTTCGTCGCGCAGCATCTGCAGTTCGGAATAAAAGCGCGTGCTCGCGCCGCCCCGCTGCAAAGCGACGTTGATGCCACCGGGACGCTCCTGCGGAACGGCGAGATAAAAGGTGCAGGAGGTCCTGCCGTCGGAGAAGACTTCGTCGAGCGTACGTGACGCGGGCGCTGTGTCGGAGGCGGGTAGATCGAGCATCAGGCCGTCAGGGAAGATGCCCGATGCTTCAGTGACGTTCAGCCGGCCCTGGCTGAGAGCGGCAGCGTCAATTTGCAGCGCGGCGAATCCCCAGTTGCGGAACGAAAGCGCGCCGGAGAGGAAGCGGAGCGTGTCCTCAAAAAAGCGGTCCTGGGCCTGTAAATGCTGGGGAGATAAGAAGACGCCCTTCGACCACACCACCGGCTGTAACTGTCTCATGTTTTCATCAACCGCCCGGGAAACGAGTATACACTGGCGCCTTCTTGCGCCGGGGAATGAAACGATACAGGGGTAATCGACACTACTTGTGCGGTTCGCTTTTTGACTTGACACGGTTTCCTAGTCATTCAATAATCAACTCGCTCCCGAATCGGACGCATGGACTTCCCTAACATCCGAGTACGTTCTTGCGTTCACTTTCGAAACATTAGGAAATAACGGAACCCAGGTTCTATCTGGAATTCTCTTCAACGATCCGGCTGCCGAATTGGAGAAAGGTAGCCCGGCTTCCACGCGCAAGGGCCCCAAAGGGGATTACATATGGCCAAAGAAAGTACTCAGCACAAACTCGATCGCGTCCGTTCGCCACGCGTGCATATCACCTATGACGTCGAGATCGGCGACGCGATCGAAATGAAGGAACTGCCCTTCGTGATGGGCGTTCTTGGAGATCTGACCGGGCAGCCCGAGCAGCCTCTCGCGGCCCTCAAGGATCGCAAATTTGTAGAAATCAACCCGGACAACTTCGACACTGTGCTGAAAGGGATGCAGCCGCATCTGGCATATTCGGTGGCGAACAAGCTGAGCGACGACCCGGACGCGGGGCAGATCAGCGTCAATCTCAAGTTCGAAAGCATGGACGACTTCTCGCCCGAGAACGTGGCCAAGCAGGTGGGGCCGCTCAAGGAACTGCTTGATCTGCGCACGCGCCTGTCGGATCTGCGCGGCAGCCTGCAAGGCAACGATAAGCTCGACGAAGCGCTGTTCGAGGCGGTCTCGAATACCGAGTCGCGCGAGAAGCTGAAGGCGGAACTGGGTAAAGGCGGAGGTGCCGAATGAGCGCACAAGAAGCAGCTGCGGCGGCAGCCGGTGCAGCAGCGACGACTCAGGAAGAGCAGGGCTTGCTCGATCAGATCGTAGCGCAGGGGCGGTTCAACCGCGATGCGGCGACGCTCGAGCGCGGCCGCGACATGGTGAAGGAGTTCGTAAGCCAGGTGCTCGCGGGGCACATGACCCTGACGCGCGACGCCGAAGCCACCATCCAGGCGCGCATCGCCCAGATCGACCGGTTGATCTCTCTTCAGCTCAACGAAGTGCTGCACTATCCGGCCTTCCAGAAGCTGGAAGGAACCTGGCGGGGCATCAAGTACCTGATCGACCAGTCGGAAACCAGCGACATGCTGAAGATCAAGGTGCTGAACGTCAGCAAGCGTGAGCTTCTCAAGGATCTGCAGCGGGCGCCGGAGTTCGATCAGAGCGCGCTGTTCAAGAAGGTCTACGAAGAGGAGTTCGGCGTCTTCGGCGGTGCGCCGTTTGCCGCCCTGGTAGGCGACTACGAGTTCGGCCGCGGTCCGGAGGACATCGAGCTTCTGGAGCGCGTTTCCCAGGTGGCTTCGGCTGCCCATGCGCCGTTCATGTCGGCGGCCAGTTCGGACCTTCTCAACCTCAGCAGCTACACGCAGCTGGGCGCGCCGCGCGACATCGGCAAAATCTTCGACTCGACGGAATACGCAAAGTGGAAGAGCTTCCGGCAGTCGGACGATTCACGGTATGTGGCGCTGACGCTGCCGCACATCCTGATGCGGTTGCCCTACGGCAAGGACACCAAGCAGATTGAGGCCTTCGACTACGAAGAAGCCGTGGACGGCACCGAGCACTCCAAGTATCTGTGGGGCAATGCGGCCTACGGGCTGGCGGCTCGGCTGACCAACTCCTTTGCGCGGTACGGATGGTGCGCTTCGATCCGCGGCGTGGAAGGCGGCGGCCTGGTAGAGGGTCTGCCGGCGCACACCTTCCGCACCGATGAGGGCGACGTAGCCCTGAAGTGCCCGACCGAAGTGGCGATTACCGACCGCCGCGAGAAGGAGCTGGCTGATCAAGGTCTGGTGCCGCTGGTGCACTGCAAGGGGACTGACTACGCGGCTTTCTTCAGCGTGCAGACGGCCAACAAGCCCAAGCTGTTCGACAAAGAGGCGGCGAACGCAAATGCGCGCCTGTCCGCTCAGCTTCCTTATATGCTGGCCATGTCGCGTTTTGCCCACTATCTGAAGGCGATGATGCGCGACAAGATCGGCAGCTTCATGACCCGCCAGGACTGCGAGAAGTTCCTCAACCAGTGGATCAGCAATTATGTCGTCTCCGATGACAACGCATCGCAGGCGGCTAAGGCGAGCCATCCTCTGCGCGAGGCGGCCATCCAGGTTTCTGAAATTCCCGGCAAGCCTGGTGCTTATCGCGCAGTTGCATTTCTGAAGCCGCATTTCCAACTCGACGAGCTCTCTGTTTCGCTCCGTCTTGTCGCCGACCTGCCCGCATCGGCGCGGAAATAACGGAAAGACTATTTAGCTGGCGCAAGCAAACACGGCAAAGCTTAGAAGCGTTTGCCGGTTGAGAGGAGCAAACGATGGCAGTCGATTATTTTCTGAAGCTTGATGGGATCCAGGGTGAGTCTCAGGACTCCAACCATAAGGACGAGATACAGATCATGAGCTGGAGCTGGGGCGCCTCGCAGGTCTCCTCGGTTTCGGGTACGGGCGGTTCGGGCGCCGGTAAGGCCGATCTGTCCGACTTTTCGATCATGACGAACTTCGATAAGGGCACGCCGAAGTTCTTCAAGTCGATCTGCGCCGGACAGCACATCAAGACCGGCACGATGAACGCGATCAAATCCGGCGCCGACGGCAAGCCGTACCTGAAGGTCGACTTCAAGGAACTGTTTGTCTCGAGCCTGCAGATCTCGGCATCGAGCGAGATTCCCACGGTCAGCATTTCTTTCACCTACAACGAGATCAAGATCGACTACTCCACGCAGAACGAGCAGGGTCAAATGACCACCACCGGAGCGGTCACATATAACCTGAAGGAAAATAAACTTTCGTAAGGCGGCCGCGAATGGACGCGCTTTCTCTGTATAAGGCCGGCCAGCTTCAGGCGGCTATCGAAGCGCTTGGTGACGAGTTGAAGAAGCAACCGCTCGACACCAAGCGCCGCATTTTTCTGTTCGAGCTTTTGTGCTTTGCGGGGGAGTACGAGCGCGCCGAAAAGCATTTGAATGTTCTTTCCGACTCGAGTTCGCAAGCCGCGGCCGGAGCGATGCTGTATCGTTCTGCCTTACACGCTGAGCGGGAACGGCAGGATATGTTCGCGCGCGGCGCGCTGCCGCAGGGCTCGGCGCATCCTTCGCCATCCGGCGAGCTGAACGGCGAAAAATTTGCCGGATTCACCGACGCCGATCCGCGCATCGGCGCGCATCTCGAAGTATTTATCGCCGGCAGTTACACCTGGATTCCATTTGCTTATATCGAAGCCATCGAGACCGAGCCACCCAAGCGTCTCCGTGACCTGCTGTGGCTTCCGGCGGTGCTGCACGCAACCGCCGACTTCCGTCTGCAGGATCTTGGGGAAGTGCTGTTGCCCGTGATTGCTCCGCTTTCCTGGAAGAGCTCCGACGACGCGGTACGGTTGGGCCGCACAACGGTGTGGCAGGACGATTCCGAATACGGACAGCTGCCTCTGGGCCAGAAGCTGTTGCTGTGCGGAGATGAGGAACTGCCATTTCTGGAGATGCGGAAACTGACCTTCGATCACGCCGGCGAAAGGGCTGAAAGTGCCACTGCGTGATGATCTGCTGAATCCGATTTCCGGCGACAATCCATCAGGGGCAAACCTGCGCTACGAGAAGGTCTACGACCAGATCAAGGAAGCCAGGACTGAAGACGACGAGTCGATTCCATCAGGCGCCTGGGCAGCCAAGATCAAGAAAGCCGATTTCAACCTGGTGATCAAGCTCGCCGGGGAGGCGCTGGCCAACAAAAGTAAAGATCTGCAGCTGGCTGCGTGGCTGACCGAAGCCCACGTGAAAAAGGAGGGCATCGGCCTCATCCAACCATGCCTCAAGCTGCTGCAGGATTTGCAGGAGCAGTTCTGGGACACTCTCTATCCCGAGATCGAGGACGGCGACGTAGGGATGCGCGCGGTGCCGATCGAGTGGGCTGCTAACCGGATTGCTAGCATTCTGCGCGAGGCGCCCATAACCCGCGATGGTCTGAACTACTACCAGTTCAAGGAGTCGCGGGCCATCGGTTACGAGGCCGATGCGGAGTACAACGAGGCCAAGACTGCGCAACGGCAGCAGGCGATCGCCGACGGCAAGCCGACTGCGGAAGACTTCGACAAGTCCTTCAACTCCACGCCCAAGTCATGGTATGTCCAGATGGACGCGGCGTTTCAGTCGTCCATGGAGACGATGGAGGCGCTGCAGGTCTACTGCGAGGAGAAGTACCGCGACGAGGGGCCAGGCTTCGGCAAGCTGCGCACGTCTCTTGAAGAGGTGGGCCAGGTCGTCAGCGGGCTACTGGATGAAAAGCGCAAGACCGAGCCTGACGCTCCGCCGCCGGAAGAAGTTGTCGAGGAGCCGGAACCGGAGCCCGAGGTCGCGGCCGAAGCCGATGCTGTGGCCGAGGCCGCGCCGGCAGCCGCCAGACCCAAAGCTGGTAAGACGCAGAGCCTGGAACCGGCGGACAGGGAAGATGCGTACACGCGGGTGCAGGCCTGCGCGAAGTTCCTGCAACAGGACAATCCCGCCAGCCCGGTGGCTTACCTGCTGCAGGCGGCGCTGCGGTTTGGCGAGACGCGGGAGGCCGGGAGCTATCCGGCGTGGGATTTTCTCGCGCCGCCGCCGACCGAGAAACGGCAGAATCTGAAGCGGCTGGCCGCCGAATCAAATTGGAGCGAATTGCTGGCTGAAGCCATCGCCGCGGCGGGCGAGCCCGCGGGTCGCGGATGGCTCGATGTGCAGCGCTATATATGGAGGGGCAGCTACGAGTCCAGCTACCCGGCTGTATCGGCGGCGGTGATCGCGACGCTGCAGGCACTGCTCAAAGATGTGCCTGAGATCCCAACCTGGACGTTGAGCGACGACACGCCGACTGCGAATCCTGAGACGCAGAAGTGGCTGGAAGAGATGGTCATTCCCAAGCCGCCTGAACCGGTAGTCGTGGAGGCGCAGCCTGAACCGGAGCCGGTGTACACGCCGCCTCCGCAGCAGGCGCAAGAGAATGCCTCGCCGGATGTGCTGGATACGGCGCGCGAGCTGATGGCGCGGGGCCATCTGCCACAGGCGATTCAACTGCTGATGCGCGATGCGGCGCAGCAGCCGAGCGGCCGGGCGCGGTTCCAGCGGCGGCTGCAGATTGCACAGCTTTGTGTGGGCGCGGGACAGGGCAAGGTAGCCTATCCGGTTCTCGAAGAGCTGGTGAAGGAGATCGATCAGCGGCAGCTCGAAGAGTGGGAAGCGACCGACATGATTGCGCCTCCGCTGGCGCTGCTGCTGAAGTGCCTGGATGGAGCGGAGAACGATGCGTTGCGGGAGACGGTCTTCAATCGGCTGTGCCGCATTGATCCGCTCGCGGCTATGGATGTTGCACGGTGAGAAGGAAAGGAGCCTTGAGGATTGGCGCGCGCGAGTACAGAAACATTGGTGACACAGTCGATACTGGACCGCCTCATGGACGTCGAGGACTGGCCGACGACGCGCTCGCAGTCAACGCGCTTCTTTCGTGATGCCCTGAAACGCGATTTGGAGTGGCTGCTCAACACGCGGCAGCCGCCAGTTCCGCAGCTTGCGAACTGGCCAGCGGCTAAGGCCTCGGTCATCAATTATGGGCTTCCCGACATCAGTGCGCTCGGTTTGAGCAGCGCCTCGGATCACCGGGCGTTGCGGATCGCCATCGAGACCTGCTTGCGCAACTATGAGCCGCGGCTGATGGATGTGCGGGTCACGCTTGAGGGCTCCGACACGGCGGACCGGCGGCTGCGGTTTCATATTGAAGGCAATATGAGGCTCGATCCGGCCCCTGAGGAGATTGCCTTTGACACCGTCCTCGAGCTCTCGAGCGGCGAGTACAAAGTGAAGTGAGCGATGCGCGAAGAACTGCTTGAATACTACGAGCGCGAGCTGGCCTATCTTCGCCAGTTGGGAGGCAAGTTCGCCGAAAAGTATCCGCGCGTCGCAAGCCGTCTGCTGCTGGAGCCGGACCGGTGTGATGATCCGCACGTAGAGCGGTTGCTCGAAGGCTTCGCCTTCATGGCCGCGCGCATTCACCTGCGCGTGGATGATGATTTTCCTGAAGTGACCTCGGCGCTGCTGGGCATCGTGGCGCCGCATTATCTCCGGCCGATTCCTTCGATGTCGGTCGTGGAGTGCCAGGTCGATCCCGAGCAGGGCAAGCAGACTGCGGGGCAGGTGATGCCCGCGGGAACGCCGCTCGCGACCAAGCGGCTGGTCGACGGGCAGCCGTGCCGCTTCAGGACTGCGTACCCAGTGGAGCTTTGGCCATTGACGGTGAGCGAAGGCGAGTGGCGGCAGCCGGAACGGCTCGCCGATCCAGTGCGCGTGCCGGGCGCGACCGGCGTGCTGCGCCTGCGGCTGCAATGCGCGCGCGATGTGGATTTTAAGCAGATCAGTCCCCGCCGGCTGGTGTTTCATCTCACCGGTGAAGTGAACGTGGTGCACACGCTCTACGAACTGCTTTGCCGCAATTGCCTCTCGATCCTGGTGCGGAATCCGCAGCAGCGCGGCAGCAAGCCGGTGAGTATTTCACCCACGCGTTTGCGGGCAATGGGATTTGAAGAGAGTGAGTCGCTGCTGCCATATCCGAAACGTTCGTTTGATGGCTACCGCTTGCTGCAGGAGTACTTTACCTTTTCAGAAAAATTTCTCTTCTTCGAACTGAGCGGACTTGAAGCGATTACGGAGGCCGGCTGCGTTGAGCAGGCGGAGATACTCTTCTGCATCTCGCGCTTCGAGCGGCCAGAGCGCAGCCAGGACCTGGAGACCGGCGTCTCCGCGCGCACGCTACGGCTGGGATGCACACCGATTGTGAACCTGTATTCGCAGGTAGCGGAGCCGATCCTAGTGACTCATACCAAGCACGAGTACCAGGTGATTCCGTCGGTACGCCGGCAGGAGACGCAGGAGATTCACTCGATCGATGAGGTGCTGGCATCGAGCACGAGCCGGCGTGAGAGCATCCGGCTGGAGCCGCTCTATTCCTATCGCTTTCAGGCAAGAAAAGAAGCGGCGCGGGCCTTCTGGCATGCGGTGCGCCGGCGCAACGAACTCGGCGAGCGCGAGCCTTCAACCATGCACCTTTCGCTGGTGGACATCGACGGCGTGCTCGCGGAGCCGAATGCCGAAGTGCTGACGGTACGCTGCTCGTGCTCGGACTTCGATCTGCCATCGCGGCTGCCGTTCGGCCTCGAAGACGGCGATTTCGCCGCGGAGGATTATCCGGCCATCAAGCAGATCACTGCGCTGCGCCGCCCGACGCCGAGCTACGATCCGCCGCGCGTGAAGAGCCAGTTGTGGCGCCTGGTCTCGCAGCTCTCGCTCAACTATCTCTCGCTCTCTGAAGAGGGCGTCGCCTCTCTGCAGGAGATTCTGCGGCTGCACAACTTCACCGACTCGTCGTATCTCGAGAACCAGATCGGCGGCGTTGTTAAACTCACGTCGAGCCCGCACTTCGCCATCATGCAGTCGGTTTACGGCGATCTGCCGGCGCGCGGCACGCGCGTGGAGATCGAGTTCGACGAGCGGCAGTTTGTCGGCGGCGGCGTGTATCTGTTCGCCAATATTCTGGACCGCTTTCTGGGTTGCTACACCTCGATCAACAGCTTCTGCCAACTGGCAGCGCGCACCAGCCAGAGAAAGGAGCCGTTGGGCGAATGGCCACCCAAAGCGGGATACCAACCACTCATCTGAATCCCGATCTGAAAGTGGACGCGCGGTTCGAGCCGGTGCGCCAGATGCTGGAGCAGGATCCGTACTGCTTCCGGTTCTTCCAGGCTGTGCGCCTGCTGGAGCGCCTGTACCCGGAGCGCAATCCGGTGGGGCTGTTTGTTTCGCCGCTTACTGAAGTCGTCCAGTTCTCCTCTGTTCCCACTCTCAGCTTTCCGGCGAGCGAGATCCAGGACTACCAGCGGTCGAAGGATGGACCACCGAAGCTTTCGGTGAATTTCATGGGTCTATCCGCGGCGGTGGGCGTGCTTCCCCATGCGTACACCGAGTTCCTGCTGGAGCGCGCGCGCGCCAAGGACCGTGGCCCGGCCGAGTTCTTCGACATCTTCAACCACCGGATGATCTCGCTGTTCTATCGTGGCTGGCAGAAGTACCGCTTCTATGTCGCGTACGAGAGGACCGGTGCGGGCGACGACCTGATCAGCGCGCGGCTGCTGGACCTAATCGGGCTGGGCACCGACGCGCTTACGCGCCGCATGGAGATCGAAGACGAGGCCTGCCTCTACTACGCGGGGCTGCTCTCTGCGCGGCGCCCGACCGCGCAGGGCCTGAAGCAGCTGATTGAAGATTACTTTGATGTATCGGTGGAAGTGGAGCAGTTTACCGGAACGTGGCGGCGACTTCCTCCGCAGAACCTCACGTTCTTGCGCGACACGGGGGTCTTTTGCGAGCAGCTGGGCATGGGCACGATCGTGGGCGATGAGGCATTCGATCATCATGGCGCGGTAACCCTGCGCATCGGTCCGCTGAGCTTCAACCGCTACCAGGAGTTTTTGCCTGGGGCGAAGGCGTACACCGAGCTGCGCGCATGGCTGCGCATCTACACCAATCGCGAATTCGATTACGTGATTCGGCTTGTGCTGGAACGCGGCGAGGTGCCGCGCATGAACCTGGGCGAAGCCGGCGCGGGCGCATCGCGTCTTGGGCTGGTGAGCTGGGTGAAGAACCGTCCTCTCGAGCGTGATCCGGACGAGGCAACGTACCGGATTGTTTGAACGCAACTTTTCGCAGTCAACAAGTGATTCACTGGAGACTTGAAGAATGAGCCTGAATCTGAAGTCACTGATCGGTAAGGTGAATGACGCAACCCGCAGCGCGCTCGAAGGCGCGGCGGGATTATGTGTTTCGCGGACGCATTACGACATCGAAGTGGAGCATTTTCTTCTCAAGGCGATTGACAGCTCAGACAACGACATCGCGTTCATCCTGCGCCAGTACGGCGTAGACCGCTCGCGGCTGACCACGGAGCTGCAGCGCAGCCTCGATCGCTTGAAGACCGGCAACGCGCGCAGTCCAGCTTTCAGCCCGCAGCTGGTGAAGATGCTCACCGAGGGGTGGACCATTGCGACCATCGAGTATGACGCGGGGCAGGTTCGCACCGGTTTCGCGCTGCTGGCGCTAATCAGCGACAGCGAGCTTGGGCGGCTGATCCGCGACGTGAGCAAAGAGATCCAGCTCATTCCGCCGGAGGCGCTGCGCAAGGACTTCTTTACGGTGACGGAAAAGTCACGCGAGACGTCATCAGCTCTCTCTACTGCTGCTCCAGGCGCGCCGGCAGAGGCGGGGGTGCCGGGACGCGCAGCAGGCGGCAAGACACCGCACCTCGATCAATATACGGAGAACCTGACGGCGAAGGCGAAGGCGGGCAAGATCGATCCGGTGCTGGGTCGCGATATGGAGATCCGGCAGGTCGTCGATATTCTGATGCGCCGCCGCCAGAACAATCCGATTCTGACTGGCGAGGCGGGCGTCGGCAAGACGGCGGTAGTCGAAGGATTCGCCATTCGGCTGGCGAACAGCGATGTGCCGCCAGCGCTGCGTAACGTGCAGCTGCACAGCCTGGATTTGGCGCTGCTGCAGGCCGGTGCCGGCGTGAAGGGTGAGTTCGAGAACCGGCTGAAGGGCTTGATCGAAGAGGTGAAGTCTTCACCGACGCCGATCATCCTCTTCATCGACGAAGCTCATACGATGATTGGAGCCGGAGGACAGGCGGGGCAAAATGATGCGGCCAACCTGCTGAAACCGGCACTGGCGCGCGGCGAGCTGCGCACGATTGCCGCGACCACCTGGTCCGAGTACAAGAAGTTCTTCGAGAAAGATGCGGCGCTCGCGCGGCGATTCCAGGTGGTGAAGGTCGAGGAGCCGAGCGAAAAGCAATGCGAGACGATGCTGCGCGGTATCGTTGCGGCGCTCGAGAAGCACCACAGTCTGCGCATTCTCGATCAGGCGGTGACGTCGACGGTGAAGCTCTCGCATCGCTACCTCGCCGGACGACAACTGCCCGACAAAGCTGTCAGCGTGCTGGACACGGCCTGCGCGCGGCTTTCGCTGGGACAGAACACCATTCCGCCGCCGGTTGAGGACTCGACGCGGCGCATCGACGATCTGAAGGTGCAGAAGCAGATTCTCGAACGCGAAACCACAGTGGGCGAGAATCACGCCGAACGGCTCGCCGTGATTGAGCAGCAGCTCGCGGCCGAAGAGGCGACGCTGGCGAAGCTCAAGACGCAGTGGGAGACCGAGGTCAAGCTCGTTAAGCAGATTCGCGCCATGCGCGACGCGCTCGAAAACGGCCAGGAGACGGTGAAGCCGGTCGAGGAAGGCGAGCCGGAGTTGAAGGCGACGCTGGGCGGTCTGAAGATTCTCGAAGAGAAGCTCACCGAGGTGCAGGGCGAAAATCCGCTCATTCACGTGTGCGTCGATGACCGAATCGTCGGCGAAGTCATCTCGGCGTGGACAGGCATTCCGCTGGGCAAGATGGTCAAGGATGAGATTGCCTCGGTGCTCGATCTCGACGGGCAGTTGCGCAGACGCGTGATCGGACAGGATCACGCACTGGCCGCGATTGCGCAGCGCATCATCACCTCGCGCGCGCAGCTCGACGATCCCGGCAAACCGGTGGGTGTCTTCATGCTCGTGGGCCCGAGCGGCGTGGGCAAGACAGAGACGGCGCTGGCGCTTTCTGATCTGCTGTATGGCGGCGAACGCAACCTGGTCACCATCAATATGTCGGAGTTCCAGGAGGCGCATACTGTCTCCACGCTGAAGGGATCGCCTCCGGGATATGTGGGCTACGGCGAGGGAGGCGTGCTGACCGAAGCCGTGCGCCGGCGGCCGTACTCCGTTGTCCTGCTGGACGAGGTGGAAAAGGCCCACCCCGACGTGCTGGAGCTGTTCTACCAGGTCTTCGATAAAGGCAACCTGGAAGACGGAGAGGGCCGCTCGATCGACTTCAAGAACTGCGTCATCATCCTGACCACCAATGCGGCAACGGATACTCTGGCGAAGCTGACGGCGGACAAGGAGACGATGCCGGATGCCGATGGCCTGGCGCTGGCGATCAAGCCGGAACTGAACAAGATCTTCAAGCCTGCGTTTCTGGGGCGCATGATGATTGTCCCGTACTTCCCGGTGCGCGACGAGGCCTTGAAGAAGATCATTCTGCTGAAACTCGGCAAGATCCAGCGGCGCATCCAGGAGAACCACAAGATCACCATGGTGTGTGACGACGCGGTGATCGAAGAAGTGGCCAAGCGCTGCACGGAAGTGGAAAGCGGCGCGCGGAACGTGGACAACATTCTTTCCAACACGATGCTGCCGGAGGTTTCGCGCCAGGTGCTTTCGCGCATGGCCGAGGAGTCGCCGATGGAGCGCGTACGGGTGGGAGTGGGCACGGATGGCCGCTTCACCTACGAGTGGTAAGGCAGTTCAAACGAGTACCAGAGCAGTTCTTTACGAGTAGTCTCACGGGTAGTTGATCAGTTCGAGATTCGACGCAGCCCTCCGCCGGAGTGAGCAATTCTGGCGGGGGCTGCTGAAGAAAACGCCGGTGCAACGATATGGCCACATTTGGACAGACAAACCGACTTCTGACTTTTACGAGTCCGCTGGGAGCGGACAAATTGCTCCCAGAGCGCCTGACCGGTGTGGAAGGCATCTCGGAGCTGTTTGACTACCAGCTCGATCTACTGGCCGAGCCCACAACCACAATTGCGCCGACTAGCATCGTGGGGAAGAAGGTCTGCGTCACCATACAGGCTGACGACTCTGGAACAGCGCGCTACATCAATGGTATCGTGGCCAGCTTTGAGATGGGCAACTCCGACCAGGAGTTGAATTTCTACCGCGCGCGGATCGTGCCCAGTCTCTGGGTCCTCACGCTGAACAAGAACACGCGTGTCTTTCAGAACATGACGGTCGTGGACGTGATCCAGAACGTGTTGTCCACCTACAGCATCAGCCCTACGAACAATACTTCGGCCACGTACCAGAAGCTGGAGTATTGCACGCAATACCGCGAGACGGATTTCCAGTTCATTTCGCGTCTGATGGAACAGCACGGAATCTTCTACTACTTTACGCACACAGCGGACGATCACACGCTGGTGCTGCAGGATACATCGAGCAAGCTCAGCGACTGCCCGATTCAAAACACGTTTCGATTTGCGCCCGAAGAAGGGGATACGGAAGGCTTCTACGATCTTGTCATTCGCGAGCTGGCTTCCCGATCCACGATGGTGACCGGCAAGTACAATTCCTGGGATTACAGCTTTATCCGCGACCAGACCATAACTGGAACGGAGATGACGACGGCCGGCCCGCTGGGAGCCAACAGCAACGAGCAGTACGACTACGGCGAAGCGGAAGGATACCTGAAGAAGGAGGATTCCGACACCAACCTGAAGACGATCGAAGACTCCTTCACAAACGTGCGGCGCCACGCGGGGGATGCGGAAACCTCCATTCTCGAAGGAGTGAGCAATGCGGTCTGCATGCAGACGGGATACACGTTTTCGGTCACCGAGCATCCGCAGAGTTCCATCAATACAAAATACATTCTGGTACACGCCGAGCACACGGTGCAGCAACTGCCTTCTTACCGCACGCGGAGCGCGGCGGGTGTACAACCGTTCACCAATACATTCAGAGCCATTCCTTTTTCCATTGTGTATCGCGCGCCCATCAGGACCGAAAAGCCGGTAGTACATGGAATGCACACCGGTTTTGTCGTCGTTCCCTCCGGCGAAGACTCCTACATGGATAAGTACGGGCGGGTGAATGTGCAGTTCTGGTGGGACCGGCTGCGAAAGGCGAACACCCCTGACAACACGCTGCTGCGCGTGGCGCAGTCATGGGCCGGCAAGGGATGGGGCACCTATTACTGGCCGCGTGTCGGCGACGAGGTGCTGATCGGCTTTATGGAGGGCGATCCGGACCAACCTATCGTCGTGGGCTCGGTCTACAACGGCACCAACATGCCGAAGTACGATCCCGCCGGGCAATACACGCTCTCCGGCATCCTCTCGCGTAGCTCCAAGGGTGGCGGTGCGGCTAACGCCAACGAGCTCCGTTTCGAAGATCTCGCCGGCAGCGAGCAGATCTACATGAATGCGGAGAAGGACTTTGACCTGCACGTGGAGCACGACTGGCACACAGTCGTCGACAACGAGCAGCACATCAAGGTCACCTCGAACCGCTTCGATGAGGTCGACGGCGATTCGCATCTGCTGATCAAAGGCAAGCAGCAGGATGAAGTGGACGGCGATTCTCACCTGAACATCAAGGGCAAAAATGTTGTGCAGGTTGGCGGCGACCGCGAGCACACGATCAGCGGCAATCTGAAAGAGAGCGTGGGCGCGAACTCCCACATCAGCGTCTCCTCCAATCTGAACGAGCAGATCGGGCAAAATTATTCGCTGACTGTCGGCCAGAAGCAGGCGATCCAGGCTGGAATGAACTTCGATGTTACGGCGCCCGTGCAGATTTCGCTCAA
>DATJNF010000037.1:0-18239 GCA_035508375.1 Occallatibacter sp. | reverse complement strand
CCGGGCTCCAACGTGACCTATACCAACAATTGGCCGCACGAGCCACTGGTTGCCAACAATCCCACGCCGGGAGCCATGATGTGGAGCTTCGTCAGCTTCTTTGGGCTCCTCACAGGCATCGGTGGATTAGTGTGGTGGTATCAGTCGCAGGAGAAGCTCGAGATCGCGGGGCCATACCCTGCGCGCGATCCGTTCCTAGGTTTCCAACCGACCCCTTCACAGCGCGCGACCATCAAGTACTTTCTCGTAGTCGTGGCGCTGTGGGGCGTGCAGATCTTGATGGGCGCACTCACTGCGCACTACGGTGTGGAGGGGCAGGGCTTTTACGGATTTCCGCTCGACAAGTATCTTCCCTATGCCATCACGCGCACCTGGCATCTGCAACTGGCAATCTTTTGGATCGCGACTTCGTGGCTCGCGACGGGCCTCTATGTAGGCCCCGCAGTTAGCGGCCATGAGCCCAAGTATCAGCGGATCGGCGTCAATGTTCTCTTTGTTGCGCTTGTTCTCGTGGTCGGCGGTTCGTTGGCCGGCGAGTGGATGGGCATCCAGCAGAAGCTCGGCAACCTGTGGTTCTGGTTTGGCGCCCAAGGCTTTGAATACGTCGACCTGGGCCGGTTCTGGCAACTCCTGCTTTTCATCGGATTGCTGTTGTGGCTGGTCCTGATGGTCCGCGCGCTGAAGCCTGCGCTTGTTCGCAAGAGCGAGGACCGTCCGTTGCTTTCGATGTTTCTCATCTCGTCCATCGCTATTCCGCTCTTCTACGCGGCGGGTCTCATGTACGGCCAGCGCAGCAACCTGGTTACGGCCGAATACTGGCGCTGGTGGGTGGTTCACCTCTGGGTCGAGGGATTCTTCGAAGTCTTCGCCACCGTGGTGATTGCGTTCCTGTTCACAAGGCTCAAGCTTCTTGAGATTCGCAGCGCGACGCGGGCCGTGCTCTTCTCGACGACGATCTTCTTGTCGGGCGGTATCATCGGCACTTTCCATCACCTTTATTTCGCCGGCTCCGGTCCTGCGGTCATCGCATTGGGCGCGATCTTCAGCGCGCTCGAAGTTGTGCCCCTGACGCTGATCGGCTACGAGGCATGGGAGAATCTGCGCCTGGCGCGGCCTACCGAAAAAGCGCCCTGGATCGCCAACTACAAGTGGCCCATCTACTTCTTCGTGGCTGTCGCTGTCTGGAACCTCGTCGGCGCCGGGCTCTTCGGTTTTCTCATCAATCCACCGATCGCCCTCTATTACATGCAGGGGTTGAACCTGACTCCCGTGCACGGCCACACGGCGCTGTTCGGCGTCTACGGCATGCTTGGCCTGGGGCTCACGCTGTTCTGCCTGCGCGTCCTGCAACCGGGCCGTGTGTGGAAGGAAGGTGTGCTGAAGGCATCCTTCTGGCTCATCAACTTCGGTCTCATCTTTATGGTCGTTCTGAGCATGTTCCCAATCGGCATCCTGCAGGCGTGGGCCTCAATCGAACGCGGTACCTGGTACGCGCGCTCGGCCGAGTTTCTGCAATCGCCCCTCATGCAATCCTTGCGCTGGATGCGTGTCCCGGGCGACGTGCTGTTTGCAGCGGGCGCGGCTCTCCTGGGCTGGTTTGTGCTCGGCCTGTTGACCGGCCACTCCTATCAGGGACCGGCCGCTGCGCCGCTCGCCGCGGAGAAGAAACATGAATTCGCCGCACTGGTTGGCGACTAACTGAAGAAAACGCGGGCGGCGTCAGTCTGGGGCCCGCCCGTCCGTAGCCTCGTATACAGGTGAAAAGATGAATTACAAATTCCTCGCCGATTTGCAAACAGAAGCCACAATACCGGAAAAAGGTATCCTCAGCCGAGTCATCGAGAAAGATGATTCCGTCAACATCACCTTATTTGGCATGGCCGCCGGCGAGGAGATCTCCTCCCATTCGGCGCCCACGCCGGCAGTTCTTTATTTTCTTGAAGGTGAAGCGAACGTGCAGCTTGGCACCGACACGGTTTACGCCCGGCAAGGATCATTTGTCTTCATGCCGCCCATGTTGCCGCACGCGATTGCGGCCAAGTCGCCGGTTAAGATGCTGCTGGTCCAGATCAAGTTCGGACACAACAAATAAGCAAGGAGATCGATTTTTGGTCCACGCAGCATGACCCGCTCTTCAGGGCGTGTCGCGGTTCTGGCAAACTTTGTGAGAGTCCCTTTGCCGCGATTTCTTGCACAACCCGCGGAACAGCGTCGAAACCGTCGCTTCGGCTCGCGCACGGTCGAAAGGCTCCTGCAGGATCATCACGCGGTAGATGGCTGAGCCATAAACCAGGTCCAGGATGAGTTCCCGATCGAGGCTGCTGTCGATCTCGCCTCTTTTCACAGCGCGGTCGAAGATGATCCCAACCACCTCTCGCCGCGGCTTCAGGAACCGTTCCCGAAACAGCGATGCAAACTCCTTGTCGCTTTGGCACTCTGCCAGGAACTGCCCATAAATACGCCCAAATGGGCTCGTATAAAACTTCAGCAGCGCATGTAGTTGCACCGTAAAGTCATGTTTCGCCGAACCCGTATCAGGATTCGGGACCACCCGATTGAGCTTGTTCAGAAATGCGTCCAGCGCGACGTAGGCCTTGCTGGGCCACCATTTGTAAATCGTTGCCTTTCCCACTCCCGCCTTTCTGGCAATCTCTTCGATGGTAATGTCGCGCAAAGGCACTGCTTTCAGCAAACTCAGGGTGACCGCCAAAATCGCTTCTTTCGATTCTTTACTCCGCTGGCGGCCGCGGCTCCTTGACTTTCCATTTTCGTGGACCTCTTTCAGTTCCGTGGCAATCGGGCTGTGTTCCCTTGGATACTGACGCATGTGCCTCTCCAGCTACAGCGGTTTCACAGTTGCTATATCCCGAAGCCGCTGCTACGAAGTGGCATTTTCCTCAAGAAAATGCCACCTTCCGCTGTTTCTGCAAGGGCAAGGGGACTGTGAAACCGCTCCAGGTCTCACGACCAGGCGTCGCACCGGTCAAGAACCTGAACCTAAAGAATCTTAGAGGCTTTACGCCGTCCTGGCGAGCGATTTTCTGCAACTTCTCCCACCCTTGTGAATCGAATCCGGTATGCGATTTTCTAGACGTTTCGTCTAGTATTAAAGCTCGGCAAAAGATCGCACCAACCTCAAGGGAACCTCAGGAGCCAGACAGTCCATGTGGATCGTCAGAATCGCGCTGAACCGGCCCTACACGTTTATCGTAATGGCGCTGGTCATCCTCATCCTGAGTCCCGTCGTGATTCTCCGGACTCCTACTGACATCTTCCCAAGCATCGACATCCCCGTAGTTGCGGTGTCTTGGACGTACACAGGATTGAATCCCGAGGAGATGGAAGGTCGCGTCACCACGGTATTCGAGCGCGTCCTCACGACGACAGTTGACAACATCGAGCACATCGAGTCGACGACGGTCAACGGAACCGCCATCGTCAAAATCTATCTGCAGCCCACCGCCAGCGTCGACCGCGCCAACGCGCAGATTACCGCGGTCTCGCAGACCATCCTGCGGCAATTGCCTCCGGGCTCGCTGCCCCCGCTCATTCTCAATTACAACGCATCCACGGTTCCCATTCTGCAGCTTGGCCTTTCGGGAAAAGGTTTGACCGAGCCGCAGTTGAATGACATTGCGCTGAACTTTCTGCGCACGCAGTTGGTCACAGTTCCTGGCGCGTCGGTGCCGTATCCCTATGGCGGCAAACAGCGCCAGGTCATGGTCAATCTTAATCCGCAGTTGCTGCAGGCCAAGGGCCTGTCGCCCAACGATGTGCTCACCGCGCTGGGCAACCAGAACCTCATTCTGCCCGGCGGAACAGCCAAAATGGGCCAGTTCGAATATGACGTCGATCTGAATGGGGATTTGAAAGCGATACAGGAGTTCAACGATCTTCCCATCAAGACCGTCGGAAACTCCGTCATCTATCTGCGCGATGTGGCGACGGTGAGCGACGGCTTCGCTCCGCAAACCAACATCGTCCGGCAGAACGGGAACCGCGGCGCGCTGGTCACGGTGCTCAAGGCCGGAGACGCCTCGACCATCGACGTGGTCAAGGGCATCCGCCAACTTCTGCCGCGTGTGGAACAGACGCTTCCACCCGAACTGCGCGTTCAGCCCCTCTCCGATCAATCGATCTTCGTGCGCGGCTCCATCGATGGCGTCATTCGCGAGGCGGTCATCGCTGCCGCACTGACCGGCCTGATGATCCTGCTCTTTCTAGGAAGCTGGCGGAGCACGCTCATCATTGCAATCTCGATTCCGCTGTCGATTCTCACGTCGGTGATTGTGCTGAGCTTTCTGCACCAGACCATCAACATCATGACGCTGGGCGGCCTGGCGCTCGCAGTCGGCATCCTCGTCGATGACGCCACTGTCACGATCGAAAACATCGAGCGGCACTTCGAAGAAGGCGCTGAGCTGCATGACGGCATCCTGCAGGGCGCCGCGCAGATTGCCGTGCCGGCCTTCGTCTCAACGCTGTGCATCTGCATCGTGTTCCTGCCGATGTTCTTCTTGAGCGGAGTCGCGCACTATCTGTTCGTTCCGCTCGCAGAGGCGGTCATCTTCGCGATGCTCGCCTCCTATATCCTGTCGCGAACGCTGGTGCCCACGCTGGCGATGTATCTGCTCAAGGCGCACAACCACGGCGGACCTGCATCGCGAAGCCTCTTCGCGCGCTTCCAGGCCGGCTTCGAGAGATTGTTTGAAGCCATTCGTTCCACCTACTCTACTCTGTTGGCGCGCCTTCTTGCGCTGCGGGTGGTCTTCGTCCCAGCATTCCTGGCGGTTTGTCTGCTGGCCTTTGCGCTGATCCCATTCCTCGGGCAGGATTTTTTTCCGGATACGGATAGCGGCCAGTTCACATTGCATGTGCGCGCAAAGACCGGCACACGTATCGAGGAGACGGCACGCCTTGCCGACGAGGTAGAAAACAGCATTCGCGCGACGATTCCAGCGAGCGAGATGGACAATGTTCTCGACAACATCGGCCTACCTTACAGCAGTATCAATTATATCTACAATCGCTCCGGGCTTACGGGCGCGGCCGATGCCGACATTCTCGTCTCGCTCAAAGAGAACCATCATCCCACCGCGAACTACGTGCGCGAACTTCGTGAGAAGCTGCCTGGCGAATTTCCGGGCGTGACTTTTTACTTCCTGCCGGCCGACATTGTCACGCAGATCCTCAACTTCGGCCTGCCCGCGCCGATCGACATCCAGATCGATGGGGCCGACATTACAGACAACCAGCGCGTGGCCGAGCAGATGCTGAATGAGCTCAGGCATGTGCGCGGCATCGCAGACTTGCGCATCCAGCAGCAATCCGACTATCCGAAGTTCCACATCGATGTCGATCGCACCAAGGCGCTGCAGGCGGGATACACCGAGCGCGACGTGGCGGAGAGCTCGCTGATTTCGCTCAGTGGCAGTTTTCAGGTCACGCCGATGTTCTATCTGAATCCGAAGAATGGTGTCTCCTACAACCTGGTGATGCAGACGCCGCAGTACGATATTCAGTCCAAGCAGGATCTTCAGAATATTCCGTTGAGCAGTGCGAACCAGAACCAGAAGGGCATTCTTGCCGATGTGGCCTCCATTCAGCGGACCAGCGAGCTGGGCTCGATCAATCACTACAACATCCGCCGCGTTGTGGATGTGTATGCCGCAGTGCAGGACCGCGACCTTGGTTCCGTGGGCCGTGATGTGCAGCGCATCGTCGACGCCAATCGCAAGCTGCTTCCGCGCGGAAGCTTCGTGACTCTGCGCGGCCAGTACGGTACGATGCGCACCTCGTATATCGGACTGATCGGTGGACTGGGCTTTGCGATTGTATTGGTCTACTTGCTCATCGTCGTCAACTTCCAGTCATGGCTTGACCCATTTATCATCATTACCGCTCTGCCGGCGGCGCTCGCGGGCATTGTCCTGTTCCTCTTTATTACGCATACCTCGCTGAGTGTTCCCGCACTGATGGGCGCCATCATGTGCATGGGTGTTGCCACAGCGAACAGCATTCTCGTCATCGCGTTCGCCAAAGAGAGGCTTCTGCACCATGGTGACGCCATGATGGCAGCTCTTGAAGCTGGAGCCACCCGTTTCCGCCCCGTCATCATGACGGCGCTGGCCATGATTATCGGCATGATTCCCATGGCCCTCGGTCTCGGTGACGGCGGAGAGCAGAACGCACCGCTCGGCCGCGCCGTAATCGGTGGCCTGCTCTGCGCTACCGTCGCAACGCTTGTCTTTGTCCCTTCGGTTTTCGCTCTGCTGCATGGCCGCTCCGCATCTGCGGATACGCAGCCAGTGAACGAACCGAGCAACCAGCCCATTCACGCATCATGACGGTGCACGCCCAAATGGAGAACCCAATGAACACCGCCGATACGAACCCAGTGCACACCGAGGACGTTGAAGTGCAAACTGCTCCTCCACCGCGCGAACGGCACATGCGTTGGCTGGCGATCACGCTGGTGGCGGCGGGTGTCGTGCTTGGGGTCGTCATCTACTCGGGCATCCATCAGCGTGCATTGGCGCAAACCAGCCTGGGAGTCGCAACAGAGCGCGCTGCGATCACGGCCGTCGACGTCGTTCAGCCGAAATCCGACGCGGGCCTGCAGGAGATCGTGTTGCCGGGCTATACGCAGGCGTTCAGCGATACACCCATCTACGCGCGTACCAATGGATATCTCCGGAAGTGGTACTTCGATATCGGCGCGCATGTGCAGCAGGGGCAGCTGCTCGCCGAAATCGATACGCCGGAGATTGACCAGCAGTTGGAGCAGGCCCGCGCCGACCTGAAAACCGCGCAGGCCAATGAACAGCTGGCAGCCATTACCGCGGCGCGCTGGCAGAATCTGCTCAAGACGAACAGCGTCTCCAAGCAGGAGACCGATCAGGCGGTGAGCGATCTCAGCGCCAAGCAGGCCACTGTCGATTCGATGAACGCGAATGTGCACCGTCTCGAACAGTTGCAGTCGTTTGAGAAGGTCTACGCTCCCTTCACCGGGGTCATCACGGCGAGAAACACCGATATCGGCGCACTCATCAACGCCGGCGCCGGTACGGCTCCGCAAGAGTTGTTTCACATGGCTGCGGTGAATAAGCTGCGCGTCTACGTCGCGCTACCCGAAATCAACGAAAGCGCTGCGCAGAATGGTGCGAAAGCGGCGCTGACGCTCGATGAGTTTCCCGGCGAAACGTTTCAGGGCACCATCGTGCGCAACTCCGACTCGATCAATCTCGCGTCGCGCACATTGAACGTCGAAGTCGACATCGATAATCCCGGCGACCGCATTAAGACGGGCGCGTACATCTTTGTTCATTTCAAGATGCCGCGCAATACGGAACACACCGCGCAATCGCTGGTGATTCCCGCGAACACGCTGCTCTTCCGTGCAGAGGGGCTGCGCGTCGGCGTGGTTCGTGGTGACCATGCGGTGTTGACGCCGATCACCATCGGCCGCGATTACGGATCGACTGTCGAAGTGGTTGCGGGACTCAAACCCGATGACCGGATCATCGTGAATCCATCTGATTCTCTCACCACCGGAACCGTGGTTCGAGTGAATGCGGCAAAGGCGCAGGGCCCCCAGTCATGAAGAAGAGTTTCATCTCCGTTTCGTTATCCTCCGCCCTGCTGTTTCTGGCCGGCTGCATGGTCGGCCCGAAATATGTGAAGCCGTCCGCGCCGACAGCTCCCGCGTTCAAGGAGGAACCGCCCGCCTCGTTTAGCGGAAGCGATACCTGGAAAGCGGCGCAGCCTGAGGATCAGGCGACCCGCGGGAAATGGTGGGAGATCTTTGGGGACCAGCAGCTCAACGCGCTGGAGGACGAGCTCACGTCCTCTAACCAGGACCTAAAGGTCGACGAGGCGCGGCTGCGTCAGGCCCGCGCGATGATTCGCTTCAATCGGTCTTATCTCGCCCCGACCATCTCAGCGTCCCCGAGCGTGGTCAACGAGCGGCTCTCAGCCAACCAACCCTACTTTCCTGCTTCCCGAGCCAACGACGGCACCGGCAACTACACGTTGCCGATCGATCTGTCGTATGAGGTCGATTTGTGGGGACGGGTGCGCCGGACGATCAATGCATCGCGTGAAGAGACTCAGGCCACTGCCGCTGATGTTGCGACTGCCAGGCTGAGTCTGCACGCCGAACTGGCAATCGACTACTTTGAACTGCGCAGCGCCGACGCACAGAAACAACTGCTCGACGATACCGTGAAAGCTTACACGGATGCACTCCAACTCACCTCGAATCGCTTCGAGGGGGGAGCCGCTCCCAAGTCGGATGTAGCCCAGGCCCAAACGCAGCTTGATACAGCCAGAGTGCAGGATACCGATATTACGGTAACGCGCGCTGAATACGAACACGCCATCGCCACGCTGATTGGTAAGCCGCCGGCTGAGTTCACGGTGCCGCCCTCAACCCAGGTCAAGCTGAACCTCCCGGTGATCCCGGTGGGTTTGCCCTCCCAGCTTCTTGAGCGCCGCCCCGATGTCGCTGCCGGCGAACGCCGTATGGCGGAAGCGAACGAGCAGATTGGCATTGCACGCGCTGCGTACTTCCCTACGCTGACCATCGGTGCCACGGGCGGCTTTGAAGGCACAACTGTGACCAACTGGTTGAACTGGCCAAGCCGCCTATGGGCGATCGGGCCGCAGTTGTCGGAGACTCTTTTTGACGCTGGCCGACGCCGCGCTACCTCAGAGGCCGCACAGGCCAACTATGACGGAACGGTTGCGGCGTACAGGCAAACTGCCCTCAATGCCTTCCAGGAGGTTGAAGACAATCTCGCCGCTTTGCGCATCCTGGAGAAAGAGGCCGACCAGCAGCACCAGGCCACAGCCTCTGCGCAGGAGTCCCTGCAGTTGTTCAAGAATCGCTATGAAGGCGGGGTCGACAACTACCTTCAGGTGATCACGGCTCAAACCATCGCCCTGGCCGATGAGCGCAACGACATCGACATTCAGCGACGCCGCATGGACGCGAGTGTTTTGCTGGTGAAGGCCGTCGGCGGCGGGTGGGACACCACGCAACTGCCCCAATATTAATTTTTCAATTCCGCCTGATGCCTTGAGCCGTAGCAGACCCGGTGTCGATGGAGTCGGCCGACCCCTCGCCACCGATCTTTATCCCTCAAAACAAAGAATTTACAAGCTTGGTGTCCACGAAAGCCCGGCGCGCGCATCTTAGCATCGGGGGGCCTCAACCGGGTTATTGACAACAATTTCCCGGCAGGCCTATTGTGTGTAGGTTTTCTAGGAAGGAGAGGAAACGAAATGGTGGCCTATTTTCAGCTTCAGCCCGCGGAATCCGAGCTTCAGGAGCTGGCAGAACAGTACTGGCAGAAAGCTGGAGCAAAGGAGCACGAGCTTGAAAAGGCGGCATTTGAAGCTGGCGAAGCGATCCGCAGCGGCGACTTTACGCTGGCGAATCTGGAAGCCATCGTGCGCTGGAAGTCTGAGCGCGCGGTTCAATATCTTATTGGTAACAGTAGTGAAAAGATCCGACATGCCTTGGCAGTAGCAACCGAACCTCAAGTCTCGACGGAAAAGGCAATGAAGGCGCTGTTGGAGCTTCACGGAGTCGATATTCCGGTGGCCTCGGCAATCCTGGCGGCAATTTACCCCGAACGGTACACGGTGTTGGATTACCGCACTCTCGAAGCCCTGGGCCATGCACGGCACGACGTGCGTTTCTACGAAGAATACGTTGCTTTTTGCAAACGGCTGGCAGATAGCAATATCGTGAAGCCGCAAAGCGACCTGCCGGCGGCGACCCCGCTGCGCACGCTGGACCGCGCTTTGTGGGAGTGGACGCAGAGCCGGATGGGGTGACGAATATTAGATAGAATCAGTTTGTGAGCAACTCGTTTGAAATAGGGCCGGTCCAGCTTGGCGCGGGCCGGCTCTTTCTGATTGCGGGCCCATGCGTCATTGAAAGCGAATCCCACGCCCGCAAGATGGCTGGCGCGATTCAGCGGATAACCTCCGACCTCGGCATCCCTTACATCTTCAAGGCCAGTTACGACAAGGCTAACCGCACCAACGTGAAGAGCTTTCGTGGTCCTGGCTTGGCCGAGGGCGTGCGCATCTTGGGAGCGATCGCCAAAGATACGGGCTTGCCTGTTCTCACTGACGTGCACGAACCGAGCCACTGCGAAGTGGCTGCTGAAGCCGTCGACGTGTTGCAGATTCCCGCCTTCCTGTGCCGCCAGACCGACCTCCTTGTTGCCGCAGGCAAGACCGGCCGCGCCGTCAACATCAAGAAAGGCCAGTTCGTCGCGCCCTGGGATATGAACCACCCGGTAGAAAAGGTCCGCTCGACCGGGAACGAGCGCGTATTCATCACCGAGCGCGGCTCGAGCTTCGGCTACAACACACTGGTTGTCGATTTCCGCTCGCTGGCGATCATGCACAATCTCGCGCCGGTAGTCTTCGATGGCACCCACTCTGTGCAGCAACCCTCGGCCGCCAACGGCGTGAGCGGAGGCCAGCCGGAGTTCATTCCGCTACTGGCGCGGGCAGCCGTGGCTGCCGGCGTCGATGGAATCTTCCTCGAAGTCCACGACGATCCGGCTAACGCCAAATCCGATGGCGCCAATGCGCTCGATCTCAAGCTGCTCAAGCCGCTGCTTGCGACGCTGCTGGCAATCCATGCGGCGCAATCGAATTCTCCTCACGCGATTCCTCAGGGATAAGCGCGGCAGGAAAAATCCGGCGCCGCCGATCTTCCGTCGAGTACAAAGCAAGCGATGCCGTTGATGTCCGTTCGCAGCGTTCGGACATGCGCGGCCTGCAGCTCCGCAAGCACTTCCTGCCGCGGATGGCCATAACGGTTACGCAATCCGCAGGAGATAACCGCCCACTGAGGAGACACGCGCGCCAGGAACTCAGGGCGCGTGGACGTGATGCTGCCATGGTGCGCCACTTTGAGCAGCGTGCTCGTAAGCCCTGGCTCCGAGAGCATCGCTTGCTCGATGGGCGCCTCAGCGTCGCCTTCCAAAAGCACGGAGCTTCCGCCATAAGCCACGTGCAAGACCAGCGAATCGTTATTCGCCGGATCGGCGCCCGGCCGATAATCGCGGAATGGCGCAAGTACATGCACCTGCGTGAGACCGAACCGGAATGTATCGGCGGCACGCAGCGTGCGGACATTCACATGCAGACTGGCTGCCTCGGCAAGGAGAGCATCGTAAGCCGGGAAACGCGGATTGTTGCCAAGCCACAACTCTGCGGGATGAAAGTTGCGCAGAATGGAGGGCAGTCCGCCCATGTGGTCGGAATGCGCATGGGTCAGCGCCACCGCATCGAGGTGACGGATACCCCGCGCCCAGAGCGCGGGTGAAACCACTTCTTCGCCAATGTCAAAATCTTGCGGCGCCTGGCGCGGCCCTCCGCCAAACCCTCCGCCATCGATGAGAAGCGCCTTGCCATCCGGCGTGATGAGCAGAATCGAGTCACCCTGCCCCACGTCGATGGCCTCTACTAGTAGCGCATTCTTCGGGTGTCGCACCGGGCGCGGAGCCACGGCTGCAACTGCAGCCAGCAAGAGAGCAGCGCATGCAACGGCAATGAGCCGGCTTCTACCGCTAACCTGCACCCGAACCGCCATGGCGATCGCTATACTCAGCAGTCCGCAAAACGCGGCCGCCTGCCAAAGGAGCGGGGTGGCAACGCGGAAGTCACCAAGCGCAAGCGAGCCGAAAACTCGCACGATACCCACGCCGAGATGCAGCGTTAACACCACGACCACCGCCGGCAGCACCGCCATAGCGGGCCATATGGCGAGCGCCACAAGCATGAGCAAAGCTGCGGGAAGGAGCACGGCCAGCAGCGGCAGAATGAGCAGATTCACCGGCAGCGCGAACAGCGTGATGCGATGAAAATACACCGCCATCGGCAGCGTCATCGCCAGTTCCACGACACACGAGACTATGACCAATTCAACCAGCCGGATGAGGAAACGAACCGTCCAGGGGAATACGCGCCAACCGATGGATCGGCTGGCCACGGCCTGCAGCCGCCACGCAATCATGCGCAGAGCCACGCGGAACTGCGCGAGCCGGGGCGCAAGCTTCACATCAATCGCCACGAGTTGCAGGTCGCGAGTAGCCGCGGCGTAAGGATGAATGGTTGCTTCAAGTAGCGGTGCAGCGACACCGGCTATGGCGATGACCGCGAGCAACGTCATCTGCAGGCTGGCGTCGAACAGGCTGCGCGGGCTCACTGCCAGCAGGCAGAGAGCTGCGAACCCGATCGTGTTCAGCGCGTTGCGTTCGCGGTAGAGGAGCATACTCACCAGGTACAGCGTGACCATCCAGAACGAGCGCTGCACCGGGGTGGCAAACCCGGTAAAGAGCGCGTAGCCGAAGGAAGCAAGAATCGTGAGAAGAGTTGCCGGCACGCGCGGCAAGCGGAAGCGGCGCGCGATCCAGAAGAAAACGCCGGCGACAATTGCCAGATGAAAGCCCGAGACCACAAGCATGTGAAACGAACCCGTGCGCTCGAAACCTGCACGCAAGTGCTGGTTGAGATAGGTGCGGTCGCCCGCTACCATCGCCGCCAGCATTGCGGCGTCGTCCGGCGTCAGACGCAGCTGTGCGGGAAGTCTGTGCATCGCCTGGGGAAGTGCGAGCAGGCGCGCAGCCGACTCATGCTGCCAGGTCCGGAGCCGGCAACTAAGAAATGCGCCTTGCGCCGGGCCGAGTCGTTCCACCCCGTTCACGGTCACACTTGCCGTCGCTGTGATCCCTTGATCGAGAAGATAGTCGGTTCGACTCCATGCGCCGGGATCGTGATATGTCTCGGGTGGAAGCAGGCGGATTACTGCGCGGATACGTTCGCCGCAGCCGAATGCCTGCACTGAATTCTTAGTAAGCCAGCGAACCGTCAGCCGCGCCCCACCCGCGACAGGAATCTGTGCGTCTTCCGTGTCGGTGACCTGCTCGACGCTCATGACGCGCAGGTCCACGCGCTGCGAAGGCGACTGCACTGCGGGTTCGTCGACATTTTGTTCCGTCTCCGCGCGCACCGGGCCGGAGTCGACGACCACACCTTCCACCGTACGGAGCAGATTGTCGGAGAGCGCCGCTAACGCGGGCGCGGGCGCCGGATGCGGCTCCATGAGCGCGCACCAAGCGCCTAGCAGCAGCCATAACAAAGCCATCGGAACCCACGCGACACGCGCCGCTCGAAATGCCGCGAAGGCCGCGATGCCCGCAAGCGCGACCACCGAAAGCAGAACGAGGCTTGGCCGTAGCCAGAGCCAGCGCGCGACTAGAATTCCTGCCGCGAATAGCCACGCCGCATGAAAGAGCGGCATGGCTTGAGCCTGCCCGTTCGTGTAGGGACCCGATTGCATTCCGCTGCAAGACTGTGGGAGTGGTTGACGGTAAGACTATCAGGGCGCGCGGTTCGCAGTACACAAAAGTTTGTATCCGGCTTAGGGGCGGTGCAGACGAACAATCGTCTCGATATGGAAGGTCTGCGGAAACAGATCGGCGAGCGTGATTTCCTGAATCTCGTATCCGGCGGTAATCAGATCCCGCAAGTCGCGCGCCAGCGTTGCCGGATCGCATGAGACATAGACCAGCATGGGCGCGGCAATCTCCGCAAGACGCGCCGTTGTCTCGTTGCCAAGCCCGGTGCGCGGGGGGTCTACAACAATCAGGTCTGGCCGCTCATCCCGATGCGTACGGCGCAGAAAATCCAGCGTAGCGGCCTTTACGGCCGATGCGACCGTGCCGCTCAGATTATGGGCGAGCGCAGCAGTTGCTGCAGGTGCTGACTCAACGGCGATCACGCGCCGAAAACTAGCCGCGAGCCTGCGCGCAAACAGGCCCACGCCGGCGAAAAGGTCCCAGGCAAGCGCGCCCTCGAGTCCAGCGGTCGCATGTTCGACAAATCCGTCAATCAAGTACCGGTTCACCTGGAAGAACGCGCCGTGATCCACGCGATAGGGGAAGCCTGCGGCCTGATAGCTCAGCGAGTCCGCGCCCCAACGGCTTACCGTGTGCGGCGTTCTGCCGGATCGGCCTTCGCTTATGTGCTCGATGCCCTTGAGCTCTGGCACACTCTCTACCAGTTTGCGATAGAGCTGCTCGATGGGCAGCTTCGCAGGACTCGCGGAGTGAAGGCCGGCAAGTAACCCGGACTCCTCCCCATCGCAAAACAGAGAGATCTCGGACGCCCGCTGAGAACGTAGAAATTTGCGCAGAGTCTCTGCAAATGCCAGGGCAGCCCGCACCAGCAGCGGCGCCGCGATCGGGCATTCCGCAATGGGGACAATCGCGTGGGAGCGCTGGCCGCGATAACCCGGATTTCCCTCCGCGTCGACGGCCAGGCGAATGCGATTGCGATACCCCCACGGCTCCGCCGCAAGCACCGCCATGTCTTCGGGAGCTTGGACGCCGCCGCGCTCCAACGTCTCGCGCAGGATGGCCTGTTTGCAATCAAGCTGCGCCGCGTAGCTTGCGTGCTGATACTGGCACCCGCCGCACGCGCCAAAGTGCTGGCACGCAGGAACCACACGTTCCGCGGCAGTTGTAACAATCTCCGCCGCCTCGGCGGTCGAATAGCCGCGCTTCTCTTCCACAATGCGCACGCGCGCCTTTTCGCCGGGCAGCACGAGCGGAACAAAGACGGCCTTCCCCTCGTCGCGCGCCAGGAACGCGCCGCCGTAGATTGGCTTTTCGATCTGCAGCAACAGGTCCGCGGACCGCGATGGCTGTTTCGTTTGCGGCGACGTTGGCTTCATTGCTGGCTCATGTAAAAAAGACTGAGGCGCGGCAGGTTGTAGTGGACCAGCAACTGCTTCTGCACAAACTGCTGTTCCACCTGACGTATCTGCACTGCACCCATGCGGCTGCGATAAGGCGCCAGTTCACGGGCCGCATGTTCCTTCAAACTTACAAGCAGATCTTCGGGCGCAGCCGCCCTCAACGCCGCAAATAGTTTTTCCTCGAGTACCGTGAGCGACCGCTCGAACGCCTCGAGATCGGCGGATGCAGCGTCTGCACTCGACGGCGTTCGCAACCTTGCTGCAAGCTCGCGCAGCCGGGCTGCGGTCGCCGCGCAGGCTTCAGCAGCCACCTGCGCTGTATCCAGCGCCGTCGCGGCGGATTCAAGATGCGCCGCCACGCGCTCGTGCTCAAAGCCCGACTCCCGGGCAGGAGCCGCTTCTGGTGAGGTGCCCGCCGCAGCCTCGTTCATCTCTACGGCGGCATCCATTACAGCCTGCGCGCACCACGCCAGGCCATTGACGCGCCGCATGCGTCCGCGTTTTTGCCGCGCCTCATATTTGTCGAAGGCCGCATCGATGCCGCGCAGCGCAGCTTCCAGCGAAATGCCCGCCTCGCGCCAGGTCTCGATCAGCGCCCAGTCCAGTGTGGAAAGCAGCAAAATCGATCCGCGACGCTGCTGAAAGCGCTCTTCAATCTCAGTGAAGTAGTTGAAGTAATTGCGCACGGCTGCGCCTCAAGCCAATCGACTGGGCCGAGCGAGTTGGAAAGCGCAGTTCACGATTGCCGCTCTCCCACATTGACGCTGGCCGTCGCGCTCTGGGGCCGAGTACTGTCACCAGCGGACTTCGCGTCGTGCGGGCGGCCCCGGGGACGTACGCCGCGATTGCGCTCGAACAGAATCCGCAGGCCATCGAGCGTGAGCATGTCGTCGATCTCTTGAATGTACCGCGAGTCCGGCGCAATCATCCTTGCCAGCCCTCCCGTCGCGACGATGCGCGGCTCCGCTCCAAGCTCGTTCAGGATGCGCTCAATGATGCCGTCGACAAGTCCGATGTAGCCGAAGAAGATTCCGCTCTGTAAATGGCCGACTGTGTTCGTTCCGATCACTTTGGCCGGGCGCTTGATATCCACGCGGGTAAGCCGAGCTGCACGCGAAAACAGCGCGTCTGCGCTCAGTCCGAGGCCCGGCGCAATCGCCCCGCCAAGATACTCGCCCCGCGCCGAGATCACTTCAAACTTGGTTGCCGTGCCAAAGTCCACCACAATGCAGGGGCCGCCGTAGCGCACATAGGCCGCCACGGAATCGGCAAGCCGATCCGCCCCCAACTCGGTGGGGTTGTCGACCAGCATGGGCATCCCGGTCTTGATGCCTGGCTCAACAAACATCGGTTCGATGTGGAAGTACTGCTCGCAGACGCGTCTCAGTGTGGAGTCGACAGGCGGCACAACCGAAGCGACGATGATGTGCGTCACATGACTGGCCGTCATGCCATTCAATTCAAAGAGATTGATGAACAGGACACCGTATTCGTCCACGGTGCGCGCGCGATGCGTGGTCACGCGCCAGTGCGCGGCCAGGTCCGGCTTCTCTCCGTCGAGCCGGTAAAGGCCGAGCACCGTATTGGTATTGCCTACGTCCAGTGCAAGCAGCATATCTTCAGTCTATCGCGGGTTCCCGCTCCGGCTTTCTGATGCCCCCGGTCTGCACCGTAACCAGCCCCGCCCCAGTTTCCACGCGCAGAAACCCGTGCTCGTCCAGCCCGGCAGTCACGCCCGTGCAAGCCTGAGGCCCATGAACCTCGACCGTACGCCCGCGCACCCAGGACGAGGCTGCTTCCACCCGCGCCGGAATTGCGGCCGCGGTGTCCGCATCGAGCAGTGCACTGCTCTCGCGCTCCAGCGAATCCAGCAGGGCGACGAGCAGCGTCTGCCGGTCGACGGTGCACCCGGCGGCCAGGTCCAGCGACGTCGCCGGCGTGGCCAGGCCGACATCGAAATCGCGCTGATGTACATTGATACCGGTACCTACAACGGCAAAGGCGCTGCCTCTCGAGTCAGAATTTGCCTCTACCAGGATGCCGCCCGTCTTTCGCGCCCCGATCAAAAGGTCGTTCGGCCAGCGCAGATCAATATCCAATCCACAGGCCGCGCGGACCGCCTCAGCGGAAGCGAGCCCGGCCACCAGCGGCAAAAGCAGCAGCCGGTTTGCCGGAATTGCCAGCCGCAGCAGCACGCTCACGTAGAGGCCTTCGCCGGCGGCCGAGTGCCAGGCGTGCCCGCCGCGCCCGCGTCCGGCCGACTGCTCATCGGCCAGCCAGACCGAGCCGTGTGGCGCGCCATTACGTGCGGCAGTCAACGCGTCGTTGTTCGTGGAACCGGTCACTGCGGCAAAGTGGACCCTGCCCGCATAGATCGAGCCGGCCAGAGCGGCTTCGAGCGCCGCAAGATCGTACATCGGCTAGTGCGGCTCCGCCGTAATGGTCATCGAGATATCGGCCGCCTTTGCCGAGTGCGTCAGCGCGCCCACGCTGATGAAGTCGACGCCCGTCTCCGCGTACTCGCGAATATTTTCGAGCACAATACCGCCCGAGGCCTCGGTCGGAATCCAGCGGCCTTCTTTCTTGATTCTTTCCATGGCCTGCTTCGCCTGCGCGGGCGTCATGTTGTCGAGCAGTAAAGCCTCGGCGCCGCCGGTCAGCGCGTCTTCCAGTTCCTGCATTGTGCGCACTTCGATCTGCACCCGCTGGCCCGGCTTGCGTGCTTCAAGCGCGCGCGCCAGCACCTTCTTGAGCCCGCCGCCCAGCGCGATGTGATTGTTCTTGATCAGAATGCCGGAGGCGAGATCGATGCGATGATTCGTGCCGCCCCCGCACAGCACGGCGTATTTTTCGAGAGCACGCAGGCCCGGGACCGTCTTCCGCGTGTCGAGCACCCGCGCATGGGTGCCCTGGATCGCGTCCGCGTAACGGCGCGTGAGCGTGGCGATGCCGCTGAGATGTTGCAGCAGGTTCAGGATCACGCGCTCCGTGCTCAGCAGCACGCGCGCATTGTGGCGAACCACAGCAAGCACCTGGCCCGGATGTGCGCGCACGCCGTCGAAGATCTCCGGATGGCTGATGACCTCAAACCGCGTATGCGCCTGGGGCCGCGGATCGAGGCGCGCAAAGATTTCCAGGAACCGCGGCACCGCGCCCAATCCCGCGATCACCAGTTCCTCGCGCGCCAGAATCGAGGCCGTCGCGCGCAGACCGGGGTCAATGGTGAGATTGGTTGTGGCATCGCCGGCGGCCTTGTCTTCCATCAGGGCCTGCTCCAGCAGCATGTCTACGCGGTGGCTTTTCCAATCCATGATTCTTCTTTCAATAACTTAAGGATGCGGTTATGCTTTCTTTTGCTGAAGAAAGTTATAAATAACTTTCTTGATGCTGTCATCCACCTGGCTGGCGATGGTGTGTAAAAGCGCGCCATTGCTCCGGTAGATTTCGAGTG
>DATJNF010000036.1:0-269115 GCA_035508375.1 Occallatibacter sp. | reverse complement strand
CGGTAGAGAATCCGTTGGAGATTTGCACGCCATGATCGGTGAGTATGGCGAGAGTGGTCGGATACGCGAGCGTCCCCTCGTTGGATTTCAGGTATTTTTCGATGCCCTGCCGGGCATAGGCAAGCGCCTCGTAAGGCATGTTCACGGCATCGAGCAACAGAATGACGTGGACGGGCTCTGCAGGTGCCGTGACAACCTTGAAAGAGGTGATGGGCCGGGGCGTTTTGTTGTCGAGGATCGTGAAATCCTTCTCGCTGAGACTCGCGACGGGCTGCCCCGCTTTGCTGTCGACGGCGACGGAGATGGTGATTCCGTGCGACGGCAACGCGACAGAGGGTAGCGAGTGCTGGGCCACGCCGGCGAGCGGAGTGCTGAAGAGAAGGGCAGAGAGCAGGCAGGCGTGCCGTTGAAAGGTCATGGAAAGCCTCGGAATGGGCTTGCGGGGAACCGACGTAAGAACCTTCGAGCAGGGCAATCATACAGGAGCGGCGGTGCTGATAACACTATCGAAGTGCATTGCCGGCCGGTAGAATGGCTCCATATGGACGGGGACAAACTGGAGAAGAAAGCGGACGAGACGATTTTTGATGGAAGCCGCTTTGTGCGTGCGTGCCTGCGTAAGCCGGTGGACCGCACGCCGGTATGGTTTTTGCGCCAGGCCGGCCGCTACATGCAGGAATACCGCGATGTGCGCAAGCATCACTCGCTCGTGGAGATCTGCAAGAAGCCTGAACTGGCCGCGGAGGTGACGATCACCGCGGCAGAGAAGCTCGGCGTCGACGCGGCCATCATTTTTGCCGACCTGCTTTTGCCGCTGGAGCCGATGGGGCTGGACTTCGAATTTGCCGCCGGCGAGGGCCCGGTGGTGCACCATCCGGTACGCACCGCGGAGGACGTGCTGGCGCTGCGCACCGATCGCGCCGGCGATCTGGCGTACGTGGCGCAGGCCATCGAGAAGGTTGCTGCACATTTTCGCGACCGCCTGGGCGTGATCGGATTTTGCGGCGCGCCGTATACGCTGGCCAGCTACATGATCGAGGGCGGCGGCTCGCGCAATTATGTCCACACCAAGCAGATGATGTACTCGAACCCCGTTGCGTGGAGCAGTCTTTTGGACAAGTTGATCGCTGTTCTTACGGAGTACTGTCGGCTGCAGGTACAGGCGGGTGCGGACGTGATCCAGATCTTCGACAGCTGGGTGGGCTCGCTGTCGCTGACGGATTATCACGCGTATGCGTTCGAGGCTTCAAAGCGGCTGGTGCGCGCGGTGCAGCAGATGGGCGTGCCGGTGATTTACTTCGGGGTGGAGACGGCGGGACTGCTGGAGGCGATGGCATCGACGGGAGCGGATGTGATCGGGCTGGACTGGCGGCAGCCGCTCGACGAGGGGTGGCGCGCGGTTGGGCATGGGCACGCGGTGCAGGGAAATCTCGATCCCATTACGCTGTTTGCGCCGGTGGAGATTCTCGAGCAGCGGGTGAAGGAGATTTTGCGTTCTGCGAATGGACGTCCGGGTCACATCTTCAATCTCGGCCACGGGATTGTTCCGGGGACGCCAGTGGAGAATGTGCAGGCGGTGGTGAAGATGGTGCGGGAGTTTCGGCTGGAACAGGGAATAGGGAATAGGCACTATGGAATAGTGACCAGTTGATTGCGAGGCGGTGAGGTTCGGGCTTTCCCACCTTCGGCGATGCGCCAAGAACGCGGGTCGCCGAAGATGGAAGCGCCCGTTTTCGTGCTCGGGTGGACAGTGGCGGGTTGAGGGGTGTGCTTCCCACCCTGTCGATAGAAAAACTCGACAGGATGGGGCACGGAAGAGTTGGACCGGGTTGGGGTTTGTGGAGGGTACGCGTGGGGAAACAGGCGGTGCTGCTGCTGGCGCATGGAACACCGGAGACGGTGGAGCAGATTCCGGAATATCTGCGTAACGTGGTAAGCGGGCGTCCGGTGCCGCAGGCGGTTGTCGAAGAAATTCAGCACAGGTATGCGTTGATTGGACACAGTCCGCTGACCGAGATCACGTATGAGCAGGCGAGGCTGGTGGAGGCAGAGCTGAACGGCGCGGGTGAGGCGAACTCCGCTCCCCATCCTGGCGACAAAAGCAGGATGGGGCGCCCAGGAATTCGGGTGTACGTGGGCATGCGGAACTGGCGGCCGTACATTCCCGATGTGGTGAAGCAGATGCGTGCGGACGGCGTGGAAGAGGCGGCGGTCGTCTGCATGGCGCCGCAGAACTCGCGCACCAGCGTGGGTCTCTACCGGCGCGCTGTAGAAGCGGAGGCGCAGGGCTTGCGCATCGACTTTACCGAAGGCTGGGCGCGGCATCCGCTGCTGGCCGATGCGTTCGCGGAGCGGCTGCGGACGGCGTGGAGCAAGTTGAGCGCGGAGGTGGGTGCCCCGGTGCCGGTGCTATTTACAGCGCACAGCGTGCCGACGCGGACAGTTGAGCCGCCTGCGGGCGATGCGGGTCCGCGGCATTGGCCGGGGACGGGAGCCGATCCTTACGCAGAGGAGGCGCGGCATACTGCGGAACTTGTGGCGGCGCGTGTGCCGGAGATTCCGCGGTGGTGGTTTGCTTTTCAGAGCCAGGGCGCGAGCGGCGGCCCGTGGATCGGGCCGAGCGTGGAAGAGACGCTGGATGAAATGGCGGGTACTGGAGTGCGGGCGCTGATTCTGCAGCCGATCGGATTTCTTTGCGACCACGTGGAAATTCTTTACGACGTCGACAAGTTGTTCCGCGGATATGCCGCGGACAAAGGGATGCGGCTGGAGCGTCCGGAATCGCTGAATGATTCCGCGACGCTGGCGAAGGCTGTCACGGAACTGGCTCAGCAAGGGCTTGCGCGGCTGCGGGCGTGAGCCGCACGCCCCGTAATGTTGCAACGAATTGCATTGTGGCAGTCCGGCATTCCTTCTGTGCCGCGTGATGGTTACTGTCGATTTTTCTCCCTTCCATTTTTGATTTCTTCCGCACAGGCTTTCGTTTTATACGAGAGTTCAAGCATTTGTGAGTGTGCCGGTGAATTCCCACCCCAGGGTTGTGGTGAGGGGAAGGATCGGAGCCTCCCACCCTTTCGACAGGAAGAAGTCGAAAGGATGGGGCACGGTGGGTTCATTGAAGATCTCTCTGAAGGGAGACCGGGTTTGTGGTGGTACGGAAGCTTGTGGGGGGAGCTGTGCAAGCGGGATCGAGCGGGCAGGGTGGGGTTGTAGCTGAGGTGCGATGTCCGGGATGTGGCAACGTGCATCCGCATCGGCTGGAGCGGAAGGGGTTTTTCGAAAGGAAGATCCTGCCGAAGTTTGGCTACTATCCGTGGATGTGCGGCGTGTGCAGAACCAGCTTTCTGCTGCGCAAACGGTATCGAAAGAAATTTATCTATAAAGAGCAGGTTGGATAGACTTGTGCCCGGTTCCAAGACTGGTTGCATGAATGGGCCCGCTTAATCAAAGAAAGGCTCACGTTTTTGGGGGCTTCTCCGGCACGACGGAGTGCAGAGAAACATCCCTCAGGGGCTAAAGCCCCGGTGTGAATTTGCGACATTTACGGCACGACTGAAGTCGTGCCCTTTCACAAAACCTGTCGCGCAGAGGAGTTTTCCGCAGCCTGTAAAGTCGTGCCCTGCTACAAAACGGGTTGATGCAGCCAGTTCTAAGAGCGTAAGAAATTGCGCGCGAGGAAGATCAGATTCGCGGGGCGTTCGGCAAGGCGGCGCATGAAGTAGGGATACCACGCGTTGCCGAACGGAACATAGACGCGCACCTTATAGCCTTCCCTGACGAGCGCTCTCTGCAGATCGCGGCGCACCCCATAGAGCATCTGGAATTCGTAGCGGCTGGGCGCAATGCCGTGCGCAGCGGCGAAATCTTTGGCAGCAGCGACCATGGCGTCGTCGTGCGTGGCGATGCCGTGATAGACAGGGCTTTCCAGCAGCAGGTGACTGAGACGCACGAAGTTTGCATCGACGTCGGCCTTATGCGGAAAGGCGATGTTGGCGCGCTCGTTGTAGGCGCCTTTGCAGAGCCGGATGCGGATGCCCTCGGCGAGAAGCTGCTCGATGTCGGCCTGAGAACGATAGAGATACGCCTGGATCACGATGCCGATGGCGCCGCGGGTTTCTACGCGGGCGTTCAGGCGGCGCACGATATCGAGAGTGATCTGGGTGAGGTGCGAATCTTCCATATCGATGCGCACGAAGTTGCCGATGGAGCGCGCATGCAGGGCGAGCTGGCGCGCGATGGATTCGGCCAGAGTGGGAGATTGCTCGAGCCCCATCTGCGTGAGCTTCACGCTGATATTGGCGTCGAGGTTGCGCTCGGCGATGAGGTCGAGCAGCGAGTGATAGACCTCGGCGGCGCCGTGAGCCTCGGTCTCTGAGGTGACGCTCTCGCCGAGAGAGTCAAGCGTAACGGCCATGCCCTGGTGATTGACGGACTCGGCGACGCGGAGCGCGTCGCTGATGGTGAGGCCGGCGACAAAGCGGGAACTGAGGCGCGCGCCAAGGCTCGACTGCTCGCAGAAGCGGCGCAAGGGACGATTGCGCGAAAGAGCCAGAAGGGCAGAACGTAGAACGGCCATCGATTGCGTTTGCCGGAAGCTCCGCGACAGTCGCCGGAAACTTACGGAAGCTACAGTTTCGCACAGGATATCGGGATGGGCTGTGCCTTAGCGGACCTGGTAGAGTGTGCTGCCGTGCGCGGGTAACGTTACGTTGATGTCTTTTGCATCCTTATTGGTCGAGCCGTCCCACGCGTTTTCTGCCGAGTGTTTCGCGCCTTCGAGGCCGAGCTGCTTCCAGGTGGCACGGAGGGTAACGGGCTGGTCGTCGAGATTGAAGAAGGCGAAGTACTCCGCATAACCGCGTTCGCCGGGCTGGTTGATGGTGGCGCGCCAGACGCGGGCGTTCTGGAATGAGGGGCCGAGCGCCGAAACGTCGACCGGGTGACTGTAGGTCGCGTTCTGGTTCATGAAGAGGACGGTCTGGTTGGTGAGGAGCGAGCGGGTGAAGTCGTCGAGCCGCGTGAGGTTCGCGCCGAGGATCAGGGGTGAGCGCGCAATGGCCCAGAGGGTGAACTCGGTGCGCTCCTCGTCCTGCGTATAGCGGGACTGGCGCGGCTGGCCCCATCCGGGGTTCGGGCCGAGGTAGCCGAAGGGCAGCATGTCGGCATCAGGCCAGTTGCCGGGGCCGGCGTAGACGTTCCAAGCGGCGAGGCGATCGAATTCGTCGCGGAGGCCGAAAGCGAATTCGCCCTGATTGGGCTTGTGCGGGAAGCTCCAGCCGTCCCAGTGATCGTCGGCGATACGCCACATCTGCGCGTACTGAGCGACTTCCGCGGCGTGCGCGAGGGCGGTGGGGCCAGGCGACAGGCTGAGCACGATGGGGCGGCCGGTTTTGCGGATGGCCGCGGCGATCTGGCGGATCTCGGTGGGCCGGTAGGGGCGGTCGCTGATGCAGTCGACCTTGAGGAAGTCAACGCCCCACGACGCGTAGAGCTTCATCATGGAGTCGTAGTAGGCCTGGCCGGCGGCGTTGTCTCTTACGCCCCAGTTGCCTAGATCCCAGGGGCAGGGGCTGGTGGTGTCGGCCGCGTCAGAGGCGGTGAAGCTGGTTCCGGCGATGGGAAGATTGGCAGCGACCACCTGGCGGGGGATGCCGCGCAGAATGTGAATGCCGAAGCGGAGCCCGTGCGCGTGCGTCCAGTCGGCGAGGGGCTTGAAGCCGGCACCATTGGCGGCGGAGGGAAAACGATCATCAGCGGGGATCAGCAGGCCGTTGGCGTTCCAGGCGTAATGGCGGTCTGCGACGGTGTTCGCTGAAGGCGTGGCCATGTACCAGCCTTCATCGATGACGGCGTAGCGCCAGCCGTACTGCAGCAGCTGCGCGAGCACGGCGGCATTGGCTTTGAACTGGCCTTCGTCGATGGTGAGGCCGTAGGAATCCCAGCTGTTCCAGCCCATGGGCGGCGCGGGTGCGAGGGATTGTGCAGGAAGCGTGGCGCAGAGGGCGGCAGCAAGAGAGATGGGTAAAAGTGGGCGGCGGAGCATGTGCAAACGTATACCACAACTGTGCGGGCGCGGCGGGGAAGTGGAGCGGCGTGTTCACGGTGTGTTGAGCAAAGCGCGGCGGTGCGCAGGTTATTCTACTCACGGCCAAATTGAAAAACAGGGAGTGGGGATGCGGGTGAAGCGGAAGATTGGGGCTGTGTGCACCTTAGTGTGGTTTCTGGCTGGTGCAGTGGCGAGTGGCGCGCAAGGGCGTTCTGCCGACAAGGGTGCGGCCACGCGTGCGGGCGCCGTGAATACGCCTGTGCTGATGGTCAGCGATATTCATTTTGAGCCGTTCTGGGATCCGGGAAAGGCGGCGCAACTGGCTGCGGCGTCGGTATCAGGATGGAAGGCGATTTTGGCGGGGCAGGATTCGACGGATCGAGCGCAGCGGTTTGCGGATCTGCAGCAGGCCTGCCATGCGCGCGGCGTGGACACTTCGTATCCGCTGCTGCTCTCGAGCCTGAATGCGATGCGGGCGGATGCGGCGGGAATCCGGTTCATTACGGTGAGCGGCGATCTGATTGCGCATGCGTTCTCGTGCAAGTACAAGAACGTGTTTCCGCAGGGGACGGCGGCCGAGTACCGCAGTTTTGTGGAGAAGACGATCGAGTTCACGGTCGATGAACTGCGAGGAGATTTTCCGGGTGTGCCGGTGTATGCGGCGCTGGGGAACAACGATTCTGACTGCGGCGATTATCAGCTCGATGCACAGAGTCAATTTCTTGCCGAGACGGGAAAGATGCTGGCGGCGGATCTGCCCGCGGCGGAGCGGCGACAAGCCGTGGAGACTTTTGCGGCGGGCGGATATTACAGCGCGGCGTTGCCGACGCCGATCCGGCACACGCGGCTGCTGGTGCTGGACGATCTGTTCATGTCGCGGCGGTATGCTACGTGTTCGAACAAGCCGGACCCGCAGGCAGCGACTGCGCAGATTGCATGGCTGAAGCAACAGCTTGAGCGCGCGCGAGCCGACAAAGAGAAGGTCTGGGTGATGGGGCACATTCCGCCGGGTGTCGATCCGTACTCGACGCTGACCAAGGGCAAGAACATCTGCGGCGGTGCGGCGCCGCAGATGTTTCTTTCCTCAGAGGCGCTGACCGATACTCTGGCTGGCTTCGGCGATGTGATTCAGCTTGCGATTTTTGCACATACGCACATGGACGAGATGCGGCTGCTGGAGCCTGCGAAGGGTGATGCGGATCACGGGCCCGTGGCGGTGAAGATGGTGTCTTCGATCTCGCCGGTGGATGGGAACAATCCTTCGTTTACAGTAGGCGCGGTTGATCCGGCAACGGGGGTGTTGGCGGACTACCGGGTGTTTGCGGCGTCGAATCAGACGGGCGTGGATACGCAGTGGGCGGAAGAGTACGACTACGCGCGGGCGTATGAGGAGCCGTCGTTTTCTTCGGCGTCGGTGGCGAAGCTGGTGGAGGGGTTCTCTGCTGATCCTTCGGCGCAATCGCAGGAGAGCAAGAGTTATTTGAAGCATTATTTTGTGGGGGATGTTTCGCGGGAGATCAAGCCGTTCTGGCCGCAGTATGTGTGTGCGCTGGCGAATTATACGGAGGATGCGTACCGGAGATGTGTTTGTGGGATGGGGCAGTGACCCCTCAGGGGCTAAAGCCCCTGCCCTTCAATAATCGAAGGCCACACGCACGGGCTGAAGCCCGTACCCTTCAGCGGCTGCCGCTTGTAGGCTTCAACGCTGAAGCCGCACCGTTCAAGGCTGCAACAAGATTGGCTTATTGCTGAAGGACGACCTGGTCGCCTTCTTTCAGGCCGCTGACGACTTCGGTGACTGAGCCGTTGGAGAGGCCAACCTGGATGGGAACCTTGCGCGTGCCGTCTTTCTGGTGCTTGTCCGGGACCTGGACGGATGCGTTCTTCTGCCCGTCATAGACGACCGCGTTTTCAGGGACGTTGAGCACGCCCTTGTGTTCGTTCATCAGGATCTCGGCGTTGGCGGTCATGTTGGCTTTCAATTCGCCGCCGGGGTTGTTGATAGAGACGCGTACCTCGAAGGTGGTGACGTTGTCTTTTTCAACGCCCATGGGCGAAATCTTCGTGACCTTGCCGTTGAAGAGACGGTCGCGGAAGCTTTCGACCTTGATGCGCGCGGGCTGGCCGAGATAGACGTGGGCGATATCCGCCTCGTCGACTTTGCCGTCGACGTAGACCTCTGTGGTGTCGCCCTCTGTCATGATGAGCGTGGCGGTTGATCCGAGGACGAGGATGGAACTGACGGCATCGCCGATCTCCACATCGCGTGAGAGGATGACGCCGTCCATCGGCGCGACGATGGTGGTGTAGGAGAGCTGCTCTTCGAGCTGGTTAAGCGTGGCCTGGCTCTGCTGCACCTGGGCGTGTGCCTGCTTGAGCCGCGCGGTGTCGACGCCGACCTGCGCCTGCGCCGAGTTCCGCTTGGTGAGCGCGGCGAGGTAATCGCGGTTGGCATCGTCGAGAACCTGCCGGCTGACGATGCCTTCGCGCTGCATCTCGAGATTGCGGTCGAGCGTGGCCTTGTACATGGGCAGGTCGGGCGCGGCGGCGTTGACCTTGTCCTGCTCGATGTTGGCTTCGTAGGTGGCTACGTTGGCCTGCGCGGAGGCCAGCTGCGCCTTCTGTGCGTCGACCTGCGCGAGGATCTCCTGCTGGTCGAGCTGGGCGAGTTCCTGGCCCTTCTTTACGCGGTAGTTAATGTCCACCAGGAGTTTTTCGACGATGCCGGAGGCCTTGCTTTTGACTTCGACCTTGGTGATGGGCTGGATTTTGCCGGTGGCGACAACGGACTGGGCCACGTCGCCGCGCGTAACTTTGGCCAGCTTGTTGGGGTCGATGGAGGAACCCCGCGCGACACGCGCCAGTCCCACGCCCGCGACCAGCACGATGGCGGCAATGCCGAGGCTCAGCCAGATCCAGAATCGTTTGTTTCTTCGTGATGCGGCCACAAAACCCTCCCAGCGGGTCTAGAGACGTTTGGGACTTCCGGGGAAGAGGAAATGATGCGAATGAAGCTATCCATGAGACGGATTGTGTACGCCTCGGTTACCTGTCGCCGGTGTATACGCAAGAGAAACATCCGCGGTTCCCATGGGCGGTTGGGCGCGATTGTTGTGACGAGATGTGCTCTGCCGCACAAACAGCATAGTGGAAGCGTGTAAATACGATCTAAAATCTGGGTGGAACGTGGGAACTGAGGGAAGAATCCTGCGTATTGTTCATCGAGCGCCCTCCCCGGACGTCCAACGGCCATGCAGACCTTTTCAGACACGCTCGGCCAGGTGTTCCGCGCGATTGCGGCCAACAAGCTGCGCAGTTTTTTGACCATGTTCGGCATTGCGTGGGGTGTGGGGTCGCTGCTGGTGCTGGTGGGGTTGGGCGAAGGGTTCAGGGAAGGCCAACACAAGCAGCTGGCGCAGTTCGGCGATGACGTGGTGATGGTGTTCAATGGCACGATTCCCGCGCTGGCGAATCAGCATACGGGGATGCGGCCATATGAGCTGACGCTGCGCGACGAGGAAGCGATCGGCCGGCTGCTGGAAGTGCGCGCCGTCACAGGAGAGCTTGCCCGCTCCGATATCTACGAGGTGAGCCAGTGGAGCAACACCTCCGGCCATCTTTCCGGAACCGAGGCGAGTTATACCTTCGTCCGCTACCTGCCTATCGCGGCCGGCCGCTATTTCAATGACGAAGACGTGCGGGAAGCGCGCCGCGTTGCTTTCATTGCATCCAAGAGCGCGTCGCTGCTGTTTCAAGGTCATCCGGAGATCGGGGAGACCGTCACGATCGGCGGAACTGACTTTACTGTGATCGGCGTGGGCGCGCAGGTAGGCCGCGGCAACAATACTTACGACGACGAGAAGATTTTCATTCCCGTCACCACGATGCTGGAGCTGTTTCCTCTGAAGGGCGACAACATTCCGCAGGATGCGCTGACGTCGATCCAGTACCGGCCGACGATCAAGAACGACAACACCGCCGCCGAAATCGCGGTGCATCGGGTCATCGCGGAAAACCACGGTTTTGATCCTTCGCTGCAGGACGCATTCAACGAGTGGGACACGATCGACGAGGCGCACGTGATCGGCATTATCTTCACGGCGATGGATGTGTTCCTGGGCAGCGTGGGCGTTGTGACGCTGGGGTTGGGGGCCGTGGGGATCATCAACATCATGCTGGTTTCCGTAACCGAAAGGACGCGCGACATCGGCGTGATGAAGGCGGTAGGCGCGACGCGGCAGGCGATTCTGGCGCAGTTCTTCTGGGAGGGGTTGCTGCTGACGGGCATCAGCGGGCTGGTGGGTGTGGCGATTTCGGCCGCGTTCATGGCGTTGCTGCAGGTGCTGCTGACCGACAAGATTCCGGGGTTCGATCCGCCGCGGATTGTGCCGTGGTCAGCGGCGCTGGCGCTGTTTTCACTGACGGTGAGCGGCGTGGCGGCGGGACTGTATCCGGCGAGCAAGGCGGCGGCCATGGACCCGATTGAGGCGCTGCGGAACGAGTAAAGGGCAAGGAACGGGGACTAGGGAATAGGGAAGTGCTTTCCCACCTTAGCCTGTGCGCAGAGAACGCGCATCGCCGAAGGTGGGGCACCCGGCTAGAGGCTAGGAGCTAGCAGCTATGTTGAGAGACATTCTTGGTCAGGCGTGGGAGGCGATGCTGTACAACCGGCGGCGCACGGCCATTACTACGATCGGGATGGCGTGGGGTATTGCGACGGTGGTGCTTCTGCTGGCTTATGGAGCGGGTTTCAGCACGGCGATTGAAACGATCTTTGCGCAGTGGGGCACGAATACGATCGGCTTCTTTCCAGGACGCACCAGTCAACAGGCTGGAGGTGCCAAGGCCGGCGTCAAAGTCCGACTCACTTTGGATGATGTGGATCGCGTGATCGCCGCGCTGCCGGAAATCTCGCACATCTCGCCGGTCGCGTGGCAGGACGTGACCGTGCAAAACGATCTGCACACCTATACGTGGACCGTCGTTGGGTCGCGTCCTTCGTACGCCGATATCATCAAGCTGATTCCCGACCAGGGCCGGTTTTTCAACGGCGCCGAAGACCAGCAGCGCGCGCATGTGTGCGTTGTGGGTTCGGAGGCCAAGTCGAAGCTCTTCTCCGGGGGGTGGGCGGTGGGCGATACGATTCGCCTGAATGGTGTGATCTTCACGATCGTCGGCACTCTCAAGCCGAAGATGCAGGAGCACAACGACAACATCAACCGCACCATCTATGTGCCGCTCAACACGATGAGCGACTTGAAAGACACCACGTATCTCGACGGCGTGTGGATCGGCTATCACGGCGACTACCAGAAGATTGAAAGGACCATACGCGAGACGCTGGCTGCGGCGCACCACTTCCGGTCGACGGATCACGATGCGGTGTTTGTCGCCAATCTCAGGTCGCAATTGCACCAGTTCCAGATTCTCTCCATTGCGCTGCAGGTACTGCTTTCGATGGTGGGCGCGTTGACGCTGGGCATTGCGGGGATCGGGCTGATGAACATCATGCTGGTGGCGGTGCAGCAGCGGACACGCGAGATTGGCGTGGAAAAGGCGCTTGGCGCGCGAAGGCATCATATTCTGGTGCAGTTTCTGGCCGAGGCGCTGGCGATCACCGGGGTGGGAGGCGTGGGAGGCATCGGGCTGGCGTATCTGATTTCGGCGCTTGTGGGGCGTATCACGTTTTACAGCGCGCTGGCCAAGAATGCGACCGATGCGGATATCCGGCTGATTATTTCGCCGGCTTCGCTGATTGTGGCTACGGTGATTCTGGTGGTGACGGGGCTGGTGAGCGGGATGATTCCGGCGATCCGCGCGGCGAATCTGGATCCGATTGAGGCGCTGCGGTACGAATAGCCCAGGTTGAGATTTGTGCTTTCCCACCTTAGCCGATGCGCAGAGGACGCGCATCGCCGAAGGTGGGGCACCCGGCCGCCACGACAGCCGGCCTGGAGGCTGGCGCTACCTTTCATTTGGCGCTACTGTGATTCCTGAGTAGATGTATCCTCGCGCAGATCTTGCCCGGTCGCCGACTCCCTATTGGTCGCGTCGACTTGAAGGTATCGATTTCCGGACAAAGCAACTCAGGAATCGCGCTAGGGTTTGGCTGCGGACATTTTGGCGCGGAGGCGCGTTTCTGCGTCGGTGGGCCAGTATTTGCAGTTGAGGCGGATGAAGACGGACGAGTAGGGGATGGTGAGTCGGGTTTTGAGCACCAGCACGTGGAAGGATTGGCCGGTTTCGGCGATCTGGGAGATGAGCTTGTCGTGAAGCTGTGGTTGGATCTGATAGTCGTGCAGGGCGTCGGCGATGTTCCTGCGATAGACGGAGACTCCTGGGACATCGTCCTCGGAGACGTAGGGCAGCTCGGCATCCATGAAGATGTCGGGGCGGACGTGGATGGAGTTGTCGATCTGCCGGAGCACGGTTTGGACGACCTCGATCATGCCGTCATTCGTGTCGATCGTTTCGACGCCGGGCGAGACCTGCAGTGGGTACGCCGAATCTACGATGAGAATCCAGTTGCGATGGCCGAGCAGGGGAAGCTCGGTGTTGAGTTTGGCTTTCCAGTCGGACTGTGCGTTGGCGTGCGCGGTGAAGGTGGTCACAAGAAGCGTGAGAAGGAAAAAGGCTCTGCGCATTGGGTGGTCTCCGCTGGCGACTGGGAAATAGGCTTTGGTGAGCATTGCGATGGACACCGCAATGTTAGCCGATGAGGCGGGACATCCAGGCGGCGAGGGCGCGCTGATCGTCGGTACCGGCGGCGTGGGTGGATTGCACGTTGCGGCGGTCGGCTTCGCTGCGGTTCTGGCTCAGCTTGAATTTGCCTTCGATGCGTGCAATGGGAATGCGGAAGCCCATGATGCCGGCGAGCAGGTTGCGGCGGTAGCCTTCGGGCTGCGCCTGCCACTTTTCGGCGAAGGCGGGCTCGTGCGCGGCGATGAGACCGGCGAGCAGGGCTTCTTTGCCGGCGTCGTCTTCGACGAGCGAGAGCGTGCCGTAGGCGTGGATGGCGATGTAGTTCCAGGTGGGGACGGAGAGCGTCTCTTCGTAGAGCGTAGGCGAGACATAGCTGTGCGGGCCGGGGAAGACGACGAGTGTTTCGCGGCCGGCGAGGAACTGCCAGTGTGGGTTGGCCTTGGCGAAGTGGCCTTCAAGGACGCCGTGCTCGCCTTCGTCTTTCACGACGAGCGGGAGATGCGTGACCTGCGGCCGCGTTTCGTCCGGGCCGAAGAGGATGGCGAACGAGTAGGCCCGCATGGCCTCGAGGAGCGTGACGCGGTCGGTGACCTGGTTGAATTTCGGCGTGTACATGGTTTGGTCCCACAGGGGCTAAAGCCCACAAAAGTATTTATGACCGTATTACGGCACGACTAAAGTCGTGCCCTGACACTTCGTGCTCTGCGAACAAGTTTCTCGTGTGATCTCATTTTGCTCGTTCCAGTGAAGGTCATCTCAGGCTTCGTGCTTCTTGCGCGGTAACAGCGAATCGAGGAAGAGCAGGCAGGCGCCGGTGACGACGGAGCTGTCGGCTACGTTGAAGTCGGGCCAGTGGTAGTGGACAATATGCACTTCGATGAAGTCGACCACCGAGCCGTAGACGATGCGGTCGTGGACGTTGCCGAGAGCTCCGCCGAGGATGAGGGCAAGCGCGACGGTGGTGAGCGTGATGCGGCTGCCGAGGCGGATGAGCGCGATGAGCACGGCGAGCGAGGCGAGGAGCGTGAAGGCGATCAGGCTCCAGCGGACGGCGTGGGGCGAGGCCGAGTCGGCGAAGAGCGAGAAGGCTGCGCCGTCATTGGTCCAGTGGGTGATGCGCAGCACGCGGGGGATGATGGGAATGGCTCCGCCGAGAACGACGTGATGGCTGACCCAGATCTTGGTGAGCCGGTCGGCGGCGAAGACGAGCACGGAGATGAGGAGCAGCCAGGGCAAGCGTCGAGGAGCGGGCCAGGCTGTTCGAAGGCTTTTCAAAGTTGATTCCCCTTTTGGTGAGGTACGGCATCAAAGCGAAGGTCGCCGCCAATCCTCGCTTCGTTCTCCAGCCTGTCTATCATCTTCGCGAATCCTCATTGTTCGGTTAAGCGTTCATGCTTTGTAATAAGGGCACGGCTTTAGCCGGGCAGCACATCTAAAATTGATTCGGGCTTTAGCCCCTGCCAACTTTCCCTACCGCTTTTCTCTTCGCAAGGGTTCGAAAGCAGAATGGAAACTCGTCCACGGCTGCTACCAACCCTGCTTTCACCGGATTCAGCGCGATGTACTCCCGGTGTTTCTCGAAGCTCTCATGGTTCATCACTTGCACTTCAGTGAATCCACGCTGCCGAACCTCGCCCTTGTAGCCAAATTCATGCGATAGACGATGCGAGAATCGGCCCTTGATCAGTTGCATCGCCTTCTCGATTGTCATCTCGTTGTGAACAGTCAATAACAGGTGCACATGATCTGGCATGATCACGAAATCATGCAGCTTAAACCTGTGCTCTGCGGTGAGCGAGCGCAGCACGTCGATGAGCAGCAGCGCATTGCGTTCCGATTGCAAGAGCCTGCGTCCCATGCTCGTTCCCGTTGTCGCAAAGAAAGTCCGAGAGGGGTTGAGGATGCTCGCTGCGGGAGCATTTCTGCCGGGATGCGCCATGGCAAGGGCTAAAGCCCTCTCTCCTTTCTGTTGCTGTTGCGGCCCGGCTGAAGCCGTGCCCTTGTTACAAAGCCTCTCCAGTTTCACTTTGCGGTGGTGCGATGCCCATTTCGCGAAGCGCGCTTTGGCAGCGCTCGCAAACATCGTGCCAAATGCCGTAATCGGAGACTTTGGGCATGAAGTTCCAGCAGCGGGCGCATTTGTGGCCGGAGGCGGGCATGGCTTTGACGCGGAAACTGCCGCCACGGTCAAACTCTCTCAATGGAACGGGTGACTCTAGATCAAGCGGTTGTTCGAAGAAACCAGATTCTGGAGGCTGAAAAAACTTTACTCCTGAGACATTGAAAAGCTCTTTGCGGTCAGCGTTATCGAGTATTTTGAGAGCGTCCGCATAATAGCCCCACGCGGTAACCTCAAGTTCAGCCTCTAGTGCTTTTCCGATCTTTTTCGCTTGACGTGCGTCCTCAAGAAAACGCAAAGCTTCATCGCGGACGGCGAGGATTGGTTTCCACTGTTCTAAAAGAGGCGCTGGATCTTCAGAAAAGATCTCCTCGGGCTTGGGGAAGAGTGCGAGGTGCACGCTGACTGCGCGGCCTTCGACCTTAGGCAGATATTCCCAGACCTCGTCGGAGGTGAAGCTAAGGATGGGTGCGACGAGGCGGACGAGGCCTTCAGTGATCTGCCAGAGCACGGTCTGCGCGGAGCGGCGGGCGTGGCTCGTCGGGGCGAAGGTGTACATGCGGTCTTTGAGCACGTCGAGATAAAAGGCGCTCAGGTCGACGATGGCGAATTCGTTGACCGCGTGGTAGATGCGGTGGAAGTCGAAGGCCTCGTACCATTCGAGAATCTTTTCGGCGAGGTCGCGGGTCCTGGCGAGCATGTAGCGATCGAGTGGCAACAGCTCGGATTCGGGGACGCGGTCGCGCGCGGGATCGAATTTTCCCTCAATGCCAAACGCGGGTAACGAATGTTGCAGGTTGCCCAGCAGGAAGCGGAAGGTGTTGCGCAGTTTTTTGTAGATTTCGGCGCATCGGGCCATGAGGTTTTCGCTGGCGGCCATGTCTTCGCGGAAATCGACGGAGGCGACCCAGAGTCGGACGATCTCGCCGCCCATGCGGTTGGCGATGTCGACGGGATCGACGCCGTTGCCGAGGGATTTCGACATGGCGCGGCCCTGTTCGTCGAGGGTCCAGCCGGCGGTGGCGACGTGCGAGTAGGGCGCGCGGCCGCGCAGGGCAACCGAGGTGAGCAGCGAAGAGTGGAACCAGCCACGGTGCTGGTCGCCGCCTTCGAGGTAAAGGCACTCCGTGCCGTTCTTGTTCTGGAAGGATTTGTAGGCGGATTGAAGATCGGGGTCGGATTCGCAGACGGCGAGCCAGCTTACGCCCGAGTCGAACCAGACGTCGAGGATATCGGTTTCTTGGCGGAAGCTTGTTCCGCCGCACCCGCACTCAGCGGCGTGGTGCAGCTTCAACTCGTCGGAGAGCAGGGCGCTGGCGGCGGAGGTGTGCCAGGACTCGATGCCTTCGCGCTCGAAGAGGTCGACGATCTTTTTGTTTAGATCTTCGTTGATGATGGGCTGGTTGCAGCTTTCGCAGAGGAAGACGGCGATGGGCACGCCCCAGATGCGCTGGCGGCTGATGCACCAGTCGGGGCGCGTGGCGATCATGTTGGTGATGCGCTCTTTGCCCCAAGCCGGATCCCAGACGACCTTGTCGATTTCTTCGATGCTGAGCAGACGAAACGTCGTGTCTGTGCCGTCGGCGCGTTGCATCGGGGTTTCGAGATTGATGAACCACTGCTCGGTGGCGCGGAAGATGATGGGGTGGTGGCAGCGCCAGCAGTGGGGGTAGGAGTGCTCGAATTCGGAACCGGCGAGGAGCGCACCGGAGGCCTTGAGCATCTCTACGATCACGGGGTTGGCAGCCCACACTTTGAGGCCGTCGAAGGGCGGCGGCGTGGGGTGCGGCCAGGCGGCCGGATCGACGTGGATGTGGCCGGCGGCGTCGACGCGGGTGGCGGGGTCGAGGCCATAACGCTGGCCGGTGTAAAAGTCGTCGGCGCCGTGGGAGGGCGCGGTGTGCACGGCGCCGGTGCCGGTGTCGGCGGTGACGTATGTGGCGAGGACGCCCAGGATGGAGCGCTCGAGAAATGGATGCCGGAAGGTGACGCGGTCGAGGGCGGCGCCTTTGAAGCGGGCGATCTCTTTGACCTGGCCCAGATTGCAGGCTGCCGCTACCTGCGCGGCGAGTTCGGCGGCGACGATGTAGACGGGGGAGGATTCGTGGTTTCCCACCCTCGCGCCAGAAGCAAGGCGCGAGGATGGGGCAGGGGAGGTGGTTGCTTCTTCCGACGATTCCTGGACTTCGAGGGCTACGTAGTCGAAGTCGGGGTGGAAGGCGACGGCCAGGGACGCGGGCAGCGTCCAGGGCGTGGTGGTCCAGATGATAGTGGAGACATTGCGGCCGGTGAGCGCGGGGCTGATAACTGCTGGGTTAGAGGTGAGTCGGTAGCGCACGTAGACCGAAGTGCTGATATGCTGCTCATATTCGACTTCAGCTTCGGCCAGGGCGGTGCGGTCATGGATGCACCAGTAGACGGGCTTGAGGCCGCGATAGATGAAGCCGTTTTCGAGAAAGCCATAAAAGGCTTCGAGCGTGCGGGCCTCGTAGTCCCGGGCCATGGTCTTGTAAGGTTTTTGCCAGCGACCAAAGCAGCCGATACGCTCGAATTGCTCCGTCTGCAGATCAACATATTTTTGCGCGTAGGCGCGGCAGGCATCTAAAACGGCAGGGACGGGCATCTCCAGTTTTTTGCGGCCCAGCTTTTCGTCGACCTTTATCTCGATCGGCAGGCCATGGCAGTCGAATCCGGGAACATAGGGGGCATCAAAGCCCGCCATCGCCTTGGATTTGACTACGAAGTCCTTCAGGCCCTTGTTGAGCGCGTGGCCCAGGTGAATGGGGCCATTCGCGTAGGGAGGGCCATCGTGGAGGAGGTACGCGGGACGGCCACGGCCGGCTTTGCGCAATTCTTCGTAAAGCCGGAGCGAGGCCCAGCGGGCTAGCCGAAGCGGTTCATTCTGGGGTAGATTAGCCTTCATCGGGAAGGCAGTTTGCGGCAGTGTAAGCGTCGCCTTTAACTCCGGCGCTGGGGGCATCGTCACTCCATGGGTGCAACTCGTACTTGTTCAATTCCTAGTTTAAATGGCAATCTAATGACTTTTGGGTAACAAACGATGGAAGGGGATCGTCTATTGTTTATGGAAGCTCTGAAGTTGAAGAAATATGGGACTCTGGATACCGAAGTTCCGGTCGAGGGGTACTTCGGAGCCGAGACAAACGCGGGCGACGTCAAGCATAATGGAGCGATGGGTCTCCCTCCGGGCCAGCTCCAGTCTGGACAGGCGAGGACAACCGAGCCGGCAACAAATATGGCAAACGATCTACTGACTCAGGCAGAGGCGGACCCCCGGTCAGCCGCGGACTCGGCGCATGGGCATGAACTGGATGCCTTTCTGGGAAAAGCGTTTGAAGAGAAGCCTATCTGGACCGGGCTTTACGAGAGCATCCGCGACGTGTTTTTCCCCCCGAAACTGCCACCGCTGGAACTGACTTCGACGCCGATCCCGGTGCCGGATCCAATGGCCGTGAAGGCGAATCCCTGGGCGATCGGGATTTCGACCACCACGAACCTGCTGATCCTGGCGCTGGTGTTGTACTTCGGCGTGCGGACGGTGATTCAACACATCAATCCACCGATGATGACGACCCCGATTGATGTGGGCGACTTCAAGGCGCCGAAGGATCTGAAGCTGGCCGGCGGCGGCGGTGGCGGCGGCGACCGCAGCATCATTGAAGCCAGCAAGGGCAAGCTGCCGAAGATCGACGATAAGCCGATTGTGCCTCCGCAGGTACAGACCTTCGATAACCCGAAGATTCCGGTTCCTCCGGCGCTGGATGTGCAGAAGAACATTACGCTGCCTGACAACCCGACGATGCCGAACCTGGGCATGAAGACGGGCGTGAACGTGGTGCTTTCGAACGGCACCGGCAATGGCGGCGGTATCGGGACGGGCAGCGGCGGCGGTCTGGGATCGGGCAGCGGCGACGGCTATGGCCCGGGGAGCGGCGGCAACACCGGCGGCGGGCTGTACCAGATCGGTGGCCGGGTGTCGGCGCCGGTTCCGCTGAATACGGTGGAGGCGGAGTTCTCGGACGAAGCGCGGCGGGCGAAGTACCAGGGGGTTTGCCTGATCTCGATGATTGTGGATACGAACGGCAACCCGCAGAATCCGCGGGTGGTGCGGGCGCTGGGCATGGGGCTGGACGAAAAGGCGCTGGAAGCGGTGCGGAAGTACAAGTTCAAGCCGGCGATGAAGGATGGCAAGACGCCTGTGCCGGTGATGATTACGGTTGAGGTGAATTTCCGGCTGTATTGAACGACAGCAAGTTGGCAAGTCGGCGGGGCGAGGCGCAGGTGCCTCGCCCTTTGCTTTTTAACAGAGCAGCAGAACACGCCGGGGCTGAAGCCCACGGGAAGTGGGTTCGCATTCTGCGGGGGTTGAAACCCCCGCCTCCCTCCGCTATTGCTTGATGACGGTGCCGTCGCGGAGGCGGATTTCGCCCCAGCCGCCGTTGAGCGGGCTGGCGGTGAAGGGAGATTTGGCCGCTTCTTTCTCGTCAATCTCGATGCCCCAGCCGGGCTTCTCGCTCACCCACAGATAGCCGTCACGCATCTCGGGGCAGCCCTGGAAGATGGCCTGCGTGCGGTCGTTGAAGGGCGTGTACTCCTGGATGCCGAAGTTATAGCTCACGATATCGAGCGTCACGTTGGCCATGTGGCCGATGGGCGAGACGTCGCCGGGGCCGTGCCATGCGGTCTTCACTCCGAACTGCTCGGCTAGGATGGCGATTTTGCGGCCGGGGCTGAACCCGCCGACCTCAGAGAGATGGCAGCGGATGTAGTCGATGAGCCGCTCGGCGATCAGCGGCTGCCACTCGTGAGGATTGTTGAAGAGCTCGCCCATGGCGATGGGCGTGGCGCAGTTCTGGCGGATCTGACGGAAGTAGTCGATGTCTTCGGGTGAAAGCGGGTCTTCGAGGAAGAACATGCGGTACTGCTCGGCCTCTTTGCAGAACTGGACGGCCTCGTTGGGTGTGAGGCGCTCGTGCATGTCGTGGAGGAGCTCGACCTCATCGCCCAGCTCGCGGCGGCAGATTTCCAGCAGCTTGAGCGCGCGGCGCATCTGGTAGGCCGGCTCGAAGAGCGGCTTGTCGTGGAGCGGCTTCACCACCGTGGCGCCGCTGTGCGAGGAACCGTAGCCGGCCATGCCGGGAAGGCCGACCTGCACGCGGATATTGCGGAAGCCCTGCGCGAGATATTTCTTGGCGTCGGCGACGACGTCTTCAAAGTCGTTGCCGCTGGCGTGGGCGTAGGTGTCGACGGCTTCGCGGCATTTGCCGCCGGCGAGCTGATAGACGGGCATGCCGGCCTGGCGGCCCTTGATGTCCCATAGGGCCTGATCGACGCCGCTGATGGCGTTGTTGAGCACCGGACCGTTGCGCCAGTAGGAGCTGTCGTAGCAGGATTGCCAGATGTCTTCAATGCGGTCGGTAGTTTTGCCGAGCAGGAAAGGCTTGAGATATTTCTCGACGGCGGGTTTGACGAGGTCGGCGCGCTGCGTGAAGGTGGCGCAGCCGTAGCCGTAGAGGCCGTCCTGATCGGTGGTGATTTTCACCACAGTGAGGCGCACGCCTGCTGGCTGGCATTCGATGACGCTGATGTCCTTAATGCGCGGTGCGGGCAGGCCGCGGGTGGCGCGCGCAACCTGATCATCGGCGCGTGTGAGACGTGGAGCGAGTGCGAGCGTGCCGGCGGAAGCAATGGACTTTAACAGATCGCGGCGTGCGATAGACATGGCGGGACCCTTTGCGGCATGGGGAAGTGTGAATCTTCAAGACAGGCAATTCTAAGGCATGGAGCGGATTGCAGCACTGAGCGCAGAACGCGCCGCGCGATTCCGCACCTGGTCTTAGTGAATGTACGAGAAGGTGCCGCAGAGGTCAGTGGAATTGGCGAGGGCGTCGCGCGTCAGCACCGGCAAGTTGGAGCCGGAGAAGAAAGCGACCTGCAGGTTGCGATCGACGGCGTAGGTGACCATCCACTGGGCATCATCAGAGCCGCAGAGGCTGTTGTGATGAAGGAAGTGGCGGGATGCCGGAATATTCAGTCGGTACAGATTTCCGGTTCCGCCGTTGGTGTTCTCGAGATCGAAGACCGCCAGGATCTCAGCCGCGTCGACTCGGCGAATCTGCGCGATAGTGAACGGAGAGAAGCTGATGGTCAGCTTGGTCTCCGTGATGGCGATATCGCCGGTGATGGCGGCCGCCGTGGAGCCGGAGGCGCGCCAGTATCCTTTGTCCTGCGCCGCGCCGGAGAGAGAGCAAGTGAGCAGCCAGCAAGCGGCGGCAAGGAGCAGTAATGGTTTCGTCATGGTTTTGCGCATCGGGCCCTGCAGACTCCGAGATTACCAGCCGAGCACGTAGGCGAAGATCAGTGGAGCGACGATCGATGCATCGGATTCGACGACGTACTTGGGTGTGTGCTCGCCGAGCTTGCCCCAGGTGATTTTCTCGTTGGGCACTGCGCCGGAGTAGGAGCCGTAGCTGGTGGTCGAGTCGGAGATCTGGCAGAAGTAAGCCCAGAGCGGCACATTGTCCCGCTGCAGGTCCTGGTGCAGCATGGGGACCACGCAGATGGGGAAGTCGCCGGCGATGCCGCCACCGATCTGGAAGAAGCCCAGTGGCGTTTTGGCGGTGAGACTGGTGTACCACTCGGCCAGCTCCATCATGTATTCGATGCCGGTGCGGACGGTGTGCACGTTCTTGACGTCCCCGCTGATGCAGTGGCCGCTGTACATGTTGCCGAGAGTGGAGTCTTCCCAGCCGGGTACGAACATGGGCAGATTCTTCTGCGCGGCGGCGAGCAGCCAGCTATCTTTGGGGTCGATCTGGTAGGACTTTTCGAGCTTGCCGGAGAGAAGAATCTTGAAGAAGAACTGGTGCGGGAAGAAGCGCTCGCCGGCTTTGTCGGCGCGCACCCATTCCTCGAGAATTTCGTTCTCGATGCGGCGCATGGCCTCCATCTCAGGGATGCAGGTATCGGTGACGCGATTCATGTGCCGGCTGAGCAGAGCAGCTTCGTCAGCGGGCGTCAGATCGCGATAGTGCGGGACACGCTCGTAGAAATTGTGCGCGACGAGATTGAAGACGTCTTCTTCGAGATTGGCGCCGGTGCAGCAGATGCCGTGAATCTTGTCCTGGCGAATCATCTCGGCGAGCGAAAGGCCGAGCTCGGCGGTGCTCATGGCGCCGGCAATGGTGACGAACATCTTGCCGCCGGAGGCGAGCAGCTTGTTGTAGCCTTCTGCCGCGTCGATGAGGGCTGCCGCATTGAAATGGCGGTAGTGATGCTTGATGAAAGAGGTGATAGCGGACATGATCTCTCGGAAAGAACTCCAATATTTAAGCTAGCATACGAAGTTCGCGGGAATGTGAAGGCAGGGAACAGGGAACAGGGACTAGGAGAACAGAAAGAAACACCCCAACGAGAGAGGACTCTCGGTGGGGTGCATGTTGTTCCGACGAGTTGTCTTCTTCCTGCAGTTGGGACTAGAAGCGGATTGTTGGGCCGACGCTTACGCGGAGGTTGTTGTAGGCTCCGTTGTTGAGATAGATTTCGTCGCCTGCTTCGAGACGGAGACCGACCGGTCCCCAGAATCCTTCGATGCCACCGCCGGGATAGAACGCCAGGTGAGTGCCTGATCCGCCAACGCCGGAGATTCCATTCGCAAACTGGTTGCTGTTCACGCTGTTTGGATTGCTCACGCTGAAATCGAGGAAGCCTAATTTACCCGTCACGAAAGCGCGGAATGGGCCTGACGTGCCGAATTGCAGCTTCGGTCCGAAGAGGCCGGTGATGGGGCGAATGCTGGAGGTGACGAAGGTAGTGGTCGTCGATGTGCCATTCCCTGTGGTCACGTTGGTGGTGTAATTCCGCGCGAAGTCGTAGTTGATTTCGCCTTCGAGAGCCAGATTCGGCTGGACGTTGAAGCCAACGCGTCCCCCGACGCCGACGAAGTTCGAGGCCTGCCCGGAGGGAGAGAAGCGGAAGTAGTCCGCGTAGACGCTCGCCTCTGCGTGGTTCAACGTGTAGCTGCCGGTGTCACTGTGTGGTGAGGTTTGGCCTCCTCCGCTTCCACCGTCGGCAGCCGCCATAGCCTGCGCTGTGAGGGAAGACGGTAAAGCGATAGAGATTACGAACCCGAATAGTAGTGATGCGCGTTTAAGTAAGGTGCGATTCATTTGAACTCCTCGAAGATAGGGCTTCCATGCGTAACTGTCCTCCGGGCGCACCAAGCGTACGCCGACGCGCCGAAGCGCCCTTAAAACTCTGGTGAATTAGGATGCCCTTCGGCTGCGACTGGTTGACCCATAAAGGCTTTGCAGCTTGATGGGATGAATGGGCTGTCTCGAAACTTGCGACGCGCGGCAAACAAATGCAGGATCAACGAGATTGCGGCGCGAATGAGTGTATCGTTTCCCGACTGTGACCCGAGTCACTGCGCAGGGTTTTTGAGGGAAATCACACTTGGAGTGTGAGCATTGTTCGATTGCTTTCAGTTCGCACTGTCGTTGTTGTTGTTTTTGCCTGGGCCTCGATCGCACATGCGGCGCAAAAGCTCAGGGATGCCGATTGCCTGGCCTGCCACTCCGATCAGACGCTGACCGATGGGGTGAACGGCAAGCCAGAGAGCCTTTATGTGGACCAGAAGCTGCTGCAGCACTCTGTCCACGGCGCTTTGTTTTCCTGTGTGGATTGCCACAAAGACGTGAAGAGCCTGGCGCACGAAACGCGTCCGAAGAAGGTGACGTGCGCCGAGTGCCACACCGATGCGCAAGACGCGTATGCCCACAGCACGCACGCGCGGCCGAGTCATCCGGGGAATGGTCCGGCAGCAACGTGCGTAAGCTGTCATGGTCCGGCGCATGGGGTGCTGGCGAGCGAAGACCCAAAATCGCCGGTGAACCACGCGAATATTCCCGCGACGTGCGGCGCTTGTCATGGGCAAAAGTTCTTGATGGAGTCGAACGGCGAGAGCGCGCAGCCGTTCTATTCCTACCAGGCGAGCGTGCATGGGAGAGCAGTAGAAAACGGCTCAATGAAAGCAGCAGTGTGCACGGACTGCCATGGTTCGCACGGAATTCTTCCCGCAAACCAGGCGCAGTCGCCGGTGTACAAGTTCAATGTGCCGGCGACGTGCGGCAAGTGCCACGTGGAGGTGGCCAGCACCTTCGCGCGGAGCATCCACGGGCAGGCGATCGCGCATGGCAACGAGCTCGCCCCGGCATGCACGGACTGCCATGGGATTCACTCGATCCAGTCGCACACGAATCCCGCTGCGCCAACGTCGGCTCAGAATCTTTCGCGCGATACCTGCGCCCCGTGTCATGCAGGCGTGCGGCTTTCGCAGGAGTTTGGCGTGCCGGGCGGGCGCATCACAAGCTACTTCGACAGTTACCACGGCCTGGCGGTGGAAGGCGGATCGGTGGTGGCCGCGAACTGCTCCAGTTGCCATGGAGTGCACGACATTCTTCCATCGAGCGATCCGCGGTCGACAGTGAATCTCGCGAACCTTGGTACTACGTGCGGCCAGTGCCACAAGGGCGTGACGCGGAAGTTCACCGAGACGAAGGTGCACATGGGCGACGGCGTGCGGTCAGCGGACGTTGGCTCGGTTGCAGTGCGGTGGGTGCGGCGGATTTATGTGGCGCTGATTATTCTGGTCATCGGCGCGATGTTCCTGCACAACGCGATCCTGTGGCGGCGCAAGGCGATTATGCGGCGGCACATGATGAATCCGATGATGACGCGGATGACGGTGAATCAGCGCTGGCAGCATCTGATTCTGCTTACCAGCTTCATTGTGCTGGTGATTACGGGCTTTGCCCTCAAGTTTCCCGATTCGTGGTTCGCGCACCTGCTGGGCATGGGCGAAAGGCTGCGCAGTGTGACGCATCGCGTGGCGGGCGTAGTGCTGATTTGCGCAGGCATCTACCACATCGTTTATGTGGCTGTAGCGCGCGAGGGCCGGCGCTTGATTCGGGATCTGGCGCCGGCGCCCAAAGACGCGTTCGACGTATGGGCGGCGATGCGGTACTACCTCGGATTGAGCAACGAGAAGCCGAAGTTCGGCCGGTTCAATTACGCAGAGAAGGCCGAGTACTGGGCGCTGGTATGGGGCACGGCGCTGATGGGGCTCACCGGCGTGATGATGTGGGCGCATGTCTGGGTGGGCGATGTGCTGGCGCGGTGGTGGGTGGATGTGGCCACGGCGATTCACTACTACGAGGCGATTCTGGCCACGCTGGCGATCGTGGTGTGGCACCTCTACCAGGTGATCTTCGATCCGGATGTGTATCCGATGAACTGGGCCTGGTGGGACGGCAAGATGCCGGTGGCGCAGTACCGGCATGAGCATGAGCTGGATCCTGCGCTGGACGAGGAGGCGCGGAAAGAAGCGAAAGGCTCATCGGAGGGACCGAGTTCGTTCGAGAAGGCGCCGGCGGATTGACGGAGGTTTGAAAAAAATCGCACCGGATGCCGTGCTATCATCCAGCATCCGAGGTCGCACGTATGAGCAAGCTTCTACTGCGCATCTTTGATGGAAGCCGGCAATTGTTCGCAGCTCCTACTCGGTTTCTTGTCACCATCACCGACGGCAATCAGACGCAGCGGTTCCGAGATTATGTCAGCAGCAACCAGACGGAATTCGACCTGCCGTTTTTCGATAACTTCGGCGACAACTACTGCATCGTGGTGTGGGCGCAAGGCTACCAGCAGGCGGGGTTCGTCCCGGTTCCTCTCTCCGACACGAAGGAAAAGACGCTTGACATCATGCTGATTGCCAAGGACCCCGGGTTCAACTTCGCCAACGCGGGGTGGGAGGCGGTCTATACAGCGTATCCGTTTCTGGCGGGCGATATTGACCCGGCCAATCCCGCGGCCATGGCGGCTGCCAAGACGCGGTATGAGAACTTTCTGGATCAGCAGGAAAAGCCGCTGGCCTGTTTGCTCAACATCTGCGAGGCGATGAGCCAGATTGTGTTTTCGGCCGGTACACCGCTCGATTATCTGAAGCAGTTTCATTGGACGGATCCGAAACTGGCACAGGACCCGTTTACGCCGGAGCAGGATCGCTTTTACGTGTGGTGCGACCAGCGTCTGATCGAGCAGATCAAGACGCGACCGAAGATGTTCGCGCCTGAGCTGAATCCGGGACTGTTTCATCCCGGGGCGACGTCAAGCTGGAAGCAGATTCAGTTTGGCGAGGCGAATGTGCAGTTCACCTTTCACGAGGGCAACAAGCAAACGATCAACGGCGTGGATTGCGTGCTGCTGGAGCCGGATATCGATTACTACAAAGATCTCGGAGCGCACGCGCTGCTGGAAGTGGTTCCGAACGCGCTTACGCATTCGCTGACCGATCCATCACAGGTCTATGTGCTGCGCTGGATGGCGGGGCGCATGGCGGGGATCGCGGATTTCGATCCGCTATATACGGTGACGGGCTGAGCAATGGGCACCGACCTATGGTGCGGCTTGCGGAAAAAGCCGATGGGGTGACCTGAGCATTCCGCAGCGGCCAAAGCCGGATATCAATTCTGCAGCCTTTTCGGCACGACTGAAGTCATGCCCTGTTACAAGATTTCTGCCGAAATGCACTTTTTCAGCAAGCTGTGAAGTCATGCCCTGTTACAAGGCGGAGTTAGACGCGCCAGTGATCGGCGCGCCAGTTTTTGATGCGCTCTTTGATCTGCTTGCGGCTCAGGTTCTCCTCGAGAGCCTGCTTGGCCAATGGCACAAGCTCGTCGTCCGGAGCGAAGCGCAGCGCGATCAGTTGATCCTCCGTCAGCTTGGCGATCTGCGGATGCCACTCCGCCGGAGCCAATGCTTGCAGGCGCAAGCGCTCTTCAAGACGAATAACGCGATCCTGGACCTTCAAGGCGTAAGTGCGAATCTTGAAGAAAGGAATGAACACTACGACGGAGATGACGACCAGCCACGCGGTGAAGAAGTGCGGATGGCCGATAAGGTAGACGACGGCGACGATCAGACTCACGATCAGCGTGAGAAATGTGACCAGGTGGTAGGGTGGATCGAGTCGGGCGTGTTTCTTGAAGTTTTGCGGGACTTGCTCGCTCATTGCGCGGCCGTGATTTCCGTCAGGCCGGATTGGGCTCCCGCAACAACCGGTGTTGCTGAGACGGCGGCGGGAACAGCGCCGGCGGCCTGTGTACCTGCGATAGCGGGATTTTGCTCGGAAGGCCCGATGCGTGTCAATGCACCCAGAGTGTCCGGCAAGAGCACGGTGGGATACTTGGGAACCAAACGGACGACGCGGCCGCGCACGAGATAGTCCACAAAGAGGCCGCCCGCAAGCCATGGATTGAGAATCGTGATCGGGATGGCGTAGGCGGTGGTGATGAAGGACTCATCGATATTTTTGTTGGCGTGGCTCATGCGCCGGTAGCCGGGGATCTGCGGAATCTCAAAGATGGTGAGCTGCGTCTCCGGGTGTTTGCGCGCGTAGCGGACCAGTTTGTAGGCGATTTGCTTGGGGGTGGTCATGCCGGCATCAGGAAAGATGCTGCGACGAAACGTGTGCGGGAAGTAGGAATTGAGAGTCTGGCGTGCGAAGTCGGCGCAGTTGGAAAACAGAAGATCGAATTCCGAGTGATTCGGATCAGCGTTCAAGCGCGCTATGAGCGCGTCGTCCTGCTCTTCGGTAGTGGCAAAGCGGAAAACATAGATGCGGCGCTCGTAGGCTGCTCCTATGAGCTGGGTCCAACCGCCGTGCACCAGATTGCCGGGTGAGAGATGAGCGCCGAGGCTGAGCAGGTGCGCTTCGCGATAGCGGTCGCGCAGACGGTTTACGGTTTCGCGGTCGACATGGTCCGGGACCTTGGACACATCTTCCACCGAATAGAGATAGGGAATGAGCGGAATCGCCAGCCAGTCGTAACCGTCTATGCCCTGATAGCGCGCAATGACAGCCCCTGTCTCGCCTTCGTGGCAGCGGCGCACCTGGACGGGTGTTTCGGCGCAGATGCGCTCAAAATAGATGGCGTTGTGTCCGGTGGGATTGACGGCGCCGAAGAAGCCGTAGGGCTCCTCCATCAGCAAGGCTGCCTGAGCGTGAACTCGGATGCAGCAGAGCACCGCCACGCTGATGAGAGAGAATGCCAACCTAACGAAACTGCCCATACGGAACACCCGTTCCTTCGATTTCAGATGCGGCTCCTTTCGGCAAGGTATGTCCAGCGGCTATCGAAGGCTTTGATACGGCGGAGGGTTACCGCGGTAACATCGGCTCTCACAGATTGGACACGCGGCTGGCGCCGAGGTTGCGGACGCGCGGGCAGAATGAATGGAAACATCTCGATATAAAAGATCAAAACCGGAGTGCCGGTGAGAAGGCCACATGCGCTATTTCAGTTTTGCGCAGAATGCGCCAAAAGCTGAGCCTCGTGCTTCAGCACTTAACTTTGCGCCGGGACAATGATGGAGACTTCCTGCACTTCGATCAGCCCGCAGCCGCAGCGCTTTTCGAGCTCCGGCAGAATCGCGTCGACATGTTCGCGCGTTTCGATGAACTCGACTTTAACGGGCAGGTAATCGGAGATCTCGAGGATGTGCGCGCTGTGCATGCGATGCGCAGCTCCAAAACCGGCGACGCCCTTCACCACGGTAGCTCCGGCGATGCCGCTATGAAAGAGAAAGTCGACGATGCTGGTGTAAACCGGGATTCCGTGATGCTTGGCTCCGTCGCTTAGATAGAGCGTAACTTTGACGGCCTTTCCTGAAGTGAGCATGCTCTTTTTCATCTCTCCATCTCCCGGTGACGCTGTGCTCCGCCGTTCCAACGGAGGATTGAAGCACTTTTGCCGGGAAGTTGCAATGTTACGGATCTGCTGCGCAGCCAGGGTTTGTTACAGCAGGTCGGCCAGCGCGGTACCGCCCCAGGTGGCGACGAGCCCGAGAATGAGACTACCCACGGCGTAGAGGCCGGCCAGGAGATATGCGCCGGAGCGCATCGTGGAAAGAGTCTCCCATTCATAGGTGGAGAAGGTGGAATAGGCGCCGATGAAGCCGATGGGAATGAGGAACCGCCAGGCCGGATTGAGGAAAGCCCGCTTGCTCATGAAGGTGAGCGTGAAGCCGATGATGAGACAGGCCGAAATGTTGATGACCAGCGTGCCGTAAGGAAACCGGACACCCATGCGGCCTGAGACCGCGGAACCCACCCAATACCGAAGCGCCGAACCGAGCGCGCCGCCAAAAGCAATCAGGAAATATTTGAGCAAAGTAGTTCCTCCTCATCGTGCGGCGCGGGTGGGGGCAGAAGTGCGGAGTGTGGACGCACACGTCGCAGCCCCGGGCCACGCCGGTTTTGGTGGTCTTTTATGAGGGATCGCGCCGGGAAACATGACTCCGCGACAGGATTCCCTGCCAGGAGTCATCATCTGTCCGGCCAGTGAGGAGGACAGCGGTTCAAACGGCACCTTGGTGCAGCGCCGTCGGGTGAACTCCTTCACCCAAGCAACATCTTTTTTATTACACGATTCCGAGCGGGGCTCTGTCAACCATTTGATTCGGGGCCGATTCTCCGGCCTGATGCCAGAAATGCGCCGTCACTGAATTCCAGCTATCTATCCGACGTTTCAGACCGGGCACTGAGGGGCGATGCCATAGAATGCTGCGGAGGGTTTCTCCAGCATGACTACAGCATCAAAACGCCTCCGTCGCACCTTTGTGTCTTTTTTTATGCTGACCGCACTCCTGTTTGGGGTTCCGCTGATGGCCCAGCGCGGCAGTGAGTTTGCCAAAGCCACGGCACTTCTGCCGGCCGATGCTCAGACCGTCGTGGACCGGCTGGGCAGTTTGCACGAGCTGCCGCAAGGCACATGGAAGACGCATACCGGCGACCTGGCGCATGGCGAAGACCCGGACCTGGATGACAGTTCGTGGGCTCCGATTGAAGTCGGCGCAAAGACATCCAATGACGCAGTGTGGTTCCGGCAGACCTTCCAGGTGCCGGATGCGCTGAACGGTTACGACCTGACGGGCGCGCGGATCTGGTTCCAGTTTCATGCCAACGGAAACGGGCCGATGCCGCAAATTCTCTACTTCAATGGCCGCCGTGTGGCGCTGGGCGAAGACCTCGAACCGATCGTGATCTTCGACAATGCGAAGCCCGGCGATAAGGTCACGGTGGCCGTGAAGCTGCTGCACACGGTAGACGTGAAAACGTTTCGCGGCGCGACGCTGAAGATCGACTTTCCGGAGAACCGGCCGAACCCGGAAGACCTTCGCGAGGAACTGCTTTCCGCGGCGGTGCTGCTTCCTTCGCTGGCGCCGGGCGACGCTTCGAAAGAGACGGCGCTCGAGAGCGCGATTCATGCTGTGGATCTGAACGCGCTGGACGCGCATGACCAGGGCAAATTCGATGCGAGCCTGATTGCGGCAGAGGCACAGCTTGAGGCGCTGAAGCCGCTGGTATCACAGGCGACCTTTCATCTCACCGGCAACGCGCATATCGATGCGGCATGGCTGTGGCCGTGGACCGAGGGGGTGGACGTGGTAGAGCGCACCTTCGGCACGGCGCTGCAGCTGATGTATGAGTATCCGGGCTACACGTACACGCAGTCAGCCGCGGCCTACAACGAGTGGATGGCGCAGAAGTATCCCGACATGAATGCGGAGATCAAGCAGCGCATTCAGGAGGGCCGCTGGGAGATTGTGGGTGGCATGTGGGTTGAGCCGGATCTGAATATGCCCGATGGCGAGTCGCTGGTGCGGCAGCTTCTGGTGGGTAAGCGGTGGTACAAGCAGGCCTACGGCGTGGACGTGCGGGTGGGCTGGAATCCGGATTCGTTCGGGTACACGTGGCAGCTGCCGCAAATCTACAAGAAGAGCGGCGTGGATTATTTCGTGACGCAGAAGATGACATGGAACGACACGAACCAGCTGCCGTTCAAGCTGTTCTGGTGGGAGTCGCCGGATGGATCGAAGGTGCTGACGTATTTTCCGCACGATTACGTGAATACGACGCTGAATCCCGTGCGGCTCTCTGAGGATTTGAGTATCGCCCGTGAGCGCTCGCCGGGCATGCTCGACATGATGGATCTCTACGGCATTGGCGATCACGGCGGCGGGCCGACGCGCGCGATGCTCGATGAGGGATTCCATCGCGTGGGTACCGGGCACGTGACGCCGAAGTATGAGTTCGGCACGGCGCAATCGTACTTCTCGGCGATCGAGAACCAGGTAGCGCCGGACAGCCCGACCTGGAACTATCAGTCGATTGCGAAGGGCTACAAGCCGCCGACGGCTGTCGCGGACAAGATCTCGATTCCGACGTGGAATACGGAGCTTTATCTCGAGTATCACCGCGGCGTCTTCACAACGCAGGCGAACCACAAGCACAACATGCGCACGGCCGAAGAAGAAGTGCTGAACGCAGAGAAGTGGGCGTCATTGGCTTGGCTCGACGGCAAGAACTATCCCGGCGCGGAGTTGACCGAAGACTGGAAGAAGGTGCTCTTCAACCAGTTCCATGATCTGGCTGCGGGTTCGGGCATCGGCGTGATCTACAAGGACGCGCAGAAGGACTACGACGTGGTGCGCTGGTCGACGGACGAGATCAGCGCCGATGCGCTCAAAACTATCGCCGAGCGCGTGGACACGAAGGGCGAAGGAATTCCGGTGCTGGTCTACAACCCGCTAGGCTGGGAGCGCTCCGGCGATGTGAGTGTGCAGGTGCAGCTGCCGGAGCCCGGAAGCTCCGTGGAGGTTGTGGATGGCGCGGCGGGTGGCGCGGTTGTGCCGGAGGAATCGTCGGTCGATCCGAAGACGGGCGTCGCCAATTTGACCTTCCACGTTGCGAATGTTCCGGCACTCGGGTACAAGGTGGTGCGCATCGGCGGCAAGCACAGCGGTGCGGTGGTGGGGGCTGCCGCCAGCGATCAGGGCGGGACGCTGCAGTTGAGCGATCACGACCTGCGGGTGACGGTGGACAAGAAGACGGGCTGCATCACGAGCCTAACGGTTGGAGGATATGAGTCGCTGGCCAAGGGCGGGTGCGGCAACGAGCTGGAGGCGTTCAAGGACACGCCGAAAGACTACGACGCGTGGAATATCGATCCCGGCACGCTGGACGAGACGCCGACGCTGCTGGATTCGGCGGATTCGGTGGAGCTGATCGGCGCCAAGTCGGCAAATCCCGCGATTCGCGTGACGCGCACCTGGCAGAGCTCGAAGTTTGTGCAGACGATCACGATTCCGCCGGGCTCGGGCGAGGTGGACGTGGACAACCAGATCGACTGGCACGAGAAGCATGTGCTGCTGAAGGCTGCATTTCCACTGGCCGCCACGAGCGATTTTGCCACGTACGAGATTCCTTACGGCGAAATCGAGCGGCCGACGACGCGCAACAACAGCTGGGAGAAGGCACAGTTCGAGGTTCCGGCGATGCGCTGGGCGGACCTGGGGGACACCAAGCACGGGTTCAGCCTGCTGAATAAGGACAAGTACGGCTACGACGCGGTGGGCAACGTGCTGCGGCTGTCGCTGCTGCGCTCGCCCACGTGGCCCGATCCCGAAGCGGACCAGGGACATCATCATTTCCGTTACGCGCTGTATCCGCATGTGGGTACGTGGAAGGACGCGCTAACGGTGCGTCACGGGTGGGAGTACGACTATCCGCTGCAGGCCGTGGCGACGACGGCGCATCCAGGATCACTGCCGGCGCAGCATTCGTTCGCCGGAGTGGGGCCCGACGACGTGGTGCTGACGGCAGTGAAGAAGGCTGAGGATGCGAACGGGCTGATTTTGCGTGCCTACGAGTGGGCGGGCAAGAGCTCGACGGCGGAGTTTCACGTGCCGCCGGGTGCGACGAGCGCCACAGTTACGAATCTAATGGAGAAGCCGGAAGGCAGCCCGCTGGAGATTGCGGGCGATACGGTTCGGGTGCCGATTCATCCGTATGAGATTTTGACGATCCGGGTGGACTATTCGAAGTAGGGACTAGGGAACAGGGAGTGATCGCTGATCGCTGTCCGCTGACGTTGACTGTTGTTTGGTAACCTTGTAGCTGTCTGAATCAAGGAGCTGAGGATGAGCATTACTTCGCCGTTTTTTGTGGTTCCGGTCATCATTGCCGTGTTTTTGGCGTCGATTCTGTTTGCTACCAGCAGCAAGGAAGATAACGGCCACTCCGCTCACTAATCCGGTCCCGATTCCGGGAACCTTTGGGCAGAGATCCGCGTAGAAAGAAGGCGTGGGGGGGCGAATGCCATGGGATGGAACCGGGCACGGAACTCAACGCCGCAGGGGATCTTCTATTGGACCGGTTTGCTGGCCGGCCTGGCGGTCGCAGCCAGTCTTGCCGGTTGCCGCGTGCACGTCGAAAAGGGCAATAACGGCGAAGACAAGAACGTTCAGGTGGACACGCCATTCGGCGGTGTCCATGTAAATACCGATCAGACGACGGCTGCGGACCTCGGATTGCCTGTTTATCCCGGGGCGCAACTCGTGCGCGGCGATGATTCGCACAAGTCGGCGGACGTGCACGTGGGATTCGGCGAATGGGAGCTGCGGGTACGCGCGGTTTCTTATGCGACGCCGGACAAGCGGGACGATGTGGTGGCCTTCTATAAAAAAGCCCTGGGCCGCTACGGCGATGTGATTGTCTGCCAGAACAATGAACCGGTGGGTTCGCCTACGGCGACGTCAGAGGGCCTGACGTGCAGCGACGATAAAAAGATCAATGTGAACTCGGGCGACTATCATTCGGGCGAGGGCGACTTCGAACTGAAGGCCGGCTCGCGGCGGCACCAGCATGTTGTGGGGTTTGAGAACAAGACGAAGGGCAACGAGACACACTTCGCCCTGGTGGCGCTGGACCTGCCGGCCGGGATGGATGGCTCCGGGAAGAGCGACTAGAGATGAACCTGTTTGCAGGGTGCCCGCGGGCGTGACGCGCTAGGATGAACTAGCCAGCGGATTCGTCTGGCTCCTGCACATGAACAGAATCGATCGCCGCACATTGTTGCGCTGCTCCGGGATGGCTGCGGCCTCCTACGTCCTCAGGCCGTATGCGATGGCACTTTCCAGCCACGGGTCCACCTCCCCTCTTACTCCCACCGGCAAGACCAGATACGGCGTGATCTCGGGCGCCTTCGAAGACGGCGTCAATGTCTTCCGCGGCGTCCCCTATGGCGCCGATACCGCGCCGGTGCGCTTCCAGGCGCCGCTGCCGCCTGCGCCGTGGACTGGTGTGAAGGTCTGCGATGCCTTTACTACGCGTGCGCCGCAACTGACGGCCGTGCATGGCGCGCAGGCGCTCGCGGCGCCGAGCCTGGGGCCGGCAGGTGCGGCTCCGCGGGCTGTGCCGGAGGCCGGCCCGGAGAGCGAAGATTGCCTGTATCTGAATATCTTCACGCCCGGTCTGCGCGATCATCGCAAGCGGCCGGTGCTGGTTTACTTCCATGGGGGAGCCTATAACAACGGCTCGGTCAACAGCCCTCTCTATGACGGCAAGCATCTTTGCCGGCGCGGCGATGTGGTAGTAGTTACGCTCAACCATCGGCTGAATGCATTCGGGTTTTTGTACCTGGCAGCACTCGATCCGAAACAATATCCTGATTCCGGCAACGCCGGGATGCTGGACCTGGTGTTGGCCCTGGAATGGGTGCGCGACAACATCGATGAGTTCGGCGGCGATCCTTCCCGGGTTTTGATTTTTGGGCAATCGGGTGGGGGAGCGAAGTGTGCAACGCTCATGGCTATGCCGGCGGCAAAGGGTCTCTTTCACCGCGTGATGACGATGAGCGGCCAGCAGGTGAAGGGCGCTCCCACCGAGATTGCAGCCAAACGCACCGAGATCATGCTGGGCAAACTGGGCATCAGCCGTGCGAATCTCGGCGATCTCAAGGCCATTTCTTGGCAAAAGATTCAGGCGGCTGCTGCGTCGACCAGTTCGGACTGGTTGCCGGTGGTCGACGGAGTGGTGCTTTCGCGCGATCCGTTTACGCCCGATGCGCCGCCGCTTTCAGAGGATGTGCCGATGATCCTGGGCAACACACATGACGAGACTGCGGTGTCGTGGCATGGTGACCTCACGTGGGCCGATGCGCCTACTGCGCTGCACAATGCGGTGGCCATTTATCTCGGGCCGTACTCCGCCGAAGACGTGGTGGCGAAATTCCGCAGCTTCTATCCCGACCGTTCGCCGATGGAGATCGTGACCGCCGCGGCTACGGCATTCCGAGCATGGCCGGGCCAGGTGATGGAGGCCGAACGACGGGCGAACAACCCGAAGAGCCAGCCGCACACGTGGGTGTATCAAATGAACTGGCACCGCAATGCCCCCGGCGCAAGGGCGATGCACACCATCGACATTCCATACATGTTCGACAATCTGGAGGCTGCGCCGGGGCAGATCGGCTCCTCGCCCGAAGAACTGGCGGCGGCAGAGCCATTGGCCGCGATGATGTCGCAGATGCTCATTCACTACGCCGCGACCGGGAATCCGAATCACCCCGGCCTGCCCTCCTGGCCTGCCTACGGTCTGAAGGCGCGCAGTACGATGATCTGGGATAATGCACCACACGTGGAGAACGACCCGCGCGGTGAGGAGCGTCGGTTCGCTGCTGGTTCGCCGTATCGGCAGCCTGGGACGTACGAGCCATAAGGCGCTTCAGAGGCAGGGCGCGGTTCGGTGCCTTCTTGGTATCCCAGTTCCTCAGGGGCTGAAGGCCAGATGGTTTGGGTCAGCTTGATGTACGGGCTGAAGCCCGTACCCTTCAACCCGTACCCTCAAGCCCTACTCTTCGCCCCGTACTAATCAGCTCGCATGCTGTTCCACTGCTCGGAATTGACGTCTTGAACCGGGGAGGCGAGGATGAAAGAGTGGGCCGCTCTTTCCGGCGGCCCTGGGAGGAGATCGCCCATGGCCCAGAATTCCTCAGCATCAACTGCAGACGGGTTACGTTCTCAGCCGTTTCCTGATGACGCCGCGATCGACCTGGCGGTGGGAGGGATCGACGACATTCTGGGGCAGATTGCCGCAGATCTCTACAATGTAGCTTCGATGCTGGCGGGTGAGGGCGAGGAGAGCGTGCGTCTGGTGGAGCAGGCTGTAGCCACGGCCGATGTCACGGCTCACGCTACGTTATCGGAAGCCCGCAAGGGCAGTCAGCGCGCACTGGCGAAGGCCGCCCTGGAAGCGATAGCACGGCGCGAACCAGAGAGCCTGGCCGCGCCCGCGGCGAACTCCGGGCCGGTGAGCTGCATTCCAGACGACGATCTGGAAGCCGCCGGCGTCTCTGCCGAGCAGTTTGAACGAATGATCGCTGGGCCGGACCGCGACCGCGTGCGAGCATGGCTGGCGGAGCTGCCGACTGCGGTTCGCGCCGTCTTTGCATTGCGGGCGGTGGCAGGATTCAATGCTGCCGAGACGGCCGCGCTGCTTGCTGCCTATGGAGGGCCCGCGGCCAGAAACTGGAGCATTGAAGCGGTGCGCGATACCTTTCGCCAGGGACTGTGCGCGCTGGCGTCCCAGCTTCTTCACGCCTCAACGGCTCGGTGAGCCGAAGCTGCCGGTGATCTGAGTTACCCGGTGATCTGAATCACCGTCCGCCAATTTGCGCATCGAAGGGGATTGCGCGGGCTGGTTTCCAATCGTCCCGTCTCATCAGGCCAGTTTTGCTCTCGCTGCATTTTTCTTTTACGGGAGCAAGCAGAAGGTATTAGAGTCACCTTGGTGCGGGCGCGACGTGCACATTTAGAAGCGCGACCGCAACTCTCTGCATCCATTCAATAAGCGCCACTTTTCAGGTGAAAATTTTCACCAAGAGTCGAAACAGGTTTGAATTTGTCTGCATACATGGTGAAGAGCAAAATCTATGCTTGCGCGACCGGCTTTCTTTTGAGCGTCGCCCTCGCGGTTCCGGCAATGGCAGCCGGCCAGGCGCCGCCGCAAGCGCCGGCCCCGACGGCGGGGTCGTTTCAGGGCAGCGTTGTGAAGGGCGAGGTATCGCCTGAGCCCATCAGTCTGTCGCTGGACGACGCCATCCAGCGGGGGCTGAACAACAACCTGGGCATCATTCTGAGCGGGACAGAGACTGCGACCGCGCGGGCCCAGAGACTCAGCCAGTTGCAGTCGCTGCTGCCGTCGATTGATTTCAACGCGAAGGAGAGCGTGCAGCAGGTGGATTTGCCGGCGGAGGGGCTGCGCTTTCCCGGCATTCCCAAGGTCATCGGGCCGTTTGGGTACACTGATGTGCGGGCCTCGCTGAGCTGGTCGCTGGTGGATTTGCCTTCGCTGCGGAACTACCTTGCGGCCCGCCATAACTTCAACGCGGCGCAGCTGACCGCGGAGGATGCCCGCGACATGGTGGTGCTGACCGTGGGCAACGCCTACCTGCTGGTGCTCGCCGACCAGGCGCAGGTGAGCAGCGTGGAAGCCCAGGTGCAAACCTCGAAGGTTTCGCTCGATCAGGCGGTCGCCAATCATAGCGCAGGAACGGCGCCCATGCTGGACGAGCTGCGGGCGCGGGTGGATTACCAGACGCTCGAGCAGCAGCTGATCGCAGCCCGCAACGCCCTCGAGAAAGACAAGCTCGCCCTGGCGCGAACCATCGGGCTGCCGCTGGCGCAGGCCTTCACGTTGAGTGATCAGGCGCCCTACTCCGTTTATGACCAGTTCGACGTGAACGCACTGGTTGCCCAGGCCCAGGCGAACCGCAAAGATCTTGCCGCGCTTGTGGAGCAAACCGCGGCGGCCAACGAGCAGCGCAAGGCAGCCACAGACGCCCGGTTGCCCACCGTGAAGGCCGATGCGGACTATGGCGACATCGGCGGCACGCTGGCTCACTCGCACGGTACCGTGGACGCGACGGGAAGTTTGAGCGTTCCGGTTTTCAAGGAATTTGAGCTCCGCGGCGAGGCCCAGCAGGCGCAGGCGCAGCTGGACACCACCGAGGCGCAACTGAGCGACAGGAAAGCCCAGGTAGAGGCCGATGTCCGCGATGCTCTGCTGGACATTGCGTCGGCGCAGAAGGAAGTGGAAGTGGCCCGCTCCAATATGGACCTGGCCCATGAGGCGCTGAAGGAAGCACAAGACCGTTATGCGAACGGGGTGAGCGACAACCTGCCTGTGAGTCAGGCACAGCAATCGGTGGCACAGGCCGACAACCAGTATGTCGCGAGCCTCTACCGGGACAACGTGGCCAAGCTGACGCTGGCACGGGCGTTGGGCGCCGGACAAAGCTACAAGAATTATGTGGGAGGGAAGTAATCGTGGCGGAGACTTATACATCACCGGCGAAAGCCGAAGCGCCCGCAGAGACTGAGATCACGCGACCGCCTAAGCGGCGTCGTGGAATTATCGTGGCCGTGGTCGTCTTGCTGGTGTTGATTGCCCTGGGCATCTGGTGGCGTTCCACCTACACCGAAGACACGGACGATGCGCAGGTAAACGGCCACCTCATCCAGATCAGCTCGCGCATCGCCGGCCAGGTGATCAAGGTCGACGTGGAAGAGAACCAGATGGTGCAGCGGGGCCAGGAGATCGCGGAGCTGGATCCCAGGGACTTCCAGGTTGCCGTTGCCAACGCGCAGGCTGCACTGGATAGCGCGAAGGCTGCCGCGGCCGTGGCCAGAGTGACAGTGCCGATTACCACGATCAACACGGGCAGCAATCTTCGATCAGCTGGGGCTGATCTCAGCAGCGCCCAGGCCCAGGTGTCGCAGGCGCAAAAGCAACTGGAGGCGGCACAGGCGCGCGTGCAGCAGGCGCAGGCCAACAACGTGAAGGCGCAGGCCGACCTGGCGCGTTACAAGCCGCTGGTGGAAAGAGATGTGATCAGCAAGCAGCAATTCGACGCGGCCGTAGCCGCGGCAGACTCGAACAAGGCTGCGCTGGCGGATGCGCAGGCGACGGAACTGGCTGCAGAAGATGGCGTGCGCGTGGCGCGCGACCGCATTGCGCAGGCGGAAGCCGAGTTGAAGTACGCGCAGACCGCTCCGCAACAGGTTGCCGTGCAGGATGCCCGTGCCAAGCAGGCAGATGCCCAGGTGGAGCAGGCGCAGGCGCAGCTCGACCAGGCGAAGTTGAACCTGAGCTACACGCGGATCGTCGCGCCGGAAGCCGGGATCATCACGCGCAAGAGTGTCGAAATCAACCAGAACGTTTCTTCCGGCCAGAATCTGATGACGCTGGTGTCGCTCGAAGATATCTGGATTACGGCCAACTTCAAGGAGACGCAGTTGCGCCACATGGTAGCGGGGCAGAAGACCGTGGTGCACGTGGACGCAACCGGCAAGGACTACAGCGCGCGAGTGACGCAGATCGGAGGCGCCACCGGCTCCGTGCTGAGCCTCTTTCCGCCCGAGAATGCGACGGGCAACTACGTGAAGGTGGTGCAGCGCGTTCCGGTGCGCCTCGACTTTACGAATCTTGCCAAGGAAGATCCCAATCACCAGCTTCGCCCCGGACTGTCGGTTGAGCCTAAAGTCTGGGTGAAGTGAATGGGCAGCTTCTAGCCTCCAGCTTTTGTTCTGGTTGTGGTTTTCGGCCAGAGCGAAATCTGGAGGCTTCGATTTTGAGGGGTTGGAAGAGGCGATCGCGTGCCGCTCAGCAGATGGCAGCAACAAGAGGGAGCTAGAGGCTAACAGCTAGAAGCTGCCTTTGCATTTAGACTGGTCTGCAGCGCCCCATGAAAGATTCCATTCATGTTTCGAAGGAGAATTACCTCAAGGCGATTCTCGAAGCGGAAGCGGAGGGCCGCGAGGTGATTCCGGCTGTATTGGCGCATTGGCTGGAGGTATCGGCTCCGGCGGTGACGATGGCGCTGAAGCGGCTCAAGCGCGACGGTTACGTGGAAGTGGGCGGCGACGGGATTGTGCGGCTCACGCCGGCTGGGCGCGAGACTGCCTACCACACCGCGCTGCGGCATCACCTGATCGAGCGCATGCTGAGCGAACTGTTCGGAATGGAGTGGCACGAGGTGCACGAAGAGGCGGAGCGGCTGGAGCATGCGGTTTCGCCGTCCTTCGAGGCCAAGCTGCGCGAAAAGCTGGGCGAGAGCGGCGCGTGTCCGCACGGCAATGCGGTGCTGCCCGAACGGCCGGCCGAGCGCAAGCGCCGCGGCGAGACGCCGCTTTCTGAAGCTGCTGAAGGCGTGCGGTACACGGTGACCAGCCTGCAGGAACGTGACCCGAAGCTGCTGCTCTTTCTGCACAAAAGCGGCATTGGACCGGGCAAGAGCCTGCGCGTCGTGAGCCAGAACTATGATCAGACCGTGCAGGTGGACCTACCCTCGGGGCCATCGATCCTGGGCCGTCCCGCCGCCGAAGCGGTCTGGCTGCGGCGAGCCGACTGACCTTCGAACCGCGACGCGTTTCCTTACTCTGTTTGGGTGACGCTCCGCAGGATCTGCTGCCCGTCCCGGCCAGCGTGTCCGATTGCGTCTCCCATTCACGCACCAACATCCAACGGGTAGTGGGCCCTAATCTTCTTGATAATAGAGGGTAAATATTTTTATTAACCATGATTAAGAAACTATGCCATACTATCTGAGACGGGCCCACTGCCTTCGATTTCCCGCATGCCCACTGAAACCGTAACCCGTGTCGCGATTGCCGCGCCCTCGCTGCCCGAGGTGCATTCGACGGTGAGCCTTCCTCATTCGCCGGACTCCTGGCGGCGTTTGCTGGGCTTTCTTGGGCCGGGGTTTCTGATTGCCGTGGGGTACATGGACCCCGGCAACTGGGCTACGGACATCGCCGGCGGATCGCGGTTTGGCTACACGCTGTTGTTCGTCATCATGGCGTCGAACTTGATGGCCGTGCTGCTGCAGAGTTTGTCGCTCAAACTGGGCATCGCTACCGAGCGCGACCTGGCGCAACTATGCCACGAGGCGTACGGCCGCAAGGTGAGCTTCGCGCTGTGGATCCTGGCGGAGATTGCGATCGCGGCCTGCGACCTGGCCGAAGTGATTGGCTCGGCGATTGCGCTGGAGCTGTTGTTTCATATCCCGCTCTTTTACGGCGTGCTTATCACGGGCGTCGACGTGCTGCTCATCCTGCTGCTGCAGCGGTGGGGATTCCGGTATGTCGAATCGCTGGTGATTGCGCTGATCGGAACCATCATTGCGCTGTTCGGCGTGCAGATGCTCATGTCTCGGCCCGAGTACTGGCTGGCGTTGCACGCCATGTTTGTGCCGTCGCGTTCCATCGTGACGAATCCCGAGATGCTGTACATTGCCATCGGCATCCTGGGCGCTACGGTGATGCCGCACAATCTCTACCTGCATTCTTCGATTGTGCAGAGCAGACGTTATCAGCGCACGCCGGAGGGCAAGCGCGAGGCCGTGCGGATGGCCAATATCGATTCAGCGCTGGCGCTTACGATTGCGCTCTTCGTCAATGCCGCGATTCTGATAGTGGCTGCGGCCGTGTTTCACCGCAGCGGACACTTCGAGGTGGCGGCGATTCAGGATGCGTTCAAGCTGCTGAGCCCACTGGTGGGCGCGGCCGGCGCAAGCACGTTGTTTGCGATTGCGCTGCTAGCTTCGGGACAGAACTCGTCGATCACCGGCACGCTGGCGGGGCAGGTGGTGATGGAAGGGTTCCTCCACATCAGGCTCTCACCGTGGCTGCGCCGATTTATCACGCGTTCGCTGGCGATTATTCCCACGATCGTAGTTGTGGCCATCATGGGCGAGCAGGGAACCGAAAAACTGCTTATCCTGAGCCAGGTGATTCTGTCGCTGCAACTGAGCTTCGCGGTGTTTCCGCTAGTGAAGTTCACCGGCAACCGCGCCAGGATGGGCGAGTTTACGAATGGCCGCGGGCTGCAGGCATTGGCTTGGTTTACGGCGGTGCTCATTGCCGGTCTTAATGGCTGGCTTCTCGTCCAAACGGCCCTTGGCCGTTAGTTCTGTTGCTGCAAATCCTTTCCCGTGATTCAATGGCAGTAATCTCCAGGGCCAAGTACTTTCGAGCACGGCAAGTGTGGGGACTGCCTGATGAACGATGCGGAGCGGCCAGCGCCAGGGGAGAATGCCGGCGGCGATGAAGTTGTCAGCCGGTATGAAGTCGTTCCCTATGTCGAAAAGACCAACGACGCAGATCTCTACTCGTTTCGCGCCTCGCTGCCGGCGCCGGCGCCTGCGGCTCCGCCACCCACTCCGGCGCAGCAAGCGGTAGCGGCCCGCAAGAAGATTCTGCTGACCGCAGGTGCGGTGGGACTCGGAATGCTGTTCGTCGCGCTCATCGTACTCATTGTTTCCAAGAAGCAAGAAGCAGCGGTTCCTTTTATTGATCTGGGACCGAACAACGTGGCAGAGGCGGGGCTGGCCGGACGGCTGATTGTGAAGTGGGACGGAAAATCGGAGTATGAACTCCACGTCGACCCGCTCGTGCCGCGGCAGATTCCCGGTTTTTCTGCGGTGGCCGGCAATCCTCCCCGGCCGATCTCCTTCGATCTTCGGATGAAAGACGCCTCCGGCAATATTTTGTGCCAGAAGGAGATTGTGCTGGGCATCGACACGGGGGCGCAAGCTAATCCGGAGCAGGCGCAGCCCCAGGTTCCCACGCAGACGGCCGGCGGAGATGTTGTGCAGAACGTCGCCGGAACGGACGAGCAGGTGGATGAGATGGTGATCAACGGGCAGATTCCCTGTCCGCTGAAGTCATACAAGAGCCTCGCCTCGTGGGATTTTGCCTCGAACTTTCCCACCGTCGCCGAACAGGATGACTGGATGCATCATGAGCAGGGCGTGGCCGCGGAGCTGCGGCGCAAGGCCGCGGAGGCGCGCGCGAAGGCGTTTATTCCACGCGTGCGGCCACTGCCTGCACCGATTGACGGCGATGACGTGATCGTCTTCGACAATCCGTCGAAGGGGATGGTCGAGACCAAGGCGGGCCGTTTGTTTTTTGTGGGCAGAGACGGGCTGCGGGGACGCGCGCCGGGCTGGCAGATCTTTCCGGCGACGATCCACTTCCACTGTGACATGAAGGCCAATTGCGTACTCACGCGCACGGATGCGACGACCTCACTGCAAGCGCGATTGGTGCATTGAGCGCATGGTGAAAGGCTCCCTCAGCGGCTAAAGCCGGATGTTGAGGATGGGAGCCTTGGCGGCACGAGTAAACTCGTGCCCTGACACTTCGTGCCGGTTCCGGTGAGTGTTTTCTGCAAGCTCTGAAGCCACACTCTGATCCGGAATGCGGACGTTGTTATTCCCGTTCCCTAATCCCTAATCCCTGTCGTGTCGTACCATGAAGGCGATGCATGTGCTCTCTGCTGCCGAGATGCAGGCCTGTGACCGCGCGACGACGGAGCAGTTCGGCATTCCTTCGATTGAGCTGATGCGTGCAGCCGCGACGTCGGTGGCGGCGTTTGCGCGGGAGCAGTTTCCGCGGGCGCGCCGCATCACGGTACTTTGCGGGCGCGGGAATAACGGCGGCGACGGCATGATGACGGCGCAGCTGCTGGCGAATGCCAGACTCGACGTGACCACGCTGCTGCTGGGCGAGCCGGAGGGCCTGAAGGGCGATGCTGCGCAAGCGTGGCATGAATTGACGCGTCCGATGCACGGGTGCGTGCAGGTGATCGCGGCGGCGGAAGAATTGAATCGGCACAAGGATCTTCTCGACACCGACCTGATTCTGGATGCGCTGCTGGGGACGGGTTTCAAGCCTCCGCTCAAAGGGCTGGCTCTCGCGGCGCTCGAATGGGTGAAGGCCAGCCGTGCGCCGATTCTCGCGGTCGACTTGCCCTCGGGGTGGGCTGCCGACGATACCGGAGCCGCAGTTGATAGTCCGGTGTTTCCCGCCGATGCGGTGATTACGTTTACTGCGCCCAAGCCCGCGCATGTGTTCGGTGCATTGACGCGCGCGTGGCGACAGCCGGTGGTGGTGGCTCCAATCGGCTCACCGGACGAAGCGATTGTCTCCACGCTGAACGTGGAGTGGGCCGGTGGGGCCGCGGAGCTTACTCGCGCACCGCGCGCAGTGGCTGCGAACAAGGGCAACTTCGGACATGTTCTGGTGGTGGGCGGAACCTTCGGGTCCGCGGGCGGCAAAGCGGGCGCGCCCGCGATGACTGCACTGGCCGCGCTGCGGGTGGGTGCGGGGCTTGTGACTGCCGCGGTGCCTGCGCCTGCGCTGGCGGTCGTGTCTTCCATAACGCCGGAGCTGATGACGTGGCCGTTGCTTGCAACGGAAGAGGGGCACGTTGCTGAGAGGAATCTTGAAGAAGACCGTGCACACGCGCTGCTGGTCGGCAAGACTGTGATGGCGATCGGTCCGGGACTTGGGCAGAGTCCGGATACAGTGAAGTTCGTTACTGGGCTGCTCGCAGCGACGGAGCTTCCGGTAGTGATCGATGCGGATGCGCTGAACATTCTCGCAGGCACGCCCGAGCTGCTGCCGAAGCTGTCAGGACAAGAACAAGGACAGGGGAAAGGACAAGGGAAGCGGACGCTGGTGCTTACGCCGCATCCGGGAGAGATGGCGCGCCTGGCCGGAACGACTGTTGCGGAGGTGCAGGCGAACCGGCTGGAAACGGCGCGGAGTTTCGCGCAGAGCATGGGAGTTACGCTGGTGCTGAAGGGAGCGCGCACACTCATTGCGCATCCGGATGGGCGCGTCGCTGTGAATACCACCGGCAATCCTGGCATGGCGAAGGGCGGAAGCGGCGACCTGCTTGCAGGCTTGATCGCCGGGCTGCTGGCGCAGTTTCCGCGCGATGCGGCGCGCGCCGTGGAGGCCGCGGTGTACCTGCACGGACTGGCTGCGGACCTTGCGGTGCGGGACGGCGATGAGCATACGTTACTGGCGACGGATTGCCTGGCGTATCTTTCACGGGCTTTTCGCTTTTCCTCGCGCGGTCGAAACGCGTATGTTTGGATACAGGGGTTGCCTGCGGAAACGGTGCAGGCGGCAATTCGACACGAGGCCGAATCATGACCAACGCCGCACCACCCGCAGAAGGCAAAATTCACGAGTTCACGACGCAGAGTGGCGCAGACACGATCGAAGTTGGCCGCAAGCTGGTTCGTTTGCTCAAGCCGCCGCAACTCCTGCTTCTGAAAGGCGAGCTGGGTACGGGCAAAACCACGCTGGTGAAGGGCATCGCTCAGGCGCTTGATGCCGCCGAGCCCGATGAAGTGACCAGTCCCACCTTTACGCTGCTGCACGAATATGAAGGCACGCGCGACGGCAAGCCGATGAAGCTGTATCACCTGGACGTCTATCGCCTGGAAAGTGAGCGGCAGCTGGAGACGCTGGGCCTGGATGAACTGTTGACCGAGGACGCGCTGGTGCTGGTCGAATGGGGCGACAAGTTCAAGAGCATCCGTAAGCGGGCCACCGGCGAAATCGTCATTACTTCAGAAGGCGGCGACAAGCGCAAGATTACGGTGACGCTGAAGGAGTAGCCTGGACACCCCGTTTCGTGGCGCGCCGGTTTTGCGCGGGCTTGGGTTGCGCGTTTTCAATTCCACCATCACTTCGTTGCAGGCTCCATGAATCGCATTCCCTTCGAAGAAGTGCAGCAGACACTTGCCGCAATCCTGCGCAAGCTTGGTTTCTCTGCGGTGCGCGCCGATGCGTGCGCGCGCCTGTTTGCCGAGACCACCTGCGACGGCGTTTATACGCACGGCATCAATCGCTTTCCGCGGTATGTGGCGACGATCCGCAACGGCAGCGTGGTGGTGGAGGCGGAACCGAAGCGCTTGGCCGCGGTTGGCGCGCTGGAGCGGTGGGACGGGGAGCGCGGGCCTGGCAATCTCAACGCGCAGGCGATGATGGACCGCGCTCTCGCGCTGAGCCGCGAGCACGGCGTGGGGTGCGTGGCGCTCGCCAACACCAATCACTGGATGCGCGGCGGCACTTACGGCTGGCAGGCCGCGGAAGCCGGTTTCATCGGGATTTGCTGGACGAACACGATGCCCAACCTGCCACCGTGGGGCGGAGCCGAGCGGGTCATCGGCAACAATCCTCTCGTGATTGCCGTGCCGCGCGCGGCGGGGCCTGTGGTGCTGGACATGGCGATGTCGCAGTTCTCCTATGGGACGCTGGAGAGCTATCGCAAGCGCGGCGAACTGCTGCCGGTGGATGGTGGATTCGATAGCGAGGGGTACTTGACGCGCGATCCGGCGGCAATCGAGAATTCGTGGCGGCCGCTGCCTGTCGGCTACTGGAAGGGCTCGGGTCTCTCTATCGTGCTGGACATGATGGCGGCGATGATGTCGCTCGGGCAGGCGACGCACCAGACTTCGCACGATCCGGTGCACGAGTGCGGCATTTCGCAGATGTTTCTGGCGATGAACCCGCAGGCCTTCGGGCCGGAGCCGCGCATCGCGCAGATCGCGGATGAGATTGTGGCCTCACTGCACAACGCGAAGCCGGCAACGGCAGGGAAGCGCGTCCGCTATCCCGGCGAAGAGACCCTGCGCGTCCGCGCGGAAAATCGAAGGCTCGGACTCCCTGTCGAGCCCGCCGTGTGGGCGGAGATCCTGTCGATGGAATGCAGTGCCTGAAGACGAGCTCGCGTCGCCTGGTTCTCATGGTTCTTCCCTAAAGGTTGTAGGGAATGAGGGGTTGAATAACCTCAAAGTGCCGTGATTTCTCAATTGGAACTGGTCTAGAATGGTGCCACCTCGCGTGCAGCCAAATTCAGTGTTCTGAGCCTTAAGAGCGGCTCGCGTTGACGTCTTTGAGCTATGGATTACGGCACCTACTTCTTCACGAACATTGCGTTCGTAACGGTATTCACCATCTGTATCTGTCTTCTCGCCTGGCATAACCGCCGCGTGAAGGGGATGACGTGGTTTGCCGTTAGCCAGGTGGTTGGTCTGGCGAAGCTGATCCTGCAAGGGCTGGAGGGCAAGGTGCCGGCCATCCTGAGCAGCATGCTGGCCAACGAGCTTTATCTGGTGGCGATTGCGCTGCAGTTTATAGGACTGCACTGGTTCGTCGTCCGCAAGCCGATGAAAACGCGCTGGCTGTGGAGCGCTCTGGCCCTTCTTTTCGCGGTCTATACGGTCATGTACCTGGTGCGCATTCCGTATGGCGGCAACGTGATGAACATTCCGTTCGTAGTGGTCTGCGGTGCGTCTGCCTGGGTGCTGCTGCAATACGGGAGTGGGCCGATGACTGGGGTTTCGCGCGTTGCGGCGGTCATCATGTTGGGCGAGATGGGAGTTGCCGGCTATCGTGCGATGCTTACCAATTTGCGGTACATGCGCCCCTGGGAAACTGTGAATGCGCATACGGATCCGCGCTGGCTCTATTCGCTGGCCGGCGCGGCGTTTCTTGCTGCCTTCATGGTGATGTGCCAGCTGTGGTTCCTGGTGACCGAGTTGCAAAGAGAACTCGCCGAGCAGGCGAGGACCGATCCTCTTACCGGGGCAATGAATCGCAGGGCGATGGAAGAAGCCGCGCTGCGCGAAACCGCGCGCAGCATCCGCTTCGGCTATCCACTCTGCATGATCATGATCGATATCGACAACTTCAAGCAGTTGAACGACACACGCGGCCATGCCGCCGGCGATTGCGCGCTGCAGGCTTTGGTGGATAAAACGAAAAGCATGTTACGTGTGCAGGATATGCTCGCGCGCACCGGCGGCGAAGAGTTCGCCATCCTGCTGCCCGACACGCCCGCATCGGCGGGAGTCTTCGCTGCAGAGCGAATCAGGATTGCGGTCGAAGCGATGGAGGTGCCGTTTGAAAGCGGCCCCATCCAGTTCACCATCAGCGCAGGCGTGGCGCAGCTTGATCCGGCGCGCGGCTTTGAGGGCATGATGCGCCTGGCCGACGAGGCGATGTACGAAGCCAAGGAGCACGGCCGCAATCTCGTCTCGGCACGCCTGAGTGAGGCATTCAGCCTTTCGTGAGTGAGCGGCGATTTACCCCTCAGAAGCCCATGATGTTGTAGCCGCAGTCTACGTAGATGGTTTCGCCGGTGACCGCGCTGGAAAGATCGCTGGCGAGATAGAGAGCTGTGCCGCCGACTTCGAGCTGATCCACATTGCGATGCAGAGGGGCTCGGTCGGCGTGCGCCTTCATCATGTCGCCTAATGCGCCGATGCCGCGCGCGGCCAGCGTTTTAATCGGGCCCGCAGAGATGGCGTTCACGCGAATGTTTTTGGGTCCCAGCTCATACGCGAGATAACGCACACAGGATTCAAGCGAAGCCTTGGCCAGCGCCATCACGTTGTAGTGGGGAACGACTTTTTCCGCGGCGTAGTAGCTGAGGGTGAGGATGCTGCCGCCGTCGATCATCAGGGGCGCGGCGGCGCGGCTGAGAGCGATGAGCGAGTAAACGCTCACGTCATGGGCGATGCGGAAGCCTTCGCGGCTGGTGTTGAGGAACGCGCCCTTCAGGTCTTCGGCGGGCGCAAAGGCGACGGCGTGCACGAGAATGTCGAGCTTGCCGTACTTTTCCTTGAGCGCGGTGAAGAGCGCGTCGATCTCGGCGTCGTTCGAAACATCGCACTGAAAGCCGCCGGCGCCGGAAAGCTCGTGGATCAGGTCTTCGGCCTCGGCGCGCATGCGCTCGTTCTGATAGCAGATGGCCAGCTTTGCGCCGGCGCCGTGAAGTTTCTGGGCAATGCCCCAGGCAATCGAACGCTTGTTGGCCAGCCCGAAGATCACGGCCGTTTTGCCCGCCAGATCGATCATCTTGTTCCTGTTCCTCCACGAGAAGAGAAGCGCATCAAACCGTTTCCTAGAATATCAGCCGCCCAGATCGATCAACTCCACCTTGCCGACACGACGGCCAAGGAAGCGCGAGCCAAGCCGCTCGAACTTGTCGACGGAGTCGGTCGCGAAACAGCGAATCACGGTGTTCGGGGCAGTGCCTGCGGGAGCGGCCGTCCGGCCGTTGAACAGCGTGACGGCTGCTTCGGCGGTTGACTCGGCGGAGTCGATCACGCGGATGGCGCAGGGTTCGCATCCGGCGAGGACCTGTTCGATGAGCGGACGCAGGAGGGGATAGTGGGTGCAGCCAAGGACGAGCGTGTCGGCAGTCAGTCCGCGGGCGGCGGCGTCGGCGCGAAGTTCGTCGAGATAGATGCGAATCACTTCGGCGGTGACAGGATGGTCGGTCCAGCCCTCTTCGACCAGCGGCACCAGCAGCGGGCAGGCTTTTTCGAGCGCCCGGAGCCCCTGTGCCTTGCAGGCCGCCGAGTACGCGTGGCTGTGCACTGTGGCGTCCGTGGCGATCACCAGCACATCGCGTGTGGAGGAAGCCGCCTGTGCCGCTGCGGCACCCGGTTCGATAACGCCCAGCACCGGCACCGGCACGGCTTCCTGAATGGCATCGAGCGCCAACGCGCTGGCGGTGTTGCAGGCGATGACCAGATATTCCGCACCCTGTTCATTGACCAGGAACTGGCAGCTCTCGACGGCATAGCGGGCAATGGTCCGCCGCGATTTGGATCCGTAGGGAAGGCGAGCGGTATCGCCTAGAAAGGCGAAGCGCGCATGAGGCATGCGGGTGATGAGCGCGCGCAGCACGGTGAGGCCGCCGAAGCCGGAATCGAAGACGCCGATGGTTGGCGGGTTTGTGGCCGCGGGGCTGTTCATTGCGCTGCTCCTTGGGCTGGAAGCGCTTCCGTAGTGAGGTAGGTGCGAGTCAGATCGGCGTGTCCGGCGAGGGTTTCGTGCTCTTGTCCATCCACCAGGAAGCGTACCTCTGTGATGCGAGGAAAATTGGCGTGGAGTGTGGCGCAGATGGAGAGCACGGTGAGGCTCTCGGTTTCAATGCCGGAGGGGTGATTGGAGGCGAAGGATCCATTGAAATTCACGACGGCCATCTCGGCGGCGGGCGGATTGTTTTCAGTCTGGCTCGCGGCGCCTGATGCTGATCCTGCGGTTGGAACCGGGAGCAGAAAAACCTGGGCGATTGAAGCGGCTCCTCCAGGAACGGGATGAGCGGCATCGGAAGCGGCGTAGAGATCCAGCAATCTGCCCAGGATGGCGCGAGCGCGTTCGCCTGGGCTCGGGGGCAAGGGCAGCGAAAGCGCACGGGTCGAAAGCGAATCATCGCTGTCGTTGGCCACCATCAGAGTCGCCTGTTCCGCCTTGGCGACCTCGGGCGCCTTCGTCGGCGTGGTCTGCTCGCCCTGGAGCAGCCGCTGGTGCTCGCGGTTGCGCAACTGCCACAGGAGCGCGCCCATGATGATGGAAGCGGCGAGCAGCACGAAGAAAAGGATGGTCTGATAACGCGGAATCATGGCTGGCTGCCCCCCAGGTGTCCTGCTTCGGCGCGCCACTGCACAAGGGCCGCGGCGAGAGCCTCGGCCACGCGCGCCTGGTAGGCGGGATCGTTGAGGCTATCGGTCGCCGATTCGCCCTGCGGGCGGGCGCCGGTGGCTTCCGGGGCGATTTCCACTGCTACGGCGGGGCAGGTCATGCTGTCTACGGCAGGAAGAGCCGTGCGGCCGAGGGTGACCGACATGCTGGCGTGCTGGAGCGCCGCGTTCAATACTCCGGCCAGCGCGAGGCTGTGGGTAATCGAGGCTGCCTGCGCAGTTCTCCACGGCTCAAAACGCGCCGGGGCAGCCGGAGCGAGCGAAGAGGCAAACAGATGAATTCCCTGGCCGCTCAACGAGGCGTGGAGGTCGAGGCAGGCCTGGGCGTTCGCGTGATTGGCAATCTCGGTGCGGCGCTCCGTAAGAAGGGTCGCGTCCGATTCCCGAGTGGTCACCACGGAGATGCCGCGCGCGGTCAGCAGCGAGCGCAGGCGAACGCTCAAAGCCAGTGTGAAGGATTTCTCGGTCCAGCTGCCACTGTGCCCGCCGGAATCGGTGCCGCCATGGGCTGCGTCGAGCACTACGACAAAGCGGGGCGTGGGCGCTGCCGGCGCCTGCGCCGCGGCGGAGACGGATGCCATTGCTGCAAAACAAGCGATCAGCATTCCGGGTGCACGGCTTTGAGGTGCACGGTTTGGGCTGCGGTTACTCCAGCGCATAGATTGTCAGGCCGCTGAGCAGCTTGGGATAGAAGTCAGTGGATTTCTGCGGCATCACCTCGCCGGCAAAGGCGACCTCCTTCAACTGCTCCATGGTTACCGGATTGGTGAGGAAGGCGATGTCGGCTTCACCGCGGCGCACCTGCTCCACAGCTTCTCCGGCGTCGCGGAGATAGCGGATGTTGGTCTGCTGGCTCACCTTTTCTGCATCGAGGCCGAGCAGGCGGTCGAGTACCAGCGCGTGCAGATGGGTGAGGTCGAGCTGCCGCTGGCGTTCCGGCACGCCGGCCAGAGCGGCCGTTGATTCGGGTTTCGAGCGCAGAAGGAGAGCGCCGTTTGGGATCACAGCCACGAAGGCGGGCCCAGTCTCATTTTTGAGTGTCTGCAAGCAGCGCTCGGCGTCGCCCGCAGGCAGGGCGCTTACGGCAAAAAACTGCTCGGCCGCTTTGGCGAACGCGGCCACGTCGAAGCCCTGCAGGCTGTGGACCACGCGATGCGTGGGAAGGATGACCAGACCGTCGGAGTCCATGTTGACGAAGGTCATCATGACGGCCGCTTCCGGATAGGGCGGCTGCGGCAACTGAGTCACGCTGTGCTCGGCTCGGGCGGTGCCGTTGCCGGCATGGGACTTCGCATATTGAAGCGCCGTCTCATAGCGATGGTGTCCGTCGGCGATGATGAGCTTTTTGTCGGCCATAGCGGTCGCCAGCAGGTTGATGGTCGCCGGATCGCTGATGCGCCAGAGCCGGTGCTGCACGCCGTATTCGTCAGTGACTTCGGCATCGGCAGCTCCGCCGTTATAAAGAATGCTTTCCACGGCGCGTGCAGGATCCGAGTAGAGCATGAAGACCTGGCCGTAGTGCGCGCGGGTGGCCTTGAGCAGATTCAGCCGATCAGCCTTGGGCCCGGTGAGGGTCTGTTCGTGCCGGAAAACGACTTGTTCCGCGTACTCGTGCAGCTTGCCCAGCGAGATGAAGCCGCGGCGTTCCTTCACGATATCTGTTCCTGGCACAGTAAACCGCTGCGCGTAGGCGAAGACGCAGGGTTCCTTTTCCTGCACCAGCACGCCCTGCTCCCGCCAGGCGCGAAAATCCCGGGCTGCGCGGGTGTAGACATTCTCGCCTTGTTCGGCATCGAAGAGTTCAGGCAGTCCGAGAATAATGCGGACCAGATTATAGGGGCTTCGCTGATAATAAGCCTGCTGCATCGCAGGAGATATCTTGTCGTAAGGCTGGGTGACTACATCATCCAGGCGAACCGTTGAAGGATTGTAGCGCCAGGCGCGAAACGGGTAAATGCGAGCCATGAGAGAGATCGTGCTCCGCGTGCAAAAGGAACATCCGCGCGCCGAGCCCGGCATCTCACCTGAAAAGGTACTTCGGTGCGCTCAGGCTCGATTGTATCCCAGCCTCCGGAACGATCCCGGGGGACCTGGATGCGCGAACCGCCGGTGTTACCGGGATGAAATCCGGGATTACAATCTGGTTACACCTAAGACGCGCCAAACATGCTACTATCGCGTCCAACCTCAAGGGGTTCTTGTATGACGACGCTCCCCCTTTCGCGGGTCTCGGTTACCAGGGGCGGCAACCTCAAGCTGGTCCGCCAGTTGGCGGGTTTATTGGCTCTGGCCCTGCTGCCGTGCCTGACATATGGCCAGCAGGACGATCCGCTCAACCGGGTGCATGTTCAGCCGCCTGCAGCGGCTACCGCGTCCACGGCGGAGCCCCACGGCGCGGAAGCTCCCGCAGAAACCGGAATCAAGGCGCTCAAGGTACATCCCGGTTCGTTCATCCGGATGGATGTGGACATGGTCCTGGTGCCGGTCACCATCACCGATCCGATGAACAGGCTCGTCACCGGCCTGGAAAAAGACGACTTTACGATCTTCGAGAACAATGGTCAACAGAACATCTCGAGCTTTGCCTGTGAAGATGCGCCGGTCTCGATCGGCATCATCTTCGACCTCTCCGGCTCGATGACGTCCAAACTGATGCGCGCCAAAGACGCGATTCTGCAGTTCATCAAAACCGCCAACCCGCAGGACGAGTTTTTCGTCATCGGGTTCAATGACCGGCCGGAACTGATCGAAGACTTCACCAGTTCGGTCGAGGATATCCAGGCGCGGCTGGCGACGGTGCACGCGGCACATCGCACGGCGCTGCTGGATGCGATCTATTACGGTGTCGCCAAGATGAAGGATGCGCGGCACGAGCGCAAGGCGTTGCTGGTGGTTTCCGACGGCGGCGATAACCGCTCCCGTTATACCGAAGGAGAAGTGCGCGCCCAGGTACGCGAGTCCGATGTGGAGATTTACTCCATCGGCATCTTTGACCCGTACGCGCCGACGCCCGAGGAACGGACCGGGCCGCAGCTGCTTGAGGATTTGAGCGACTCGACGGGCGGGCGGCTGTTCCGCGTCGACGATGTGGACGAAATGAGCGATATCGCCGAGAAGATCTCGACGGAGCTGCGAAATCAATATGTTATTGGATACAAGCCCAAGGATCTGAACCGTGACGGCAAGTGGCGTAAAGTGAAAGTGAAGGTCAATCCCCCGCCGGGACTGCCTCCGCTCACCGTCTATGCTCGTACCGGCTACTATGCGCCTTTGCAATAACGCGATCTGCGCGGCTTTGCTATCGGGAGCCGTGCTCACGCTTTCCGCACAATCCGCATCTGCTGCTTCGGTTGCCACGCCGGCCGACGCGAGAGAGGCTGCGTTTCAGGCATCCGGCCAGGCTCCCACGCTGCCGTCCGATGCCGACCCGGTCCGTGCGCCGGAGGGAACAGCGCCCGCTCCTTCGGCGGCTCCGCTACCCAAAGAGGGCGGCGGCTATGTTCTGCGCACCGACGTAGAGGAAGTGGTACTGAATGCGACGGTTCTCAATGGCAGCCAGCTGGTCCAGACACTGACCAAGGACGACTTCCAGGTATACGAAGATGGCGTGAAGCAGACGCTGCTCAGCTTCCAGCACACGGACCTTCCGGTTTCCATTGGCCTGGTGATCGATAATTCGGGATCGATGTACCGCAAGCGGCCCTCGGTGAACAAATCTGCACTGGATCTGGTGCAGGCTTCGAATCCGCAGGACGAAGCCTTCGTGGTGAACTTCTCCGATGAGGCGTTTATCGACTGCGACTTTACTTCCAGTGTGAACAAGTTGCGCGATGGCCTGGCGCACATCGACTCGCGCGGCGGCACGGCGCTTTACGACGCGGTTGTGGCTTCGGCGGACAAGCTGGTGAATGACGGAAAGCGGCCCAAGCAGGTGCTGGTGCTGATCACGGATGGCGAAGATAACGCTTCGACGTTGAACCTGGAGCAGACCATCCGCCGCGTGCAGCAGCTCTCCGGACCGGTGATCTACACCATCGGCCTGCTCTTCGGGGACGAGATGAGCCGTGCCGAGGTGCGCCACGCACGGCGCGCCCTGCAGATGCTTTCGACCGAGACCGGCGGCATGGCCTTCTTCCCGAAGTCGATCGAAGAGGTGGACCAGATTGCCGCGGAAGTGGCGCGCGACATCCGCACCCAGTACACGCTTGGCTACCGCTCGACGAAGCCCACGACGGTGCCGGGTTTCCGGCGCGTCGAGGTAACGGCGGAGGCCAAGGGTATGGGCAAGCTCACGGTGCGTACGCGAACCGGTTACTTTCCCGTGGCACGTCGGGAAAGGGCGACGGCGGCGGGCGGCAGCTAAGTTTTGCAGCATCGTTCCGCGTGAAGTAAAGCTCAGAATTGTTACAAACGGGATCAGCTCCGTGGCAAAGAGCCGGGAGCCGGGGACTTGGTGCGGTCCTCGGGGGTGCGATAGGCGAACCGCCCGAGTTGCACGCGATAAGCTAGAGGCAGGAGCCATAAGCGAATCGTACGTATGCCCGAATACAGATACTCGACTCTTGCCGTACATGCCGGCCAGCATCCCGACCCGCAAACGGGCGCGGTGAATGTCCCCGTTTACCTTTCCTCGACCTTTGAACTCACCGGCATCGGCACTGACCGCGGCTGGGACTACTCGCGGGCCGGCAACCCCACCCGCGACCGCCTGGAGACGGCGCTGGCCGCACTGGAAGGCGGCCACAGCGGCCACGCGTTTACCACCGGCATGGCGGCGATCACCGGGCTGGTGGCGATGCTGCGCGCGGGCGATCATGTGATCTGCTCGCGTGATGTCTATGCTGGGACCGTGCGCCTGTTCGACCAGATCATCAGCGGCTACGGCATCGAGATTGAATATGTGGACACCAGCGACCTGGCCGCCGTGGAGCGCGCCATGCGCAAGAACACCAAGCTGGTGCACATCGAGACGCCCAGCAACCCGCTGATGGTGCTGACGGACATTGCCGGCGTGAGCCGCATTGCGCACGCACACGGCGCCGAGGTGAGCGTGGACAATACGTTCCTGTCGCCGGTGCTGCAGAGCCCGATCGCGCTGGGCGCGGACATCGTGATGCACTCGACGACGAAGTATCTGAACGGCCACTCCGACGGGCTGGGTGGAGCGCTGATCGGCACCAAGCCGGAGCACAAGGAGCGCTTTGTGCTGGTGCAGAAGGCGGCCGGCGGCGTGATGTCGCCGTTTGAGTGCTTCCTGGTGCTGCGCGGCATCAAGACGCTGCCTCTGCGCGTGCAGAAGCACGAAGAGAACGGCCGCGCTGTGGCGGAGTTCCTGTCGACGCACGCCAAGGTCAGCAAGCTGGCCTATCCGGGATTGAAGAGCCATCCGCAGTACGATCTGGCGGCGAAGCAGCAGAAGGGCTTCGGGTCGATGATGAGTTTTGAGCTGAAGTCGCGCGATGAGGCGGCGCGGTTCCTGAAGGCGATCAAGATCTTCCTCAACGCGGAATCGCTGGGCGGCGTGGAGTCGCTGGCCTCGCATTCGGCCACCACGACGCACGGCTCGGTAAGCGAAGAGGTCCGAAGATCGATGGGGATCAACGAGGGCCGCATCCGGCTTTCTATCGGGATCGAAGACAAGGAAGACCTGATCGCCGATCTGGACCAGGCGCTGGCCGTAGTCTGAAGCAGTCGATGCTGACCGGCGCCCCCATCCTGGCCATTGACACCTGCGGTCCTTCGGGCTCGGTGGCCCTTGGGCGGCTTGCCGGGCGCGACCTGGAGGTGCTCGGGCAGGCCGAGCTTGAAGGGCGCACTTACTCGGCCACGCTGGTTGCCGCCGTTCGCGATGTATTGCATACGGCGGGGTCCCGGCTGGGTGATCTGGGCGGAATCATCGTGGTGAATGGGCCGGGGAGCTTTACCGGCGTCCGCGTGGGACTGAGCGCCGTCAAGGGGCTGGCCGAGACGGCGCAGCTGCCGGTGGTGGCGCTCTCGCGGCTCCTGGTTCTTTCGCGCAAGGCGGGCGTGCCGTCGGCGGCGCTGGATGCGCATCGGGGCGAGCTTTTTCTGCGGCTGGAGCGCACGGGGCGCGAGCCGGAGGAACTGCTGGCCGGGCTGCAGGAGCTTGCGGCCGTACAGCCAGCGCCCATGCGCCTAGCGGTCTGCGACGACGCTGCAGCGGCGATGCTGGCTGTTGCATGGCCGGAGACGCAGGTCGTCCGAGCCGACGCTCCGCTGGCTGTGGATGCGCTGCGGCTGGGCGAGTCACGGCTGATTGCGGGCGTGGTGGCCGACCTGGCTCTGCTGGACGGGCATTATCTGCGCCGGTCGGATGCGGAGATCTTCGGCGATGCGGCGACGGAGCTGGGAAGGCAATGAGCTTCGACGCGGAGAAGATCGAGATTCGGCGCTTGTCGGAAACCGATCTCGAGCAGGTGGTTCGTATTGCGGATGCTCTTACCGAGGCGCCTCATTGGTCCCGGAAATTGTATGAAGAGGCACTGCGAAGTGATGGTCCGCCTCCTCGCGTTGCGCTGGTCGCGCAGGATCCGGACAGCGGGAACGTCACCGGGTTCGCTATCGCCAGCCTGATTCCGCCGGAAGCGGAGCTCGAAAGTATCGCCGTTGATGCACGGGTTCAGCGGCGCAGTGTGGGTCGGCGGCTGTTCGCGGCTCTGGCCGCTGAGCTGCAGGTGGCTGGCGTGCAGGAACTGCTGCTGGAGGTGCGCGCCTCCAACTTGACGGCGATCCGGTTTTACACCGCGCAGAACTTCAAACAGACTGGAACTCGCAGCCGCTACTACGCTGATCCGCAAGAGGATGCAGTTTTGATGGCTCTGCGTCTTGTCTAATTAGGAAACGTACAATTGCGACCTTTGCTGCTGGCCGACCGGCATGATCGGTCCGGCCTGACACCCTTGATCGTGACCACGATCACGCCTGGTGGTTCTTCTCGGGGAAATTCACAGGCATTCGTTACTTTTTGCCGTCTGACCGCTTGCGGAGCGTCCCTCGACGGCGGTATATGTTAGTGTTCCGTGAATGACGGCGGTCGCCGTTCCGGTCATGGAACGAGGAGGTGCTGGATGGACGAAGTAAAGGATGCCGCGCTGGGCGAAGAGATAGACCGCCTTCACGCAGAACATCGACGCTACGCTCAGCGGCTGGAAGAATTGCTTCAAAAACCCTATCTCAGCACGGATGAACAACTGGAAGAAGTACGTTTGAAGAAGCTCAAATTGCACGCCAAAGACCTGATCTACGCGCTGGAACGCAGGATGCCAGCGACGGTGTAGCGTCTTTCGCGGACAATTTAACGGGCGATGGGCTCCGCGAGTGTGTCCCACGGTGAGTGTGTGCGTCTCCCGCAACGGCGCGACGCTGATGACCGTATAGCCGATGCCCGTATAATCGTTGGGACGATGGTTCGCGACGGTTACATCTACGGCATCAGTCTGCTGATTGTGGCGGCAGCGGTGATGTGGTTCACACGCAATTGGATGTGGGCGATTCTGCCGGTGCTTCTGGCCTGTTTTTTCCTCTGGTTTTTCCGCGATCCCGAACGCACAATTCCTTCCGGCTCCGGGCTGATTGTCTCGCCCGGCGATGGTCTCGTAACCGAAACTGCCAGCATTTCGACTCCCGCAGGACCCCGGCAGCGGATCAGCATCTTTTTGAGCGTCTTCGATGTGCATGTGAATCGCGCGCCGATCAGCGGCGTGCTGAGCAGCGTCCGTTATCAGACCGGTAAATATGTGAATGCGATGAACCCCGAATCCGCGGAGCGCAATGAGCAAAACGTGGTGACGGTGCGCGGCCAGGGCCCTGATGCGGGGATCGAGGTGACGTTCAAGCAGATTGCCGGCTTGCTGGCGAGGCGCATCGTATTTGTTTATAGCGAGGGCCAGACGGTGGCACGCGGCCAACGTGTGGGACTCATCAAATTCGGGTCAAGGGTGGATGTCGTGTTTCCCGCAAATGCGGTGTTGCGCGTGAAGGTGGGCGATCGGGTAAAGGGCGGCGCGAGTGTGCTTGCCGCCGTGCCCCAGGGAGACGGTGCGTGAATCACGACCCGAATCTGGCGAGAGCGCGCAATCAGGCCCGCCTGCGCCGGGGCATGTACCTGCTGCCATCCCTGTTTACGGCAGGCAATATCGGTGCGGGCTATTTTTCGATTACGCAGACCATCGCCGCAATCAGCGCCAACACGGAGTCGCATCTGGACTGGGCGGCGATCGCGATTCTCTTTGCCATCCCATTCGACGCCCTCGATGGCCGCATTGCCCGCATGACCAATACGACCAGCGACTTCGGCAGGGAACTTGATTCTCTGGCCGATGTGGTCGCCTTCGGCGTGGCGCCCAGCCTGCTGGCCTTCGTTTGGGGATTTCATTTTCTGCCGCAGTCCCTGGATCCGCGGCTACGGCAACACCTGATCCAGGCCGGCGCCTTTATCAGCTTCATGTTTCTTCTTTGCGGCGCCTCGCGCCTGGCGCGGTTCAACATCAGCCACGATCCGCTGCCGCGCAACCCGGGCCGGCCCGGGCGGAAATATTTTGTCGGCATGCCCATCCCGGCTGCGGCGGGGCTGCTGGCAGCGACGATTCATCTCTGCTATGGCATTCCGGTGCAGTCGTGGTGGATCTCCCTTCCATGGCTGATCCTGGTAGGTGTGGCAGGCTTCCTGATGGTGAGCACGTGGCGTTTCTGGTCGGCCAAGGAGATCAACCTCTCGCGGCAGCATCCGTTCCAGTTGCTGGCAGTGCTGGCTGTGGTGGCTTACATCACGCTGCGCTACTCCAACGTGATGATTTTTTTGTTTGCGCTGGCCTACATGTTCTCCGGCATCTGGGCGCGGGCGGCGTACAGCTGGTCACGGCGACGCCGGCGAAGACCGGAGGCCGAGTCCTCGCGCAGCAGCGCTGCCGAGCCTGATTCCTACGGACCGAGATTTACCGACTAGCTTTTCCTTGCACCGCCTCACGCGCGATTCGACGAATTACACGAACGTGCACACGAATTAGCACACCCGCATTGCACCCGCTGCCTTACCAACCCCGCTCCCGAGCGGGCTTGCTGTTCCTGAGAAGGATGCCCCCGTGTTCAAGATTGCTATTGCCGGAGCTTCAACCCTATTGGGCCGTGAACTGAAGGATGCTCTGTCGGAGTCGCCGCTGGCGGCGGCCAATTTTGCGCTGCTCGATGAGGAGCAGGCCCAGGGCCAGCTGGACCAGGTGGGCGACGAGGTGACATTCATTCAAGCCGTCAGGGCCGATGCCTTCGACCATTCCGACTTCACTTTCTTCTGCGGCACGGAGAAACTCACGCTGGACCATTGGCGTCGGGCGCAGCAGGCGGGCTCCACAGTGCTCGATCTGTCCGGGGCGCTGGACCATGAGGCGGGCGTGCTGGTACGCGCTCCATGGATGGGACCGGATAAGGTCTCAATGGATCTTCTGACGCCGGCCGTGATTCCCGCGCATCCTGCCGCTATCGCGCTGGGGCTGCTGATGGAACGGCTGCAGCAGGCGGCGCCGGTGCGGTTTGCCGCAGCGACGGTTCTCGAACCGGCCAGTGAGTTTGGCCGCGCCGCGATGGACGAGCTGCATCAGCAGACGGTGAGCCTGCTCAGCTTTCAGTCGCTGCCGCGGGCGATCTACGACGCGCAGGCAGCCTACAATCTGCTTAGCGGTATGGGCGAGGCGGCTTCCGTGAACCTCGCCGCGGCGGAGGCGCGCGTTCGCCGCCACTATGACGCGCTCGGCGGCGGCAGATGGCCGGCGCTTGGGTTGCAGGTGGTGCACGCTCCCGTCTTCCACGGCCACACGTTTTCGATCGCTGTGGAGTTGGAGCGGCCGGTCTCCGTGACGGCGCTCGAGGAGGCGCTGAGCGGCGAGCACCTGGACCTGGTGCTCGAAGACACGGATTCTCCCTCGAATCTGGCTGCTACCGGCCAGAATGACCTTCTGGTGCGGCTGCGTCCAGAGCCGGCGGGCCGGCGCACCGGAGCAGTGGAGCGGCTATGGCTCTGGGTGGCTTCGGACAATCTGCGCTTGAATGCGCAAAATGCGGTTGCCTGCGCGATGGATATGCGGCGGTTGCGGCCGAAGGGGACGGTGCAATAAGCGCTGTAGGTAAGACCGATCGCTCATAGCTTATTTCCCGTTTCCGTCTTACAGATAGGTAGAATGTAAGTCATGGACAGGGACGCGAAGCCAACCTACGTGACGGTAAGCAGCAAGGGACAGATGGTGATCCCGGCCTCTATTCGCGATGAGCTTGGAATCGTTCCCGGAACTCGCATTTCTCTCCAGGTGGAGGGTGGCCGGGTCATCCTTGATCCGCAGAGCCAGGCGGCAAAGCTGCGCCGGATTGAACAGATGCGCGGCTATACTGCCGGCGGTCCTTCCATGGCAGATGCTCTTCTTGAGGAACGCAAACGCGAACGAGAACGCGAGCTTTCCGAAGAAGGCTGGTGAGAAGAGCCGATGGTCACCTACGTTCTGCATTCCTCCGCCGTGCTCCGGTTTGTCGACGACGAGGCGGGTGCGGACCGGGTGGAAGAGATTCTGCGCGCGTGTGTGGGCTGGCAGGTGAACGCGTGGATCTCCGCCATCCAATGGGGCGAAGTTGCAGGACGATTGCGGGTGCGGCTCGGAGCCGAAGAGCAGATGCGTATCCTCAACACCCTTCTTCCGAGCGAGGTGACGATCGTCCCCGCAACGGGAGAGCACGCCGTGCGAGCCGCAGCACTGAAAGTGGATCGAAGGATCGCCTATGCCGACGGTTTTGCTCTGGATCTCGCCATGAGCTCGCCGGATCATAAGCTCATCACCGCAGACTACGGATTCAAGGAGCTTGCTGATTTGGCGCAGATCGAGTTTCTTCCCGCCAAATAAGCGAATCATCTATTGCGCGCGGTAGCGCGTCCACAATTGTTCAATGTAGCTGTCGGTCATGCCGGCGATGTAGTCGGTTACGGTGCGCGCCAGGCCTTGGGTGGGAATCTGCGCCTGGTGATCTTCGGGCATAAGCTCGGGTTCCTGCAGGAGCGCCGTGAAGAGGCCGGTGACAACCTGCTCCGCGTGGCGGTGCACATCTTCCAGGTCGGGTGAGTTGTAAAAGCTGGCGTAGAGAAAATCTTTCGCGGCGGCGCGCACCGGTTCCATTTCTGCGCTGAATGCAGCGACGCGCGCGGGAGCGCGGCGGATGTCGGCCAGTGTGCAAGCGCCCAGTTCGGCAATGCGCGCGTGCACTGCATGCAGCAGGTCCGAAACCAGTGCGTTCAAGAGGCGGCGCAGCGCGTCATAGATGGCCAGCCGCGGCGCAGCGTGGGGAAAGTTGTTGAGCGCGGCGTCGTGAAAGCTGCGGAAGAGCGGCACCGCTTCGCGCACCTGTTCCAGATGGAGAATTCCCGAATCGAGACCGTCGTCGAGATCGGCGGTTAGATAGGCGATCTCATCGGCAAGGTCGATGAGCTGCGCTTCGAGCGGCGGAAACTCGTCAAGGAAGTATTCGGCAAGCTCGGGATGTTCGGCGGCGGAGTAGTCGCGCGAGTGCTTGACGATGCCCTCTCGCACCCCGAGAGTCAGATTGAGTCCGCGAAAGGCGGGATAGCGCTCTTCGAACCATGTGACGATGCGCAACGCATGCAGGTTGTGATCGAAGCCGAGGCCATGGGCCTTCAGCGCGCGGTCGAGAGCCGTTTCCCCGGCGTGACCAAAGGGTGAATGGCCGATATCGTGTACGAGCGCAAGCGCTTCAGCCAGCTCCGTATTCAGTCCTAAAGCGCCTGCTAGCGTGCGGGCGATCTGCGTGACTTCAAGCGTGTGCGTCAGCCGGCTGCGGAAGTGATCACTGAGCGGGTCGCCGGGCAGACGGGAGAAGACCTGCGTCTTGCCGGCCAGGCGCCGAAAGGCACGCGTATGGAGGACGCGCGCGGCATCGCGGGCAAAGGGAGTGCGGTAGGCGTGCGGCTGTTCGTGGTGCACGCGCTGGGCCAACACGCCGCCGGCCTCACCGCGTGCGGCAATGCCGGGAGGAAGCGGGCGACTCAACTCGGCAGGCGAAAGAGATGTGACTGGATTTTCGCGCATCCGTTCTCTTCTGGTTATATCGCAGGCTGCGGCCGCGAAGAAAAGACAACCGGGAGAAGCTCATGGACAATCTTGTGCGGACGGAGTACCATCCTGCCGGATTTTTCGGCGGCCGGTTCGTGCGTCGATCCGGACCTGCCGGCCGTACACAATTCCGATCGATTACGGGAGGGTAGCCATGAAAACGGCCAAGAAAGCAGCGCTCGTCGTACTGGCGCTCGCGGTTGGGCTTACATCGGGATGTGGAGCCAGACACTCGGACAAGGAAGTGTATTACCTGGTTGCATCCAACCTGGCCTTGCCTTACTGGCAGACTGCCGTGGCTGGATTCAAGCACGCGGCAACGCAATACGGAGTGACTGCGCGAGTGGCAGGGCCTGACGGTCACGATCCACAGGCTGAGCTTGCGGCCCTGCAGAGCGCGGTTGCGGCGAAACCGGCGGGCATTCTGATCTCTGTCGCAGATGCCTCGGTACTGCAGCCGGAGATCAATGCGGCTATTGCGGCAGGCATTCCGGTCGTCACGATGGACTCCGATGCATCGGGTAGCCGGAGGCTGTTTTTCATCGGCACCAACAACCTGGAGGCGGGACGGTTGGGGGGCCAGCGTGTGATCGCGAAGCTGGGCGGCAAGGGAAATGTCGTCTTCTTCACCCTGGGCGGCCAGGCGAACACGGATGAGAGGCTCAAGGGCTTCAAGGATGTGTTTTCCACGCGGCCCGGGATCAACATTGTGGAAGTGGTCGACATTAAGGGCGATCCGCGGGTGGCCTTCGACAGGACGCAGCAGTTCATGGCCCAGACGGGGCCGAAGAAGATCGATGCGTTTATCTGTCTCGACTCGGCCTCAGGCAAAATGGTGGCCGACGCGGTGAAACGCACCGGCGCGACCGACCGGCTGCTGATGGCGTGGGATGCGAGTCAGGATACGCTGGATGGAATCAAGGCCGGTACGATTGACTCCACAATTGTGCAGAAGCCTTATTCGATGGCCTACGTCGGGCTGAAGGCGCTGGACGAGATCTACCACTCTCCGCCCAAGGATCTGAGCAAGGACTATAGCGCCGACTCCTTCGCTCCTTACCCAGTGTTTGTCGATACCGGCACCACGCTGGTGGATAAGAGCAATGTGGGGGTCTATATCGCGTCTGCGGAGGGAAGCCGTTAAAGAGAGCAACGGCGGCTCTTCCATGCAAGGAAGGCCGCCGTTAGAAATGCAGAAAAGGATGTGCTGCGCCCGCTTCTACTCGGGTTTGGGCTGAATAATGGAGTCTTCTTCCTTGGCGAGCTTGACACGAGCGCTCTCGAGTTTCTTCTGGACCTTAGCCACATCGCCTGGCTCGACGTCTGCCGGAGATGATTTGCCAAACTCAGCCAGCGAGAGCTCCCATTGCGCGGCCGCGAGGCGAATGCGCCCGGTCTTGTCGTACAGATCGCCCAGGTGCTCGTGGACGGTGGGATCGGTCTGGTCGCGCTGCACGGCCTGGCGCAGATTGTCTTCAGCCTGTTCGTAGTCGCCGAGCTTGAAGTAGACCCAGCCCAGCGAGTCGAGATATGCGCCGTTCATGGGCTCGATATCAACGGCCTTTCGGATCAGCTTCAGGGCTTCCGGCAGGCGCACGCCCTTGTCGGCAAGCATGTACCCGAGATAGTTCAGGGTCATGGCGTTGGCAGGGTCAAGATCAAGCGCCTGACGGAAGAACTGCTCCGCCTGGTCCATGTGCTTCTGGCGATCAGCCAGTTCGCCTTTGAGGAAGAGGAGGTAGGTGCGATCTTCCTTCTTGGTGGCCAGCGGCTCGCCCTTGGCGAAGGCGTCTTCCGCATCTTTCCAGCGGCGCAGACGAATGTCCATCTGTCCGATGGCGAACCAGACTGTGCGGTCATTGTCGGCAGAGTTGTTGAGCAGCGCCTTGGCCATGGCCAGACCTTCGTCGGGCTTGCCCTGATCGGCAAGCTCGCCGGCGAGCATCAGCTTCAGGTCGCGGTTCTTCGGATTCGCTTCGACGGCCTTCTGCGAAATCTGAAGGGCCTTGTCGAACTGTTTGGCGGTCTGGTAAGCGTCGACCTGCCCCTGGTAGCCGCGCACTGCGTTGTCACCGCCCATATCGATCATCTTCTGGTATGTGGCGACGGACTGGTCGGTCTTGTTCTGTTCGAGATAGACCGCACCCAGCCGTTCGAGGAAGATGCTGCGGTTGTTTTTTTCCTCTTCCGTATAGGCGCCGTTCGCGTGGGAGGTGAGATCGACCATCTTCTGGTAGGCCTGCGCGGCCTCATCAAACCGGCCCAGCACGTCGAGCAGCAATCCCTGGTTGTAACCGGCTTCGAGCGAGGTGGGATCGATCTTCAGCGCCTTGTTGATGGTGGCCAGGGCGTCGTCATATTTGCCCTGCTTGCGCTGAATCTCCGAGATGTGGATCAGGGCTTCGTTGTTTTCCGGATCGTTTTCAGCGAGATTCTTGTACTGCTTGAGGGCATCGTCGTACTGCTCGTTGTTGAAAAGCGCCTGGGCCAGCGCATCTATGGTCCGCACATCGCCTGGCTCCATATCTTCAGCCCGCTTATAGGCGGCGATGGCGTCTTTCGGCTGCTTCAGTTGCTCGTAGGCCGCGCCCAGCGTGAACTCCATCTTGGGCGTGCGGTCCGATTCGGGAACTGCTTCAATGACTTTGACGGCATGCTGCAAATCTCCGCTCTCCGCGTAGAGACGGGCGAGATTCAACACCACGTCTTCTGACTCGGGCTCGATCGCCTGGGCGGTCTTGAACTCTTCCTCGGCCTTTTGCGGCTGATGCTTCACGGTATAGAGCTGGCCCAGCACCATGCGGTCTTCCACGCTCCTGGGCTGCAGGGCGACGATCTTCTCGAATTCGGCGATCGCCTGATCCAGCACGTTGCCGGCGGGTGAAGAGGAAGAGACTGCGTTTTCTCCTTCGCCGAGCTGGCGCAGGTAAATGCGGCCGAGCAGCTTGTGGGCATCGATATTCTCGGGATGCGTTTTGAGCAGAGTGCGGGCGGTTACTTCGGCTTCGTGCTCGTGGCCTGGAGTGCGGAAGTAAAGATCGGCGAGAGCGTTCATCAGCTCAGGCGAACCCGGATCGGCGTTCAGTGCGAGCTTGTATTGTTCGATCGCCTGAGTCACATCCTCCGACTTGCCTTCCGAGATCGCGTCGTCCTCATACGTGGCCGCCAACGCCGAATGAAAGTAGGACTGGGCGCGATTGGGCTCCTGCTCGACGGTGGACGGCGCCTTAACCTTTGCCGCCGAAATGGAAGGCTGCTGGGCGCTCTGCGTCGCCGCCGAGGGATTGCTTTGGGCGGATGCGAATGCCGTAGGCAGGACAACGAGCGTGGCGGCGGCTAGCTGAAGCAGGGAAGTCGGTGGGTGGGCTACTTTGTTCATCATGCAGGGGATTCCATACATTTCTGGCTCCCCGCCGGCGAAGAACGGTCCGAAGAGCCGAAAAAAACGCGTGAGCAACCATACAACAGCTGCCCTGCCTACGCTTACAGACGATTTTACGCGCCATTTGTTGTGCGTGCGCAGCGGTTTGGGGAATTTCGTGAGTCCCTACACGCCGCGGGCGCTGATCTGCCCGTAGGGCGTCCGGTCGGGTGAACCCGCGGCTCAATGCCGGAAGTGCCGTATCCCCGTGAAGACCATGGCGATTCCCAGGCGGTCGGCGGCGGCGATTACATCCTGGTCCTTGACGGACCCGCCGGGCTGAATCACTGCCGCTGCGCCAGCCTGAACCACGGTTTCCAGGCCGTCCGGGAATGGGAAGAATGCGTCCGAGGCCGCCACGCAGCCCTGGAGCGGCAGCACCGCCTTCATCGCCCCAAAGCGGGCTGCATCCACGCGGCTCATCTGGCCGGCGCCCATGCCGAGGGTCTGGCCATCGCGGGCATAGACGATGGCGTTGGATTTGACGTGTTTGCAGACGCGCCAGGCGAAGAGCAGGCTGCGCAGTTCTTCCGGAGTTGGCGGACGCCAGGTGACGACTTTCAGCTCCGATTCGGTGACGCGGCCGGTGTCGGCATCCTGCAGCAGCATGCCGCCCGAGACCTGCTTGACTACGGGGCGAGCCGGAACGAAGTGCACTTCGATGAGGCGAAGATTCTTTTTCGCACCAAAACGCTCGCGCGCCTCCGCCGTGAAACCGGGAGCGGCGATGGCTTCGACGAAAAGCTTGGCAATTTCTTCGGCCGCAGCCCCATCAACCTCTCGATTGATACCGATCACGCCGCCGAAGGCGGAAACGGGATCGCAGGCCAGGGCCTTTTGGTATGCCTCGAGAATCGTGGCTCCCGTGGCGGCGCCGCAGGGGTTGGTGTGCTTCACAATTACCACGGCAGGTTCTTCGAACTCCTGCGCCAGTTCCCAGCAGGCATCGAGATCGACCAGGTTGTTGAAGCTCAACTCCTTGCCCTGTAACTGTGGTGCGCCGGCGACGCCCAATCCGGAGCCATCGGCATAGAGCGCGGCGCGCTGGTGGGGATTTTCGCCGTAGCGAAGTGATTGCGCCAGAGGCAGGTTGATGCGGAGGGTAGAAGGCAGGCCCGTTGTGTCTGGTGTTGCCGGAGTTTCGGGGGCAGGAGCTTCGGCGATGCGGTCGAGCGTGTTGGCGATCGCCGTGTCGTAAGCTGCGGTGAGCGCGAATGCCTGCCGTGCGAGCCGCCAGCGGGTTGCGCGGCCCAGGGCGCCGTTGCTGGACTTGAGCTCTTCGATCAGCGCCGGGTAATCGACTACGCGGGTGACGATGGCCACGTCTTCGAAGTTCTTGGCGGCAGACCGTACCATCGAGGGACCGCCAATGTCGATGTTTTCGATCAGGTGACCGAACGGGACGCCCGGCTGCGCGGCGGTTTTTTCAAAGGCATAAAGATTCACGACCACCATGTCGATGGGCGCAATGCCCTGTGCCGCTACAGCGGCTTCGTGCTCCTGGTTGCCGCGAACGTAGAGCAGGCCGCCGTGCACGCGTGGATGCAGGGTTTTCACGCGCCCGTCGAGCATTTCAGGAAAGCCGGTGAGCTCGCTGATGTCCTTTACTGCGAGGCCGGCCTCGCGCAGCGTCCGCGCTGTGCCTCCGGTTGAAATCAGTTCCACGCCGAAGCCGGCCAGCACCTTTGCGAATTCGACGAGACCTGCTTTGTCCGTGACGCTCAGCAACGCGCGACGGATCTTCTTTTCGCTGCTCTCTGGATGCACTCTTCTACTCCTCAAATCCGTTCGGGCTACGCAAGCACGCCACACTCCAGACTACAACCCGGGACGGGTCCAATTTCTGAGCCGGTTTTCCACCGTCGGAAACGGTCAATTCGCACGCAATTGCTCTGCGACGAACCGGTTCTAGCGCAATGGAAATGCATTAAAGTGAAGGTATGGCAAGCCGTCCCCCGGTTCTTCCGCACGACGGACAGGATCCAGCTGGCTTCGACTCTGAGCCGTTGCCGCAGATTCTGCCTCCAGTCGGTGGCGCCGCGCCGCCGCAACCGGTGCGTCGCAAGCCGCTATGGATGGCAGCTCCTGCCACGTATCTGCTGGTGGGAATCAACTGCGGGGTGTTTCTAGCCATGGTGGCGCACGGCATCAGCCTCTGGATGCCTACCGTGGACCAGTTGATGCACTGGGGCGCCGACCGGCCGAACAATGTGCTGATCTACGGCGAATGGTGGCGGATTGTCACGGCAATGTTTGTCCATGTGGGCTTTCTGCACCTGGCCACGAATATGTGGTGCCTGTGGAACCTGGGACTGTTGGCCGAGCCACTGCTTGGTTCCATGGGTTTGATGGCGGCGTACATTTTGACCGGCGCGGCTGGCAATCTGCTGTCGACGTTCTACAACTGGGTGTGGCCGGTGCACGATCCGTCGGGCGCGCCGTTTTTCCAGGCGGGAGCAGGAGCTTCGGGTGCGGTCTTCGGCATCGCTGGGGTACTGATTGTGCTGCTTAAGTCCAAGTTGCTGCCGGTGCCGGCGCAGGAGCTGAAACGGCTGCGCAAGTCAGTGATCTATTTTGCGGTCATCAACCTGGTGATTGGCTTTTCGATCAACTTTGGCAGCGGGTTTACCGGCGTGTCGGTTGACAATTCGGCGCACGTGGGCGGCTTTGCCTGCGGGCTGCTGTTTGCCTTGCCGCTGGTGCCGCGTGTGGGCTCATCGCGGAGCGTGTTTCAGGAGAGGATGCGGCTCGCCGTCGCCATGATCACGGGATTACTCGTGCTCTTCGGCTTCTACATTGCGCACGTGGCGCCGCCGCAGGGCTGAGGCGCATTACCAGCAATGCCTTTTTCTAGCGGATCGCGGTAGCCGCGAACTTCTTGACCATCGCCAGCAGCAGCTTGCGGTCGCTCTCATTAAGATTGGAAGAGTAGCGGCGGATCTGGGTGAGGAACTTCAGCTCCTCGTCCGACAGCTTTTGCGTGTTGAACTGGCGGCCGAGCGAGTCGTCGGCGAAGAATTGGGCGATCGGAAGGTCGAGGGCCAGCGCGATCTTCGAGAGGGTATCGAGCGAAGGAACGGTGTGGCCGTTCTCTACGCGCGAGAGATAACAGCGCAGCAGCCCGGTCTTTTTTTCGATGTCGCCTTGCGAGAGCCCCTTCTGGAGCCGGTATGCACGAATGGTTGTGCCGATCTTCATCCCGGTTTGATTCCTGTCCCGTGCCCGCGCGAATTTACCTGCAGGGCAGATATCAAGATTATTCTGCTACCTTTTCTGTTGCCTTAAGAGTTAACATGCGGCGGCGACGATTGCAAGCCTCTCTTTAGGCACCGAACCGTGACTTAAGTGGTAGGGAACCGGTCAGGGATGCAAATTCTGTGCAAAAAAGCGGTCAATTCGGGCCAGCGCGTCGGAAGCATCCGCGGGACGATAGCCGGTGGCATTCGTTGGATTTTCAAACGCGTGACCGGCGTCAGGATAGATTTTGACGTCGACGGGTTTGCCGATCGACTGCATGGCGGCTGCGAAGGTGTGCACCGAGTCCGGAGTGATGCCGCGATCCTGCCCACCGAAGTTGCCGATCATTGTCGCCTGAATCTGCTGGAGGGCGGATTTGTCTGTGGGCAAAGCGCCGTAATTCACGGCCACCGCCTTGAGCTCGGGGGCGGCGACGGCAAGCTGGATGGCGTAGCCCCCGCCCATGCACCAGCCGACTGCGCCGATGCGATGCGAATCGACATCCTTGCGCGCGCTCAGCCATTTCAGCGCTGAGGTGAGGTCGCGCACGCCCTGATCCTGCGGCAGCCCGCGGGAGAGTTCGTGAGCCAGGTCGGGCGTATCGGCTACCTTGCCGTGATATAGATCGACGGCAAGCGCGACATAGCCATGGGAGGCGTAGCCGGCGGCTTCCTGCTTGATCCAGTCGGTCAGGCCCCACCACTCGTGGATCACGATCAGTGCCGGATGCGGGCCGGCGCCGTGCGGCAGATAGAGCAGTCCCTGGCCGGTTGAGTCACCGCTGGGAAACGTGACGGGCTGCTGCGCGCGGCCGCTGACGCTTAAGCCACTGAACAGCACAAGTGCAGCGTAGAGAAACACGCGAAGAACTTTCATGGAGAAGCCTCGGTTCTCTGGGTAGCTTAAGGAAAGCCAATGGTCCGACAATTACAAAGACTTTACCATCCAAGTCAATCCCTCGACAGGATTTTCGTTGTAGCGATCGCAGTTACGAAAGCCCATATCCTGATAGAGCCGGTAAGCGGCGGCCATGGACTGCGGCGCGGTGTCGAGATACACCGCCTTGCGCCCTGCGGCGACGGCGCGGTCGACGACCGCCTGGGTCAGCGTTCGACCGAGCCGCAGGCCGCGATAGGCGGGACGGACCCAGAGACGCTTCACTTCCCAAGAGTCCGGTGCTACGGTGGCGGTTGGAGTCAGGGCGCGCCAGGCGATGAATCCCGCGGGATGATGTTTCACTAAGGCCAGAAGGCTGCCGCCGCCCTGGTCGAGAAAGCTGGCCGGCAGATCATCCGCCTCTTTCTCGAGCGAACCGAAACAGAATTGCGCTGCACCTGTCTGGGCGAGTACGAATCTTCCATATTCGAGGAGCAGTTCGCGTGCCGCGTGCACAATGGCGTGCGGTGTAGACTGGGTCAACTCCTCCATCTGCAGTTCGTTCTCAGGGCCATGGCACGGGACCTCACCCTTCACAGCGGGAGCGCTCGCTGATTCTTTGGTGCGAGAAGTCATGACTGAGTGTACGCCAGGGCCGCTGCTCGTAAACCTTAACGAGCGTTGCGCCGTCAGTCAGATACGAGGCGCGGTTTCAGGAGACAGGATGCGGCGGGCGGCGAGGCGGTGGATAGGGATCGTTGTGTGCGGCGGTGCATGCCTCGCGGCGTATGGTCAATCGCCATCGCTAGAACAAGGCGCCAAAGCCCCGGCTGTCCAGCCGTCGAATTCCGCGGTAGCACCGGCAGCCGCCGTTGTTGCCGGTGGCAGGCTGCACGGCGTAGTGAAGAGCGGGAACATCCCGCTGCCGGGCGTGACGGTCACCGCACAGAACACGCTCACCGGCAAACGATACTCGACGACGACCGATATCACCGGCACGTGGTCGATCAATATTCCGCAAAACGGCCGTTACGTGATCCGAACCCAGTTTGCCGCGTTTGCGCAGAGCTCAGGGGAAGCAGTGCTGAATGCCGCCAGCCATGACGGCTCCGTGAACTTCGAACTGGTTCTTGCCTCGCGCGCCGCGCAACAGGAACGCCAGCAGGCCGCCCAGCAAGCGCAGGGCAGTGACCAGAATGCGCAAAGTTCGCAAAACACGATGGAGCAGGTGATCCGGCAGTTGGGCGGTAACGGGCCCGAAAGCCTGAACCTGACCAGCGCGTTGAATGAGGGCACGGAGACCGGCAACGGCGCGGCAGGCGCGGGAGGTGCGGCGCTGCCTTCCATCGCGTCGAACTCTGACTTCTCCGGCGAGTCGGTCGCCGTTACCGGGCAGTCGGGGCAAGTGAGTCCGCTTGCCGGAGTCAATATCGATCAATTGCGCGATCAGATCGAAGCCTACCGGGCGCAGAACGGTGGGCAGATGCCGGGCACGGGCGGCCTCTTCGGCGGTTTTGGCGGCGGGGGCTTCGGTGGCGGAGGGTTCGGTTTCGGCGGGGGCGGCTTTGGTGGTGGTGGTTTCGGGGGTGGCGGTTTTGGCGGCGGAGGTTTTGGCGGAGGCCGTGGCGGCGGCGGGCGCGGCAACTTCCGCGGCTTCGATCCGAGCCAGCCGCATGGCGCTCTGGCTTGGAACGGCACCAACTCGATCTTCAACGCGCAGCCCTTTGCGTTGCTCGGCCAGCCGCAACAGCAGCCTTCGAACGGACAGAACCGCTTCACCATCACCTTCATGAGCGCGCCGTATATTCCGCATCTCACGAAGCCCAGCGGGAAGGATACGGTCTTCCTTACGCTTGCGGGCTCGCGCCAGTCCTCGCCGGAAGATGAGTACGCCATAGTACCAACCGAGGCTGAGCGGCAGGGCGACTTTTCCGCGGCGGGCCTGCCGGCGATCTATGATCCGACGACGCAGGAGCCGTTCCCGTCGAACAAGATTCCGCTGGCGCGCATCCAGAGCCTGCCGGGCTATGCGCTGCTGAACTGCCCGCTTGCGAATCCGAATTGCCAGCCGCTGCTGCCAGAGCCGAATCTCGTGCCCGGCAACGGACTCCGGTACAACTACCATTTGCTGACGACCGCGCAGTCGAACACGACGCAGGCCGGCGTGCGCTATAACCGCAGCCTGGGCGCCAACGCCACGCAACCCGGCGGGCGCGGAGGCTTCGGCGGATTTGGCCGGCGCGGCGGCGGGCAAAGCCAAGGACTGCGCCAGGGCATCAATTTCAACTACAACTGGAGCCACTCGGCTTCCGACGTTGTGAACTTCATCCCGGTCCTCGGCGGCAAGAGCGCATCGACCTCCGACTCGCTGCAGGCCGGCTACACGGTGGGCTATCACCGCGTAACCAGCATCTTTAACGCCAACTGGAACCGCAGCAATAGCCAGGCGACGAATTTCTTTACCAACACGGCGGACAATATCGCTTACAACAGTTACGGCATCAGCGTGCCGAATGATGTGCCCATCAACTACGGTCTGCCGAATATCCAGTTGAGCGAGTATTCAAGCTTCACTCAGCAGCAGCCAAACTTCTCTATCTCGCAGACGATTTCGATTTCCGAGATAGTGAGCTGGATTCACGGCAAGCACAACCTCCGATTCGGCGGCGACTATCGCCGTGTGCATCGGGATTTTCTCGCCGGCTCGAATGCTACAGGGAGCTTCACATTCAGCGGATTGTTTACGGAAAACAGCAGCCAGGACCCACGGACCGGCTCACCCATTGCCGATTTGCTGCTCGGGCTGCCGCAATCCACGAGCCTCAACTCATCGCTGACCAAGAGCTACCTGCGCGACAACGTCGTGGACGCCTATGCCATGGACGACTGGCGCATGCGGCCTTCGCTCACCTTGAACTACGGCGTGCGCTACGAATTCTTCGCTCCGTATACGGAAAAATATGGGCGGCTTGCGGAAGTGGTTACGAATCCCGATGGAGGATTCACCAGCCTGGCCGAGGCCAGCGCCGGCACGAACGGCCTGCCCAGATCTCTGGTCTATCCCTGGCGCAAAGCGTTTCGCCCGAGCGTGGCGATTGCGTGGCGCGTGCCCAAGTTCAAGCAGACGGTGGTGCGAGCGGGCTTCGGCATGAACTACACGGTAGGTGAATACGCAACCTTCGCCAACACCATGGCGCATCAGCCGCCGTTCACCAATGAGCAGACGAATCAGGAAGCGGTGGGCAACCAGGCATCTTCGTCCTGTGCGCAGACGGCGCCGATGACCTGCTTTACTTTATCCAATGGATTCCCCGCGCCGCAAGCGCTGGGGAACTACGCGCTCGCCCCGCACTATCCGCTGCCCTACGTGCAGGCGTGGAATCTCGACATTCAAAAGACGCTGCCCTGGGGCATCGTGATGAATCTCGGTTACAACGGCACGCGCGCCAATCATCTCGATACCGTGCTTGCGCCGCGCGCGGTTCCCAGCAGTCCGAATACGGATCCGCCGGCGTGCACCGGCCCGCGGTGTTTTCCTCTGAACTTCCGTTACGAGGAGGCGATCTCATTCTCCAAGTTCAATGCCGGCACGGTGCGCGTGAACAAGCGGCTCGCCAAAGGTATCGCGGTGGGCGCGAACTACCAGTACTCGCACTCGATTGATGACGCGGGCGCTCTCGGGAGCGTAGGCGGCGTGGGCGTGCAGGACTGGCAGAACGTGCTGGGTGAGCTGGGCAATTCGAGTTTGGACGTGCGGCACACAGTGAGCGGAACCTATCTGTATGAACTGCCCTTTGGCCCCGACAAGTCCTGGGTAACGACCGGTGTGGGTTCGCACATTCTTGAAGGGTTCTCGGTTTCCGGAACCTTCAGGTTTGCTTCGGGAACGTGGCTCTCGCCCAGTTACCAAGCGTCTGTCGCGAGCACGGCCTGCGGTACCGGCGGCGTGCTGCGTCCGAATCTCACCGGCACTTCGCCTACGGCCGGCGGGGGGACGCTGCACGAGTGGTTCAACCCGACGGCTTACGCGGCGCCCGTTAATACGCCAGGTTATTGCAACTACTTCGGCAATGCTCCGCGGAACTCGATTGAGGGGCCGGGCACGGTGTCAAACAACATGTCGCTTTCAAAGACTGCGCAGCTGGGTGATACGCGCAGCATGGAGATTCGCGCCACGATCGACAACGTCTTCAACACGGTGCAGTACACAGGTGTGGGCACCACGGTGAACTCGCAGAACTTCGGCGAGGTCACGTCGGTCGGGCAGATGCGGCAGTTTCAATTCATGGCGCGATTCAGGTTTTAGGAGAGCCGCTTGGTGAGGCAGCGTAGAGCGAACTGGATGCAACGGACGACTGCGAGTCTGGCAGCGATGATGCTTGCCCTGCCGGGGGCGCCGGCTGCGTTCGCCCAGAATTCGAATCAGGTTTCGTCTACACCGCAGGCTGGTTTCGTGCTCAAGACCAACGCGGAGCTGGTGCTGACAAATGTGGTTGCGCGCGACGCGAAGACCGGCGAAGTGGTGCGCGGGCTGAAGCAGAGCGACTTCCGTATCTATGAGAACGGCAAGGAACAGCAGATCTCCACATTTGATTTCCAAAGCGTGGAGATGGCTACGCCGTTGAACGAAGCAACGGTAAGCGGGCTGGCTGTTGGTCCTTCGGGCAACGGGAGCAAGGCTGTTGTCGTGGCAAAGCCGGAAGAATTGCGCAATCACCGGCTGATCGTGATGTTCTTCGATCTTACGTCGATGCAGCCGGAAGATCTGGAGCGCAGCGTCGACGCGGCGCAGGATTTTCTCCGCAAAAAAATGGCGCCTGCCGATCTGGTCGCTCTGGTTTCGCTCGGCGATACCCTGAGCGTGGACCAGGACTTCACCGCCGATAAAGACGCGTTGATTCACGCGGTGGGAGCCTACAACGGCACCGAGGGCCAGGGCTTCCAACAGGGCGCGAACGCCAACTCGAACCAGGTGGAAGACACGACGGCCTATACCGCCGACGAGAGCGAATTCAACGACATCAACGCGGATCGTGAGCTGTTTGCTTTGCGCGCCATCTCGCAGTCGCTGGCGAAGATCTCTGAGAAGAAATCATTGCTGTATTTTTCGGGCGGCATTTCGCGCGACGGCATCGAGAACGAAGCCTCGTTACGCTCGGCCGTGAACGCCGCTGTGCGCGCCAATCTCGCGATCTACAGCGTGGACACGCGCGGCCTGCAGGCGATTGGGCCGCTGGGCGATGCGTCGACTGGCAGTTTGCGGGGTTCCAGCGGATACAACGGCGGCGCGCTGCTCAACAACATGAACCAGAACTTCGCCTCGCAAGAAGTGATGGCGACGCTGAGCACCGATACAGGCGGCAAGGCCTTCTTCGATTCGAACGACTTTGCTCCAGCGTTCGCGCAGGTGCAGAAAGATACTTCGGCCTATTATGCGATTGGATTCCATTCGACGAATCCAGCGCGCGACGGCAAGTATCGCAAGCTCACGATCAAGATCGACAGGCCCGGCATCAAGCTTGAATACCGGCCCGGCTACTACGCGCCCGCGGACTTCCAGCACTCTGGCCACCAAGACCGCGAGCAGGAGCTAAACGACCAGCTCGCCAGCGACCTGCCGGCTACGGACATCGCCGTCTACATGGATGCGATGTACTTCCGCCTCGACCAGAATCGGTTCTATGTGCCGGTCTCGCTGCTCGTGCCCGGCTCGCAGATTCCATTTGTGAAGGGCGGCGACAAGGACAAGGCGACGCTGGACATTCTCGGCGAAGTACTCGACGAGGTAAAGCGGCCCATCGGGCGCGCCCGCGAGACCGTGAAGCTGAATCTCGATCAGTCGCTCGGCGCGCGGCAGAAGAATATCGAGTACACGACGAGCTTCAACCTGCCGCCGGGCAAGTACGACATGAAGTTTGTGGTGCGCGAGAACCAGACGGGGCGCATGGGATCGTTCGAAGCGAACATTACGCTGCCCGATCTGAAGAAGGCCCCGCTCAAGATGAGCAGCATCGTTCTGGCCTCGATGCGCCAGCCGAGCAAGAAGCAGGACCCATTGGTGCGGAACGGCGAGGAGTATGTACCCAACATCAGCCACGTCTTCCGCCAGGACCAGCACATGTATCTGCTGTATGAGATCTACGATCCGGCGCATGAGAAGACGGAGCTCGATCAACCGAAAGCTGATCAGGCGAAGGCGCTCAGGCAGAGCATCAGCCTGCTCAGCAGCCTCGAGCTGATTCAGGGCTCGACCAAGGTGTACGAGACGCCGCTGGTGCAGGCGAAGGCTGTGAATGTCGAGGGGCGCGATGCCGTGGCTGTCGAACTCGATGTTCCTCTCACCGGGCTCAAGCCTGGGCAGTACATCTGCCAGCTCAATGTGATCGATGATGCCGGCGGCAGTTTTGCGTTTCCGCGGTTTGCCGTGCTGGTGAGGGAGCCGACGCCGTCGGCACCGGGGACTGCGCCTGTTCAGTCCTTGGGGCAGGCTTCGGGTGGCGGCTCGGACTGAATTGCATCTGCGTCGCGATACGGGCAGTGCCGGCAGCCCGATCCGCAGCAGTATCCGCGCTTCAGGTGGTAGGCAGCGGTGAACACCATGTAGGGCCCCTCGAAGTAGTAGTCTTCGGGCTCGAGCGCGGGTGGCGTTTGCGGGCTGCTCTCCATGCTTCTATTATCCTGCGAGACCGGAGAACCAAAGCAGCGCACGCAAACGATAAAATTGAGGTATGACGCTTTCTGCTCCCGGCCCGGTGATCGACCGCGCCCGCAAGATCAAGATCATCCTTTTTGACGTCGATGGCGTATGGACCGATGGGAGTATATGGCTCGTCCCTGGGCGTTCGGTTGCAGAGGGTGGGGTTCGCGAAGAGATTCGTGACGCGCATAACAACGATATAGGTTTCGGCGTGCAGTCGGAGACGCTGGTCGAAGTCAAAGGCTATAGCGCCCACGATGGCATGGGAATTTCGCTTGCGCGCATGGCCGGCCTCAAGTGTGGAGTCATCACCAAACGCATCAGCGAGACCGTGGCAACGCGCGCCCGTGACCTGAAGATCGAGTATGTGTATCAGGGCCAGGCCTTTAAGATGAGGCCGGTCGCCGAGATCTGCGCTCAGGCCAAGGTCAGCCTCGACGAGATCGCTTACGTGGGCGATGACATTATCGATCTGCCGGTGATGCGCAAGGTGGGATTGGCCGTGGCAGTGGCCAACGCGCGGGAGCGGGTGAAGGCGGAGGCTCACTACGTGACGCCCAACCGCGGTGGCCACGGCGCAGCGCGCGACGCCATCGAATTCATCCTGGAGGCGAAGGGCATCCTCGACCGGTGCATTGAGTCCTATCTTGACGAGAGCACTTCGATCGCCGCGTCGGTGGACATCGGCAAGAGCGAAGATCTTCAATAGTGTGGGCCCGAGTGCCGACACAGGTAATCGCTTATGACAGCCTTTGAGCGGCTTCAGGCGTGGTTTGTTAGTCAATGCGATGGGGATTGGGAGCATGGTAATGGCATAACGATTTCATCGCTCGATAATCCGGGTTGGTCGGTTGACATCGAGATTGTTGGGACGGGTCTCGAAAACTGTGAATTTCAAACGATACACAGAAATCAGACTGATCATGATTTTTTGCATGTTTCAAGAACTGCCACCGAGTTCAAAACTAGATGTAGTCCCAATAACTTAGATGAGGGGTTGGCAATTTTTGTAACTGGGCTGAAGATACGCACAACAGTGCACAAGCATGAATAGTAAATCGAAAAAAGCCGTGGTTCTCCTCAGCGGCGGCCTCGACTCGGCCACCGTTCTCGCCATCGCGCGTGCCGAAGGCTACGAGCCGTATGCGCTCTCGTTCTCCTATGGTCAGCGGCATGCGTGGGAGCTGGAAGCGGCGAAGCACGTTGCGGCTTCGCTCGGTGTGGCGCAGCATCGGATCGCGACGATTGATCTGCGGGTCTTCGGCGGTTCTGCGCTTACGGACGATATCGCTGTGCCCAAAGGGCGTGATGCCGATGAGATGGCTGAGGGGATTCCAATCACCTATGTGCCGGCGCGCAACACCATCTTTCTTTCTTTTGCACTGGCCTGGGCCGAGGTGCTGGAGTCGAGCGACATTTTCATCGGTGTGAACGCACTCGATTACTCCGGCTACCCCGACTGCCGTCCGGAGTTCATTGAGGCCTTTGAGAAGATGGCGAATCTGGCGACCAAGGCCGGTGTTGAGGGCCGGCAGCAGCTCAAGATTCACACGCCGCTCATCGCGCTCACCAAGGCGCAGATCATTCAAAAGGGCCTCCAGCTTGGCGTCGATTACGGACTCACGAGCAGCTGCTACGATCCGTTTCCCGATGGGCAGCCGTGCGGGGAGTGCGACTCCTGCCTGCTGCGCCAGAAGGGCTTTCGCGAAAACGGAACGGAGGACCCGCTGCGCTATCCGCCGGCGGGATGGCAGCGATGAGCTACGCCGTCAAAGAGATCTTTTACACGCTGCAGGGCGAAGGCGCCCAGACGGGGCGCGCGGCGGTCTTCTGCCGGTTTGCGGGCTGCAATCTGTGGTCGGGCCGCGAGCAGGATCGCGCCTCTGCGATCTGCAAGTTCTGCGATACGGACTTTGCCGATACGAACGGCCCAGGCGGCGGCAAGTTCGCTTCGGCGGATGCGCTTGCCGACGCCGTTGCGCGAACGTGGCGGGGCGAGGCGGAGCAGGGAAGGCGATTAGTCGTTTGCACGGGCGGTGAGCCGCTGTTGCAGCTTGACGTGCTTCTCATCGAAGCGCTGCATGCGCGCGGTTTTGAGATTGCCGTGGAGACGAATGGGACCGTCGCCGCGCCGGCGGGACTCGATTGGATCTGCGTGAGCCCGAAGGCGGGGACGGAGCTGAAGCAGCGAACCGGCGATGAGCTGAAGCTTGTGTATCCGCAGACCGGCGCTGAACCGGAGAAGTTCGCGGGCTTCGGCTTTTGCCATTTTTTTCTGCAGCCGATGGATGGGCCCAGCCGCGAACTCAACACCAAACTTGCGCTGCAGTATTGTCTTGCGCATCCTCAATGGCGGATGAGCCTGCAGACGCACAAGCTGTTGGGGATTCCGTAGCCAAAAACAGGGTTGCTCAATCTTTGTGTGCGGCTGTTTTGCGCGCCTCTGCTTCCGTCAACCAGCCGCGGCGTAGTTTCTCTGCGGGAACGCTCGACAGATACGGTTTCACATCGAGGACGGGCGTGCCGTCGAGCATGTCGACGCCGCGCACGTGGAGCGAGGTTCCATCGCGGCGCAGCAACTCCACTACGGTGAGGCCGATCGGGTTGGGCCGTCGCGGTGAGCGTGTGGAAAAGACGCCGTGCGGCCGTTTGTCGTCGGCGGGCGGGTGCGCGACGAGATCGAAATCGGTCGAGCGATCGAAGACCCACAGCACAAAAAGATGCGAGAAGCCCTCGATGTCCAGAAGCCCTTCCTCGAATTCGCGCAAAAACTCGATGACGCCCTCGGCATCGTGCTCTGCGCCGAGGCCCTTGGGAATCGCGGAGGTCTCGGTGAAGGGCGTGCGAAGGAAGGCGACGGGATGCGGCGTGAACATGCTCATATTCTAGAGGTTTTGCCGGTTCATTTCGCCGGCCAGATATTCCGATGCGCGCATAGAGAGCGAGAGGATCGTCATGGTGGGATTCTGCCATCCGCCGCTTGTGAAGCTGGCGCCGTCGACGACAAAGAGATTCTTGTGATCGTGGCTCTGGCACCACTTGTTCAACACGCTTTTCTTCGGGTCGTCGCCCATGCGGCAGGTGCCGATCTCGTGGATGCTATAGCCGGGAGGGTTGGGCATGTCGTTCTTTGAAAGCACTTCGAAGCCCGCAGCCTCGGCAAGTTCGCAGCCAACCTGAACGGCGTCCTTGGCCATGTTGAACTCGTTGTCGGTATATTTTGTGTCGATGTGCAGGACGGGAATGCCCCATGCATCGGCCTTGTCTTTGTCGATGCGGACGTGGTTTTCGTAGCGGCCCAGCACCTCGCCCATGAGGGTCATTTGGAATCCGCTGCCGTGGTACTCATCGAGCTTCTTTTGCAGCTCTGCTCCGTAAGCTGCGAAGTTGCGGGGACTCAGGGCGCCTGTCATGCTGCTCACGTTGAAGGCGTACCCGCGCAGAAACTTATCGCTTTTGGTGTCGACGTTGCGGAAGCGGGGTACGATGGCGTTGCCGCCCATGAGATGTTCGTGGGCGCTCGCGCCGCCGCCGCGCGCTTCAGGCACGGAGCAGACCACGCCGGCGCCGTAGATCTGGTCAGTGAGGTAGCGGCCCACGAGCCCGCTCGAGTTGGCTAGCTTCGAGTTCAGCAGCAGGCGCGTGCTCTCGAGCGTTCCCGCGGCGAGTATGATCACGCGGGCCTTCACGCTCATCTCGCGCCGCGAGAGCCGGTCGACGAAGTTGCAGCCGTCGGGCAGGCCGGTGTTTTTGTCGATCGTGATCTCGCGCACAACGGCATCGGCGATCGAGGTCAGGTTGCCGGTGCGCTCGGCGTCGGGCAACAGCAGGTTCACCGAGCTTGCCAGGCCGTCGACGCCCATCGCCCGCCTCTGCTTGCACACGGGAATGTTACGCGGCTTGGCGGCGGCAATAAAGCGCTGCATCGAGACCGACCACGGCGACTCGTCAAGGATGAAACTGCCGTTGGGCATCTGCGGCGGGCCGTCGAGTGCGCCGGACACGCGGAAGATGCGTTCCACGCGCGAGTAATAAGGAGCGAGATCGGCGTAGCTGATGGGCCAGTCCTCGCCGAAGCCGTCGTGCGACTTGCACTTGAGCTCAAGATCGCTCAGCCGGAACGACTGCCGCGACCAGAAGAGCGAACGGCCGCCGAAGAGGCGCACGCGAACCCAGTTGTAAGGCTGATCGTGCTCAAACGTGTAGGGAACCTCCTGCTCGTCGACCCAGACGTTCGCGTTGAACTCGTTGGCCTGAAAGACGTGTTCGATGCGGTTCGGTGGCCGGAATCCGCGATAAGGAAGCGCGTAGGCGGGCTTGCGCGCGGCGTCGCGTGTGACGTTGGCGACAGGCCCTGCATTCAGCATCAGGCAGCGAACGCCGGCTTCAGTGAGGATCTTTGCGGCCATGCCGCCGGAGTGGCCTGACCCGATGATCAGCACGTCGTGGACTTCGTTTTTCATAGCAGTTTTGTATGGATCTCCGTGCGTTATCGAGACGCGTTATCGAGGATAAGTGGGCATGGTATGGGCCGATTTGGGCGCTGCCTGCACGTGCGGAGGAATCTGCTCGCACTCGGCGCGCTCGAAGAGGTCCGGCTCAATCGGTGACCAGTAGAGCGCGACCTCGGTGGACTCTTCCGCGCCTACCGAGGGTACCTCGCTCCAGGCCTTGGAGTTGACGGTTGCCATACGAATGTCGTCGTGCGCGATGTTGATGAAGTCGGCGTGGGATTCGGCGGGTGGGTGATCGTTCATCCAGGTGCGCAGCCAGGGCTTGAGCAGATCGCCGGCCTGCGCATCGTCGAGATGCGCGAAAGCGGTTTTGTACTGTGCCTGGGCCGCCCCCTCCAGCCAGTCCAGGCCGCCGGTGTAGACCTTCTGGCGGGGTTCGGGAGAACCGCCGATCAGGAAATCGAGGAAGATGGGTGTCTGGGCTTCGAGAGCGCCGGGCTTGCCGTCGAGAGGTGGCAGCAGGACATCGCTCAGGCGCATCAGTGTGGCCATCTGCTGCTGCGTGAAGAAGCGTAACTCTGTTGCGGCGATTTCGTCGGCCAACTCGGTTTGCGGCAGCGGTGTGCGTGAGTTGAGGCCGAGGGTCCAGGGCACGGGTGCGGGCGGCGGCAACGTGGGGTCGTTGGCCCGCTGGGCGCGGCTCATCTTTGTGGCAAAAACAAACGAGATGACGGCGCGGACGAAATCACGGCGCAGCATAGAGGGGCTCCTCGGTGACGCATCCACGCTACACCGGCAGCCATTCGTGAGTCTATTGGCGGGCGGAAGGGTAACCGGGGTTGGCAATGGCGCCCAAAACGAGGATGGGATCGTCTTTAGCGCGCCGAAACTGGGGAATCTGAATGAAAAGACAGCAAATCGCGCCAAGTTGGGAACATTCCTGGGCAGTTCCGGTGTCTATAGGAGTGAGAGACGTCAGGGAGCTGGTCAGGACCCAAGAGAACCAGCGGTTCGCCTAAAGGTGGCGAGCGGACGCAGGAAGTACTTTCCCGCTGCGGAATAAGGGCATCTGGAGTTGCGCGGCAGCGCCGGATGCAAACGCGTGCAATTTGCGGTAAGGTGGGAGGTAATCGATTTGCAGGCGGATCTCACCATGGGCAATTTAGCAAGCGCGTTAGCTCTTCAGTCGGACGAAGCAGCATTGATCGAGGAGCTGCGAGCCGGCTCAGAAGAGGCGTTTGCGTGGCTTCTTGCGCGCTATCATCAGCCAATTTATTCCCTGCTGGCGCGTACGGTGCGCGACCGTGGGGATGCAGCCGATCTGACCCAGGAAGTTTTCGTCAAGGTCTTCCGGGGCGTGCACGGTTTTCATGGCGAGTCTTCGCTACGGACCTGGATCTATCGCATTGCGCTGCACGAAGCATCGAACCAGCGCCGCTGGTGGATGCGCCACAAACAACACGAGATTCCCATCGAGCAGGAGGTGGCGGAGTCCGAATCCGGGACGCCCGTGCGCCTGAAAGAACTGCTCGTGGATCCTGCCCAGTCACCTTTTGATTCGGCCGTCGACACAGAAACCCGCGAGCGGGTGGAGAGGGCACTGAGCCAGGTTCCTGAACCATTCCGCACCACACTGATCCTCCGGGACATCGAAGGGTTTGTGTACGAAGAAGTGGCGGAGATGCAGGGCATCAACCTGGGAACGGTGAAGTCGCGGCTGGTGCGCGGGCGCGCCTGTTTGAAGGCGCTGCTGGCCAGTCCTAAGCAAGGCGGGCGTTCGACAACTTTCGCGGGCATTGAAATCCCGCTGGGAGAGGAGACGCGATGAATGGCTGCGAGCCGATTCGGGCAGGTTTTACTGAATATCTGGATGGCCGGCTGAACGGCCACGAGATGCAGCAGATCGCCGCGCATCTCCGGGATTGCCGTTCCTGCGCCCGCGAATGGGAGGGATTGCGGAAGACGCAGGCGTCTCTGTCCGCACTGGGGCCGGTTCCTGAACCGGATGACCTTCTGCTGCGGATTCGCGTAGCCGTGAGCCAGGAACATGCCCGTGCGAACCGCAGCCGGCTTGAGACGCTGGGACTGGCCTGGAAGAATACGGTGGGTCCGTTTCTGCTGCAGGCTTGTGCAGGATTCGCCAGCGCGGTGCTTCTGCTGGGAACGGTGGTTGTGCTGGTGAGCGTGTTTACTCAGCCAGAGTCAGCTCAGGCTGTGAAGGATGAGCCGCTGGGCATGGCGACGGCGCCGCATTTCCTTTATCTGTCGAGCGGCGCAGAGAGCGACGACATCAGCGCGGCTTCCGGTCCCGTGGTGGTGGAGGCTTACATCAACGGCGAAGGCGAAGTCTATGACTACCGCATCGTTTCCGGTCCCACGGATGAAGCCACGCGCTCGCAGGTGGAGAACCTGCTACTTTTCAGCAAGTTTGAGCCAGCGCGCTTCTTTGGTCAGCCCGTCCGGGGCCTGGCTGTGCTGTCGTTCTCCGGCGTTTCTGTGCGCGGATAGCGATTGCGATCTGCCGTCCCTTGTAAAACCGATCTCGCCTTCAGGCAGCCTTGTTGGCGCCCCAGTTGACCATCTGGACCGCTACGTGAAGCATCGCTTCGGCCGCGATGGGCTTGGCTAAAAACCTTACGTGGCTCCCGGAGTATCTTGCGGCGACGGCCGGCGAGTTACCCAGTACCAGCACCGGTAAAGAGGGCATCCGGCTCTCCAACTCGGCGACAAAGACCGAACCTTCCAGATCTGGAAGGTGATCGCCCGTGATGACGAGATTGAGACCGCGGGCCACGAGGGGCTGCTCGATGAGGCAGAGAGCTTCCGCGGCCGTGGCTACGCGATTTACATCCGGAAAGCGCTTTCTTAGAGCCGACAGGCGCACCAGCGCCTGCAATGGGTCTTCTTCTACCAGAAGGATCATCCTGAATTTTTCCCCGAAGGACACGGCCGGTCATCTCGGCTGGCTAGAGCAGTTCCGGAGGAACTGTGCCCTTTTTCGCTTAAGTACAAGTATCTTTCTAAAAGAGAAATCAATCAGCCTTGGCGGCGCCGAGGAATTGCAGGTTCGAGGAATGCAGGTCCTGTACCGCCGACAGGGTTCCCTTGTGATTCCGATGAGACCAGCGCTGCTATTTGTTGCCTATCTCAAGGAAATTCGTCGCTGACTCTGCCCGGACCGAGAGGAAAGACCTCTGATGGGCCGTGCACAGGTCGAAGAGCGCCTGCGAATCGCATCCGCTAAAGGCTGTGGAGGGATAAGCACACAGGAGAGAGAGGGTGTGACTCTCGCACGCCCGATTCCATAGCTGCTCCAGCTTTACGGTGGCAGCCGCCTCTCCGTCTTCCCAGAGCAGCGCGACCATCTCGCCGAAGGCACGCACGCGGCGGCTATGCCGCGAAGCGCGCTGCAGCAGATTTCCCGCGAAGTCAGCAAATAGCTGGTCATCCGGCCATCCGTCGACCATGAAACTGGTGAGGGCAACGTTCGCATCCAGAGGAATGTATCTGTCCTCCCGCAAGGCGCACAATAGATCGACTCTGGCCCGCTCCAGACGGTTTCGAAGGGCTCTCAGATGCTGCGGAGTGGCGATGACGATGGCGCTGTCGCCGGCATTCAAACCTCCCCCAATGAAATGGGTGAGGGTGTCGAGCAGTTCTTCATCGTCTCCGTAGAATTGAGCTACGTGCTCGCTGGACGCGGCTGACAGACCGGCTGTATACACCTCTCCCCCGAACTTCGATCACGTATGAACGGTACGATGGGTTGGGGAGCCTGAAGAGTTGCCTGCCGGGGCGCCTCACGGCTGGGCGAATTAGCCGATCAGGAATTCCTTTTCCCGCAGGTCTTTGATGGTGTCGCGGAACTTGGCGGCCTTCTCAAATTCGAATTTCTTCGCCGCTTCGCGCATCTCGTTCTCCAGCTTGACGATGTAGGCATCGAGCTGTTCCTGCGAGGCGAACTCGGGGATGGCCGCGGTCTCCTCGATGGCCAATTCTCCGTATTCGACTTTGAGGATTTCGGCGAGGCCCATATCCGCCTGGCTGATGACCGACCGCGGCGTGATTCCGTGTTCCTCGTTGTAGGCCCTCTGAATGGCACGGCGGCGGTCGGTTTCGTCGATCGCGCGGCGCATGGAGTCGGTTATGGAGTCAGCGTAGAGAATCGCCTTACCCTCCACGTGGCGCGCGGCGCGGCCCATGGTCTGGATGAGCGAACCCGCCGAGCGCAGAAAGCCTTCCTTGTCGGCATCGAGGATAGCGACCAGCGAGACTTCTGGCAGGTCAAGACCCTCGCGCAGCAGGTTGATGCCGATCAGCACGTCGAACTCGCCCTTGCGCAGCCCCGCGAGCAGCTTGACCCGTTCAAGCGTCTCGATTTCCGAGTGCATGTAACGGCAGCGCACGCCGACTTCGGTGTAGTAGCCGGCCAGATCCTCAGCCATGCGCTTGGTGAGCGTGGTCACCAGCACGCGCTCGTTGCGCTTGGCGCGGTCGCGAATCTCCGCCAGCAGATCGTCGATCTGGCCCTTCACCGGCCGTATCTCCACCTCGGGATCGATCAGGCCCGTGGGCCGGATAACCTGCTCCACGACGACACCCGCCGAACGCGTGAGCTCGTATGGCCCAGGCGTGGCCGAGACGTAGATCGTCTGGTGCACGCGGTTCTCGAACTCCTCGAACTTCAGGGGCCGGTTGTCGCGCGCAGAGGGCAGACGAAAGCCATAATCGACGAGGTTCTGCTTGCGGCTCTGGTCGCCGTACCACATACCATGCACCTGAGGGATGGTGGCATGGCTCTCGTCGACGAAGAGCAGGTAATCGCGCGGGAAGTAATCGAGCAGCGTCGGCGGCGGCTCGCCGGGCAGCCGGCCCGAGAAATGCCGTGAGTAGTTCTCGATGCCGTGGCAGTAGCCCATCGACTTGATCATTTCGAGATCAAAGCGCGTGCGCTGGTGAACGCGCTGCGCTTCCACCATGCGTCCTTCGGCCTCGAGGTGCGGCACCCACTCGTTCAGCTCTTTCACGATCGAATCGATCGCCTGGGATTTGCGCTCCGGCTGCACGACGTAATGGCTCTTCGGATAGATCGGCAGCCGTGAATACTTCTGCTTGACGGTGCCGAAGAGCGGGTCGATTTGTGCGAGCGATTCAATCTCGTCGCCGAACATCTCGATGCGGTACGCGCTCTCATCGTAAGTGGGAAAGACCTCGATAATGTCTCCGCGCACGCGAAAAGTGCCGCGGCGGAAGTCCACATCATTGCGCTCGTAGAGGATCTCCACCAGCCGGCGCGTGATGTCTTTGCGACTGATCTGCTGGCCTTTTTCGAGCAGCAGCAGCATGCCGTAGTAAGCTTCGGGCGAACCGAGACCGTAGATACAGCTCACCGAGCTGACGATGATCGAGTCGCGGCGCTCGAAGAGCGAACGCGTGGCCGAGAGGCGCAGCTTGTCCAGCTCCTCGTTGATCGTGGCTTCCTTTTCGATGTACAGGTCGGCCGCCGGATTGTAGGCTTCGGGCTGGTAGTAGTCGTAGTAGCTGACGAAGTACTCAACCGCGTTGTTGGGGAAGAACTGCTTGAATTCGTGATAGAGCTGCGCCGCCAGCGTCTTGTTGTGGGCCAGGATGAGCGCTGGCCGATTGGATTGCTCGATGACCTTGGCCATGGTGAAGGTCTTGCCCGAGCCGGTAACGCCCAGCAGAACCTGGTGCTTTTCGCCGGCAGCCAGGCCCTGCACAAGCTCGTCGATGGCGCGGGGCTGGTCGCCGCGAGGTTTATAGCTGGTGACGAGCTGAAAGTCCATACTTTGATTATAGCGGAATGGCGAAGATCAGGCGAAGAAGCGCGAAACGCACTCCGCGTCAAACGCTTTTCAGCTCGATCGCCACGATGGCCCGCGGCGGGATCAAAATTTCCGCGCGACCTGCGCGCACGTCGACTGCGAATGGCGCCAGCTTTACTTCATTCGGGTGTGCAAAGGTGTTCCCCCTGGTCATATCCTCGTGCGTCAGAATCTGCCCGCGTCCTTCCGTAATGCTCCCGATCGAAAGCTTCACTACCGCAGAGCATGGTGAGTCCAGCGAAGGATTCGCCAGCGTCACAGTCAGCGACTTTCCCTTCGTGGAGGCTGAACCGGACAAGCGCGCCATCGTTGCAGGCCCATTCGCGGTGGGCGCCGTCAGATCCTCGCAGCGAATCTGAAGGTTGGCCTGCCGCGCGCCCATGTGGCCGCGATACATTTCGAACACGTAGTAAGGAGGCAGACGCACAAACTTATCCCCCTCGGCCAGGAAGAGTGAGTGAATACAGTTCACCGTCTGCGCCACGTTGGCCATCGCCAGCTTCTCGGCGTGCCGGTTGAAGATGTCCAACGTGTACGCGGTATGCACCGCGTCGCGCAAAGTGAGCGGCTGGCTCAGCAGATAATGCGCCCCGATCTCTTCGCCCTTCTTGTACCAGACGCCCCATTCGTCAACGATCAGCCGCGTGTGATGGCTGGGATCAAATTTCTCCACAATTCCCCAGTGCTGCTTCATCACTTCCTCAACCCGCGTGCCTTCACGGATCACGTCGAACCATCCCTGCGCGTTGAATGTGGCAATCTTCTCCGCAGTATTTCTGAAGTCCGTGTAGAAGTGGATAGACAACCCGTCTACCGGAGAGCGATGGCCCTGCATTGCCTCGAAGAAACTGTTCGTCCAGCCGATATCCATATCTTTTTGGTGCCCGCGTGGTCCCACAGCCACCAGAAATGGCTTCGGTGCATAGGCGGGATATTGCGTCACAAATTTCCGGTACAGTGTCGCGTACTCCTGCGGAGTCATATCGCCGCCACAGCCCCACGATTCGTTGCCGACGCCCCAGTACTTCACGCCAAACGGTTCCCTGTCTCCGTTCGCAGCGCGCTCATCGGCCAACGACGCCGTGCCCGCCTGCGCATTACAGTAAGTAACCCAATCGTGGAATTCCTGCGGTGAACCCGACGCCATGTTCGCCGCCAGGTAAGGCTGCGCGCCCGTCGCCCTGCATAGATGCATGAACTCGTGAATGCCAAAGTTGTTTGACTCGGTCAGATCCACGCCCGCAGGTGCGCTTGCCTGCCAGTAGTTGTACGTGCGGGGCCGCTTGGTCCCGATCCCGTCCCGCCAGTGGTACCCGTCCGCAAAGCAGCCACCCGGCCAGCGAAAATTCGGCACGCCGATGCGAGCCATGTCGTCGATGAACTGCTTTCGTATCCCACCAACGTTCGGAATCTTTGAATCCTTGCCAACCCAAATGCCGTCGTAGATCACTCCGCCCAGATGCTCGATGAATTGCCCGTACAGGTGCGCGCTGATTCCAGGTCCATCTTCCCGCGGTGTAATTTCGATCTCTGCGTCTGCCGCGCGTACAGGTGCCACGCCGGCCAACACTGCTCCCGACACGATTGCGCTGGTGCGCAGAAAGCTTCTTCTGTCGATCATGACTCGCCATCTTACAAGACAGCCGGGTGCCCCAGTCTGGATTTCAGACCTGGGAAGGCACTGACGCCAACACGCCAACTTTTCGTTCTGTTCACTTCCCTTGGTCCGAATACCGCACGTGCCGCATCGAAACGCGGGATTGAAGCAACTCGTGCGGGTCGAGCTGTCCGCTGTGATCCACGTCCAGACGGTCAAACTCCACGGACATGAAATTCATCCACTCTTGCTTGGAGATCTTCCCATTCTTGTCGGTGTCCATGTACTGCAAGAGCTGCTTTGCATTTGCCTCAGCTTCCGCAGCCTTGTCTGGGAATCTGGGACCGGGTGCTGTGTCCTGCGCAAAGGATGCGCCTGCCACAGCAAAGGCCGCGCTTGCCAGTGCGGCTACTATATATCTCCTTGTCATCGCGAACTCCTTCCCTCGTGATATATGGGAATCTCGGCGTTTCCCCTCAGCGTTCACGGATTGTAGCGCGATTTGCACCGCGCAGGCATGAATACTGCAGATCAACCCGCTTGGGACTGCTTTGTTACTTGGACCCAAGCCCCTACAATGGAAATTGAAGTCCACTTGTAGAGGAACGCACGCCATATGCCGCTGTCTGGAGAAGCCATTCGCCTGATGAACTACATTGATGACGTTGCTGTGACGCTGCGCCGCGTTCTGGCCACCGTCCCTACGCTTTCGGCCGAGGAGCGCGCACGCGTGGCCGAACACCTGCAGCAGGCGAGTCCAAGCGCGGACGACGTGATCAAAGCGCTCGCCGCCAAGTAAGCCAGCTTGCCGACGACTGTGGCCATTATCGGAGCCGGCCCGCTCGGCCGTTCTCTTGCCCTGCGCGCGGCCCGCGCCGGCTTCCCGGTGCTCCTTGAGGACGTGATGCCGTCGAACCTGCATCACGCGCAGGAGTACATCCGCCAGGAGCTGAACGCCGCGGCTCTGCCGGCGGTGGCCTTCGTTTCTACCGTGGAGGAGGCCGTTCGCTCGGCCGACCTCGTCATTGACTGCGTCCCGGATGAGCTCGAGTCCAAGCTGGAGATCCTGTGGCTGCTGGACCGGATGGCTCCGCCGCACGCGGTTTTTGCTACCCCCACGACGCGTCTCTCGATCGCCGATCTGGCTTCGTGTACGTATCGGCCGGGTCTGTGCGTGGCCATCGCCGTCGAGCCACCTGTGCTGGCGCGGGGTGAGGGCTCATGCGTGGAGATCCGCACGACAGGCTCGACCGCGCCGGAAACCGTGGCTCTGGTCGACCGCTTCTGGCGCGCCCTGGGCTTTTCGCCCAGGTTCGAAACGGAATCGTAGTTCTCCCCGCAGGATGGCAAGCGGGCAGAGTGACAAAATTGAGTCCCGCTTCCGTCGTCGCGCTCGGGGTATTCTCGTCTAATTCCAGCAAGAATGCGATTCACCCACCTCGTCCCGCAGAGCTCAACCGCGCGGCGCATGCTTCCGATGATCGTTCTGGCTGCGCTTGCGCTTCGCCTGGCCGTGACACCGTTCAACAACTTTGAGGGGCTGATGAACCCGGATCACCTACATGCGTGGGAACCGGGCAATGTGGCCGAGGCACTGCTGGCGGGGCATGGGTTTGGCAGTCCGTTTGGGTCCACGCAGCCTTCGGCGGTGATGCCGCCGGTGTATCCGCTGATTGTTGCCCTGATCTTTCGCTGCTTCGGCATTCACACCTGGGCGTCGATCTTTGTGGCGCACGCGCTGAATTGTGTGCTGTCTGCGCTTGCCTGCATTCCAATGTTCCTGATGGCGCGGCGGAGTTTTGGAGAGCGCGCGGCGCTGTGGGCGGCGTGGGGATGGGCCTTCTCGCCCTATGGCATCTATTTCGCAGCGGCGTGGGCCTGGGCAACGCATCTCTCGCTGCTTTGCCTGTGCTGGCTGCTGTATCTGTCGCAGGACCTGGAACTCACACCACGGCTCACGCTGTGGGCAGGCTTTGCTCTGCTTGCGGGTTTTGCCGGTCTCAACGAGCCTTCGGTGCTGGTGGTTGTCCCGTTTCTGCTGGTGCTTGCCTGCTGGAGACTGGCGCATGCGGGTAAGCGCTGGCTGCTGCCTGCGGCGGTTGCATCGGTCACGCTGGGGGCTGCGCTTTCTCCATGGATGATTCGCAACGCGGTCGTCTTTCATCGCTTCATTCCCATGCGCGACAGCATGGGGCTCGAGCTCTGGATGGGTAACAACGGCTACTCGATGCGCTGGACCAGCGACCAGCTTCATCCGCTTCACGACCCGGACGAGTTGGCGGATTACAACCGGATGGGTGAGCTGGCCTACATGGATCACAAGGCTGCGCAGGCCCGAGTATTCATCGCCGGCCATCCTGCGTGGTATGCGTGGATGTGCCTGCGGCGCGCGGTCTATCTCTGGACTGGCTACTGGAGCCTGAGCCGCGAATATCTTGCGATGGAGCCGACGGATCCGTTCAATATTCCGTTTGCCACCGCGTTGACTCTGCTGGCGATCTGCGGTCTGGTTGCGGTGTGGCGCGAGAAACCGTTCGAGGCGGTCCGTTATGGTGGCGTTCTGGTGCTCTTTCCCGCGATGTATTACTTCAGCCACCCGGAGCCCTATCATCTGCGACCCCTCGATCCCCTGATCCTGATGCTGGGCTGTCATGCCATCCTTATCTGGCGCGCTCGTGCGCGGGAGTCCGCGGGTGTTGCGGCCGCGGAGACTGCGATTCAGGAAGCCTGAAGCACCTGCGCGGTTCGGACATTCAGCAAGTGCCGGACTCGATCTTCCGCGGTGTGTTTGCCGATTCGCGTCGGACCGTCATCCAACACATCTGACGAGTGGGAGCGTAGTAGACTTGCCCTTTGGAGCAGGGCTACGCACTCAAGGTTGAACCCGGGAGAGGTGGTTGGATGCAGATTGTATTTGCAGCGTCGGAGTGTGTTCCGTTTGCAAAGACCGGCGGGCTGGCGGATGTGGTGGGCGCGCTGCCGCGCGAGCTGGTGAAGCTGGGTCACAGTGTCACCGTCTATCTGCCGCTTTACTCACGTGTCCGTCCGCTGCTCGGGGATGAGCCGAAGAACGCAGTGCGCTCCATCACGATCCCTTTCCGCTATTACAACCGGTTTGTGGGTATCGTGGATGGCGGCGAGCGCGACGGTGTGCAGTTCTACTTCATCGATTGTCCCGAGCTCTTTGACCGCCCCGAGCTCTACGGCCCGGCCGGCGGCGAGTACGCGGACAACGCCGAACGCTTTGGCCTATATTGCCGCGCTGTGCTCGAAGCCACCAAGCTGCTGGGGGTGCCCGAGGTGTTTCACGTGCACGACTGGCAGGCTGCGCTGATTCCCGTCTATCTCCGCACGGTGTATGCGGCCGATCCCGTGTTCCGCGGAAGCGGCGTGGTGTTGGGGATCCACAACGCGGCATACCAGGGCAAGTTTCCGCCGCAGACCACCGAGCAGCTCCTGTTTCCATGGGACGTGTTCACCATGGATGGGGTGGAGCATTACGACCGCTTCAACTTTCTCAAGGGCGGCATTGTCTTTTCCGATATGGTGACGACGGTGAGCCGGCGGTACGCTGAGGAGATCCAGACGCCGGAGTTCGGTGAGCAGCTGGAAGGCGTGCTGCGCAAGCGCGCGGCTGATTTGCGCGGAATTTTGAACGGTGTGGATTACGCGCACTGGGACCCGGCGATTGACCGGAACCTGGCGGCGCACTACACGCCGGAGAACCTGGAAGGGAAGAGAGTCTGCCGCGCGGATCTTCTGCACGCTTTCGGGCTGAAAGATGTTGACGAGACCACGCCGGTGATCGGCATCGTCTCACGCTTCGCCACGCAGAAGGGCTTCGATATGGTGTCGCGCATTGCGGAGGACCTGATGCGTCGCGATGTCGCGGTGACGGTGCTGGGTTCGGGCGAGCCGATCTACGAGAACTTCTTCCGCGACTGGGCGTTCCGACATCCTGATAAGGTAGCTGTGCGAGTGGGCTATGACGATGCGCTCTCGCACAAGATCGAAGCCGGCGCGGATATGTTTTTGATGCCTTCGCGGTATGAGCCTTCCGGGTTGAACCAGATGTATTCGCTCAAGTACGGCACAGTGCCCGTGGTGCGGGCCACGGGCGGACTGGAAGACACGATTGACGAGTGGGACGCGGCGAAGGGAACCGGGACCGGGTTCAAGTTTTACGGATTCGACCCGCGCGATTTGCTCGCCGCAATCGACCGCGCGCTTACGGCCTTCAAGGACAAAGAGGAATGGACGCGCCTAATGCACAACGGCATGGCGCGAAACTATGCATGGTCAGAACCGGCGCGCGAGTATGTGGAAGTCTACGAGGAGGCTGCGCGGAAGAGAGCCTAAGTACTTGGAGACTAGCGCGGACGCGCGCGCCAGGCAACGGCCTGCATGACCACGAAGAGTTCTGCATACACGCCAATTCCGACAATGACGAGCGCGATCACTGCCCTTAGGAATCGAGTCATTCCGGCGTCGCGCTGCATGCGGCGATATGTTAGATACGCGGCCGCGATGCCGAACAGAACGGCAAGCGCTACCAGAGAAATGGCGTAGTAGTCATGGACGCCAACGGAATCGCAAGGGCAGAGCATCATGACAGCCGTGGCGGCTGACATCAGCACGAAAATCGCGATGAAACTGAGCAGATTCCTTAGGCGCGGCGTAAGCCATGATGCCTGCGAGTCAGTCGCCGCTGCCGGGTTTGGCTGGTCGAACAACAAGGCATCGCTCCGGCAACTACGTGAATGTGATTAGCTGTGTTTGCCCTTCCACTCCGCGTAGGGCCCCTGGAAGTCCTCGATGCCGCCGTCGTGGAAGACCCAGAGGCGCGTCGCGGCCTCGTCGATCAGGTCGTGGTCGTGCGTGACCAGCAGCACCGTGCCCTCATAGCGCTGCAGCGCGATGTTGAGCGCGTTGATCGATTCAAGATCGAGATGGTTGGTCGGCTCGTCAAAGATGAGGATGTTGGGCTTGGTGAGGATCAGCTTGCAGAACACGAGGCGCGCCTGCTCGCCGCCGGAGAGCGCCTTGGTCGGCTTGCCTCCCTCTTCGCCGCTGAAGAGCATCTGACCGAGAATGCCGCGGATCTCTTCGACGGTGGCCTTCGGGTCCCAGCGATGCAGCCACTCAGCCACGGTGAGGCCGTGCTCGATGGTTGAGCCTACGTCCTGCGGAAAATAGCCCACCTGTGCTTCGTGACCCCAGAAGACTGAGCCAGAGTCGAGTGTGAACTCGGGATCGGAGAGGCCGGGATAGTTCGCCAGCAGGCTCTTGATCAGCGTGGTTTTGCCCGCACCGTTGCGGCCCATCAGGCAAATCTTTTCGCCGCGCAGCACGTTGGCGGTGAAGCCGTCCAACACTTTCAGGTCACCGTAGAGCTTGGTCAGGTGCTTGAATTCGAGTACATGTTTGCCGCTGGGGCGCACCTGGTCGAACTTGATGAACGGGCGTTGAATATTGGAGCGGGCCAGTTCGTTGGTCTGCAGCCGCTCGACCTCTTTGCGCCGGCTCGTCACCTGCGAAGAGCGTGTGCCCGCGGCGAAGCGGGCGATGAACTCATTGAGCTGTGCGATCTTCTTCTCGCGCTGCGCATTCTGCTGCTCGAGCGTGGAGCGAACCTGGGTCTTGGCCATCACCATGTCGTCGTAGCCGCCGGTGTAGGTGATGATGGTCTGGTAATCGATGTCGGCGGTGTGCGTGGTGACCGAGTTGAGAAAATGCCGGTCGTGCGAGATCGCTACCAGCGTGCCGTCATAGTTGAGCAGAAAATCCTGGAGCCAGTGGATCGAATCGAGATCAAGGTAGTTGGTGGGCTCGTCCAGGAACAGCGCTTCGGGCTTGCCGAAGAGCGCCTGTGCGAGCAGCACGCGTACCTTCTGGCCGCCCTGCAACTCGCTCATCTTGCGCTCGTGCAGCTCATCGGCGATGTCGAGGCCCTGCAGCAGAACGGCAGCGTCGGATTCTGCGGTGTAGCCGTCCTCGTCGCCGATGATACCTTCGAGTTCGCCCAGCCGCATGCCGTCGTCGTCGGTCATTTCGGGCTTTTCATAAATGCGGTCACGCTCTTCGAGCGCAGCCCAGAGCGGCTTGTTGCCCATGATGACGGTGTCGATGACGCGGTAGGCGTCAAAGGCGAACTGGTCCTGGCGGAGCACTCCGAACTTGCGCGGCCGTACGACCGTGCCCTTCTGCGGATCGAGCTCGCCGGTGAGAACCTTCATGAAGGTTGATTTGCCGGCGCCGTTGGGGCCGGTCAATCCGTAGCGGCGGCCGTCTGTGAAGGTAGTGCTGACATCTTCAAAGAGCACCTTTGAGCCATACCGCATGGTGACGTTGCTGACGCTGATCATTCCTGTTCTGATTCCTGCGATCGTGTCTGCCGCAACGGGGCTTACGCCGCGCAGACCCGGATGCCACTAGAGCGGTTCCACAGTTACTGTGCCCTTGTTCAAGCTGCGGAAGGTAGCATTTTCTTAAGGAAAATGCCACTTTGCAGCCGTGGCTTCGGATACACTAACTGCGAAACCGCTGTAAGGTTGAAGTGATTGTGGAGCGCGAAGTGCACGCCGCTCCGAAGGAATTACTTCCGCATCCTTATTTTCTCACAGATGCGCACCTGTAGGGCGTGGCGCGGCTTTCACGGAGGAGGGGCTGAAGCCTCAAAACAGCTCAGTGAGACGGGCGAACGCATCGAGTTCGATGAGATGCTGGCCCTCGGGCGCTGCGTCCACTTCGGCGTGTTCCAGCACCCACGTGTCTTTGTGGAAGAGAAACACGGCATTCAAGCCGGCAGCGAGTGCGGGATTGATGTCGCTCTTGGGGCTGTTGCCGATCATCCAACCGGTGTGCGGCGTGAGCTCGTGGCGGGCAATGACCTGGCGGTAGGTGGCGGGGTCTTTCTCGGACACGATTTCGACAGCGGAAAAGTGACTAGCGAGCCCTGAGCGCGCGAGCTTGTCGGCCTGTTCGGCGTGGTTGCCCTTGGTCATCAGGATGAGCCGATGGCGCAAGGCGAGATCGGCGAGAGTCTCGGCGACCTGCGGCAGCAGCTCGATCTCCTGCTCGGCGATCGCGTTAGCAAAGCCGCGGATGCGCTCGCGCTTTTCCTCCGTTACCTCATGGGGGCTGAGCCGCTCGAAGCAGGTCACCAGCGACTGCGTGAAGCTTGTGAGGCCGTAGCCGTGGGAGAGAATGGTCTCGCGCTCCACCGCGTTCAGCGTCCGCCGCACCGCGGCCGGGGAGTACTCGTGATGATTGAGGAAGCTGATGAACGCCGCGATCGCGCGCTCGAAGTAGATGTTGTTCTCCCAAAGCGTATCGTCGGCGTCGATGAGCAACGTCTGGCCTGCGGGGAAGCGTGGCATGAGTCGATGGTACAAGCTGTCAGCTTTCGGCGGCCAGCTTGTACTTGCACGAGCACAAAGTTCTAAGCGCCCAGTTCCGCGCGGATTGCAGCCGCGATCGCCTCCGCGTGCTTCTTCATCGCTGCTTCATCTTCGGCTTCGATCATCACGCGGGCCAGCGGCTCGGTGCCGCTGTAACGGATGACCACGCGGCCGGTGTCTTTGAGAGCTTCTTCGGCGCTACGGATTGCTTCCTGCACTGCGGCGAAGGAGGCCAGCGGCTTCTTCTCGCGAACGCGCACATTCACGATGGTCTGCGGAAAGACCTTCAGGTCGGCCGTCAGCTCTTCGATCGACTTTTCGCTGCGGGCGAGAAGATCGAGCACGACCAACGCGGTCAGCAATCCGTCGCCGGTGGTGGCCAGGTGCGGAAAGAGGATGTGTCCCGATTGCTCTCCGCCGAGTGTGGAGTTGTGCTTCTGCATCTCTTCGAGCACATAGCGGTCGCCGACCGGGGCGCGCAGCATGCCGATGCCGCTGCGCTTGAGCGCAGCTTCGAGCCCCATGTTCGACATGGTGGTGGCTACGACGAGAGCGCCATTCAGCAGGCCTCGGGCCTTCAGGTCGCGCCCGGCCATCAGCAGGATCGCGTCTCCGTTGATGACGTTGCCTTGCGCGCCGGCCAGCATGCAGCGGTCGGCATCGCCATCAAAGGTTACGCCCAGGTTCGCACCTCGCGCTTTCACTTCCTTCGCTATGTAGTCGGGATGCAGCGCGCCGCAGCCCCCGTTGATGTTGCGGCCGTCGGGCGCGATGTTGAGAAGAGTGATTTCGGCGCGGCCCTGCAGGTTCAGTCGGCGGAAGAGCTCCGGCGCGATGGCTGCCGCGGCGCCGTTTGCGCAGTCGGCAACGATTTTGAGATTCGCCAGCGAGAGCCCGGGCACTGCATCGATGAGGAACTGAATGTAATCGTTCTGCAGAGCCGGATTGTCTTCGACCGGCGGCAGAGAGGCTGGATCGAGCGCGTCAATCTGCGCGGCGTGGTGAAAGATCTCATCCTCGATGGACAATTCGACCGCATCGGGAAGCTTGAAGCCGTCGCCGCCGAAGAGTTTGATGCCGTTATCCTGCCATGGATTATGCGACGCGGAGATGACCACGCCGGCATGAAAACCATGTGTCCGCGCGAGGAAGGCTACAGCGGGCGTGGTGATGATGCCGGCGCTTTCGACGTGCGTGCCGGCTTCGCGTAACGCGGCGGCGAGTGTCGCGGCGATCCAGGGGCTCGATTCGCGTGTGTCGCGGCCGAGCAGAACACGCGGCGGGTTCGCAGTCTTCCGCAGTGAGTGCGCCAGCGCGAGGCCGACCGCGAAGATGGTCTTCGGATCGAGTGGAGATTCGCCGGCGACGGCGCGAATGCCGTCGGTGCCAAAGAGCTTGCGGGAGTCCGTTGCTGTCATGATCTGGGTCGAGTGCCTTTCTTGCGTCCTGTAGATGCGTTAGGTGTTATCGATTCTACGCGGCTGGTGAAGGCGCCGTCGGCAAGGCGCGTGGTGAGGGTTTCGCCGGGTGCGAGCCGCGCGGCGGAGCGAACGAGCGAGCCGTCGGCGGCAAGAACCAGGGCGTATCCGCGATCGAGAACGGCCAGCGGTGAGAGCGATTGCAGACGCGCGCTGAGCGCATTCACGGCAAAGGCCGACGACTGGACCGCGCGCTCGATCGAGCGGTCGAGACGTGCGCGCAACGCGAGCAGATGTTCGCGGGCAGCTGCAATCGACTGGCGCGGATCGTGGCGAAGCATCGCGGCGGCGAGGCCGGCAACCTGGTTCTGGCGCTGGCGAAGCTGGTCTGAGAGCGAAGAGTCCTGGCGGAAGGCGAGATCATCGAGCCACTGGGCGAGCCGGTGCAGCAGCGCAGCGATGCGCGACTCGGCACGATCGGTCGAGAGATCGGTGAAGCACTGGCGCGCATGCAGCAACTGGTAGCGCGCTGCGCGTTCGAGCCGATGCGCCTGGGCGGCGAGGTGCTCGGCTACTTTGTGCTGCGCGGCGGTGACGAGCTCGGCTGCGGCGGAAGGCGTGGGAGCGCGCAGGTCGGCGACGAAATCGGCGATGGTGAAGTCGGTTTCATGACCCACCGCCGAAACCACAGGAAGCTCGCTCGATGCAATCGCACGGGCGACACGCTCGCTATTGAAGGCGGCCAGATCCTCGAGCGATCCGCCGCCGCGGGCCAGCACAATGAGATCGGCCAAGCCTGACCGGTTGAGATCGGCGATCGCGGTTTCGATCTCCGCCGGAGCCGCTTCGCCTTGCACCGTGACTGGATACAGCAGGACATTCAGGCCGGAATGGCGACGGCCCACGATGTTGAGAAAGTCGCGGATCACCGCGCCTGTTGGCGATGTGACGATAGCGGCAGTGCGAGGAAAGGCGGGCAGCGGGCGCTTGCGGTCGGCATCGAAGAGCCCTTCGGCTTTGAGTCGCTCCCGTAGCTGTTCAAAGGCGAGCTGCAGCGAGCCGGCGCCTACGGGCTCCATAGTCTCGGCTACCAACTGCACCTGGCCGCGCTGCTCGTAGACGCTGACACGGCCGCGCACCAGAACGTGCAGGCCATCCTCCGGACGAAAGCGCAACAGCATTGCCTGGCGGCGGAAGAGAACGACGGGAAGCTGGGCTTCTGGGTCCTTCAGCGTGAAATAGATGTGCCCGGAGGGCGCAGGCCGGCAGTTGGAAATCTCACCCTCGACCCAGACGTCGCCGTAGGTCCGCTCCACAAACTCGCGCACCTGCGCCACCAACTCGCGGACGGGCCAGATGCGGCGGGCAGGCGCGGGCTCGTCGAAGTTAAGGCCGAGTTGCGGGCCAAGATCAAGCTGTGCCGTGGATCGATTGTGCGGGGCCATTCCTCATAGAAGTGTAATTCGTGCCCCGCTCATTTGCGGCTTTCAATGACCGTGCGCAGCTCCGCGGTTTTCGCGGCTAGGCGTGGCGCCGCATCGGGATGCGCGGCGTCTGCGCCGGAAAAAGCCAGTTCGAGCTCGCGGGCCAGATCTGTGCCGCGCTGGAGGCTGAAGGTGCCGAGCACACCGGCCAGCTTGTGCGCTGCAGAGGCTGCTGCCTCGCGCTGTTCCGTATCGAGTTCTCCATGGCTGAGAGACTGAGTGGCCGATTCGATCTTTGCCACGCGCTCGCGAATCTCGGGGAGGAATCGTGTCCAAAGGCGATCGAGCGCCGCAGAGAGATCGGGTTGATCAGGATTGGTGCCGGGATTGTTCTCTGATTCCATCAGGTTGAGACTCGACTAACTCTAAACTCGATTAACTCCAGACTCGACTAACTCCAGCCAAGTACTCCTGCGATCTGCGCAGAGAGGGTGAGCGGGTCGAAGGGCTTGAAGAGAACGGCCTCTACGCCGAGATCGGCGAAGCGGCGCTGGTCAGTATTTTGCACCTTGGCGGTGAGCAGAAGAACCGGAATGCGCGCGGTGAGGGGATTCTTGCGCAGCTCGCGAAAGGTGGTGGGACCGTCCATTCCCGGCATCATGACGTCGAGCAAAATGGCATCCGGCTTGTATTCGGCGGCCCGCACCAGCCCCTGCGCACCCGAGCTGGCTACCATGACCTCCCATCCGGCCACGCTCTCCAGGCTGAGCGCGGCCACTTCGCGGATGTCGTCTTCATCGTCAATGATCAGAATTTTGCGTGCCACAGCGAAAAAACCCTCCGGCCTTATTGTGAAGCGCCGGAACGGAGTTGTCGATGTCCGGCGACCGCAAGGACATTTTACGAGTTGGGCACGGAAGATTCCGGCAGCGGCATATCTTCCATCAGGCGCGAGCGGCGCAGCATGGTGAGCACCAAGGCTTCGAGCTGCTGCGGCTGCACGCGGGCCTTGGCGAGAAAGTGCGTGGGGCCGAGCGTGAGATGCCTGCGCTCTGTGGGCGACAGCTCGCGGCCCGAGTAGACCACCAGCGGCAGGCCGCGAAGATTCTCATTCTGACGCAGCCAGTCGACGACGTTGAAGCCGTTGCCATCCGGCAGGCCGATATCGAGCACCATCAGATGCGGCTGAAATGCGAAACACGCATCGATGGCCTCCTGCAGCGAGTGAGCCTGGTGCACCTCAATACTCTCGCGGGAGAAGACTTCGGTAATGACGCGTGCGAGATCCACATCGTCTTCGACGATCAGGATGCGGGCTTTTTCGCCCGGTCCGCAGAGAACGCGGGCCAGCTCACCGAGGAGAGCATCCTCGTGGAGCGGCTTCGCGACCCAGCCCTCGACGCCTGCGGGCAGTTCGACGGGCGTATGCGAACTGTCGAGGCAGAGCAGGACCACAGGCGTGCGGGATTCGGGATCGAGGCGGCGCAGCAGCGGCAGAATCTCCCAGCCGTTCATGCCGTCCAGCGCCGTGTCCAGCAGGATGGCCTGTACGTTCTCGGTGGCGGCAGCGAGAGTCTGTTCCACGGTGGACGTCTCAATGACGCGATAGCCGTGGCGCACCAGCTGTGCCGCAATGCGCGGACGCGCCTCGGCACCGGCGCCGGCCAAAATCACTGTTCCGGTGCGAGTATCATCCAACAGCGGCTCACCGGGTTCGAGCGGCACCGGCTGGTAGGGCAGGAAGACGCGGAAGGTGGAACCGCGGACGGGATTCCGCTCAGCCCAGATGCGGCCCGAGTGCTGCAGAACGATGGTGCGGCAGATGGCCAAGCCGAGACCGCTACCGCCCTTCTGGCGCGAGTCGGAGGCGTCGACCTGCTGGAAGCGGCCAAAGATCGCTTCGAGCTTGTCGGCAGGAATGCCGCGGCCCTGATCGATCACAGAAATGGTCACGCCGGTAATGCCGGGACGCAGCATCACAGAGACGGGAGAGTTCGGCGGCGAGAACTTTACCGCGTTCGAGAGCAGGTTGGTGAGCACCTGGAGCAGCCGGTCGGGGTCGGCGGCAATCTCCACCTGCGTCGTATCGTGGATCAATTGCACGCCAGCTGCGTCTGCCACGGGCTGCATCCCGTCCATGGCCTGACGGACGATCTCTGCCAGTTGCACGGTGCGGAAGGCCAGCGGAGCGCGGCCGCTCTGGATGCGCTCGAGATCGAGGATGTCGTTGATCAGCCGGACCAGGCGGTCGGAGTTGGTGAGCGCAATGCGCAGAAGGTTCGCGGCCTTGCCATTCAGCTCGCTGAGAATGCCGGAGGAGAGCAAGCCAAGCGCGCCGCGGATCGAAGTGAGGGGCGTCCGCAGCTCGTGGCTGACGGTCGAGATGAACTCGTCTTTCAGGCGATCGAGTGCGTAGCGCTGGCTGATGTCGCGGAAGCTCAAGACGGAGCCGGAGAAACGGCCCTGGTCGGCGATCGGCGTCAGTACGTATTCCGCAGGGAACGAGGAGCCGTCGGCGCGGAAGATGGTGTCTTCACCAGCAGTCGCACGCGGTTGCGAAGAATTGCGCTGTAGCGGGCAATCTTCGGAGCAGGCGCGATCCCTGGGTGCAGAGCCGTGAAGCAGTTCGTGCACTGGCTTGCCGGCCAGTGCGGAGGCTTCTGATCCCAGCATGCGGGCCGCCGCGGGATTCACAAAGCTGACCTGGCCGGTCTGGTCCAAACCGCAGATGCCGTCCGCCACGGAGTCCAGCAGGGCCTCCTGGCGGCGGTAGAGCTCCTCGGCGCGTCCGCGTTCGTGGGACCGGGCCAGCATCTGGCCCAGGGAGGAAGCGATCGTCTCTACCGTGGCTAGTGCGTCGCGGGTTTCCCGCAGACGGTTGCGGCTGTAGAACTCAAGAACGGCAAGGATCTTGTTTCCCACGCGGACGGGAATGGCCCAGGCGGAAGCCATCTCCTGGTGCAAGATCGACTGGATGCGCGGCGTCGCCGAGATGGTGGTCAGATCAGTGACCCACACGGGCCGGCCCTCTTTCCAGGCACGTCCGGCGAGGTCCGCACCGCAGTCAATGGCGATTCCCATGCTGTCGCGGATGAGCGCCTCCGACCGGCGGCCGGGGGTTCCCCATGCGGTGCTGAAGACGAGCCGGTTCTGTCCGGCGTCGACGGCCCACTTGATGCCGGCATCCCACCCCTGCGAGATGCAGAGGGCTTCAAGGATGCGCCGGGCCGCCGCTTCGGGCGAGATATTCTCGCCCACGATCTGGCTGACGACGAGCTGGAGCGTCAGGCGATGCTCCCGCTGCTTCTGTTGCGTCACGTCGCGCAGCAGGCAGCGCACGGCCAACGGGTTGCCGGCCTTCTGGCGTTGGCTCAGGCTCAGCTCGAGATCCAGGATGCGGCCATCGGCCGTGTGATGGCGGATCTGGGAGCGATCGATGCTGTCTCCATCCAGCGCGCGGCGGAAGAGCGTCGCGACCTCGCCGCGGCAACTGGGCGCAAAGAGATCTTCGAACGAGTCCAGGGCCAACAGGGCAGCGTCTTCATAACCAAAGCAGCGTTTCCAGGCGGGATTCGCATAGAGAAAGCGTCCCGCGGGGCTGAGCGTGGCGATCATCTCAGCCGAGTTGTCAAACAGATCGCGGTAGCGCTCCTGTGACTCCCGCAGAACCTGGTCCTGACGATGGGTTGCGCTCTGGTCTATGGCAACGGCGATCAGGCCGTTAAGCTGGCCGGTGCTGTCGCGCAAGGCGGAGATATGAAGGGTGACGGGAACGGCGCTGCCATCCTTGCGCAGTACGTTGGCTTCAAAGCTGGGCACCATGCTGGGCGGCAGCACGCGTACGCAATCGAGATAGTCGGAAAAAAGGCCGGCAGGTGTCATCTGCGGCGCATTTTCCAGGCCGGAGAGTTTCTGCATCTCTGCAACCAGCCGCGCTCCTTCGCCTTTGGCCAGGATGTCGGCCGTATGCCCGTCGCCGGTAAGCTCGGCGGCGTGATACCCGAGCAGCCGCTCGGCAGAGGGATTCACGTAGAGCAGGCGCCCGTCCAAGCCGATGGCGACAATTGCCGGTCCCGCCGATTCGACAAGTTCCCTGGGTAGTCCGTTGACTGAGTTGAGCGCCGGTGTCTCCGTGGCGCGGGACCGGGAGGGAATACGGAGAGCCAGAACGGCAGCGGCGAGCACGGCGCCGAGCACCAAGAGATTGTCATAGCGCGGGCCCGCAGTGACACGCAGGACTACAGCGCAAGTTGCCACGGCCAGCGCTAACGCGGCCAAGATCGGCCAGCCAAAGTGCAGGGCATTCAGAAGCCCGGGCTGCTGCTTTTCAGTTGTCCCGATCTCCCCTGATCGGACCGCCATTGGGCTCTCCATCAACACTTCCAGCGCTTGCTACACCTGCGAGCAAACCAACGTTCGAGCCCCGTCACTCGCCAGGCACAGCCCCCGCAACACCTGGGACCCACGGAAAACCCAACGTATTCATCACGCCATCGCATAACGGCGCACTTCTCTTGAGAGAGATAGATGCATTCCAGCACTCCTCTCGAAAGAGCAGGCGTGAAATCTGGCTTTGTTACGACAACGCCGATCCGGGAAAAATTCGGAGTCTATCGCAGCCGCTTAAAGTTCCTGAGCGCGATTTGGAAGTAGTATACGGCTTGGCCGGAGAGCCTCCATAGCATTTTAGGGGCATGGTTGCCGAATAAGGTGCAGCCCCGTTTCCCTTTTGGTATCTAAGTCTTCGAGGTTTCTGGTCCGGTCCGCCCCCCGTTCCGCGGGCGTCAGCCGATGGCCCGATAGGGCCCTTTCCAGCCACCCGCGTTGAGGTCGAGCACCATGTACATCGTTTGGCCGACGAGCCAGCCCTTCGCCTGACTCGGCGTAACCACTTTTACTTGATACGCATTCGCGTCTTTGGGATGCTTCTGCCCCGTAAAGTCAAACGCCACCATCTCCTCCTCGTGATTCCAGATCTCCTTATAGGAGGGATCCCACAGCTTGCCGTCGTAGAAAACCACCTTGTGGTCGCCCCACTGGTAGAGCGGCTGGAAGGTATTTGGATCGAAGCGGTTTCCATGGGGATGCATGATGTTCGGCGGCAGGTTGCGCACGCCGATGGGCGGGTGGTGCGAGATGAACCCATCGTCGGAGTAATTCTCAAATCTGTACAGCGAGGCCTTTGGCGTCGATCGGGACTGCCCCAGGCCAAGCGGTGGCGGAAATACCCACAAGCCCAACAAGGCCGCGGCGAGCACCTTGCACTCTCCGGATGTCCTGGTTCCGTCCAAGGTCTCCAGCGTCTTCGCAACCGTAAAAGAGCCCCTGGCCGAGGGATCCCAGGTGAAACCGTTGGTCAGGAGATTGAAGTTCGTGAACAGAGCCTGGAAGTTGGCGCCGGGCCGGGAGGCAAGCACCTGCCCGCCGATCGTCGAAGGCAGCGCCGCAAGGTCCGTCTGATCCAGAGCAATGGGATCAGCGGGCTGCACCTCGGCATACTCGCCCAGGAAACGTTCCAGCCTGTCCCGGTATTTTATGTAGACGTTTGCCACGCAGTTCTCCTTCAACACGACAGGCCGGCAGCGCGATCGAAGGGCATAGCCGAGTGTATGTGGGCAGTCCCGTCGAAGAACGCGCAGAGTCTGGATTCTGTGGTTCGCAACGATTTTACATGCGGACCTATCACTTCATCGCAGGCTCACACACCGGAACGGCGCATTCGCCTTAAGACAGCGCAACGCCGCAACCGTCCACGCAAGTGGACAGCCTTCAGAGGGCGCAGCCCCTGCCCATATACTGGCTTTCATGCGACGCAATTTTGCTTTCCGTCCCCTTCGCCTGGCGGTGTTTGCCGTCGGAGCCGTCTGCCTTGCCTTGCACCTCCCGTTGGCGCATGCCTGGGGAAACGAAGGGCACCGGATGATCAACAAGCTGGGGGCGAGTGCGCTTCCGGCCGACGTGCCCGATTTTCTACGCTCTCCAGCCGCCATCGATGAAATTGAATACCTGGGTCCTGAGCCGGACCGCTGGCGTTCTCCTGCCGAGCCCGAGTTGAACGCGGCGCAGGCGCCGGAGCATTTCATCGACCTCGAACTGGCCGATGCATTGGGGCCATTGCCGCGCAAACGGCTCGATTTTGAAGCGAAGGTCTTCGCGGCAGGCCAACGGCCGGAGAAGATCGGCCTGCAACCCTGGCAGACAGACGAAGTCTGGGAACGGTTGAAGGCCGCGATGCGGGAGTACCGCGGTTTAAAGGCCGCGAACCAGGACACCAAGCCGGTGGAGCAGGCGATCCTCTTCTATGCCGGATGGCTGGGCCATTATGTGGGCGACGGCGCCCAGCCGCTCCATGTGACTGTGCAATACAACGGCTGGACCGGCCCGAATCCGAACGGCTACACGACCGGCCACCTGATCCACTCTCTGTTCGAAAGCCAGTTTGTTGCGCCCAATATCCACGCGTCGGATGTCGAACCGAAGATGACGCCGGCCAAGGCCATCGACGGCGACGTCTTCGATGCCTATGTGGCTTATCTGCGGCACACGGGCACCTATGTCGAGAAGGTGTACCAATTGGAGAAGGCGGGCGGCTTTGTGGGTGTGGGTTCAGCCGAGTCACGGGAGTTCACGGCGGAGCGGCTGGCGGCTGGAGCCAGCATGTTGCGGGACATGATCTACACCGCATGGGTCGACAGCGCACAGCCGGTGCCCGAGTATCATCCGGGACACTGAGTTGGGAGGAAGGTCAGTCGCCGGATTCGGCTGCGTTCAGGGCGGGAATCCTGCGGAGCATGGCGGTGAGGGCCGTGGTCATCAGCACGACCGCAGGTCCGGCCACCAGCAGCCAGGCGACGAGCGCGTGGCCGGCGAGCGAACCAAGATCGTTCACCACATGCAAGGACCAGAGATGCGGCAGCAGCGCGGGACGCGCTCCGCTTTGCACCCCGGTCGAAAAGAGCCGTCCGCCGAGCCGGACAAAAGGCACGATGAGAGCGAGCTGGAATGGCATGGCGGCATAATTCGCCGCTTGAATCGCGGGCAGGTTCAGGCGCAATCCCACAGCCAGAGCTGCGCAAAGAACTGTTGGCACGCCGACGACCGGGATGCAGCCGACGGCAAATCCGAGCGCGAGCGTGAGGGCAAGACGGCGCGGCGACACGCCCTGGCGAAGCCAGCAGACCACGTCGCGTTTGATCGAGCCCAGCCGCATGCGTCCTCCCTTCAACTATCGCTATAGTTATGGATACACTCCACACTCCGATAGTTGCGCTCGAATAAAACTTTCGTGCAGGAACCAAAAGAAGTAGTAACCGCCGGCGTGAATCTTCGCGGACAGATTTGAATCGTTCAACCGGTTGTCCAACTGGGCGGTAATGCCTTCTGTGTGAGGGAGCCAGAAGTTGTAATTTGCGGTACACTGAGGGACGCATGCGGGTATTCGGGATTGACTGCGGCACCGAAGTCACTGGTTTCGGCGTTGTGGATTGGGACGACTTTGCTCGCACGCCGCGGCTCGAGTGCCTGGCGTTGGGAGCGGTAAAGCTGCCGAAGTCGAAAGCGCTGCCCGAGCGGCTCGACCAGGTGTTCCGGGAATTGACGGCGGAGCTTGATCGCTGGCAGCCGGACAAGGTGGCGGTGGAAGAGGTTTTCTATTCCGTCAATGCGAAGTCCGCCTTAAAGCTGGGCCAGGTAAGAGGCGTGGCGTTATTGGCTGCCGCACAGAAGGGGATTCCGGTAGCCGAATACGCTCCGCTGAAGATTAAGTCGAGCGTTGTGGGGTACGGCCTCGCCAAGAAAGAACAAGTACAGTTCATGGTGGCGCGGCTGCTGGGTCTGGACGTATTGCCAGAACCGGCCGATGCGGCGGATGCGCTGGCGATCGCCATCTGCCATATCCACACGGCGCAGACGTTGGCACTTCAAGGGGTGGCGCAATGAAGATATCGCTGGCGCTGATGCTGGCCGGGTTGGTGCTCGGTGCGGGCAGCCGGATGGGATTTGCGGCGGATCCGGTATTCGTTGTGGACTTCTCCAATCCGGATTTGAACCCTCCGCACTGGACGCTCACAGTGCACCCGGATGGCAGCGGCCATTTCCATTCCGAGATGGGTAAACCGGCGCCGGGCAGCCAGCCGGAGATCGACGCACCTAGCATCGACCGGGACGTTCAACTGACTCCCAGCTTCGCTGCACACGTCTTTGAGGCCGCGCAACACAAAAAATACTTCAATGAAGACTGCGACAGTCACCTCAAGGTCGCCTTCCAGGGCTGGAAGAAATTCAGCTACACGGGTCCAGAAGGCAACGGTTCCTGCACTTTCAATTATTCCAAGGACAAAGATATCGAGGGCCTTAGCGACTCCCTGAATGCAGTGGCGGAGACCATTCTGGAAGGCGCGCGGCTGGAGAGCCTTCTGCAGCATGACCGGCTCGGCCTCGACAAAGAGATGGAGTTCCTGGTGGATGCCGCCGGCAACGGGCGCGCACAGCAGATTTGCACCATCCGGGAGATCCTGGTGCGGCTGGCCCAGGATGATGAGGTGCTGGAACGGGTGAGGAAACGCGCCAGGCTGCTTCTGGCGCAGGGCGGCACTACATAAGGGTCTTGGAAGAGAAGACAGATACGGCGATCATTGAGCGTATTTTCGCGACTTTTCCTCCCCTGTACCTGTCCAATTTAGTGTTGGGCTGCCGTTAGAATGCACCACGCCGCCCGCGAGGGGCGACAGGAAGGCGGTCGGCATGAATCGCATGGAGAATTGTCCAATTTGGACTCAACGTCTCGTAGCCGCCGGCAAGCTGGGAGTTGCGGCTATTGCCTTGGTAGCTCTCTTTTTCACGCCAGCTTTGCGCGCCGATGACGGCGCCGATCCGGGAGGCGGAACTCCCGGGACACGCGCCATACGTTTGAGCTACGTCGAGGGCAAGGTGCGGGTGACGCAGGGCGGGCAGGTACTGGCAGATCCAGCAACAGCGAACTCACCTCTGTTTGAAGGCATGCAGGTGAGCACCGGGGACGACGGACGCGCGGAGGTTCAGTTTGAGGACGGCAGCGTGGCCCGGATCTCTCCCGACAGCACGCTGACGCTGAACGTGCTGCGCGGTGAGGGACCCAACGGCGATGCCGAGATGACACTGAACAGCGGGCTCGGCTACTTCGAACTTCAGGGCTCGAACCAATCCGGACAGATGAGCGTGCACTTTGGCGATACCGCGATCACGACCAGCGGCTTCACGGTGGTGCGCGTCAAGATGGATACGCCACCAGGCGAGGTTGCGGTCTTGTCCGGCAATGCGCACATGGAAGGTGCGAACGGCGGACTGCTGTTCGACCTGCACGGCGGGGAGAGCGTGGCGCTGAATGCCAGCGACGAAAGCCACTCGGTAGTTTCCGAATCAATAGAGCCGGATTCGTGGGATGCGTGGAACTCCGATCGCGACCAGGCGCTGACTTCGGAAGCGACGACGCAGACCGGTGCGGCGAACAACATCTCTCCCGACCAAAGCCAGAATCCCGCGTGGAGCGACCTGGACGCCAACGGAAACTGGTATGACGTGCCCGGGCAGGGCTACGTGTGGTCGCCTTACGACGCCTCGAATCCGGGATGGGACCCGTACGGCAACGGCAACTGGATGTTCACGCCCGGCTACGGGTACGTCTGGGTGTCAGGCTATCCGTGGGGTTATCTGCCGTACCAGTGCGGTGCATGGAATTTCTACGACGGCTTTGGCTGGGGCTGGGCGCCTGGCTTCGGCGGCTGCCAGCCGTGGTGGGGAACAGGCTTGTATATCGGGCCTCGATTCGGAAACTTCCTGCCGGGTGGGTATCGTCCGCCGAGGCGGCCGATCCTGCCGCATCCGCCGGGACGGGGACACCCGATTCCGATGATTGCCGTCAACCGCACCTTCGCGGGCAATCACGGCGGCCTGCCGGCGCGTGACAGGAATGCAACGGTGATGATTGCCGGCAATTCCGTGCACGCCCTCCATCCCTTGCCGATGCGGCCCGACTATCAGCGGCCGGCGGCGGAGTTCGCAAACCATGAGGCGCACGTCTATGGGAATGGTGGAGCTGCCGCGCACGGGTTCGTCTCGACCGGACGGCCGACCTACGCTGCGCCAAGAGGCGGCTATGTGGCCGGTCCGGGCGCTGCCGGCCCGCAGTACCACGGCGTTCCGGCTCCCGAGGTGCGCAGCTACTCAACCTCGCCGGGCCGTAGTGCTCCGCCCGGACCTCCGCCTAGCCACCCGAGCGGCGGCGCACCCGCCGGCGGCGGCTACCACGGTGGCGGCGCACCTGCTGGCGGCGGTGGCTACCATGGCGGCGGAGGCGGCGGCATGAGCGGTGGTGGTGGTGGCGGTGGTCATGCGGGCGGTGGAGGTGGCAGCGCTGGTGGGGGGGGCGGTCACAAATAGACCCGCGCCTTACAGTCTGAAATGTGAAAGCCCCGTCTTCGATCCCGCAGACGGGGCTTTTCATTGCGGAGCAGGACCGGAGCAACTTGCGCTGAAGAAATAATTTCTCCGCTTCCCGCGACGGACGCTCTTTCAAGGTCTGCATCGTCGTCGTACAATCCCGCTACAGACTTTCCGGGACTCACAGCTTTTGCGAGCGGTCTATGAAGAGCAAGACAGAACGGGCCGAGCCCGCTGAAGAAAAAGCGTGGCCCTCCGTCATGACCTGGGTGGGGCGCGCTACTGCGCTCATTGGGCTTTTCGCGAGCCTGGCCGGCGGCGTCACCTGGCTGGTGCATCGCCACATCGCGAACGCCGAGCGCCAAGCGAAGATCGATTTGGCCAAGGCGCAGGCGGAGCAGGGCGATTACCAGGGTGCAGTCGCCACTTACGGAGAGATCCTCAAAGAAGAGCCAACCTACCGTCCCGCGTTGGACATGCAACTGAATGCGGCGGAGCAGTGGGTGGAGGATTTTCACGTTACGGCTGCTGAAGGTCAGAGCACCGCCGCGCCGGCAGCGGCCATGCTGGACCAGATCATGCCCATTCTCGACGCCGGCCTCGCGCGGGCGCAAAAGGCGCAGATGCCGGACATTCTGGCGCATATCGGCTGGGCGCACTGGCTCAACCAGGGCATTGCCGAAAGAGAGTTTGGAGATGCCGCCGAGCAGAATCTGCGGGCTGCGCTGAAGCTCGATCCGCAAAATGTCTATGCGAACGCGATGCTGGGCAACTTGACTCTCCAGAACAACGGCGAGCTTGGCGATGCGATGCATTATTTTGACGCAGCCGTAGCGACGGGCAAGGCGCGACCCTTCGTCAGAGGGCTGGAGATGGGTGGCATCACGTATCTCGACCAGAAAGGGGCGCGGGCGGCGCAAGTGCGCGTGGCCAACGAGATGCGCAAAGCCGGCGAGCCGCTCGACCGGGAGTACAAGAGCCGCATCCTCAGCTTCTGCTTCGATCCGGTGGTTACGCACCGTGATGAGATGGTCGAGGCGCTCTCGGCCGTCTCTCCGGACGATGAATGGAAGACTTATCTCTGGCTGGATGAGAATCCCGCCCGCGAAGATCATCACCTGATGCACGACTTCATCCAGGCAAACCTGCTGGAAGTGACTGGAGACAAAGCAGGATCGCTGGCGAAGTTCCGGACTTTGCAGCAGGAATTGAAGGACTCGAATGGAAGCCTGAAAGACGCAGTCAATGCCGCCGTCGCGCGGCTGTCTTAGGGGTGACCCGCCTCACGGCCAGACCTCACTGACGCTCGGGCGGGGATTAGTAACCAATTAGAGTGATTTTCGTCACCACTGACTTTGGTTACTCTAGGTTAAGTTCAATTCATCTTTAGGGAAGCAGATCACGCAGATCGGTCCAAGGGACCTGACATGTGGGTGTCTGTGCGTGCACGACCAGCAGGCCTCAGCAAGCATTGTCCGCCCGGATTGCAGGAGATCCCTGTCTGCTCCCGAAGAAGGACTTGCCTCTCACCGATGAAAACGCTCTTCTGGTTCCTTCTGGCGGCATCTGCGCTGGCAATCACCGGGTGTGGAAGCGCACCACAACTGGCGGCGACGGCTGCTGCGCCCTCTTCCTCCGATCCATCGTCGACGTCGCCTACGACACCTACGACGCCGCCGGCAAATCCACCTTCGACACCGCCTTCGACGCCTTCCGATCCACCTTCAACACCGCCGTCTAATCCGCCGTCGGCGCCTTCCGATCCTGCGCCTTCGGCTCCGTCCTCTCCGGCGGGTGCGACGACGCTCTCGAATATTCAGGCGAGTTCGGGATGGGAGAGCTGGGGCCAGCTCGCTCCCCTCTATACCGACTGCGCCGCGCCATGCCCCGGCGTGGCCTGGTCGATGACGCAATCCCTTTCATCGCCTTCCCTGAGCGGTAACGCAACCGAGTTCCAGATCAACGGGACCACACCTTGGTCCGATGTGCTATGGGTCAACCCCGTCATCGGCCAGTTCTCCACGCAGGGATTGCCGGACAACGACCAGACGCTGGTGCCCACGATTCACAACTTCATCTATACCGTCGATTTTTATGTGACGGATCTTTCGGTCACGTGGGCTCTGGAGTTTGATGTGAACATGTACTTCGATTCTGTGGCCATGACCTGGGCGCACCAGTGCAATTATCTGGGCGACGGCGATTGGGACATCAGCGTGAATTCGGGATGGCATTCGACCGGAATTTCGTGCCGAAATATGACCCAGGGCTGGAACCATTTGACCCTTCAAATGCAGAGGGGAGACGACAATTCCATCATCTTCCAGAGTGTGACGCTGAATGGCGTAACCTCTTCGATCAACCAGACTGTCGCGCCCTATTCGGTGCCTGCAAGCTGGTACGGCATTACCGTCGCCTACCAGATCGATGGCGATTATAAGGAGTCGGCGAACACGACCTACCTCGACAACCTCAGCTTGACTTACTGGTAGAACGGAATGAGCAGGGGAGGCAAAACAAAGGGGAGGTGCTTGGGGCGCCTCCCCTTTCGAGTCTTGGGAGATGCAGGCTAGTCGTTGTAGTTCAGGCTTTCGAGGCCGAGATAGACAGCGCCGGAGCCGAGCTCTTCTTCAATGCGCAGAAGCTGGTTGTACTTGGCGATGCGATCGGTGCGGCTTGCAGAGCCGGTCTTGATCTGGCCGGCACCGGTTGCCACGGCGAGATCGGCGATGAACGTGTCTTCGGATTCGCCGGAGCGGTGCGAGATGATCGAGGTGTAGCCGTAGCGGCGGCCCAGGTCGATGGCCTCGAGCGTCTCGGTGATGGTGCCGATCTGGTTCACCTTGATCAGAATTGAATTGCCTACGCCTTCTTCAATGCCGCGCTGCAGGCGCTGCGTGTTGGTGACGAAGAGATCGTCGCCGACGAGCTGAATGCGGTTGCCGAGCTTGTCGGTCAGCGTGCGCCAGCCTTCCCAGTCGTCCTCGGCAAGGCCGTCTTCGATGGAGACGATCGGGTACTGGCTGCACCAGCTGTCCCAGAAGTTCACCATCTCGTCGCTGGAAAGCTCGCGCTTGTCGCTCTTCTTGAAGACGTACTTGTTCTTGTCCTTGTCGTAGAACTCGCTGGTCGCGGGATCGAGCGCGATGGCGATCTGCTCGCCGGCTTTGTAGCCCGCCTGATGAATCGCTTCAAGAATCAGCTCGATGGCCTCGCCGTTCGCTTTGAGAGACGGAGCAAATCCACCTTCATCGCCGACGGCCGTGTTGTAGCCCTTCTTCTTGAGCACGCTCTTCAGCGTGTGGAAGGTTTCGGCGGCCCAGCGCAGCGCTTCGCTGAAGCGCTCGGCGCCGACGGGCATGATCATGAACTCCTGGAAGTCGACGTTGGAGTCGGCGTGCGCGCCGCCATTCAGCACGTTGAGCATCGGAGTGGGCAGTGTGCTCGCGTTGATTCCACCCAGATAACGGTAGAGCGGGGTCTCGAGCGTCTGCGCCACTGCGCGTGCTGAAGCCATGGATACTGCGAGGATCGCATTCGCGCCAAGCTTGCCCTTATTGGCTGAGCCGTCCAGCTCGATCATCGTTTTGTCGATCAAGCGCTGATTGGCGGCGTCCATTCCTTCCAGCTCGGGCGCGATGACGGTTTCTACATTGGCCACAGCCTGCAGAACGCCTTTGCCCAGGTAGTGGCTCTTGTCTCCGTCGCGCAGCTCCACGGCTTCGTGTTCACCGGTCGAAGCGCCGGAGGGCACAATGGCGCGGCCCAAGGCGCCGCTTTCCAGAATCACGTCCGCTTCCACGGTGGGATTGCCGCGCGAGTCAAGAACTTCGCGGGCGCGGATGGCAACAATCTCAGTCATATCGCTCCTCATAATGCGATGCTGCAGCCGGTCATTCAGTCGGGGACGGCGATCGACGGCAACGGGCTCTCCGGCGGCACTGTGAATGATGTGTAAAAGCCCTTGCACGGGGTTACGACTCCTGTCCGTCCGTGGCTCGAATGGTAGATATACCGCTTGGATTCTAGCAAACCGGGCTTACCCAGCTGCGTGGCAGCGATCACGGGGTGCGATTACAGGGTTGGGCGGCTCCAGGCCGGGCAGTGGGGGTAACTCTGTCGATTCGTAGCGCGAAAGGCACCTACTAGAAGGCGTTTAGGCTCGGCAGGCTGCAGGCGCGCTAGCCTGAACATGGTAAGGTGCCGGAAAGACCGTGCACGCACAACTTTCCTGAGGTTGCAGGGTCTAAGAAGAAGGATCCGTTTGTCTGCGCCTGAGGATCGCGAAAAGGAGTACAGAATGAATCGCCCCGTTCTCGTGTGCGCCTTGTGGGTAGCCGCTGCCATGTCGCTCGCGGCGCAGAGCTCGCAGTCGAACCCCTACTCGGGAACTTCCAACCCTCCCCCAGACGACACCATTATCGACAACGCGCCTCCGCCGACACCGGCCGCCAAGCCTCCGGCAGTGCATTACACGCAGCCCGCGGCGCCGGCGCAGCCGCTTCCCGCGCCGAATCAGGCGCAGCCTGCGCAATCTGCTCCTGCGGAGTCCTTTACCGGAGGGCCCAATCAGGACAGCGGTGATGACGACATGGTGCACGTAGCGCCGGCGCAGCCGACATTGAATACGCGTGCGGAGGCGAGCGACCCGGACGGCGATATCGTGCACCCGGCGCCGCTACCAGCAGGAGAGCTTGGTGCAGGCACCGAGATTCGCGTGCGCCTGCTCGATTCGCTTTCGAGCGCGGAGAGCCAGGCCGGCGAGCCGTTTCGCACACGCGTAGCCTCCGATGTGTTCCGCGGCAACGACATTCTGATTCCTGCCGGAGCGGAGATCGACGGCACGGTCGTGCAGGTCTCGAGCGGTCACACCGGCGGCCATGGTTCCATGCTGCTGCGGCCTGAGACGGTTATTCTGCCCGATGGCGCGCGCTACCACCTCTACGCCCAGCTGATGGGGGCGCCGGGTTCAAATACGCGCGTCAGCAGCGAGGGTTCTGTTTCTCCTGACTCTCGCCTGAAAAAGGACGGCATCGAATATGGCGGCGCTGTGGGTGCGGGCGCGGTCACGGGAGCTGTTCTGGGCGGGCCTGCCGGTGCGCTGGCGGGAACGCTGATTGGCGCGGGCGCCGTAACCGTGCATCTGCTGTCCGACCATCCGCAGGCGAGGCTCGATTCCGGCACGGTGCTTCTGTTTACGCTGACTGAGCCGCTGAGCCTGGTTGGTTCCGGCCAGCAGGCGCTGTCCGCGCTGCCGGCGGCCAGTTCGCAGCAGGCTCCTGACGCGCAGCCGCCCGCAGACACACGGGCAGACACCGGCGCGCAACCAACGGGTGGCGCGGTTTCTCAAAACTGATTCAGAGCAGGTTTTCTCTTCTGGCACGCCGCAGCCTTTTGCTGCGGCGTTCAGTTTTTGGCTGCATCCTGCGGTTGAAATCTGCAAAGGCCGTCGCCGGCTTGTCTCGCACATTTACACTTGGACAATTGAAGGCCAGGAGTGTTTGACCCTGCATGGATAAGCTAGTCATTCGCGGCGGCAATCCGCTGCACGGCACCATTCACGTGTCGGGCGCGAAGAATTCGGCGTTGCCTTGCATGGCGGCTGCGATTCTCACCGAAGATGCGGTGACGCTTGAGAACATTCCGCAGGTGCGCGACATTGAAACCGAACGGAAGCTGCTTGCCTCGATGGGAGCTGAGGTCGAGCTGCAGGAAGGCCACAAGTGCAATTGCACCACCATCAGTTGCCGCACACTCTCCGATCCGGTTGCGAAATACGAAATTGTAAAGACGATGCGTGCAAGCGCGCTGGTGCTGGGACCGCTGGTGGCGCGCACCGGCATGGCGCGCGTGGCGATGCCGGGCGGCTGCGCGATTGGGGGCAGGCCGATCGACCTGCACATCAAGGGCCTCGAGACGATGGGCGCCACGATCACGCAGGAGCACGGATATCTGGAAGCCCGCGCCGACCGGCTGCGGGGCACGCATCTGGTCTTCGACAAGATCACCGTCACGGGCACAGAAGATCTGCTGATGGCCGCAGTTCTTGCCGAGGGCGAGACGCTGATGGAGAACTGCGCGTGTGAGCCGGAGGTGAGCGACCTGGCGGCGCTGCTCACGGCGATGGGCGCACAGATCGAGGGTGCGGGCACTTCGACGATCCGTGTGCAGGGGGTCACGAGTCTGCATGGCGCGCGCCATCGCATCTATCCCGACCGCATTGAAGCGGGAACTTTCCTGGTGGCGGGCGCCATCACCGGCGGCGACCTTGTGGTGGCCGATTGCAATCCGCATCATCTCGGTGCGGTAATTGCGAAGCTGCATGAAGCGGGCGCCTGCGTCGATGTTGTCGGGCCTGACGCTGTGCGGGTGCGCCCGGGCGAGAAACTGCGCGGCGCCGACATTTCGACGGAAGAGTATCCGGGCTTTCCTACCGACATGCAGGCGCAGTACATGGCGCTGGCGACGCAGGCCGAGGGAGTAAGCCTGGTGCGCGAGAACATCTTCGAGAATCGCTTCATGCACGTGCAGGAACTGGTGCGTATGGGCGCGGATATCAAGGTGGATGGAAGCGCGGCCACGGTGCGCGGCGCGGCGCGGCTCTCCGCGGCCGCAGTGATGTGCTCGGACCTGCGCGCTTCTGCTTCGCTGGTGCTGGCTGCGCTGGTGGCTGATGGCGAGTCGATTCTCGACCGCGTGTATCACCTTGATCGCGGCTACGAGCGCATTGAGGAAAAATTGCGCGGCGTGGGCGCGCAGATTCAGCGGCTGGGAAATCTATTCGCGCCTCGCGAAAGCGAGTAGTCGGGCACATTTGCGGGCCCTTGTGGGACGACTGAATAGCTTGCGGAAATAGTCGATATGGCGGCCGAAACATCGCAACAGCGGCTAAAGCCGGGTGTTCATTGTGTGATCTTTTCGGCATGACTGAAGTCATGCCCTGTTACAAAGCACTCCCTCAAAAGCCTTTTTCAACAGGCAGTGAAGTCGAGCCCTGATGCAGGGCTCGTTCTGTGTGGGGCTATTAAGTGTGCTGTTACGCTGTGCCGCGATACAAAGCCGGCTCTACTGGATTTCGATCACGTCCGTTGCTTTGGCTGCGGCGGCTTCGGCCTGCTCCATCAGTTTTTGAGCGGCGGCAAAAAACTCTGCTGCCTGCGGGCTCTTGGGTCCGGCCAGAGCGACGGGCAGTCCGCGGTCGCCGCCTTCGCGGATGGCGGGGATCAGTTCGATCGATCCGAGAAACGGGATGTTGAACTGCTTGGCTGTGCGTTCGGCGCCGCCGCGCGAAAAGATATCAATCTCGTGATTGCAGTGCGGGCAGGTGAAGTGGCTCATGTTTTCGACGATGCCGAGCACTTCCACGTGTACCTGAGCGAACATCTCCAGCGCCTTGCGCGCATCTTCAAGGCTGACGTCGCTAGGTGTCGATACGACGACTGCACCGGTGAGCGGCACCGTCTGCACGAGGGAGATCACGACATCGCCGGTTCCCGGTGGAAGATCGACGACGAGATAATCCAGCTCTCCCCAGTTCACCTGTTGCAGGAATTGCCGGATGATCTGGTGCAACATGGGGCCGCGCATGACCAGCGGCTTGTCGCCCGGTGAGATGTAGCCGATGGAGATGGTCTTGATGCCGTGCGTGAGGTTCGGTTCGATGATGTTGCCGGGGCCGACCGTGGGCTGCTTCGATGAGCCCATCATCAGCGGAACGTTGGGGCCGTAGATATCTGCGTCGATCAGACCGACCCGCTGGCCGAGCTTGGAGAGCGCGATGGCCAGATTTACGGCCACTGTGGTTTTGCCCACACCGCCCTTGCCGGAACCGACCGCGATAATCTTCGAAACACCGGGCAGCGCCACCGGCGAAGGCATTGCGTGGGAATGCGCCATAACTGTTATTACACCTCTTCTGAAATTTTACAGGAGGCTGAGCCGGGCTGCTTTTCGCTGAGCGAGTTAGGCGCGGACATCCACCACACGCGCAAGAATCGCGTGCAGTTGCCGTACGCCTTCGGTGAGCGATGCGGGGCCCGGCTGCAGAATGCAGTCTGAAGAGATCTCGTAGACGTGGCCATTGCGCACGGCGCTCGTTGACGCCCAGCCCGACCGCGCTTGAATCGTTTCGGGCTTCACTTTCATTCCGCACCACGAGGCAAGAATCACTTCGGGATCGCGCGCAGCCACTTCTGCCGCATCCACCAAGCGATCCTGGGCTTTTCCGCACGCGCGGAGTTCAGGAAAGAGAACATCGCCGCCCGCGATCTCGATCAGCTCCTCAACCCAGCGGATGCCGCTGATCATTGGATCGGGCCACTCTTCGAAGAAGACGCGCGGACGGCGGGGAAATTTCTTTGCGCTCTCGGCGATTTCGTCAAGGCCGCGAGTGAGGTCTGCGATGAGCGCATCGCCTTCGGCTGGTTTTCCGACGAGACGCGCCAGCGTCGCAATCATCTCCAGGACTTCGGCGATGCTGCGCTGATTGAAGTGCAGGACAGTAACTCCGCGCCGAACCAGTTCGCACGTGATCTCTGCCTGTACATCAGAGAAGGCGAGCACCAGATCGGGATCGAGATTGAGGATCTTGTCGTAGTTGGCATCGCGGAATGCGGAGACCCGCGGCTTACTGCGTGCTTCGGGCGGACGGCTTGCATACGCGGAGATGCCCACGATCCGGTCTTGCTCACCGAGCAGATAGAGGGTCTCGGTGGTCTCGTCGGTCAGGCAGACGATGCGGCGCGGAAATCCTGCGCAGACTGCCGGCGATGGAAGCGGAGAGGACATGATGTGGATTCGATGTGCCGATGATGCGCAGGCTATGCTTTGGACTCTTCGAGCGCGGAGGCGGCGAGCTTCTCTTGCTTGCGGCGCGCCTGTTCGGCTTCGCGATGCTGACGCCGGCGCAGCGCATCGTGGTAGCGGCGGATTTCGTCCGGCGTCTCGGGCTTGAGCTCCGGAACCCTGGTGAGCCGCCCATGTTCGTCGCTGGCCACAAAGACGAGATACGCGCTGGCAACGTGCGCCACTGTGCCTGTGCGGGTGTTTTCGGCCCACACTTTAACGCCTACTTCCATCGAGGTGCTGAAGGCGCGGTTGACACTCGACTTGAGGGTGAGCAGATCGCCCAGGTGCACGGGCCGGATGAAGTCGATGTGATCCATGGCCGCGGTGACCACGTGCGTTCTCGAATGGCGGTACGCAGCCATGGCGCCGGTCAAATCGATGAAGTGCATGAGCCGGCCGCCCAGCAGATTGCCGAGGGTGTTCGTATCATTGGGCAAGATGATCTCTGTCATCTCGGATTGCGTGCTGGCCACGGTGCGCACAGGCGGATTGCTTTCGGGTTCACTCATGCTGCGCTTGCTCCATTTGCTGTACTATTGGCCTTACACGCGCATTCGGCCGCTCTCCAGCTACAATGGAACTGGCGGCAGGCGAACCGGCAGTTTGGGCCGGAGTATTATTCTGTTTCAGTTTCGGCAATCCTCGCCAAATACGCAAATTTCCCTTTGTGGCCCGCGCGAACAGGACGGACCGGATTATGACCACCGCAGACAAGATTGCAGGACTTAAAGAGATTCTCGCACTGGATCCAAAGAACAGCTTTGCCCGATATGGAATCGCCATGGAGCTGGTGAACCGGGGCGAGACGGCCGCTGCATTGGCCGAATTCGACATCCTGCTCAAAAATGATCCGGACTACACCGCCGGCTACTTCATGGCCGCACAGACACTGCAGGGTGCAGGGCGCAGGGCCGAAGCCGTCGAGCGGCTCAAAGCCGGGATTGGCTGTGCCGCGCGCAGTGGTAATAGCCATGCTCTCAGCGAGATGCAATCCATGCTTGACGAGCTGAACCGGTAGAACCGGCGTACAATCGAAGACAGGTTCTTTCGCGGGTGCAAGTACGTAGCTGCAGTTTCGTCAGACAGGAAATTTTCCGAAACGCACCGTAGACTTGGCTCATCCAATCATCGTCTAAGGTCTTATGGCTAAGTACTCCATTGTCGTGCCATTTCATAACGAAGAAGAGAATGTAACCGTTCTCTATGCCCGCCTGAAGCAGGTGATGGAGCAGGTGGGCGAGAGCTTCGAACTGGTGCTGGTCGATGACGGATCGAGCGACCGCACCTACAAGCTCCTCGAAGAGATTGCCGCGGTCGACAGCCGCGTGCTGGTCGTCAAGCTGCGGCGCAACTTCGGTCAGACCTCCGCGCTCGCCGCAGGATTCGATCACGCGTCGGGCGAGTTCATCCTGGCAATGGATGGTGATCTGCAGCACGATCCCAACGACATTCCGGCGTTTCTCGAGAAGCTCGACGAGGGATACGACGTGGTCTCGGGCTGGCGCAAGGAGCGCATCGACAACTTCGTTCTGCGCCGCATTCCTTCGCGCTGCGCCAACTGGCTGATGGCGCGGCTCTCAGGCGTGGATATTCATGACTTCGGAACCACGTTCAAAGCGTACCGCCGCGAGGTTATCCACAATATTCCGCTCTATGGCGAGATGCACCGGTTCATTCCCGCGCTGGCGAGCTGGTATGGCGCGTCCATCTGCGAGATTCCGATCCACAACGTGAACCGCGAGCGCGGCAAGAGCCATTATGGCCTGGGGCGCACGTTCCGCGTGTTCTTCGACCTGATGACGATCCGTTTCCTGCTCAAGTACATGAGCCGCCCGCTACACTTCTTCGGCGGGCTGGGCGTGCTGGGCATGCTGGCGGGAAGCGCAATCGGCGCAGCGCTGCTGGGCATGAAGATTCTGCACCCGCACATGGACGTGATGAGCGAGCATGAGCCGTTGTTTGTCTTTGGCTCGGTGCTGCTTGTTGCCGGGATCCAGTTGCTGGCCATTGGTCTTCTGGGCGAGCTGCAGGTGCGCCATTACTACACGGGCCAGCATCCCGCTTCGTATGCCGTCGACCGCCTGGTGCGGCTCTCGTCGGGCGACGAGCCGAGCCTGATGTCGGAGCGGCAGGACGGAAACTTTTAAAGACAGGGAGTAGGGAACAGGGAACAGGCGCTGCTCCCCGTTCAGGTTTGTCGTGTTGCTTTTCTGATCCCTATTCGCTGATCCCTGATCCCTGCATTTATCTCTCTTGCAGCTTCCCACCCCCAGGGTTCATGCTTAACCCTGTCATGAAAGCCATCCAGATTCAGGAGACAGGCGGGCCGGAGGTCTTGGAGCTCGTCGATCTGCCCATTCCGCAACCTGGGCCGGGACAGGTGTTGATGCGGGTGGAGGCTACGGGAGTCAACTACATCGAAGTTTACTTCCGTAAGGGCGTCTACAAATCCGCATTGCCTTTTACGCCCGGAAGCGAAGCTGCGGGCACGATCGAGGAGTTGGGGCCGGGTGTCACGGGATTTTCCGCGGGCGAGGCGGTTGCTTCCACCAGCGTGCTGGGCAGCTATGCGGAGTACGCGCTGGTACCCGCTGCGCAACTGGTGAAGGTGCCCGCCACACTCGCCCCCGAGCAGGCTGCGGCGGCCATGCTGCAGGGGATGACGGCCCACTACCTTACGCATTCCACTTATCCACTGAAGGCAGGCGAGACGGTGCTGGTGCATGCAGGCGCGGGAGGCGTGGGCCTGCTGTTGACGCAGATGGCTGTGCGGCTGGGCGCGCGCGTCATCACGACGGTTTCTACTGCGGCCAAAGCTGAGCTTTCGCGCGAGGCCGGCGCCCACGAGGTGATTCTCTACTCCGAGCAGGACTTTGAAGCGGAGGTGAAGCGCATCACCGGCGGCAAGGGCGTGGACGTGGTCTACGACTCGGTGGGCAAGACAACGTTCGAGAAGAGCCTCAACTGCCTGCGTCCGCGCGGACTGCTCGCGCTGTTCGGCGCATCGAGCGGGCCGGTGCCACCCTTCGATCTGATTCAGCTCAGCAGCAGGGGCTCGCTGTTCATCACGCGGCCTACGCTGTGGCACTACATCGCCACGCGCGCTGAGCTGGAGTGGCGATCAGGCGATGTTCTGGGATGGGCGGCGAACGGCGAGCTGAAGCTGCGCACTGAGCACATCTATCCACTGGCCCATGCGTCCGAAGCGCAGGTCGACCTGGAGGAGCGCAAGACGACGGGTAAGATTCTGCTGGAACCGTGAGAGACAGTTCATGGTTCGCAGTTCTCAGTGGACAGCCGCCGCGGAATGAGGAAGAAAGATGGATCGCATTTCTGTCGCGCGTGAAGATCGCGTCTTCGTGCTGACTGGCGCCGGGGTTAGCGCGGAGAGCGGATTGCCGACATTTCGCGCATCTGACGGTTTGTGGGCAGGCTATCGCATCGAAGATGTCTGTACGCCTGAGGCTTGGCAGCGCGATCCGGCCGGTGTTTGGGCGTTTTATTCCGCGCGTCGTGCCGCTGCGCGGAACGCAAAACCAAATCCGGCACACAAGGCGCTGGCCGAACTGGAAGCACAGATGAGCGGCCGCTTCTTTCTCTGCACGCAGAATGTTGACGATCTGCATGAGCGCGCCGGATCGGTCAATCTGCTGCACATGCATGGCGAGCTGGCGAAGTCACGCTGCGAATACGAGTGCGGCGCGCCGCCGGTGGAAGATCGCGCGGGGTACGCGAGTCTCGCCGAGGTGGGGCGTTGCGCGTGCGGCGGACGGCTGCGGCCCCACATAGTCTTCTTCGGCGAGATTCCGCTTGGAATGGACCGCATCGAGCATGAGATCGCGAAGGCTACGGTGATGGTGGTCGTGGGCACGTCCGGCTCGGTGTATCCGGCGGCCAACTTTGTGCACTGGGCGCGGCAAGCCGGTGCGCGGACTGTATATGTCGGCCCGGAGGCTCCGTTGAATGCGTCGGCATTTACGCGCGTTGTGGAGGGCAAGGCGGGTGAAGTGCTTCCGGGGCTGTTTCAAGTGGAAGTCTAAAGTGCCGAAGCTCTGGGCCTGTCGTCGCTTGGTTGGTCTCTCTGGCATCGTGCTTTCCCACCTTCGGCGATTCGCAAAGGGCGCGAATCGCCGAAGCGTGGGCACCCATTTTCGTGCCTGCTTCAAGGAAGCCTGGGATGGGTTTGTGCTTTCCCACCCTTTCGACAGAAAGAAGTCGAAAGGATGGGCACGGAGGATGCGTGGATTGGCTACCGCTCAGAAGTTGAAGCGGTAGCGCAGCTCGGCGGAGACCATGCGCGGGTCGTTGAAGTGAAATCCGCCGATGGTGACCGAGTTGTCGAGCAGCACGCGATGGTTGGTGACGTTGATCATATTGGCTGCGAGCTTCCAGCGTTCGCCCAACTGCCGACCAGCCGAGATGTCGAACGTGGTATGCGCCGGCAGATAGTTTCCCTGGTAGGGACCTTCGCCGGAGCCGGCAAGGCCGTTCACGAATCCTGAGCCGTAGTAGACGTTGCTCGCAAACCAGATGTGCGAGGGAAGATTGGCGGTGAAGCCGGTGTTGAGAGTGTGGCGCTGGTCGTGGTCGACGGGCGTGTAACCGGGGCCGAGATCGCAGGCGGGATCGGTGGCGATGCTGCACGTGAAACCACCGATGATGTTGCCGCGCTGCTCGGCGATCTGATTCGAATAGGTCACATGGAATCCGCCTAGCCGCCACAGCGCAGGCGAGCGGAGGGTCATCTCCCACGCGCGAACCAGCGCGCCATCGACTGCGATGGGGAAGTACATATTCGATTCGCCCAGATTCGAGTGGTCGAGGAAGTTATTCACACGATTCTTGAAGGTGTCGACGTCGAGCACCCATCCCTTGTAAGGAATCGCGATGCCGAACTGGTGCTCTTCATCGCGCTCTGAAGGCAGTGGCGTGAAGGTGTTCTCGCCGCCGGGCAGATTGCCGGCGTAGTTGAGCACGGCGCTCGAAACCGTCTCGATCGGCGCGGGCTGGAAGAAGTGGCCGTAAAATCCGCGCAGCACCCAGTTGAGCCGCGGAATCCGCACGGTCGCTCCGATGCGCGGATAGATGGCGGACTCATTCAGTTCGGAGCGGAAGATGGAGAACCGCTCGCCGCCGATGAGCGTGACATATGGCCCCAGCCGCAGATGATCGGCCACGTAGAATTCCACCAGACCCGCATTTGCGATTGAAGCCGCGTTTGGCGCCGAAGGTGCGCTGCCGTCGTTGATCTGCGCTCCGAACAGATCGTTCTCGCGCTGGTAGAACGAGTACAACCCTCCGGAAAAGCTGTTCCAGCCTTTATCGAGGTGCGCGTCCAGCTGCAGGCCGCCATAGTTCGAGTTCTGGTGCCAGGTGGTTGCTACCGGTTGATCGGCCGGTTTGGAGTCGTAGTCGGATTGGTTGAAGTGGTAGAAGGGCGCAACCGATATCAGCGCCGACGGCGAGAACGAATGCACCCAGTTGAAGATGGTGAACTGGTCACGCTCAATCTGGCCGTCGCGAAGGCCATAGGAGCAGTAATAGTCGGATGTGCACTCGTAGTCGCTGGGGTTGGGATCGTAAGGGATCTGGAAGTAGTCCTGGCGATATTGCGTGTCTAGGCGGATCTGATCTCTGGGCGTCTGGTTGCGAATGACCGAAGCGAAGACGCTTTGCGAGTTGGTTGCGTCGTGATAGATATTGGCGACCGGCGTGGCCAGGCCGTAGTTCGACCGCGCTCCGGTGAGGCTGGTGTACCACGCGGTTTTCTCCGTGTGGTCGCCCATTGAGTACTGGAACTCGCCTGTGTAGAGATCGCCCGCGTAGAGCAGCAGTTCGCCCTCGCGGCTGTACTCGAATCCATTGCGCGGCAACACATTGAAGACGCCGTAGGTGCGATCGCCCACGTCGGCTGCATAACTGCCGCGCTGCGTTTCGAGCGAGTCGATGTCCTTGGGATCGATCTGCGGCCCGACATTGGAGGCGATCTTGGTGTTGGGAATCTGCACGCCATCAATCAGCCAGCTCGTCTGATGGCCGCCCCGCATATGCAGCATGTCATGCGTCATGTAGGCGCCCGGAACGTAATCTGTGATCATCTCCATGCCGGTCGTACGGGTCGCGCCCGGTGTTTCATCGATCATCTGGCGCGTGATGAGCGTGCTGGGAGTCACAGTGTCGGCCGCGCTCGACGCTGCGCCCTGCACGACCACCGAAGTTGCAGCCGCGGCCACGCTGAGGGGAATGTGGAGCACGGGATTGGTGCCCGAGACCACGGTGAGCGGCACGCTCGCTGCAGCAAATTCTGGCGCGGAGACCGTGAGCGAGTAGACGCCGATCGGGGTTTGCTCCATCTCGAATGCGCCTTCGGCGTTGGTGGTCGCGTGCTGCACAAAGTCGGACTCAGCGGCCTTGAGGGTCACCGAGGCGCCGGCGATGGGCCGGTGTTGAGAGTCGTGCACAATGCCATGTACAGTCGCGAAGACGGTAGCGAAAGCGAAGGGATGAGCGGCAAGCAGCAGCGCTGCAGCCGCGAGAGAAAGGCGATGCATGACGACAAGGACCTCCGAAGCGATCGGGCTCAAGCGGGGCGAAGGTGTGTGTGCGAGGTCGCAAACAGACCACGGGGAACGCGGAGACATCTGGAACGCTCCGCGGGCGAATGCCGAGCGGGCAGCAGTCCAGTTAGTTCAAGGCCTTATTTCGATCAGATTTGCGAGGGAGGGCCGCGGCCGGCGTGCGTACGGCTTGGATGTGAGGCAGCCGCTGCCGTTACTACGGCCACATCGTATGAGGGCACCGCGGGCGCCGGTACTTGGATGCCGGCAGCAACAAGGGCCTGAACCGAGCTGGCGATAATCGTAGCAACGGAGCCGGGATAGTACGGGCAGGTAAGCGGTGCGGAGACGACCGGCGTCGAGCCGGACTGCACTGTGCGGGTGGTGGACGTCTCGATGGCTAGGGCGCAGTGATGCGCGCCATGCCGCCGGCAGCAGGCCGGCAGGCTGGTGTCCTCGCTGGCTCCGAGTGTGGCCGAGAGTGGCCCCAGCCCGAAGAACAGGATGAGCAGGATGGAGAAGCCGCGCCGCATCTGAGACTCATGTTACATGACTCTCAGATGAAGCGCCCGTCGCGCCATGGGCGGTCAGGTATCATCGTATTTGCCCGGGATCTCCCGAAACGTTGCCCCTAAAGGATGTACACGTGTCTCAGGTGCATGACGCCCCATCTTTGACAGAGCCAGCCGACGCTCGCGTTCAGAAGCCTTTACGCATCGCCATCTTCGGTTTTGGCACAGTGGGCAGCTCTGTGGCGCGGATTCTGACTGAGTCGAAACCGCAGGGACTGGAACTGACGCACATCTTCAACCGCAGCGTGGCGCGTAAGCGCGTGGACTGGGTGCCTGCGGGTGTTGTGTGGAGCGAAGACGCCGATGCTGTATTGGCCTCGGACGTGGATGTCGTCGTTGAGCTGGCCGGCGGGCTCGATCCGGCTGGGTCGTGGGTGCGGCGCGCGCTTGATGCCGGCAAGAGCGTGGTCACCGCGAACAAGAAGCTGATCGCCTTTCACGGCATCGACCTCGAACGTCTGGCAGCGCAGAAGGGCGGGCATCTGAAATACGGCGCGGCCGTTGCCGGCGGAATTCCGGTGATTCCGGGCCTGGAGCAGGGCCTGGCAGGCGACCAGATCGAGCGTATTGAAGGCATTCTGAACGGTACCTGCAACTTCATCCTGAGCAAGATGGAAGAGGGCGCGGACTACGCTCCGGTGCTGGCCGAGGCGCAGGCCAAGGGTTACGCGGAAGCCGACCCCACAGAGGATGTAGGCGGATTCGATGCGCGCGCCAAGCTGGCGATTCTGATGCGCCTCGCCTTGCGGGTGCAGGTGAACCCGGAAGAGATTACGCCGAAGCCCATCACGAGCGTGACGGCGGTGGACTTCAGCTATGCGCGCGATCTGGGCTGCACCATCCGCCAGGTGGCCCGCGCCGACCAGAGCGACGGACAGCTGGCGGCCACGGTCGGGCCGATGCTCGTGTCGCAGCGCTCGCCGCTGGCGTGGTCGCACGGCACGGAGAACATGGTCATAGCCAGCGGCCGTTACGGCGGCGACGTGGTCTTCTCGGGGCATGGGGCGGGCGGTCATCCTACCGCGGTTGCAGTAGTGAGCGATCTTCTGGCACTGGCGCATGGATCGAGGCGCGTGGAGATCCCTTCGGCTCCTGCGCAGATAGCGGGCGAATTTGAAGTGCCGCATTACATCCGGTTCCTGGTTGCCGATCGGCCGGGAATTGTGGCGGCGATCACGGGAGCGCTGGCGGCAGAGCAGATCAACATCCGCGCCATTGTGCAGAAGCCCGGCTACCCGGCCAGTGCGCTGCCGTTTGTCGTCACGGTCGAACCGTGCAAGCCGTCGGCCCTGCAGCGTGCGCTGGCGCGGGTCCGCACCATGGATTGCATGCTGGTTGAGCCGCTCGATCTGCAGATGTTGGAATAGCTGCCGGGCAGCATGGAAGCAAACAAAGAGATTAGCGCGAACCCTACGCGGAGGGCAGGAATGATCGACAAGATCTATCGATGTGAGATTTGCGGTGAAGAGAGTCAGAACCCGGTGCGCTGGATCGCGATTCATTGCAGTAACGACAAACTGACCGTCTTCAAATGGAGCCAGGACGCGGCCGACGCTCCCTACGCCCGGCATTACTGTGGGGAAGCGCACGCGCAGATCTATATCAGCCGTTGGATGGAGTCATACTGCAGTTAGCGAGTTGGCGACTTAGCGTGCGCTGCGCGCGCTTTAGCAAGTTAGCGTGAGCGCGTTTAGATGCGGCGTCTTGCAGGGGCCGGGCCGGTGGACTCGCGCACGACCAACTCCGGGCTCATCATCACTTCCGCCGGATATTCCTTTTCGCGGTTCCCGATCCGTTCGAGCAGAATCTGCGCGCCGCGTCTGCCCATATCGGTCAGCGGCTGCCGCACCGTGGTGAGCGAGGGGGTAGCGTAAGCCGCGGAGAGAATATCGTCGAAGCCCACGACCGATACGTCCTCGGGCACGCGCAGCCCCGCTTCCTTAAGAGCACGAACGGCGCCGATGGCGGCGATGTCGTTGAAGCAGAAGATGGCGGTGAAATCGCGGGTCCTTTCGAGCAGCGACTGCACCGGCTTGAATCCGATCTCCGGCGCCATGGGATGGTAACCGGTCTTCATGGACCATCCGGCGGAGTCGATGCGGGTGACGAGAGAAGGATCGAGCTTCAGTTCGATCTCCCGCGCCACGTCCTGGCAGCTTTCCCAGCGGAACTCAGAGTCGGGGATCGCGCGTGGCCCGCGCAGGATGGCAATGCGCCGGTGGCCCAGGTCATAAAGATGCTTCAGGGCCTGGTGGACTGCCTGGTGGTGGTCGAGGATGATATTGGTTACGTTTTCCGCGGGGGTGTGCGCAGAGATCGCCACCACCGGAACCGGCACCGCGAGGTGATCGGCGGGCGTATTCAGAAGCAGAAAGCCGTCGACGGCCCGCTCCACCAGCATGCGCGGATATTTTTCGATCAGCTCGCGCTTCCAGTCATGGCAGGCGGTGAAGTAGAAGTAATGGGCCGCGGTCAGTTCTTCGACTACACCGCTCATAACGCGGGTGAAATACCCCTCGCTCAGGTCGGGAGCCAGGACTCCCACGCTCATAGACCGGCTCTGGCGGAGCGATCGCGCAAAATAATTGGGACGGTAATTCAGCCGCTGGGCTGCCTCGATGACGCGGTTACGGGTTTCCTGCGGAATCGATTTGGCGGAGGGGGACTCGTTCAGCACCAGGGAAACCGTGGTCTGCGACAGCTCCAAATGCTCGGCGAGCATGCGCAGGTTGACGTGCCCTGGAGGAGTTGCCAGCTTTCCCTTTGCCATTATGGATTTGTAACATGTTTCGCCACATACGCGGAACCCTGGTTCCCGTAGCCGGGTCGTCCTGGACTAGCGCTGCCACCCGGCGAACTTTCTTCTATTCTTCAGAGAGAACCCGGGCGCCGGGAGTATTCTCATAGGCGGAACCGGCAGGCGGAGTTTTCCAAAAGAAGTGGATCGCAGCTTTTTTGCCGCTTTCGAGACGCCGCCAGCCCAGGGTGAAGGCGCGCTCCATGCGCACCGTATGCGCCTGATTTCGCACACTTGTAACCTTGTATTCACATTCCCCCGGTAGCCTGATGCCTGTGGAAGTCAAAGTGCCCGAAATTCGTACGCCCCATCTGCGCGAGCACCAACCTCCTACCCGGCAAGAGAAAACTGTGACGGACCCAGGGAAAGAAGGCCCATCGCCGGTTCGGATCTTCTTGCTCTCCCGCGGCAACTCGGCGATGGCCGACCGCGCGTTCCGCTGGCTGATGACGCTGTGCGCTTTCAGCATCTTCGGCATCGTAGGGCTGATCGCGTGGCGGCTCATCGTGAGCTCGCAGTTGACCTGGAGCGAATTCGGGCTGGGTTTCTTCTTCAAATCGTATGTCGATCCGGTGAACCATCAGCCCATGTACTGGGATCCGGTCAACGGGTACTTCAGCGCGGTTCCCTTCATTTATGGAACGTTGGTCTCGTCGTTCCTGTCGCTGCTGATCGCGGTGCCGCTGGGCGTCGGACTGGCGATTTTTCTTACCGAGATGTGCCCGCGCGCTCTGCGTGGTCCCCTGGCTTTTCTGACTGAGCTGCTGGCGGCGATCCCCAGCATTGTGTATGGATTGTGGGCATTCTTTGTACTGGTGCCGCTGCTGCGAGAGCATGTCAATCCGGTGCTGGTCAGTCTGCTGGGCTGGACTGGTTTCTTCGAAGGCGACAACCCCACGGGCCTGGGCTTTTTGGCCGGCGGCGTGATTCTGGCCATTATGATTCTGCCGATCATTTCTTCGCTCACACGCGAAGTGATGATCGCTGTGCCGCACTCGCAGCGAGAGGCTGTGCTGGCGCTGGGCGCCACGCGCTGGGAGATGATTCGCGTGGGCGTGCTGCGCAACGCGCGCATTGGCATTGTGGGCGGCATCATTCTGGGGCTTGGCCGTGCGCTGGGCGAAACGATGGCCGTCACCATGGTGATCGGCAATGCGTCGGAGATTCACAAGTCGCTGCTGGCCAACGGCAACTCGATGGCGTCGGTGATTGCGAGCGAGTTCTCTGAAGCCGTGAGCGATTTGCACCGCAGCGCGCTGATCGAGATCGGCCTGGCGTTGTTTCTGGTGACAATTATCGTGAACGCGCTTGCCCAAGTGCTGGTGTGGGCGGTGACGCGCGGAGCACCAGCACAAGCCAGGTAAAAACAGGAATTTGCGAGCCAAAGAACCGGTTAAGGGACTCAGGGTTGGAAACGATAAGTCGGAGAGAGAACGTGGCGAACACACAGAGTCTGAGGTCGCGCTGGCGTGCCTGGCAAGATGCCGGGGTGACGGTACTGGCGATTCTGGCCACGTTGATTGTGATAGCGCCCTTGGCCGCAGTCTTCGGCTACCTGCTCTACAAGGGTGCGAGTTCGTTGAACCTGGACTTCTTTATCCGGATTCCCAAGCCTGAGGGCGAGAGCGGCGGAGGCATGGCGAACGCCATCGTCGGGTCGGGGGTGCTGCTGGCTCTGGCGAGCCTGATCGGTGTTCCGATCGGCATCGGCGGCGGAATCTTTCTGGCGGAGTTCGGGCGCGGCACAAAGCTGGCCAATGCGGTTCGGTTTACTGCGGACGTGCTGAATGGCGTGCCTTCCATTGTGATGGGGCTGGCGGTCTACTCGTTGATTGTGAGTGCGCACAGCAGCCTGATCCCGTTCTCGGGGCATTTCTCTGCCTTCTCGGGCGGCGTGGCGCTGGGTATCATGATGATTCCCACGGTCTGCCGCACGACCGAGGAGATGCTGCTGATGGTGCCGCATGCTGTGCGCGAGGCGGCGCTTGGCCTGGGCCTGCCGAACTGGCGCTCGGTGCTGTCGATTACGGTGAAGACGGCTTCGCCTGGAATCATTACGGGTTGCATGCTGGCTTTCGCGCGCGTGGCCGGCGAGACGGCGCCGCTGATCTTTACAGCATTCGGCAACGCGTTTATGAACACAAATCTGAACCAGCCCATTGAAGCCCTGCCGCTGCAGATCTGGGTCTTCGCCATTTCGCCTTACGACGACCAGCACCGGCTGGCGTGGGCGGGAGCGCTGGTTTTGATTGCACTGATTGTTCTGGCGGTTTCGCTGGTGCGTTACGTGACGAGCCGGGGTGTTTTGAAAGGGGCCAGCTAAGTGGGAGTTGGTATAGAAGTCTCCAGCCTGAACGCGTGGTATGGTTCCAATCACACGCTGCAGGACATCAACCTAAATATTCCGGCGAATCACGCCACCGCGCTGATCGGCCCCTCCGGATGCGGCAAGAGCACGTTTGTCCGCTGCCTGAACCGGATGCACGAGACCAACCCGGTTGCGCGGGTGACGGGCATGGTCCGCATCGGCGACCGCGACATTTACGCCGACGCCAAACCGGTGGAGATCCGGCGGCGCGTGGGCATGGTCTTCCAACGGCCGAACCCGTTCCCTACCATGTCGATCTACGACAATGTGGCTGCGGGGCTGAAGCTGAATGGTTTCGCCAATCGCCGTGTCCTCGACGAGATCGTGGAGCGCTCGCTGCGGAACTCGGCGCTGTGGGACGAGGTGAAGGACGATCTGAAGAAGAAGTCCGGCGCCAGCCTGTCGGGCGGCCAGCAGCAGCGTTTGTGCATTGCGCGGGCGCTCGCAGTGGATCCGGAGGTGCTGCTGATGGATGAGCCGGCGTCAGCGCTCGATCCGGTCAGCACATCGAAGATTGAAGACCTGATCTTTCAGCTGAAATCGCAGTACACTATCGTCATCGTCACGCACAATATGCAGCAGGCGGCGCGCGTGGCAGAGAAGACCGGCTTCTTTTTGAATGGCCGACTGGTTGAATTCGATTCAACGCACAAGATCTTTACCAATCCCACGGACAAGCGCACAGAAGACTACATCACGGGCAGGTTCGGATGACGCGCATACGCTTTCAACAGAGCCTGGAAGATTTGAAGGAGAACCTGCTGATCATGGCCGGGCTCGCGGAGCAGGCTATCCAGCGGGCGATTGAGGCTTACCGCGTGCGCGATCTGTCGATCTGCGACCTGGTGAGCCGCAGCGAGATCGCCATCAACCGCATGGAGCGCGACATCGACCAGGCTGCGCTCGATCTGCTGGCGATGGAGCAGCCCATGGCCATCGACCTGCGCTTCATTCTTGCTGTGATCAAAATCAACGCGGATCTGGAGCGCGTGGGCGATGCGGCAAAGAACATCAGTGACCGCGTGCGCCACATGGTCGAGCAGATGGCGGTTGCCGACCTGCCGGTCGATATTCCCCGGATGGCCTCTCTCGCAGCTGATATGGTCCGCAAGGCGCTGCAGGCGTTCATCGAGGGCGACGCGGAACTGGCGCGGGGCGTTCTTACGATGGACGACGCCGTCGATTCGATGAATCGTGCGGCCTACAAAGCACTGACCAAGGTGATGGCGGAACAGAGCCACCTGGCGCCGCAGGCGCTGAATGCGCTGATGATCTGCCGCAGCCTGGAGCGCGTGGCCGACCACGCAACCAACATCGCCGAGGATGTGATCTTCTGGGTGCAGGGAGCCGATGTGCGCCATCACAAGAGCATCGCCAAAGCCGGTGACGTGCAGACGTTGCGCTGAGCAGGGCGCTGATTTGCAAGCAGCAAAAAGCCCCGCCTGGCGCGGGGCTTTCATTTTGTGATCGGCTGAACCTCAGTGGGATGCCGTTGCCGTAACCCTTACGCCCATTCCGTTCAGCTTGCTGCGGGCGCGCGTGGCTTCCGGTGTCTGCGGATGGCGCTGGATGAGCAGGCGTAGCTCGCGGATCCCCGCCTCACGCTTGTTTTGGGCCAGCAGCGCTTCTCCTTTATGAAGCTGCGCGGCGGGCGCCTTGGCGTTACCGCTGAAGCCTTCGAGCACTGCGTTGTAGTAGTTGATCGCCTTGGCGTAGTCCTGCTGCTGATAGGCGATCTCACCCAGGTAGAACTGCGACGTGCCGGCCAGATCGTCCAGCGGATAGTAGTGCACCACGTCGCCAAACTCGCTGGCTGCCAACGGATACCGTGCGGCGTTGTAGTCGCGGACGGCGGCCTGAAAGGTTTCCTGCAGCGGCGGAGTCTGCGATGCGGCAGGCGGCGCAGCGGGCGCATTGCCCGACTGACCGGCGGGCGGAGGGAAGATTCCAGGCTGCTGCGGGCTTCCGCCCGGCTGCGATGTGTCACCGCCTTGAGGAGCGGGCGTGCTGCCCGGCATTGCGCTCGGCGGACTCTGAATGTTCTGCAATTGCGCCTGGAGACCCTGTACAGCCTGATTCAGCTTGTCCATGCGCGTCTTTAACTCGTCGACCGAATCGTTCAGCGACTGGATCTGTCCGGAGGTCGCGTCCATTTTGCCGTTCACTGCGTCGTTCTGGGAGTTGAGCTTCTTCTGCAGGTCGGCCACAGCCGCGGTCATCTGGTTGGCTTCGTCGGCTGTCTGCTGCACCAGGTTCTGCAGGCCGCCGAAGCGCGTGTCCAGCGTGGATTGCAACCGCTGCACCATGTCCAGCAGCTGTTGCACCTGTGTCTGCAGCTGAACGATCTCTTTGGAGACCGCGTGCGCGGGGACTCCGGCTGGAGCCAGCACGAGCACAAAGACGACTGCCGCCAAAACACGATTGCGAATTGAGCGTGGAGTTTGCATGCTTCACCAATTTTAACAACTGCGGTGCAGTTTGATTCTGCGCACCTGCAGCTTAGGATGCGAGCTGGCGTGCTGCGAGTTCGATCCAGGTCCCGATGCGCTGTGGGCGAATCGAGACCTGGAGCAACTGATGCCGGTTCTTACTGCTGGTCCATTGCGAAGCCGGCGCGGCGGTTGAGCTGCCAGCACTGCTCGTTGGACTCGCTGCAGAACGGCTTCTCCTTGCCATAGCTGACGACCCGGATGCGGTCGGCGGCGACACCCGCGGTGACGAGCGCGTTTTTGGCTGCTTCGGCGCGGTTCTGGCCGAGCGCGAGATTGTATTCGTCGGAGCCACGCTCGTCGCAGTAGCCGCCGATCACGACCTTGATGTTCGGATGGCTGACGAGATAGCTCGCATCCTTGGCCAGCGTGGTCTGCGCATCGCTACGGAGTTCATAAGTATCGTAGTCGTAGAAGATGTCCTGCACGTTGGCCTTGAACTCTTCTTCCGCGCTCATGGTGTTGGTGGGCACCTGCACGGCCGGCGGCGCGTTCACTGTCACGCGGGCCGAAGCATCCGCGTTTCCGCCATCACCGCGGGCAACCAGGTGATACGTGGTCGACTCGGTGGGCGTCACGGTCTTTACACCGGAGGTGGGCACATCGCCGATGCCGTCAATCGAAACCGATGTGGCGTCGGTCGTTTTCCAGCTGAGCTGCACCTGGTCGCCGGCCGAGATGACCGTTGGGGACGCGGTGAGCTGCGCCGTAGGCGCTGCGGCGGTGGCCGGCGGAGGCGTAGCCGCCGGCGGCGCGGGCTGTTTCTTCTTGCAACCCGAAACAGCAATCAAAGCAACAAACAGAGCAACTGGAACAAAAAGGCGAGAGCGTAATTTCAAGGGATGACTCCTTCCGCAAGTTCAAAATTCTTCCGGATTTTTAAGCCGCGCGTCACCGACCCCGCTGCGTGTGGCCGTTCGTCCCGGAGAGGTTGTTGTCAAAATCCAGCTGAGTGTCTTCGAGCAGTGCAGCAACTCAACCGGCCTATCGATTCGCACAATCTTGAGGCGCCAATTTCAACCGAACTTTGGCAACGCTGAAAATCATAGAACAACAACAGCAGACGCTTTTTGCGATGAACCCTGTTGGGCAAGGCAGGATTCACTTCCAGCTCCAGTTCGGCATGGAATTGTTGCCCGCATGCGTCAACTGGCGCTGCTGCGTGCCATCGGCCAGCATCGACCAGATCTGCGTGCGTCCACCGACGGTGCGCTGAAAGACGATGTGCCGCCCATCCGGCGACCACGAGGGGCAGTCATTGTTGCCCGATTCGTGCGTGACCTGCTGCCACTGTTTGCTCGCGATGTCCATCACGTAGATATCCTGGCCACCGGGATCGCCCGGGCCGTATTTGCGATTCCACGCGAAGGTCAGCAGGCCGCCGTTCGGCGACCACGAAGGCGAAACGGCGTAGCCGCCATCGGTCATGCGCTGAATGTTGGAGCCGTCCTGGTCCATGATGTAGATTTGCGGCTCACCCGTGCGCCCGCCAGTGAAGACGAGCTGCGTATTGGTCTTGGGATTCCACGAGGGCGAAACATTGGGGCCCTTCAAGGACGTGACCCGATGCGTGCCGCCGCCGCTCGCGTCCGCAACCCAGATCTCGGAATCGCCGGAACGCGAGGATGAGAACGCGACCTTCGAACCGTCTGAGGCCCACGCCGGCGTCAGGTTGCTGCCGCCTTCGGCACCCGCCGAGAAACTGACGGCGCGGTTCAGGTCGAAGGAGTACATCCGAACCGCCCAACCGTACTTGCCCAGAGTCGAAAAGGCGAGGCGTGAATTATCCGGCGAGACGCGAGGCGAGAGCGTGATGGTGCCGAAGTGGGTGACGGCATGCTGATTCTCGCCGTCGTAATCCATCACCCAGATCTCCTTGGTTCCGGTTGCGGTGCTGACGTAGTAGATCTTGGTTTCGGCGATGCCGTTGATGCCCCCGCCAAGCCGGGAAATGATCTCGTCGGCGAAGCGGTGCGCGACGGTGCGCGCCATGTCCTGACTGGCAGCCTCGTTGTATTGCTTGCCCAGCACCTGGGGGTTGGCGGCATTGCTGGTGTCAAAGAGCCATCCATACACCACGAGGCGCCCGTTGCTTACCGATAGCGCGCCGAAGGCTACCATTGCGGCGCTGGCCGGTGCGGCGGACCACTGCGAGAGCACCATCTCCTGCGGCGAGCCGGGCGTGGCCTGCGGCGCAAGACTCTTGGAAACCATCTGGAAGATGCCGGCGTTGTTCAGGTCGCTATAGAGGGTGGAATCAAAGACCGATTTCAGCGGCATCGTCTGAGGATCGCCACCCACGGGCTTGAAGTCGGCGGCCGCGAGGCGGACGGTGTTGTTGCCGAGGTTCGTGCCGGCTTTGACCCAATCCTGGGCCCTGGTCTGGAGCGCGGTAAAGGATGTGAGCAGAAACAAAGAAACAGGCAAAAACCGGAAAATTGCCTTCATGCGACGAGCAATTCCTTCCTGCGGGGGGTAACGGATGGTTGATCGCGCGCCCTTCGAAGAGAGCGTCTAAAACAGGTGACGCAAATTCGAGGGAAAGGTTGCCTGAATTTGCCAACTAATTTTCTAGGGGAACGTGCTCCGCCAAGGAGAAAACCGTCGGCAAATTGCTGTTAATACTCGCAGTAGTACTGAACCATCAGCGTACTTTGATTATACGCCGAGGGCAGTGCTCCGAACGTGTCTACGCGTTGTGCGGCCCGCAGGCAGGAGGTGTCGAGCGTTGGGCTTCCGCTGGAGCGGTCGAGCTGGACGCGGCCCGGGCTTCCGTCGCGGCTGATGGAAAACACGATATAAACGCGTGAGCCGCGCGGCGTGCGCTGGTCCACTTCAAACCGGTTCCAGGTGGTCGACATCTTCGAGTTGATCTGGTTCACGTACCAGCCGAACCTGCTGGCAAAATTGTTGTCGCCGACTGTTGTAGGTCCGTTGGAACCGACCTGCGGCTGTGTTGCGTGCGGAATGTTGGTGCCATTCAACTCACCATATTGTGCCCGGTTCTGCGGTGGCGGAGGCTGGTGCTGGGGCGTCTTGGGCGTGGTCTGCTTCTTCGGCGTTACCTTCTTGCCCTGAATAGGAATCGCGGTTTCGTCGACCTGGTGCTGTTCCTTCGGGCTGGGAGGCGGCGGAGCGGGGCTGGGCGTCTCGGTGGAGAGCACGTTCTGGTTGACGGGCTGATTGTTGGGCAGGGGGATCGAGCTGCTGACGAGAGTTACCTGCATGGCTCCGCCCGAGCCGGGATTGCCCCAAAGATTGTGCTTGAAGAGACCGCTGATCAGGCCGTAGGAGACGAGTGCAGCCAGGAGAAGGCCGTGGAGCAGTATTGCACCAGCGGCGGGCCCTTTCAGCGGCTCCGGTGTAAGCTCCTGCTCCAGCTGCTCGGTTCTTTCAAGAACGCTGTTCATCGGCTTGCCGTGCTAGTCCCCGTTGTTGCCTGCGATGCCCTTGGTATCGAGCGGCTGCGTAACGATCGACACATTGGTAATGCCGGCCTGCTTCACCGCGTCCATCACAGTCGCAAAGGCTCCGAAGGGCACACGCTCGTCGCTGCGCAGGTAGATGGCCTGGTGTGCCGGATCACTGCCCGGGACGCGCAGCTTTGCCGGCAGCTCATGAATGTTTACCGGCTGATCGTTGAGGAAGATCTGCTGATCGCGGTCGATGGTCACGACCATGCGCTGCTCGGTGATCTGCTTGACAGTTTTCGTCTTGGGCACGTTCACCTCAATGCCCGACTGCAGCACCGGCTCGGTGATCATGAAGATCACAAGAAGCACAAGCACCACGTCGACCAGCGGCGTGATGTTGATATCCGCCAGGGCGCTTCGCGTCTGGCCGCTGTTACTTGTAAACGCCACGCTCGGCCTCCCGCGGGAAGTCCTCAGGGCCGTGCTGCGCCGGCGCGCGCACTTGAATCTCTTCGAGCGAGTTGAGCAGCTCCCGCGCAAAATCGTCGACGGCTGAAGCGAATACCCGGATGCGCGCGGTGAACTGGTTGTAAGCCACGACAGCCGGCACGGCAACGAAGAGTCCGGCCGCTGTGGTGACAAGCGCTTCGGCCATGCCGGGGGCCACGGCGCGCAGTGTCGCAGAACCCGCGGTGCCCAGGCCGTGGAAGGCTTCGACGACTCCCATCACGGTGCCAAACAGTCCAACAAAGGGTGCGGTCTGCGCCGTCGTCGCCAGCCAGGTGAGCCGCCGTTCGAGGCTGGTGATGGCCTCGCTCGCGGCGGTCTGCGCGGAGCGCTCCAGAGGGGCAAGGTTCCGCGGCGGGCCGGAGCCGCCGGTCTGTCTGCGGTAGGTTTCGTAGACGTCCTCGAAGACCTGCGCGAGAGGACTTGCCATGTTGTCGCCCGCAAGGGCGGCGATCTCCTGCAGCCGCGTCGCCTTGCGGAATTTCTGGATGAAGCGGTGGCTCTCGCGGGTCGCCTTGCGGAAGGTCGACCACTTGGCCAGAATGATGGTCCAGGAGTAGAGGCTGGCAAAGAGCAGAAGCGCGAGCACACCGATCGCAATCGGGCCGATGTTGCCCATCATTTCGGTCAGTGCACCGATGGCCTGCGAGCTGCCCGTCTGCACTGGACCCGCGCCGCCATCAGCCTGCAATATGTAAGCCAACGCAACGGTAAGAATCGGCATTCACCTCGATATCCACGGTATCAGACGCCGTTCCCGCGCCCAAGTCACCGTTTGGATGCTCCATAGCGGCTGCGGCCGGCCCGCTCTGTCACCGAGGCATTCGTGCTATGCTGCGCTCGGATTCCCTGCATCCTTCTTCACTTGATTTTTGGATGCGCGGAGCGGGCTCGACAGCCCGCGGTTCTGCTCCTGCGGCCGAATTTTTCCGGCGAAGGAAAGGGAAATCTCACTGTTTCAACAGGATCCCGGACAGACCATGCTCGTCGAGCTGCGCGCCGAAAATTACGCCGTCATTGATCACGCCATCGCCTCGTTCGGCCCCGGCCTCAATCTGTTAACGGGCGAAACCGGCGCGGGCAAGTCCATCCTGGTGGACGCTCTTGCTCTGCTGATGGGCGGCAAAGCTTCGGCCGATGTGGTGCGCCATGGCGCAGAGAAGGCGGTGGTGTCGTGCGTCTTCGAGTCGACAGCCGGCGCGGAAGCAATTCTGGAAGAAAACGGCATCGATGCCGAGGGTAGCGAGATTATTCTACGCCGCGAGATTCTTTCCAGCGGCAAGGGGCGCGTCTTCGTCAACAATCAGCCGGCGACCGTGGCGGTGTTGAAGCAGCTGGCACCGGAGTTGGCGCTGGTGCACGCGCAGAGCGAAACTCTCTCGAGCTTCGACCAGGCGCAGCAACGCATTTTGCTGGACCGGTTCGGCGGGATTTCGACCGACGCTGTGTCCGAGGGGCACGCCCGCTGGCGCGCCGCAGCCGACAAGCTGAATGACCTGCTGCAGGGCGAGCAGGACCGGCTGCGCATGGTCGATTTGTGGAGCTATCAGCGCAACGAGATCGAGTCAGCGCGGCTCGAGGCCGGAGAAGACGAAGCGCTCGAGACCGAAAAGCGCGTGCTGGCCAACGCCGAGAAGCTCTACACCGCGGCGATGAACGCGTTCGAGCAGCTCTACGAGGGCGGGTCCTCGGCCGAGACCGCGCTCCGCGCGGCGCTGCGCAACGTGGAGGAACTGGCCCGTTACGACGAGCGTTTTGCTGAGGCTGCGCAGCAACTCGCCTCTGTGCGCGCCACCGTTGGCGACGTCAGCTCGGCGTTGCGCGATTACGCGGAGGCTATTGACGCTTCGCCGGAGCGGCTGGCGGATATCGAAGACCGGCTGGCGCTGCTCGACCGGCTCAAGCGCAAATACGGCAAGACTGTGGCAGAAGTTATTGCATTCGGGGAAGAGGTCGCGCGCAAGCTGTCGGAGGTCGAAGACCGCGATGAGATTCTGAAGACGCTGCGCGGGGAACTGGCGCAGGCCGAGAGCGAGTATCGCAAACTGGCGGGCGCGCTGACGGTAGAACGCCAGGCAGCGGCGACTAAGCTCGCCAAGCTTGCGGAGGCGCAGATCAACTCTCTGGCGATGAAGGTGCGCTTTGAGGTTGCGGTTGGGAGCAACGAGCAGGAGTCGGCGTGGACTGGGTCCGGATGGGACGAGGTGGTGTACCGGATCGCCACCAACGCGGGAGAGCCGCTGAAGCCGCTGGCAGAAATTGCTTCCGGCGGCGAGATGAGCCGTGTGATGCTGGCGCTGAAGGTCGCGGTGGAAGAGAACTCGAAGAAGAATGCGTCCGGGCCCAGAAAAAAGACTACCCCGCGCACGCTGGTCTTCGATGAGATCGATATCGGTATCGGCGGACGGGCGGCCGAGGCAGTTGGGCAGAAGCTGAAGGCGCTGGCGCGGGCGCAGCAGGTGCTGTGTGTGACACACCTGCCGCAGATTGCCGCGTTTGCCGATCAGCACCTGGCGGTAGAGAAACGCGAGGCGCAGGGCCGCACCAAGACGCAGATTCGCACACTGGACGATCCCGCGCGTAATCACGAAGTGGCCCGCATGCTCAGCGGCGCGAAGGTGACCGAGACGAGCCTGCAGCACGCCGCGCAGATGATTGCGGCGAGCCGGTAAGGAACTGGTAGCGAGTAGCCGGCAAATACGTTTTTTTGTCCTTGATTGGCCGCGGATCGGGACGCACTTACGCCTGCGTCTGCTGATCCTTTGACATCGGCAGCAAATGAGCGACAATCTCAAGAATCAGTGCAGGGTGCAGAGGCTTGGCCAGGATTTCAAAATTATGCCCCTGCTGCCGGGCCATTTCCAGAAGTTCGCTGGTACCAGGATGGCCGGAGACTAGCAAGATTTGGCAGGCCGGATAGTTGGCCTTCAGCACGGTTCCGAACTGGATGCCGTTCATCTGGGGCAGCATCACATCCACGAGAGCGAGATCGGGCTGCCAGTGGGCGATGGTTTCTACTGCCTGTTCTGCTGAGAAGGCCGTGCGAACCTCATAGCCGCAGCCACGAAAGATCATTTCCAGAGTCTCGGCCACGCTGGTTTCATCGTCGATGATCAATATCCTACGGCCTGCGGGCGAAATGGGCATCACTAAGAGATTCTGGGGTCAATTTGGTCTTCAAATCAAGTGCCTGTTGTGATCATGTAACGACGTCGGTGGCTCAAATTGAAATGACGTCGAACAATCGAAAAGCTTCTCGTTACACGGCACTCACACTCGGCATCGAAGCTGCCGAGAAGCTTGCCGGCTGCTTAGCTACGATGCATCCAAGTTCCTGTTAGTATACCTGCGGTGGTGGCTAAATCATTCATTTCATTGGCGTAATTGCGTGAATGAAATAAAGCAGCCGGAAACGTAGGAGAGAGCATGGCGGCACAGCGAGCGAACGAATGGACAGACAGGATCCGCCGCCTTCTTCGGCAGCTAAATCTGAGTCAGGCAGGGCTGGCGGAACGTCTCGGTGTGTCACCGCCAACCGTTTCACGATGGCTCAAGGGCAGGCATGAACCTACCGCGGAAAGCTACATCGCCTTGGGAAATCTGTGTCATCCGCCGGAGGGAATCTACTTTTGGGAGCGAGCGGGTCTGGACGCTTCGGGGCTGCTCGACGCCAGTTTTCAACGCGCGGTTTCATCGCTGCGCGCCAGCCTGCGCGACTTCAAGCTGGTTGCCGGCAAGAAGATCTCAGGCAGCGTGGCTGGGAAGGAAAATGAGGTCGCGGTGGCCATTCCTCTGCTGAATGCAACCGCATATGGGGATCGGATTCCGCCTCATGAAAACGTAAATCTCTCTGAGGCGAAAGTCGAGAGCATTTTGCTCGCACCGCTCAGCTGGTGCCCGCATCCGGAGAACATGATCGGCATTCATCTCGATGGCGATTCTATGCTGCCGATCATTGCGCCAGGTTCGATTCTCTTCGTCGATACGGCGGCCAAGGACCGAGACCAGTTGCATCAGAGGATCACGGTAATCACGCATCGCGATCTGGGTTTCAAGGTTGCGCGGTTTCAACGAATCGGCGGGGCCGACCTGCTGGTTTCCGCCAATCACAAGTACGCGCCCGTCGATGTGAGCAACGCGTCGAAGTGGAAGATCTTCGGCGAGGTTCTGTGGTGGGTATCGCGCGATGCGAACCAACATCTCGACAGTGGCGCCCCAGGCGAGTCGGCGCAAGCCAGCTGAAGACATTGGCAGCCTCGCAAATCTTGGAAAAGGTTCCTGGCCTGCTGCAGGGCAACAAAGGCCTGTACTCCAGCATCTTGTTAGATGGGTTGGCGCCCGTGCCTTTTGCGGGCGCGCGGTGCTGGTGCGAAGCGATGGTCTTCGCGCCGCGATGACTGGAGGATGGATGAGAAAGTGTCAGTACTGGGTCATGGCGGCCGTAGCCGGTGTCTGTCTGATGCTTGCAGCCCCCCGTGCCCACGCGCAGGTGAGCGTCACAGTCGGTCCTTCGCCTGTCTGTCCCTACGGTTACTATGACTATCCGCCTTACGCTTGCGCCCCTTACGGCTACTACGGGCCGGAGTGGTTTTCAGGAGGGGTGTTCATTGGCGCGGGCCCGTGGTATCGCGGCCCGGCCCATTTCTATGGGCATGTCGACAACCACTTTGATCCGCATCATGGATACCGTGGCGGGTTTCCAAACCGTGGCGAACATCCTCGGCCGGAAAATCATGTGGACAGAATGCCGAATTTCCACGGAAACGAGATGAGGGACGGCCGCGGACACGGGAGATAGAGTCCGCGCGCACAGGCGCTGAACACGGCAAGCGACACGGCGTACTGCCCGGATTTCTCTCGCGGGGGCGGGAGGCTCCGGGCATCCGTGTCTCTGCTCAGTCTCCAGACGGGGGGGCTGCCGTGGAACCGCGCACGACCAGGCTTGTGGACACGAGGAATTCGCGCGGCATCTTTGGATTGGTTGGATTCTCCGCCTGGGCGCGCAGTGCTTCGAAGGCGGCGCGTGCGAGATCCGTGCGCGAGAGCCGGATGGACGTGAGCGGCGGCAGGGTGAACTCTGCAAAATCGATGTCGTCCAGCCCGATGACGGAGAGATCCTGCGGCACGCGCAGGCCGTCCATGTACGCGGCGCGCAGCACGCCCATGGCGATCATGTCATTGGAGCAGACGATGGCCGAAGGCCGCACTGCAAGCTTCTGCAACTGGCCGAATCCGGCGACTCCTCCCTTGAGCGTGTGATCGCATTCAATGACCCACTTCTTTGGGACGGACAAGTTAGCGCCGCGCATGGCAGCGCGGAAATCGTTCTCGCGGGTCACGGCCGAGTGCAGAGTGTGCGGCCCGGCCAGAAATGCGATATTGCGATGGCCTAACCCCACGAGATGGGTTATGGCGGCGCGAATGCCCGTAGAGTAGTCGAGCAGAATGGTGCTGGCCTTCGGGTCGTCGAGTTTGAACTCGGCGAGCACAATGGGAACATTCCGGTGGACGAGCTGATCGAGGACGCTCTCCTCTTCGCCGAAGGTCATCACGGCCACGCCGTCGACCTTGCGCTCGAGCATGCGGCGCACGCAGGTGGTCAAAATCGCGGGGTCGCTATTTGAAGAGCTGACGAGGATTTCATATCCGTGCTTGACGGCAATCTCTTCGAAGCTCTGGATCAACTCAGGGAAGAACGGGTTGGTGATGTTTTCGACGATGATGCCCAGAAGCCGGCTACGGCCCGAAACCAGGGTGCGGGCATGCGTGTTGGGGAAGTAGTTGAGCTGCTTGATGGCCTGCCAAACCCGCTTGGAGAGACGATCGCTGACTAGGGGAGAGCCGTTGATGGTCCGGGAGACTGTCGCAATGGACACCTTTGCCAAAGCGGCAACGGCGCGAATGTCGGGCATTTTGCCGGCAGTCTTACGAGAGGCTTTACGAGGCACGAACCAATCCTAACGCATTTTTTCCAAGTGGAATCGGCGACCGCTGGGACGATTTCGCAGAGAGGGCCGCACGAACCCAGTGGAATCATCTGGCAGTGATTGGATACTGTGCCGCAGCGCCACGCAAATCGAACGGAGCGTGTGCGTGGCGCTGCGGCTATGCCTGATCGGCGATCAACAGGCGCAGATCGCGGAGGTTTTGCCCGGTGGGTCCGGTGACGACCGAATCTCCCAATGCGGTGAAAAGCGGACAGGCGTTGAATTCGGCGAGCGACTGCTCGGGATCGAATCCGAAGGCGCGAGCGCGGGCAACGGTTGTGGGATCGGCAATGGCGCCTGCGGAACCCGTATTGCCGTCGATGCCGTCAGACCCGGCGCTGAGCACAGTGAGATGGGCGGCTGGATACTTCTGGAGCTCGAGCGCACAGGCCAGTGCAAGCTGCTGGTTGCGTCCGCCGGCGCCGGGAGTGCGGTTCAATGTGACGGTTACTTCGCCCACGGAGATGAGACAGACGCGCTCGTGAGCCGCGCGCAGGGCATGAAAGCGCTCCAACAGGTAACGCGTCGCCGCGGCGTAGTCCCAGTCGTCGCAACTGTTGTCAACGACAGTGTGAAAGCCTGCCTTTTGCGCCAGAGCGCGGGCATTCTCGAGCAGGTCGTGACTGGAAAGCAGGATTTCGAACACCGAATCGCGGAAGGCCTCATCTTCCTCTTTCATCGCGGCAGCCGCGGTGACGCGGCGCGCCAGAACCGCCTCCGTCCATGGAAGTTTGGACGGCAGCTTGGGCAGGAAGCCGGGAAGACGGACCTTGCTGCCCGGCGACTCCGGCAAATCTTCTTGTTCGAAAAAGGCTTGTACGGAAGGCGGAAGCTGCGCCGCGAGATTGTAGCGGGTCAGCAATTCGCGGACTTCGGTGACGGTGGAGTGATCGGGGGACGTCGGACCGGAAGACAGCGCATCGAGCGTGCGCAGCGGCACATCGGGCAGCAGCAAACTTACCTTCATCGCTTCCGGAGCGGCCATCGCCAGCCGTCCGCCCTTGACCGCGGAAAAATGCTTGCGCAGCGTATTGATCTCATTGATCGGTGCGCCCGAAGCGAGCAGCGCCTGGTTGAAGGCGATCGTGTCGTCGAGCGTGATATCAGGGTCCAGGGGCAGGTCAAACATCGCGGATCCGCCGCCGGAGATGAGGAAGAAGACGAGCGTGTCTTTCTTCGCCTTGCGCAGCATGGCGAGGGTGGCACGGGCTGCGGCAAACGAATCTTCGTTCGGCAGCGGGTGGCCGCCTTCAAAGTAGCGGAACCGCCAGTTGCGCGCCTTGGGAATCTGATTCCAGCAGCAGATGCCGCGCAGGCCCTTGCGGCGCTTCATGCGATCCAGCAGAACATCCAGCATCGGTCCGGCGGCTTTGCCCAAGGCGATTACGAAGATGCGCTTGTACTCGGAGAGATCGATGGTGGAGGGTCCGCTGCCGTCAGGCAACAACCGATGCAGCAGATTGCCTTCGAAACGAATGCGGCGATCGAATGCCGACGCGATGTTGCATGCCGCCAACGCGCCCGTAAAGATATCTGTAGCCGTGGTGTGGAGTGCGTCGAGGGTAGAGTCGCTCACTGGGGTCATACCAACTGCTCCTTCAGCCAACCGGACAGCACTTGCTGCATCGGCTCTAGTTGGCCGCTAAGAAAATGATCGGCGCCGGGAAGAAATACCAAATTCTTGGGGTCAGCGGCAGAGGCGACTACCTGCTGAAGATGTGCGACCGGCGCAAACTGGTCACGATCTCCGCTGATGAATAACTTGGGAATGAAGACATTTTTGAGGAAGGGGTAGAGATACTTGCGGCTTCCCGCTTCGATGGGCAGGCCGAGCGCTGCCAGAGCGCGAACGTTGCGCGTGCGGGCAGGCTGACTACAGGCCTTGAGCGCCATGACCGCCCCGAAGCTGAACCCTGCTGCAACGACGGGCAGATTGTAGGCGTTTTCAAGCCACTTGAGACAGGCCAGCACGTCATCCACTTCCGCCTCGCCGTCGTGGTCTCCTTCACTGAGGCCTGTGCCGCGAAAGTTGAAACGCAACACGGGCATGCCGAGCCCCCACGCCGAATCGTTCAGGGCCTTCATTGCGTGGTACACAACCTTGTTGTGCAGATTTCCTCCGCCAAGCGGGTGCGGATGACAAACCAGCGCCGCGAACGTTGCGTCCGGCGCGCCTTCATTGAGCAGCGCTTCGAGCCGGCCGGCGGGTCCATCCAGATGCACGGTGCGCAAGCTGCGCGGTGCGGCTGCGGGCGGGTGGTTTCGGTGCACCGGCGGTCTGACCTCAGTCGCGTCGGCCGATATCGTACGATCTTGGACGGAAGCAATTGCTGCGGTCATCCCACGGAACATTCTACGCTCAATGGAGTTTCCGCTCCAGCGCCGGAATCTGGGAGCGTCTGCTGCGCTATGCTGGCATCATATGATCGACTTTTCCCGGCCTGCACGCCTTGACCCGATCGGGTTGACCCGCCAGTTATGTGAAATTGAATCCACCACCTACCATGAGGGCGCCGTCGGCGATTTTCTCGCGGAGTTTCTTTCTCATCGCGGGTGGGCGGTGGAGAAGACCGCGGTTCCGCAGCCGGCAGAGAGCGCTACTGTAGGGCCGCGCTGGAATGTCTACGCAGGGGCCGCAGGGCAGACGCCGGACCTGGTGTTTTCCACCCACATGGACACGGTGCCGCCCTACATTTCATACGGTGAGGATGACGAATTTCTATACGGCCGCGGTGTGGTGGACGCGAAGGGCATCATGGCGGCGCAGATCGCGGCTGCTGAAGCCCTCCGGGACAAAGGACTCCCGGTTGGCCTGCTGTTTGTCAGCGGCGAAGAGCGCGATTCAGCGGGCGCAAAAGAAGCAAATAAGGCGTCCAAAGGCAGCCGATTCCTTATTAACGGCGAGCCGACGGACAACCGGCTCGCGCTGGCCTCGAAGGGCGCATTGCGCGCGGTGTTCAAAGCTACCGGCAAGATGGCCCATTCGGCCTATCCGGAACTCGGTGACTCGGCGGTCCATAAGCTCGTTGACGTGCTGAACCGAGTGCTGGCGATTCCTCTGCCGACGCTCGATGATGTAGGTCCGAGCACGCTCAACATTGGCCAGATTCGCGGAGGCCATGCTCCGAATGTGATTGCGGACAAGGCTGAAGCACAGGTGCTCGTGCGGCTCGTGGGGGATTCGGCTCCCATCCGTACCGCGTTGATGGAAGCCTGCGGTGACCTGGCCGAAGTTGACTTCACGCTCGAGATTCCCTTCGTCCGCCTGCGCGCGGTGGAGGGATTGCCGACAATGATCGCGAAGTTCACGACCGATATTCCGCAGCTATCGAACTGGGGCGAGCCGTTGCTGCTTGGCCCCGGTTCCATTCATGTAGCGCACACGCCGAATGAGAAGCTCGCAAAAAAAGAGTTGCTCGAAGCCGTGGAGCTCTACATGCATGTTGCGAGGCGACTGCTGAGCTGAATGTTCAACGTGGTAGAAAGGCTTCTGGGAGATATTCATCATGCCAGCTTCGATCTACGAGATCCCTGTTGAAAAGATCACCGGTGAGCGCGCTTCGCTCGCCGACTATAAGGGCAAAGTTCTGCTTATCGTCAACGTCGCGTCCAAGTGCGGGCTCACGCCGCAATACGAGGCGCTTGAAAAGCTCTACGAGAGATTCCGCGGACAGGGCCTTGTGATCACCGGCTTTCCAGCCAATGATTTCAAGGCGCAAGAGCCGGGGACGAACGAAGAGATCCAGTCGTTTTGCAGCTTGAACTACGGCGTGACGTTTCCGCTCTTCAGTAAGATCACGGTTGTGGGCGCGGGCAAGCATCCTCTTTACTCGGCGTTGATTGCCGCGCAGCCGAAGGCGACCACCGTAAACGAGACGCCATTCCGCGAAAAGCTCAAGGGCTATGGGATCGATACCCTGCCGGAGCCCGAGATCCTGTGGAACTTCGAGAAGTTTGTGGTCAGCCGGACAGGCGAGGTGGTCCGCCGCTTCTCGCCGGATACCGCTCCCGATGCGCCGGAACTGATTGCGGCGATTGAGGCGGAGCTCGCGAAGTAGTAACAGTCGCAGGGGCGACGTTCCTGGTTTCCCACCCTTTCGATAGAAAGACGTCGCAAGGACGGGGCACCCGGTTTTCACACCGATTGGCCGCGCAGCATGGGTTCCGGTTATCCTGAGCCCATGCATGAGGCTTCCTCTATTTCCGCCACCAACCAGCTCGAACACGCAGCCTCTTCCTACTTGCGTTCAGCGCGGCACCAGCCGGTGCAGTGGCGCGCATGGGGCGAGAACGCTTTTGCCAGCGCGCAGGCGCAGAACAAGCCGGTGCTGCTCGACATTGGGGCGGTGTGGTGCCACTGGTGCCACGTGATGGACCGTGAATCCTATGAAGATGCCGAGATTGCGGCGCTGATCAACCGGTTTTTCGTTCCCGTCAAGGTAGATCGCGACGAGCGGCCGGACGTGGATGCGCGCTATCAGGCTGCGGTGTCCGCTATCAGCGGGCAGGGCGGATGGCCGCTGACCGCGTTCCTCACGCCGGATGGACGGCCCTATTTCGGCGGCACGTACTTTCCGCGCGATGACCGCTATGGACGCCCAGGCTTCGGGCGGATTCTGATGGCGATGGCGCAGGTATGGAACGATCGGCGCGATGAGGCCCTCGAAACCGCGTCGAGCGTGATGGCGGCCATTGAGCACAATGAGAGCTTCTCCGGCCGCGGGGGCGATCTTACGCTTGCGCTGGTGGAGAAGATTGTTACATCGATGCTGGCGCAGTTCGATCCGCGCAACGGCGGTTTTGGCGCGCAGCCAAAGTTTCCGCATCCCGCGGCGCTCGATTTGCTGCTGGAAGTGGGTGTGAATCGCGGCAATGAGCAGGCCCGGGCGGCGTTCGCAACCACACTCGAAAAGATGGCGCGCGGCGGCGTTTACGATCAGCTCGCCGGCGGCTTCCATCGCTACAGCGTAGACGAGCGCTGGGTGGTGCCGCACTTCGAGAAGATGCTCTATGACAACACGGAGCTGCTGCGCAACTACGTGCACGGCTTTCAGAGCCTGGTGAGAGAAGACTTCCTCGAAACCGCACGGGAAATTGTCGCATGGCTTGACTCCACCATGACGGACCGCGACCGCGGCGGCTTTTATGCTTCACAGGATGCCGACGTGGGGCTCGATGACGATGGTGACTACTTTACCTGGACGCTCGACGAGGCCCGCGCGGTGCTTGATCCAGCAGAGCTCGAGCTGGCCGCGGAGTACTACGATATCGGCGAGCTTGGCGACATGCATCATAATCCGGCCAAGAATGTGCTGCATGTGGACCATTCGCTGGCAGAGTTGGCTGCGAAGCGCGGAGCGTCGATTGAAAGCCTGAGGCCGTTGCTCGACTCGGCTCGACGCAAGCTGATGGCAGCGCGTGTGCTGCGGCCTACGCCGTTCATCGATCAGACGCTTTACACCGGCTGGAATGCGATGGCAGTCACGGCTTACCTCGAGACCGCACGCGTATTGCGTATGGACGCCACGAGAGATTTCGCTCTGCGCACGCTGGACCGGCTGCTGAGCGAGGCGTGGGATGGCGAGACACTCTTGCAGCACGTCATCGCGTATCCGGAGGGCTTTGCGCCCCAAGAGAAGGCTCCGGGAACGCTCGACGACTATGCGTTCACGGTGCATGCATGCGTGGATGCGTGGCTGGCGAACAGCGAGATGAAGTACTATCGCGCGGCTACGAAGCTGGCCGACGCGATGATCGCGCGCTTCTACGACCGGACGGCCGGCGCGTTTTATGACGCGGCCGAGCCTGCCGCCGGAGCCGCGCCTCTGGGCGCACTGACCGCCCGCCGCAAGCCGTTGCAGGACGCGCCCACGCCGGCGGGCAATCCCACAGCTGCTGCGGCGCTGCTGCGGCTCGAGGCCCTGAGCGGACGCGCCGAATATCGTGAAATTGCCGAAGATACGCTCGAGTGCTTTGCCGGGATTGTCGAGCACTTCGGCTTGTATGCGGGCAGCTACGGGCTGGCGCTGGAACGGCTGCTGCTCGATCCCGTGCAGGTGATTGTGGTGGGGTCGGGCGATGAGGCCCAGCGGCTTGAGGCCACTGCGGTAGCTGGTTATGCGGTGAACAAGACGGCCGTACGCATTGCCTCCGCACGGCTTGTAGTGGGAGGTCTTCCGGAGGCGCTGGAAGAAACACTCTTGCAAGTGCCCGCGCCCGCTGCCGAAGCGTGGGCGCTGGTTTGCAAAGGACGCGCCTGCCTGCCCCCGGTCACGAATGCGGAAACGCTGCTGCAGGCGCTCCAGTCCGGCGCGGCGGCATCCGCTGGTTGAGCATTCGGATTACTCGCCCGAAAACGGATTGGTCTCCTGAGGCTTGAGGGACGTGGGATCTGCCGTGTGGCCAGATTCGTGGGCTGAGGCCTCGGGTTCGGGTTGACTCCGCGCTGTGCCGCCACCGTTTCCACCACTAAATGCACTGAATACCCGGTTCGGATCGCCAGGAAGCATGTGGTTTTCTTCGAGCACCAGCCGCACACGCCGCTGAAACTCGCGCATGGGAGCGTACTGCTGCGTGGGCAGCGTTTTGAAGATCACGGGAAAGATGAGCTGCGAACCCTTCACGGAGTCCACACCGAGGACCTGGGGATCGGCGACGAAGAGGTTCTTGAACGGTTCGCTGTTGCGCACATCCATCGCGACTTGTTTGAGCAACTCGATGACGCGATCGGGATTGGCGGAGAAGTCAACGCTGACATTGATGGTGGCCACGGAGTAGCCCACGCTGAGGTTGGCGACGGTGGTGATCTGCGAGTTGGGGATGACGTAGAGCGTGCCGTCGCCATCGCGGACCGTCGTTTTGCGCAGGGTCATGGCTTCCACGGTGCCGGCGAGACCGGCAAGCCGAACGGTGTCGCCGACGTTGAACTGTCCCTCGACCAGGATCAGGATGCCGTTGAACATGTCTTTAACAATCGTTTGGGCGGCGAGCCCGATGGCGACGCCCGCGACGCCCGCCGAGGCGAGCAGCGGCGCAAGATTGACGCCCAACGCGGCGAGGAACTGCATGCCGGCGATGGCGCCGATAATCGCCAATCCTGTGGCGCGAATCACACTGGCGAGCGTCTTCACCTCCGCGATTCGTCCCTGTCCGGCGGCGTGACGCTCAGCCACTCTGACCATTCTGCCGGTGATAATGCGCAGTAACTTATTCAGGAAAAAAGCGATGGCTATGATGACAACAAGGTGGGGCAGCTTGGTATGCAGAAACTCCTGGCTGTCGCCGATCCATTCGTCGAGCACTTTGCCCATGAAACGGCCCTCGGCAAAGATGCCCGATCGCACGGCTACGCAAATTTCCGCAGTGAATTCGTAAGGAACCATACCAAAACTCCTCGTTCTAGACTAGACTGTGCCCATGAGCCGCAGGTATCCCCGGCTCACTCTCATGGCATCCATACTCTCCAGACCGTGAGGTCATCATGGCAAGCGGGCGCATCGGCGCAAGAACCCCAGGAACCGGCATTGGGCGCTGGCGGGTGGGGCTGTGTGTGCTTGGAGCTTTGGCGTTGCTTGGCATAGCCGAAATAGGAGTGAGGCGGGTTCATGCGCAATCGGGGCAGTCGACGCCGACTGCCGATAGCGCCAATGCGCAGAATGGCTCGGCTGCTGATGCACAGACGCAGAACAGTGCAGTTCCGGACGCGCAGAAGGATTCCAACACAGACGCGCAAAGCGGCGGGAGTGCAGACGGACAGAATGGCACCGCTGCCGATGCGCAAAATGGCGCGGCTGCGGACGCTCAAAACGCTCCCAGTGCGGAGGGACAGAATGGTGCAGCGGCAGCCACGCAGACCGGGGCCGCTGGGGAGGCGCAGAACGGCGCCGCTCCAGCTGAGAGTCCTGAGGCCGGCGAGAAGCAGGTGACTGCTGGCGAAAACGCGGCGGCCGCCACGCCGACGCCTGCTGCGAAACCTGCAACCCCCAGCAGCCCGGAGCAGCTGCGCAAGCAGGAGGTTGTCACCCAATGCGCGAGCCTGCTGAAAATGGCCACAGATCTGAAGACCGAGGTGGACAAAACGACGAAGGACGAGCTGTCGCTTGCCGTGGTCCGCAAGGCCGGCGAGCTTGAGCAATTTGCCCGCAAGGTGCGGGTCGATCCGCGGCTCACAGCAGGGAAAGTCGAGAGCGCGCCATGAGAGACTCCGGTTTCTTTGCCATGAGCAAGTTCCCGAATTTCGCCTGGAGGGCTTTCTTGGCGGTGGCTTTGCTTGCGCTTCCTTGCGGCACGTCTTCCCAGCAGCAGCAACAGTCGCAGGGCATGAGCGGCAGGATGTCGCCTGTGGTGCCGCGCGATTTTCCGCAGGACCCGAATCAGCTCTCACCGTTCTATGACCCCAACAATTCCGCAGAAGCGGAAAAGCGCCTGCGCATGATCAATGCAGAGCGCCAGAAATCCATGGTCGCCGATACCGACAAGCTGGTGAAACTGGCCAAAGAGCTGAATGAAGAGATCGCGCATTCGAACTCGGGCGAGCTTTCGGCTGCGCAGCTTCGCAAAGTGGCCGAGATCGAAAAGCTGGCGCATAACGTGCGCGACAAGATGATCATGTCGGTGCGCGGTCCGCAGTTCAATATCGACAACACTCCTCCGTATTTCCCATCACCCGTCCATTAGGGCCTGTGCAATCTCGTTTCGTTCCGTAAAGCATTCTGCTGTTTGCTCTTCCGCCGGACTGCCTGCAGCTTCGCTCATCTTTTCCATTGTGTCTTCTGTCACTGCCGGGGCATCTTAATACGGGCAAGGCTTTTCATGAGGGGAATTGTTACAATTTTCCTTGATTAGCCCGGCGGGAGGGATTGACGGGAATGGAAGTTGCACTTTCCAGCGCTCGGGCGCAGGAGACAGCTGCCTCACAGGGCCTGAGCGCGCAAAAGCTGGTGGACATCTACCGGCTCATGGTTCTTTCCCGGCGCATCGACGACCGCGAAATCCTTCTCAAGCGCCAGCAAAAGATCTTCTTCCAGATCTCGGCGGCAGGGCATGAGGCTCTGCAGGTGGGCGCCGCGCTGGCGCTCAGGCCGGGTTACGACTGGTTTTTCCCGTATTACCGCGACCGCGCGCTGTGTCTTTCGCTCGGGGTCACGCCTTACGACATGATGCTGCAGGCAGTGGGTGCGGCGGCGGATCCCGCCAGCGGCGGCCGGCAGATGCCGACGCACTGGAGCAGCCGCGAGCTGCATATCGTCAGCACATCCTCGTCGACGGCGACGCAACTGCTCCACGCAATAGGCTGCGCGGAAGCCGGCCGCTATTTCAGCCGGCATCCGGAAGCTGCGCTGCGGCCGGCGGCGTCCGGTCCCGAGACGGACTACCGCGCTTTCCGTGACGTGGAGTTTCGTTCCGACGAAGTTGTGCTTACCTGCGTGGGCGAAGGGTCAACCTCGCAGGGCGAATTCTGGGAGGCGATCAGCGCCGCATCGAACCAGAAGCTGCCGGTGATCTTCATGGTGGAAGACAACGGCTACGCCATCAGCGTTCCCGTCGAGGTAAATACGCCGGGCGGAAACATCTCGCGTCTCGTTGCCAACTTTCCGAACTTCCACTTCGCCGAGGTGGATGGCACCGATCCGGTGGCGTGTCTGCATGCCTTTGAGGCAGCGGCAGCTTATTGCCGTGCGGGCCTCGGGCCGGCTTTCGTGCACGGACACTGCGTGCGGCTTTACTCGCACTCGCTTTCTGACGATGACCGGAACTATCGCAGCGCGGCGGAACGCGAGAGAGACATTCTGCGCGACCCGATAACGCGTACACGCGAGCGCCTGATCCGCGAGGGAATTCTTACTGCGACTGAGCTCGATGAACTGGAGCAGTCACTCGACCGCGAAGCGGCGGAGGCGGCCGAGCGCGCACTGCATGCGCCGCTGCCTTCGGTCGCGAGCATTCCCGAGCATGTTTATTCGAGCCATCTCGACCCCACGCGGCCACCGTTCGCTTCGGAAGAGCCGCAGCGGGTCAAGGAGAATGAAGAGAATAAGAAGAATGGCCAGAAGACGTCCGCGCAGCGGACCATGGCCGACCTGATCAACGCCTGCCTGCACGACGAGATGCGACGCGATCCGCGGATTGTGGTCTATGGCGAAGATGTGGCCGATGCCAGCCGCGAGCAGGCTCTTGCCGAGGTGAAGGGCAAGGGCGGCGTCTTCAAGCTGACGGCGGGGCTGCAGACCAAGTTCGGCACGGAGCGCGTCTTCAATTCGCAGCTCGCTGAGGCGAACATCGTGGGCCGCGCTGTAGGTTACGCTGTGCGCGGCATGAAGCCGGTGGTCGAAATCCAGTTCTTCGATTACATCTGGCCGGCGATGCACCAGATTCGCAACGAGCTCTCGGTCATGCTGTGGCGGTCCAACGGGGCCTGGGGCACACCTGTGGTGATGCGCGTGCCGATCGGCGGCTATCTCACCGGCGGGGCGATCTATCACTCGCAGTCGGGAGAGAGTATCTTCACGCACATTCCGGGGCTACGTGTGGTGATGCCTTCGAACGCGCTTGATGCCAACGGCCTGCTGCGCACGGCTATCCGCTGCGATGATCCGGTGCTATTCCTGGAGCACAAGCGCCTCTACCGCGAACCCTACGGCCGCGCGCCGTATCCGGGGCCGGATTATGCAATTCCGTTCGGAAAGGCGAAGATCGTTCGGTCCGGTTCGCACGTCACGCTTGTGACCTATGGCGCACTTGTGCCACGCGCATTGCAGGCGGCGCAACAAGCCGAGCGCCTGCATGGAATCGAGACGGAAGTCATCGACCTGCGCACGCTGAATCCTTACGACTGGGAGACGATTGCGGAATCGGTGCGCAAGACCAGCCGCGTGATCGTGGCCCACGAGGACATGCTGAGCTGGGGTTACGGCGCGGAGATTGCGGCGCGCATCGCCGATGAGCTCTTTGACGATCTGGATGCGCCGGTGAAACGAATCGGCGGACTAGATACCTTTGTCGCCTATCAGCCGGTTCTTGAAGACGCGATCCTGCCGCAGCCGGAGAAGATTCTCCAGGCGCTGGTTGCCCTGAAGGCCTACTGAATCGAACCGGATGGTCCGGCTTCTTCCGCAGGTGTCATATCGGGAGGAGTGGGAATGATGCCCATCTCCTGATAGATGGGCCGCACCGTCCGCCGCAGCGCCGGTAATTGGGTAAAGAACCACCCGGCACCCAGAAGCACGACCGAGCCATTGACCATGACGGTAAGCGGCGCGCCGACGGCACTGGCCATGGAGCCGGCCAGCAGGCTTCCGAAGGGCGCCATGCCGACGAAGGCCATTGTGTAGTAGCTCATCACGCGGCCGCGCTTGTCCTCGCTGACCAGAGTCTGGATGATGGTGTTGCTGGCGGCCATGCCCTGCATCATGCCCATGCCCGCGATCAACACGGTGACCATCGAAAGCCAGAAGGTGCGCGAGAGCCCGAACCCGATGAGGCCAAGGCCAAAGACCGCTGCTGCCAGGGGAATCATGCGAATGAGGCCGCGAACATTCTTGCGAGCAGCAAGTGAGAGCGCGGAGATGAGCGCGCCCACGCCCATGGCGCCCATCAGGAAACCCAGCGTATGCGGGCCGCCGTGCAATACCTTGGCCGCGAAGATGGGCATGAGCACCACGAACGGCATGCCCATGAGGCTCACCACAGCGAAGAGCAACAGGATGGTGCGAATGGGTACGAATCCTGAGACGTAGCTCCAGCCTTCTTTCAATTCGGTGAAGGTAGACGCTGCTTTGCGCCGGATGGCGGGCGCGTGAATCTGCATGGCCAGCAATGAGGCGATGACCGCCAGGTAGCTGATGCCATCGATGAGGAAGCACCATGCTTCATTGCTGGCCGCAATCACCACGCCCGCCAGGGACGGACCGACGAGGCGCGCCATATTCACCATCGATGAGTTGATCGCGATGGCGTTACCAAGGTCGTCGCGGTTGCCAACCATCTGCACCATGAATGCCTGGCGGCCCGGCATGTCGAAGGCGTTGATGAATCCCTGCATCACGCTCAATGCGAGAATCCACGCAATGTTGATGCGGCCTGAGAACGTGAGCACGGCCAGCGCGAGCGACTGCACCATCGAAAGGACCTGTGTCCAGACGAGCACCTGCCTGCGATCCAGGCGATCGACCCAAACTCCCGCGAAGGGCGCGACGAGGAATGTGGGAATCTGTCCGGCGAAGCTCACGGTGCCCAGCAGCCATGCGGATTTGGTGAGTCGATAGACCAGCCACGCCGTGGCGATGCGCGTCATCCACGTGCCGATGAGCGAGATGCTCTGGCCGGCAAAGAAGAGCCGGAAATTGCGGTGTCGCAGCGCGCGCCAGGCATGGGAGAAGTCGGCGATGCGGCCCGGCTTTTGCGCGTCGGCTGGGGCGGCAGACATCTCGCTCGGCGATGTGCGATTGGGAGTGCTCACAGTTTTTTCGCGTACTTCTTATTGGATGCAGAAAGAGCGAATCCTTCTTCTATTTCCACTTACGATGCCATCGAACAATGAAGCTAGTCGGCGATCGCATGGTCGGTCGGAATATCAACGCCGCTCCAGGCTTTCTTTGCAGTCCAGGGTTGCGACGGCGCGCTCCAGAACTCGTCAGTCGCATCGAGGCCGAGAGGCAACCATGCGGCAGAACACAAATAAAGACTTCCGGTGGAGATGTAGTTTTCGCCAATCGATGGCTGATGGCCTGCGAAGCCGATAGTGAGCCAGCCGCGCTCATCGAATGTGCCCGGAGCGGTGATCATGCGCGTCATCACCGCGGTCATCGCTGCGCGCACCTGTGCAGGGGAGACGCCTTCGGGCAGATCGCGGCGCCAGGCCATTTCGGCGAGATGCTGCAATGCGCCGAACCGATAGGCCAGTGATCGGCCGATGGGGGGAAATGTGCCTTCGGGACTGATGAGGCGTTCCTGAATAGCGGCATAGCGGCGCGCACGCGCCGTAACTGCGCTGTTCAGGAAGGCCCAGCGATGCGTGACGCTGCTGACTGCGTCGAGCACGCTGAGCAGCATGGGCTGAATCACGAAGCTGTTGTAGTAGTCCCAGTGGAAGTCGGGACCGTCACCGTAGAGGCCGTCGCCCTTGTACCACTCCTGATGCTGACGCATCGCGTAATCGATGCGCAGTGTGTCCCACGGCTGGCCGTACTTGCACAAGCAGGCTTCGATGATCGCGGAGAACAGTAGCCAGTTGTTAAAGCCAGGCTGAATCTTGCGTGTCTGTTCGAGCGCACGGACCAGATTCTCTTTTGTCGCGGAGTCCAGCTTCTCCCAGAGCTCGTTGGGCGCGCGCACGATGGCCAACGCGAGGAACGCGGCGTCGACGAGCGACTGTTGATTGCTGCCGAAGTTGAGCGCGTCGGGAGATTTAGGATCGGTGCCGTAGCGGATGGCGAGACGCGCCCATTCACGGTAGCGGCTGCGCAGTTTTTCTTCTGCGGGATCGTTGCCGGGCTCCGCATCGAGCCAGGGTGCGAGCCCGGAGAGCAGACGGCCGACGGCTTCAAGATGCGTGGACTGCGCGCGCTCCTGGCTTTGCCCCTTGGCCGCTTCCACGGGCATGATTGCGCGCAGCTTCTGCTGGCTGATGGCTTCGAGCACCGGCTGCGAGACGCGCTCCACGATGGCGAGCCATTGCTCGCGATCGTTTTGGCCAGTCTTTTCCTCTTTCGTGCTGGACTCCAGAGTACGTGCACTGGCGGCGACGGCGAGAAAGGGTGCCGATGCCAGCGCGGCGCTCTTCAAGAAGTTTCTCCGGTTTGCGCGGAATCGCGATTCCATGTCTGCGCCTCGTTTCACTTTTCTCCGAAGAGGTCATTATAGCGACTGATTCTTACGCGTTTTGAGATGGCGAAGGATGCGCAACGCGGTCCGCGCAGCGTGAAGAACCAGGCCTGCTGTAGAGTTGAGAAAGACAGCTCGCCGTGACCGTTGCCGCCAATTCGATAGCCCTCGCCGAGCTGTTGCACTCCGTGTTCGGATTTGCGGGATTCCGTGCCAACCAGGAGGAGGTATGCCGCGCGGCAGTCGAAGGTCGCGATCTGCTGCTGGTGATGCCAACCGGGGCGGGGAAGTCTCTGTGTTACCAGTTGCCGGCAATTGCGCGCGGCGGTACGGCGCTGGTGATTTCGCCGCTGATTGCGCTGATGGATGATCAGGCGGCGAAACTTTCTGCACTCGGCCTGCGTGTTGCGCGCATTCACTCGGGTCTAGAGCGCGGGCTGGCGCGGCAGGCGTGCGTGGAGTATTTGCGCGGAGATCTGCAATTTCTCTTTATCGCACCGGAACGGTTGCGCGTGCCTGGCTTTCCCGAGATGCTGGCGAAGAAGACGCTCGCCCTGATTGCGATTGATGAGGCGCATTGCATCTCGCAATGGGGACACGATTTCCGGCCGGACTATCGAATGCTGGGACAGCACCTGCCGCGACTGCGCGGATCGGGCGCCGAAGCCGAGACGAAGGCGCCGGTGCTGGCATTGACGGCGACTGCAACGCCGGCCGTGCAGCAGGACATCATCACACAATTGGGAATGGTGCGGCCGGTGAAGTTCATTCATGGATTCCGGCGCGAGAACCTGGGAATTGAAGTGGTGGAGATCCCGATACCACAGCGGGCGCAGACGATCTGCAGCCTGTTGTCCGCCAGGGAGCGCAGGCCAGCGATCGTGTATGCCACCTCGCGCAAACAGGCCGAGCAACTGGCGCAGGAGCTTTCGCGCACGACGCGCGCGGCCGCGTATCATGCGGGGCTCGACGCGGAGACGCGAGAGCGTGTGCAGCGCGCCTTCCTTGCCGGAGGGCTGGATGTAGTGGTGGCGACCATTGCCTTCGGGATGGGCATCGACAAGCCGGATATTCGCACCGTGATTCATGCCGGATTGCCGGGAACTCTGGAAGGCTACTACCAGGAGATTGGCCGCGCCGGCCGCGATGGCGAGCCGAGCCGCACGTATCTGATGCACAGCTTCGCCGACCAGAGGACGCACGACTTCTTTCTGAACCGCGATTATCCGCCGGTGGAACAGTTGAGTGCGATCTTTCGAATTCTCGAAGATGAGCCGCAACCGGTTGAGGAAGTGTGTGCGTTATCGAAGCTGAGCGAGGAAGAGTTCGCCAAGGCGATGGAGAAGCTGGAGATTCACGGAGGGGCGCGCGTTGACTTTGGCGGAAACGTTACGCGTGGCGGCACTGGCTGGCAGAAGACCTACGCAGTGCAAGCGCAGCACCGTGCCGCGCAGTTCGAAAAGGTGCTGCGGTATGTGGCGGCGTCGGAGTGCCGGATGACGGTGCTGGTGCGGCACTTTGGCGACGAAGAGGATGCGGAGCGGCCATGCGGCCGATGCGATGTATGCGACCCGGCGGGCGCGGTGCTAAAGCAGTTCCGCCATGCGAGCCACGCGGAACGCGAGATTGCGCAGCGAATGATCGACGAGCTGCGGCCGGTCGAATACAAGGCCTCTGGAACTCTGCAGCGGAACCTCGACCTTGTAGGGCGGATCAGCCGCGATGAATACGAAGCCTTGCTCGACGCGATGGTGCGTGCCGGACTGATTGCGCTGGAAGAAGCGGAATACGAGAAGGACGGCGAGGTTCGGCGTTACCGCAAAGTACGGCTGACGGCCACGGGTCTGGACGTGCGGCCCCCTAGGCCATTGGTGTTGTTGATTGCTGATGGCGTGGTGGAGGAGTTTGGCGTCCGCAGCGGAGCACTCCCAAGGGCGAAGAAAGCCCGGTCTGCTAAGGCTGCACGAAATGCAGAGCCCGCACCGGTAAGAATGAATGCCGAGCAAGAGACGCTCGCAGCGCGGCTCAAGGAGTGGCGAGCCTCAGAGGCGAGGCGGCTCGGCGTTCCGGCCTACGTGGTGCTGCACGATCGTACGCTAACCGCGATTGCGGCAGCGCGGCCCGCGAATGCGCGGCAGTTGCTCGAGATCGATGGAATCGGTCAGGCAAAGGTAGAGAAGTTTGGCGAAGCAATTCTGGGATTATGCGGCGCGCGAGATTGAGTTGCCGTTATTCGGCAGCCTTCGCCGCGAGCGTTTCGATCACCGCGATGTTCGGGAGGAGCTCCGGCGGCAGGTTATGCCGCTCGCGTAGATACTCCGGTGTGTTGTAGGAGATCCAGGTCTTCCCCTCTTCGTCTTCCCATACCAGAATTTTGAGCGGCAGGTCGATGGCGACGCTGGGCGCTGCGAGCATGAGCGGCGTGCCGGCTTTGGGACTGCCGAAGATGAGCAGCTTTGTCGGACGCATCTTCATGCCAACCTTCTCGGCTTCGCCACTGTGATCGACCAGGGCGAACAGCGCGACGCCCTTCGCTGCCAGGATGTTTTTCAGCTTCTCTACCGCTTCCTCGACGGAACTTTGGGTGGAGATGTCGACGATTCCTTGTGCGCTCATGGTGGTCATCATACATTTGAGCCGTGTAGAAGCGATAAAGACTACAAGGGAAAAAGCCCTGGAAAAATCCAGGGCTGGTTTCTCTGGCGGTGTGGACGCCGTCAGGACAGCCGGTCCACCACCCCAACGACCAAAGACGCGTCGTTGGGGGCCCCGGTCAGGAGACCGGCGTTACGGGCGCTTAGCTCACGCGTTCGATCATGACCGACTCGACCACCACGGGCGTGTGGGGCTTGTCCTGGCTGTTGCGCGCAACCTTGGAGATTTTTACGACGATATCCTGGCCCTCGACCACTTCGCCGAAGATGGTGTGTTTGCCGGTGAGCCACGTCGTGGGCGCGACGGTGATGAAGAACTGGCTGCCATTAGTGTTGGGGCCTGCGTTCGCCATAGCGAGTTTGCCGGGCTTGTCGAACTTGTGCGGGGAGCCCTTGGTCTCGTCTTCGAAGCGGTAGCCGGGTCCGCCCATGCCGGTACCGGCCGGGTCGCCGCCCTGGATCATGAAGTCCGGGATTACGCGATGAAAGATGGTGCCGTCGTAGAGTTTATCTTTCGATTTGGCGCGCGTGCTGGGGTGCGTCCATTCGCGTGAGCCTTCGGCGAGCTCGATAAAGTTCTTCACGGTGACCGGTGCTTCAGCCTCGAAGAGGCGCGCGGTGATCTTGCCTTCGGACGTGTTGAAGACGGCGTAGGTTCCTGCTGCAAGTGCCATGTGTGCTCCTGAGATTCTGCGGACTTCCCCTCTGTTCGAAGACGAGGAAGGCCGCATTTGCTGGATTATGGTTGGGGCGCGGATTGCGCGGCGGGTTGAGGTGCAGGTTGCTCGTCGGGCGGCAAGGGCGGCAGCGGCTGGCCCTCCGGCACGATGGTTACTTTCTTCAGCACCACAGGGGCGAGCGGCTTATCGTTGGCGTCGCGTTGCACGCGCGCGATGGCTTTCACCACGTCAACGCTCGGGTCGTCGCATTGGCCGAAGAGCGTGTAGTGCTGGTTGAGCGAGTCGTAGGCCTGCTCGGTGATAAAGAACTGGCTGCCGTTGGTATTGGGCCCGGAGTTGGCCATCGCCAGCCGGCCGGGGCGATCGAAATTGAGATTGGGATCGAACTCGTCGTCGAACGCGTAGCCGGGGTCTCCCATGCCGGTGCCCGTCGGGTCGCCACCCTGGATCATGAACTCGGGTATGACGCGGTGAAACGTAGTGCCGTCGTACATCGGCTTGTGGTGCATGACTTTCTTGGTCGTCGGGTCGGTCCAGTCTTTGGTACCTTCCGCGAGAGCGATAAAGTTGGCCACTGCATGTGGCGCCTGCTTCTGGTAGAACTGGCAGGTGATCCGGCCCATGGAGGTGTCCATCACGGCGAATGGGCCACTGGGGACGACCATCGAGGCCGAAGGCGCGTCAGGAAGGTCCTGTGCGGGCGCGGCCGGCGCTTGCTGCGCGTATCCGGTAGAAGCGGTTCCTGCCCAAATGGCGGCGCCTAAGGCGGAGACGGAAAGCACGGACTGGATTTTCATGCCGACTCTGAGGGTAAATCATGCGGCGGGAGCCCTGCCAGCCTCGGCAGGGGGGCAATGTATCGTAAGTGAATGAGTGTTTTTTTCTCGCAAACTTTGCGCGGGCGCTGCGCGATGTTGGTGTGCGCCGTGTGTTGTGTGGGAGTTACGACCGCCACAGTTCAAGCGCAAGCCGATCAGCCGGTGGCAGGCGTGGAGAAAACCGCGACAGGAGAAAAAGCGCCGGCGAATAAACCCGATGCGAGCAGAGCAGAACTGCCGCCGCTGCCGCCCGAGGCGCACGCGCAGCAATCGATCGAGCTGGACGGAAAGAAGCTGCAATACACCGTGACGGTGGGCGCGCTGCCGGTGCGCGACAAAGACGGCAAAGTCGCCGGAGAAGTGGTGGTTACGTCGTACACGATGCCGGGCAATGACCGGCCGGTGACCTTTGCCCTGAACGGTGGTCCGGGCGCTTCGAGCGTCTATCTGAACTTTGGCGCGATCGGGCCCAAGCATCTGCAGGGTGCGGGCAACGAGGGCGAGAGTCCCTCCGATCCGACGGTGCTGATGGACAATCAGGGAACATGGCTTGACTTCACCGACCTTGTCTTCATCGATCCGGTCGGAACTGGCTTCAGCCGGGCAACGGTTCCCGAGGATCAGGCGAAGAAGCTCTTCTACAGCACGACACCGGATATCGAGTATCTTTCGCGCATCATCTACGACTGGCTGGTGAAGAACGACCGGATGGAGTCGCGGAAGTACGTTGTGGGCGAGAGCTACGGGGGATTCCGCGGTCCGCGCATTACGTACTATCTGCAGGCGCAGCTCGGCGTGGCGATGAACGGCGTGGTGCTGGTGTCGCCTTATCTGAACCCAAGCATCGATGACAACAAGGACCTTTCGCCGATTCCGTGGATGATGACGCTGCCTTCCATTACTGCGGCCAATCTCGAACGCGAAAAGAAGCTCACGCCCGAGGCAATGGCCGATGTAATCGCCTACACCGAGGGTGAGTATGCAACTACGCTGATCAAAGGCCGTGCCGATCAGGCCGCGACCGACAGAATGATCGCTCGCGTGACGGAGATGACGGGCCTCGATCCGGAGTTTGTAAAGTACTCCGGCGGTCGGCTTGACACCGAAGCCTATCTGCGCGAGGTGCATCGAGAGCAGGGTAAGCTCGGCTCGGTGTACGACTCGAATGTGACATCGTTCGATCCGTTTCCGTTCGCACCCGAGCAGCGCGCCAACGATCCCATTCTGGCCAGCATCGTGGCGCCAATGACCACGGCGATGGTGGACTTCATCACCCGCACCGTGGGCTGGAAGATAGACGCGCGCTACAACGCGCTCTCCTACGCGGTGAATCGCGCCTGGGACCGCGACAGTGACGATCTGCGCTCGGGTTCGGTGCCGGAGTTACGGCAGGCGGTGGCCGCTGATCCCAAGCTGCGCGTCATGATCGTGCATGGATGGAACGACCTGTCGTGCCCATTCATGGGCTCAGTGCTCACGGTCGATCAGATGCCGGTGATGGGCGATCCTACGCGAGTCTCAGTGCACGAGTTTCCGGGCGGGCACATGTTTTACACACGCGAGACGAGCCGCATTGCCCTCCGCAAAGATGTGATGGAGATGTACAGCAAGCACTGAAGAAGCTTTCACTCGGATGAAAAACCCGGGACGCCTCGCATTCCGGGTTTTTGTGCGCTCGTCACAAGACCATTGACCCTCTATCCATAGGTAATCTATATATAGATTATCTATGGCGAAGAAACCCGACCTGTTGCCCGGAACTCTCGACATGCTGATCCTGAAGACGCTCACGCGAGGAGCGCTGCACGGCTATGGGATTGCGCTTTCCATCAAGCGGCTCTCGGACGACGTGCTCACGGTAGAAGAAGGCTCGCTCTATCCGGCCCTGCAACGGCTGCTGCTGCAGGGATGGGTGAAGGGCGAGTGGAAGATGACGGATACGGGTCGGCGCGCGCGGTTCTACACGCTCACGGCTGCGGGCCGTAAGCAGTTGGGCATCGAGCTGTCGCAGTTCGAGCAGATGATCACGGCGATCGGCCGCGTGCTCCGCGATGCGCAGGAGGCTTGACGATGATCGGGCGATTCCTGAGGAAGCTTTCGTTGCTGTTTGGCCGCGCGCGATTCGAAAGCGAGCTGGATGAGGAGATGGCCTTCCATCGTGCGGAAGCAGAAGAGGCCTTCGCAGCCGATGGAATGACCCGCGAAGCGGCGCGCTACGCGGCGACGCGGCAGTTCGGCAATGCGGCACGCCTGAGAGATGAGAGCCACGCTGTCGTTGGCTTTCGTGTGGAGACGGTGGTCCAGGATCTGCGATTTGCATTCAGGCAGTTTCGCCGCAGTCCCGGGTTCGCGATAACGGCCATTGTGATTCTGGCGCTCGGCATCGGCGTGAGTGTCGCGATCTTCGGCTTTGTGGATGCGGCTTTGCTCGAGCCGCTACCTTATGCCGCACCAAATCGCTTAATGTCGGTCGATGAAGCGAGTGCGATGTTTCCGCGTTCCAATCTTTCTCGCGATGACTTTGATGACTGGCGGCGGATGAACCACTCGTTCACGTCGCTCGATGCGTACGGAGGGATGGGCTTTCTGCTGCGTACAGCCTCCCGTTCGGAACCGGTGCCCGGGGCGCGGGTGAGCGACGGATTCTTTTCGACCTTGGGCGTGCACATGATGCTGGGGCGCGGCTTTCTGCCGGGCGAGGATCAGCCGGGCAAGTCCAAGATTGTCATTCTGACTTACGGAACGTGGCTGAAGCGGTTCGGTGGGCGTCGCGATATCGTAGGTCAACCGGTGACATTGAGCGGCGCGGACTACACGGTGGTGGGCGTACTGCCGCGCGAGTTTGAATTTGCACCGCGCAGGGACTCGGAGTTTTGGGTGCCGCTGCTTGAGAAAAATGGATGCGAGCAACGGCGGAGCTGTCACAATCTCTACGGTGTGGGCCGGCTGCGCAATGGCGTGACGATGGACGCGGCGCGCGCGGAGATGAAGGCCATTGCGGCGCTGCTTGCAAAGCAATATCCCGGCTCGAATCAGGGACAGGGCGCGAGCGTGATACCGCTGGCCGAGATCATTGTGGGACCTGTGCGGCCGATCCTGCTGACGCTGCTCTGCGGCGCGGGACTGCTGCTGCTCATCGCCTGCGTGAACGTGGCGAGCCTGATCCTGGTGCGTTCGGAGAGCCGGCGGCGCGAGATTGCCGTACGCGGCGCGCTGGGCGCCACGCGTGCACGTTTGGCCCGGCAGTTTGTGACTGAGGGATTGCTGCTGGCCTTGCTGGGCTGCGCGGGAGGCGTACTGACAGGGGACTGGCTCATGCAAATGCTGGCGCGCCTGATTCCGAAGAACATGTTGATCCATCTGCCGTTTCTGAGCGACGTGGGGCTCAACACGCACGTACTGATCTTTGCGGGAGTGGTCGCTCTACTGGCGGCACTGCTTCTGGCGGCGACACCGACGCTGCGGCTTACGTTTGCGGGGATCCGGGATGGTCTTGGCGAGGGAGACCGCGGTGCCGCAGGAACGCTGTGGCGGCGACTCGGCGCTAACCTCGTTGTGATCGAACTTGCCGTGGCCGTGGTGTTGCTGGTGGGGGCCGGGTTGCTGGGCAAGAGCTTTTATCGCCTGCTGCATGTGGACGATGGGTTCGACACTACGCACTTGGCTACTGTGCAGGTGATGTTGCCTGACAGCAGCTACACAAAAGATGGGCAGAAGGTGGCGCTCTATCGCGAGATCAATCGGCGCTTATCGGAGATTCCCGGCGTGCAGTCCGTCGGCATCACAACCGATCTGCCGGTGCAATGCAACTGCGATACGGATTGGATTCGCATCGTGGGCAAACCATTCCATGGCGAGCACAATGAAGTGAATGAGCGCGACGTGAGCCCGAGCTACTTATCTACGCTGAAGGCCGGACTCGTGCGCGGCCGGCTCTTGAGCGACTCGGACGACGCCAACCATCCTCGCGTGACTGTCATCAACGAGGCGCTGGCGCAGAAGTATTTTTCCGGCGAAGACCCAATCGGCAAGATGATCGGTGATGGAGGCTTCACCCCAAACTCGATGCGCCAGGTGGTGGGTGTAATCAGGAATGTGCGGGAGGGCGCGCTCGACGATCAGGTGTGGCCCGCCGAGTACTTCTCGATCTATCACGACTCTGATACTTACTTCGCGGTGGCTGTCCGCGCGGCGCGGGATGAGAAGGCGATTCTGCCCGGAATCGTGACCACGCTGCACAGCATCGACGCCAACCTTGGTGTCTATGGCGAGTCGACGATGACGGAGCAGATCGAGTCGTCGCAGACATCGTTGATCCATCGGTTCTCCACCTGGCTGGTCGGTGGCTTCGCCGCGATGGCGTTGATATTGGGTGTTGTGGGGCTCTACGGAGTAATTGCCTATTCCGTGAGCCGGCGCACGCGGGAGATCGGAGTGCGCATGGCGCTGGGAGCGCAGCGAAGCGCGGTGTATGGCATGGTGCTGCGGCAGGCGGGGCGGCTCACGGGCGTCGGCCTGGGCATCGGGCTCGTGAGTGCCGTCGGTGCGTCGCTGCTGATGCGCAAGCTGCTCTTCGGCGTTGCAGCGTGGGATGCGCCGACGCTGGCCGGTGTGGCGCTGGTGTTGGGTGCTGCTTCAATGGTCGCAAGTTTCCTGCCGGCGCAGAAAGCGGCATCGATCAGTCCGACGGAGGCGCTGCGGGCGGAATGACGCCCGCAGCTGCCTGGGGACGGCGGCTGCGGTTGTCAGTTTTCAGTCGGAGTCTTTTCCATGTGATCGATGACCAACTGCTCAACCGGCGCTTTCCGCTCTTCCAGCTTGAGCCCCAGCTTTTCAACGGAAGCGAAGACGGTTGGTTCGCCGGAAGGGTCTGAGGCCGCGGCAGCCGGGTTGGCGTTCGCGTCGCTATTGCTGGGAGGAGCGCCGCGGTTGAAGCCGCGCATGCCGGACATCAGATCGGCGAACGATATTTCAGTGGTGATTTCGTAGTAGCCTTTCAAGCCGGTCTGGTCTACGACCTGCGGCCCGCCCTGATTGCCGAGCTGCAGCACGCGCGTGAGGATATCGGCAAAGCCGGAAAGGGTTACCCCGTTCGACTCGATGTCGAGGCTCTGCGCCTGCGTATTGATGCGGTTGGTTACGATGCCTCGCGCACCGAGGTTGAAGGTCGTGGTGCGATCAGGATTCCGCATGATGCGGACCGGTCCGTCGGGTCCGTCCATCTGCTGCTCGCCTGGCTTGAGCGGTGCGTTCAAATCAAGGGCTGGCGGCGCGGGGACTTCTTTGAGCTTCGGTCCTCCTTTGGCCACGACGAGCGCCAGCACTTTGTGTTCTTCAGTGGACTTGTGCGCGGCGAGCTTGAAGCGCTCCTTCAGCAGCGACTGCAGCATGGCGGGCACGTCGTCGCGATTGGTTCCATCAGGAAGCGTGGCCTCAATATCGAAATGCTCGTCGCTCAGCCAGTCAGGGCCGCTGATCTGATACTCCTTGACGTGATAAGCGATGGCCAAGAGCTGCTTCGGTGTCATGTAGAGATATTCGGCGCGCGATCCCTCGACGAATGGGCCGAGATGCGGCATTTTGCCTGCCTGCGCGTCAGCGCGAAGCTTGGCCATATCGAGCGGAGCCGAGGGTTTGACAGTCGCCACGTCGAAAGCAGGCGCCGCGGGTTGCGTTTCGGCGAGCGCCGCGTGGGAGTGAGACAGGAAACCTGCGAATAAGAAAACGACGAGAGCCCTGCGTTTCATCACGGCCCGATTATAGCGCTCACGTGAGGATGCTCTATAAATCGGGCCGATAGGAAATGCCGGATTTTTACACCAGGCGCAGGAAGCGGCTCGGTGCTAGGCTGGCGCCGGGAAAGACCATCTCCAGATTCGTGGCGCCGAGCGTTTGGGTAACGACTTCGCCGAGCACCTCGCGATAGTCGGTGGTCAGGGCCAGATCGCGGCCCTGATTGAGCTGGTCATTCGAAAGACCAGGCCAACGGCCATAGACTTTGCCACCCTTGACGCGGCCGCCCAAAATGAACATCGCATTGGCATGGCCGTGATCGGTGCCGCCGGTGCCGTTCTCGTGCGCCGTACGGCCAAACTCCGACATGGTGACCAGTGTGATGTTTTCCGCACTATCGCCCATGTCGCGCCAGAAGGCGGCGATGCTTGCGGAGAAATCATTGAGCCGGTTGGCAAGCTGCCCGTTGACTCCACCCTGGTTCTGGTGCGTATCCCAGCCGTTCACGTCGGTGAATGCCGCTTCGACGCCAAGGTTGGCTTTGAGCAGTTGCGCAACCTGCTTCATCGAGTTGCCGAACTCGGAGTTGGGATAGTCGGCTCCGGCCGCGGGCTGATACTGGGCGGGATTGGCATCGCGGAGCATCTTGATCGCTTCGAAGGTTTCGTCGCCCGTAGTGTGCAGGATGTGATCGCCCGATTCGGCGTACATGGCTTCAAAGGCGCTGGCCGCCGGCGACGGCGCGGGGCCACGGCCGGCGACGGTAAATCCGTTCACATTGTTGAGCGCGATGGCAGGAACTTTGCCGGCAAGAGTCAGCGGCACATCGGCGCCGAGCGCGAGCGCGCGAAAGGCGGAGTGCTGTTCGCAGGTACCTGCACAGCGATGGCGAAGGTCTTCTGCTTGCAGAGCGCGGTTGAGCCAGCCGCTGTCCGTGCCCTTCACGCCGGGCGTGCCGGATTCCATGTAATCCTGCGCGTCGAAGTGTGAGCGGGACATGTCGGGGGAGCCGGCGGCGTGCACGATGGCGAGATGGCCCTGATCGTAGAGCGGCTTGAAGGCGGCAAGCGATGGATGCAGGCCGAAGAAGCCGTCGAGATCGACAACCTTGTTCTGCGGGATCGCGATGGTGGGCCGCATGGAGTAGTAGTTCTTCTCGCGATAGGGAACAACCACATTGAGACCGTCAGCTGCGCCGCGCTGGAAGATGACCACGAGCCGCTGGCCGGGCGCACCGACAGCCTCAGCCATTACGGAACGGACGAGAAAGCTCGGGATGGCCGCGGTGCCCGCGACGGCGAGCGCGCCTTTGTGGAGAAAGAAGCGGCGATTCATCTGCATAGGGTTCTCCTGGTGCGCACACCTAGCGGCGCTGAAATTCGGGTGAGCCGATGAGCAGCCCGGCGAGCAGTTGATCCTGTCGTTCAAGCGCCGTGACGGCGCGGTTGCGATTAAAGGGACGCGCGGTAGCGGCAACGGGATGAACCGAAGATGCGTTGTCCCGCGCGGATTGTGCGGCAAACTGCTGCAACGCTGCCGAGCGAGTGGCAATGCTTACACCGCTCGGGACAACAATCGGTTCGAGACGCGCCTCCTCAGTTTCGGCGCTGGGGACATCAGCTTCTGTCGATGCATTCGCGGAGACGGAACCCGGCGTCCAGCTTACGGTAATGCCGGGTAGCCGGCTGGCGGCAAGATTCAACGCGAAGTTCATACGGTCGACCAGCGCACCGGTGGAAACCCAATCGGTCGCCTCCCATTTGTAGCCAGTGGGCGGAATGCACGCGTAGAGCGGCATGCCCAGCTGACGGAGCGCATTCTCGAGCGGCTGATAGTTTTCAATCTGCGCATTGCTGGCGCGCGCCGCCGAGACCACGAATTCGATCGGCGTCTTCACTTTGGCGCGGTAATCGCTAGCAGACCAGAACTCCGGCGAGTGGAAGAGCGTCAGCAGCACTGCGGAGATATCGCCGTGGCTGGAGAGATAGGTCTTGGCCATGCGATCGACCAGCGCCTGTGGCGGATCGTCGCTGACGAAGCGGATCGCCAGTTTGCGCGAAAGGAAATGCGCGGTGGCCGGGCGCGAGGCCAGCAGATGGAGGAGCTCTTCGCCTTCTTTCTCGCCGTTGTCCTTGATCTTTTTGCCGAGCACTTTTTTTGAGCCTGGCTCGTGGCGGTTGGGATTGAAGATGAACCCGCCGCCGCGCTGCGGCTGATCGACGGTCCAGCCGGTGAGGACGCGCGCGGCCTGAATCACGTCGGCCTGCGTATAGCCACCGTTGACGCCGAGCGTGTGCAGTTCCATCAGCTCGCGTGCGTAGTTTTCGTTAATGCCTTCCGGAGCCTTCTTGTTGCCGCCGTTGCGCGCCGCGGCCATCTTGGCGCGCTCGGCCGCGGGCGAGTCGGGACCAATGCTCTCGGCGTTGTCGAGATAGAGCAGCATGGCCGGGCTGTGCGCCACTGCTTCGAGCAGGTCTTCGAATTTGCCCAGCGCCATGGGGCGGATGATGTCGCGCTCGTAGCTCACCAGGTAGTAAGGCGTCTCCTCATTCTTGTGCAGGAAGACGTTGAAGTGATTGAGCCAGAAGTCGGTCATCACTTCCTGGAGCTGCGCGTTGGAGTAGATGTCGCGGGCAAGGCGCTGCGCCATGAGCTCTTCATTCACGAGCCGCTGCGGGTTTTCAAGGTCGGCAACGGTTTCTTTCAGCTCCGGGCTGAGGTCGGCATTGAGCTTGGCGCGCTGCGGCCCGCGCAGAGACTTGATGAAGTTGTCAAAGTCGGCGGGCTGCATGGCGATGAGACGGCCTACACGCTGGCGCGGCGGAAGAGCGAGCAGCTCGCTAAACAGCGCACGATCAGAGGAGTCGGTCACAGCGTCCGCCGCAGGAGGATCCGCAGGAGCTGGCGCGCGGCTGGTTGTCTGCTGAGAGGCCGGCTGAGCGTCGCCGGACATGCTGAGCTGGTCGAGCTGGTTGAGGATCGTTGCCGAGGAAACCTGGGCTGCAGTTCCGCCAGCCGCTGCGGCGGCAGAACTCCCGCTATCTCCAGCCATCGAAGCGGAAGCTTCGCTCATGCTGTTCATGGGCTGTGCAGTGCCTTGATTCTGGGCTACTTGCTGCGGCTTCTGCGCCTGATCTGCCTGTTTGTCCGCTTTCTTCTCCTGCACGCGGTACATCTGGTTTTCGTAGACGGCGTGCAGCACCTCGCCCTGAGGAACGCTTCCGCGGCCGTTGATCGCCTGGCGGATCATGGCGTTGCTGGGAATGCGGTAGAGGAGATTCTGCGTGCTCCACTGCATGGCGGGGAACTGCGCGAGGCGGGCGTTCAGCTCGGTTTCGTCGATGCCGGCGGGGTGCAGCTGCTCCTTGAACCAGGCGTCGAGCCCGGCGGCACGGACGGCGGCAACGTCGCCGGGGCGCGGGCCGAAGGTGAAGCGATTAAGAGCATGGAGGATACGCTCATCGCCCTGCAGCTCTGAGGACTGATAGGCGGGGCGGTGCGGCTTCGCGGCGGGCTGATCGTCGGGTGCCGTCTGGGCGAAGCCGAGCGGCGCCGGAGTGCACAGCGTGCAGCACAATAGGGCAGCCAAAGAGCCCTTTACCGATTGCATAGCTAACGCTCCGGGCGCGGGATAGCCGGGACGATCACGGCATAAGTCTACTGGAAATTGCAGACGCGCATTTGCCACGAAAGTTGTGGTGGCGGGGGCGTCACAGTTGATTATGCGCCCGGAACCCGGCGGGAAGTAGCCGACTCAGCAGCCCCGTTTACACCGCGCCATGATGGCGGAATGGAGGCGCTCGCGGAGATCGGAGGGGAGCTCGTAGATCTCGTGCGACCGGTAGATCTGGATGGTCTTGCGGGTGGTGTTGAGGGTGACCTCGCAGTGCTCGCAGCCGCGCAGATGCTCCTGCAGGTCGGCGCGCATGCGGTCGTTCACCGTATCGTCGATTACGTCATCGAGAAGGGAGAGAAATTCGGTGCAGGTCACTTTAGATTATTTCAACCCCGCTTCCTGCGGAATTGGCGTTACGGTCTTCTTCTTGAAGTAGCGGGCGAGCCGTTCGCGCAGCTGCAAACGCGCGCGCAGCAAACGCGATTTCACGGCCGGTACGCTGAGGCCGAGCGTCTCCGCTGTCTCTTCGGTCGACAGGCCCTCCACGTCGCGCAGGGCGAAGACAACGCGAAAACCTTGTGGCAACCCCTGAATGGTCTTGCGCAGAATCTCGGCCAGTTCGGACTGGTTGTAGTTCTGCTCCGGGTCGGGAGCCCAGTCGGCGAGATCCCGGGGTACGGTCCCCTCTTCGGTCTCCAGATCCTCGTCGATCGAGACCATTTTGCCGGTACGCCGCTTGCGCAGGCGCATCAGGCTCTCGTTGACCGCAATTCGCACTAACCATGTGTAGAACTTCGCATTTCCCTGGAACTGGTCGAGCTTTTCGTACGCCTTTAAGAATGCGTCCTGCGTCACGTCTTCTGCATCTTCACGATTTTGCGTGATGTGCTGCGCAATGCGGAAGATCTGGCGTTCGTATTTGCGGACCAGTTCGTCGTAGGCCGAGACATCCCCGGCGCGCACCTTTTCAACCAGGGCGACGTCCGGGTGCTGCTGCTCGTTCTCTCCTGCAATCGATTGGATGGTCGACATGTCAGTTGGATGCGGGAATTCCTGGGGAAGAGACGGTCTGAATTTCGACTTGCGTGCGAGAGGAGCGTCACAGCCCCTTTCGGCAGACCCTTTTCGGAGGAGCCCGTGAATCCAGTGTAATGGACAGAGGCATATGGGACCAAACCGGGGCGGTGTTCCGGCCGTCCTACAACAAAAGCGGATTCGGGTAACACGTGTGGTACAGGGACGCGTCTATGGATTGAAAACGGGAATAGAGTGGAGGTATGAAGGTGCAGTTCTCCCCCAATTTCAGGTTGCGCCAGGCGCTGCGCGGCGTAGCCCTGGTGGTTTCTCTTTCGTTGCCGATTACCGCATTCGCGGCGAGTGGACAGGATGCAAAAGGCACAGGCGATGCGGCCGCGCGTACGGCCAAGTCGACTGTGACCACCAAGAAAACGAGGTCTACGGCAACAAAGAAGACGACCAGGCATCACCGGCCGGTGCGCCGCAGGCCGAGCCGTGCAGTGAGAACGGCGCGTACGGCCCGTATCAGGCAGGCATTCGTGGCCTCCACCGAATTGCGGCCCATGGCGCAGCAACTGGCGACTCTGCGCACCTCGGAAGCATATGCGGGCTTGAGCGCCTATGCGCGCCGGCACACGGGCGAGGCTGCTGCTGCGGCCTATCTGGCGCTAGGGCATGCCTATCTGCTTGATCATCATTACGCCGAGGCCATCACGAATTTGAGAGATGCGCGCCGTGCCGGCGAAGAGCTGGCCGACTACGCCGATTTTCTGGCCGCCGAAGCAAGCCATGAGAGCGGTGACAACGCCGCGGCCGAAGCCCAGCTCAGGGGTTTCAACGACCGGTACCCGGACAGTGTCTTCGACGAACAGGCACCCGAACTCGAAGCCAATGTGCTGCTGGCGCTGAACAATCCCGACGGGGCGCGCGAGGTGCTGGCCAAGGTGGAGGATACAGACGCCGCGGACCGGCCCGGCTATCAGCTTGCGCAGGGAGAAGTGGAGCAGGCGCTGGGGCAAGCCGACGAAGCCAACCATGTGTTCAAGAAGCTGCTGTTGAGTCATCCGCTGAGCCCGGAGGCGCAGACTGCGATGGCCAAGCTCACGCAATCGGGCGCGGTGGCAACGCTGACGGTGCCTGAGCTGCGCACGCTGGGCGATGCCTATTACGATGCCGGACGCTACAGCGAGGCGGAGGAGCAGTATCGCAAGCTGGCGCATGCGCCGGAGCTGAGCGCCATCGACCGCAATGGATTCGCCGTGGGCGTGGCCGCGTGCGAGCTGAAGCTGAAACGGCTGAGCCCGGCCACGGTGCAGGCGCTGCCGGATACGAATGACGAGAATGGAGCCCGGCGTCTGGACCTCCTGATGGAGCTGGCGCGTGACCGCGACGATGCCGCCGATCTGCAACGCATCCTGACCGAGATGGAGACCCGCTTTCCGCACAGCCCGTGGCTGGCCGATGCGCTGTTCTCGGCGGGAAACATGTTCATGCTGAAGCGCGATTATCCGCAGGCGGTTGAGTATTACGGCTATCTGGCGGAACGCTTCCCGCAGAACAAGAATGCAGCAGCGGCGCACTGGCGGGCGGGCTGGCTGAGCTATCGCGACGGCCAGTATGCCGACGCGACGCGGCTCTTCGATGAGCAGATCAAGCTCTATCCTGCCGCTGCGGAGACGGTGTCCGCGCTTTACTGGCGGGGACGGCTCTACGAAACGCAGGACCATGATCCGGCGCAGGCCGCGGCTAATTATCGCGCGATTGTCCGCGCCTACCAGCATTATTTCTATGCGCAGATGGCGCGCGAGCGGCTCTCCGCGTTGGGCAAGATGGAACCGGCCTCTGATCCGCAGCTTGACCGCTTCCAGCCTCTGGCTGAGCCGAAGCTGGTGGACAGCTTTCCCGTCGACAGCCCGCATCTGGCCAAGGCGAAGCTGCTTGCCAACGCCGGCTTGAACGAGTACATCGCGGGGGAGATCAAGGCCGATCCGGATTCGGATTCGTGGAGCGCGCTGGCCGAGGCGCAAATCTATGCCAATTACGGCGAGACGTTCCGCGCACTGCGCGCGTTGAAGCGGGCGATGCCTTATGCCACCACGGCGTCTATCTCGTCGATTCCGCTGGCATACTGGCGGATCCTCTACCCGGAGCCCTATTGGGAGACCATCAAGGCAGAGTCGGAGAAGAACAATCTGAACCCGTACCTGGTGGCGTCGCTCATCCGGCAGGAGTCGGAGTTCAATCCCTCGGCGGTCTCGTATGCGAACGCCTGGGGCCTGATGCAGCTACTGCCTTCCGTGGGCAAGACGCTGGCGCGCGAGGAAGGCATGACGCACTTCCAGACTTTCCAGCTTCTCGATCCGGAGACGAATATCAAGCTCGGCACGCGCTACCTGCGGCAGATGCTCGATCGCTTCGGGGGTGAGCCGGTGTACGCGCTAGCGGCCTACAACGCGGGCGACAGCCGCGTGGTCGACTGGCAGGGTGCGGGGCCCTATACGGGCATCGACGAGTTCGTGGAATCGATTCCGTTCACGCAAACGCGCGAGTACGTGCAGGCCATCCTGCGCAACGAGGAGACCTATAAGGCCATCGACGACTTTGCGGTTTCGCATTCCAAGATGGGGATGCAAGCATCCAAGTAGAAAAGGGGTAGGAGAAGGCTAGAACAAGGAGATGACACTTTCGGGCGAAGAGAACGATCATCCGTAACTGGGTGAGGGGGTAACGCCGGATACTCCCAGCTTTGGTTTCCGGTTGACGGATCAGGGTACCGGCGGCAAAACTGGGTTGCAAAGAACCAGCCTCAAAATAGAAGCGCCATTCGTAACTGCTGTTGTTCAACGACCGATCTGGTGCGGCGAGATTGCATCAAGACCCATTGGAGGGAACGATGTCAGCCGACTTGCAGTTTCTGGAAGAATGGATCCCCGAGAGAATGGACCCCGGAACGGTTTTCCTGCTGGAAAACCAGGCAAAGCTTGGCCATGCGCAGAACCCTTATGTGGCGGTGATGTCGTGCCCGCGGTGCGGCACGCTGGGGCTCATCACGCGTCGGCAGCTTTACGGCGGCGAGATGATGATCTGCGGAGGCGATGTCTGCTCAGCCGAATATAGACTCGACGGCGAAAACATCTGCTACCGCTCGGTGCAGTAACAGTTCATCGAAAATTCCGGGGCGCACGGACTACTGTTGCATCGTGTAGTCCGCTTTGGCAGTTTTGGCTCCAACCTGCGAGGGAGTCGGGAGCTGGCTGCGGTCCCATCCTCCACCCAGCGCCTGCACCAGCTGCACGGCTGACGTCATTTCGCTCACCTGAAGACTGTTCAATGTCTCCTGATTGTTGAGCAGAGTAGTCTGTGCCAAAACGACGTCGACGTACGGATCGACTCCCGTGTTGTAGCGCACCAGCTCCAGATTGAGATAATCCTGCGCGTCCTTCACGGCCTGCTGCTGGCGAAGAATCTGCTGCGAGTAGATGCGCGTGGCAGACATGGAGTCTTCTACCTGCTGGAAGGCAACGAGCACTGTCTGGCGGTAGGTGGCGACGTCTGCGTTGTAGGTGGCTTCGTACTGATGCAGCGCGGCACGGTAAAGGCCGCCGTCGAACACGATCTGCGACGCGGAAGGGCCGATGGACCAGAAACGGCTCGGCCAGTCGAACAGGCGTTTCAACAGGGAGCTCTCAAACCCACCCGCGGCGGAGATGGTGACCTGCGGAAAGAACGCGCCGTAACCGATGCCGATGGTGGCATTGGCTTCAGCCAGTGTGCGCTCCGCGGCGGCAACGTCTGGCCGGCGCTCGGCAAGCTGCGATGGCACACCAGTGGGGATGGGAGGCGGGGTGTAGAGCATGGGTCTCACCGGAATGGAAAAATCGGTGGGAACCTTGCCCAGGAGCATCGCAATGGCGTGTTCGTACTGCGCGCGCAGCAGGCCAACGTTCACCGCGGCCGCTTGTGCAGACTCGAGCGTGGTCTTGCCCTCGACCACGGAGATGTAATCGCCGACTCCGGTGTCATATTGCGCCTGGGTGTAATCGAGCGATTTCTGGTCGGCCGCTACGGTTGCATTGAGAATCTGCTGCAGCATATCCTGGCCGCGAATCTCAAAGTAGAACTGGGCCAGACTGGCCTGCTCGGCCAGCTTCTCCACTTGCAGGTCTCCGGCGCTTACCTGCGCCGCGTACTGTGCTTCGCGCACCTGGTTGCGGATCTTGCCAAAGAAGTCGGGCGTCCAGGACACGTCCAGGGGCGCCGACCAGAGCGTGGTGGTTTGACCCGTGTTGGCCGTGGACGAGTTGCGTAGATTGGCCGAGCTCTTCGAGCGGCTGAAGGAAGGATTCACCGTGATGGTGGGCCAGAACTGAGCGCGTGCCTCCGAGATGACCGCGCGTGCGGCCATGTATTGCTCAAAGGAGACCTTGATGTTCTGGTTGTTGATGTTGAGTTGCTCCTCGAGGGCATTCAGCTCCGGCTCGTGGAAGACCTCCCACCAGTTGCCGCGGATCATGGCGTCCCGCGGGCTGGCGACCTTCCAGCCGTCGGTGTCCTGGAAGTTGACGGTCGACTCCTTATAGTTCGGCGCGACGGCGGCCGGCGCCGCGGGCGCATGGTAGCGAGGACCTACGCGGCAGCCGGCGAGAGCGAGCATGGCAAGCGAGAGCGATGCGGCTGCGAATGGTACGAGGGTGCGATTCCGCTTGCTCCGCGCGGTGAGCAGCAACGAGGAGGCGATCCGTGAGGTTCGATTCTTACGATCAGGCATAGAGAGGTCCTTCTAAGATTACGACGCGGCTCCTTCCGCTTGCGCCGGAAGCTGCGCTTCGGCCCGGCGCGCAGCGCGCATGCGCATCCGGTCCATGAACAGATAGACCACCGGCGTGGTATAGAGCGTGAGCAACTGGCTCAGCAGCAGGCCGCCGACGATCGTGATGCCCAGCGGGCGGCGCAGCTCAGAGCCGGTGCCGGTGCCAAAGGCCAGCGGCAATGCGCCGAAGATTGCTGCCAGCGTGGTCATCAGGATGGGACGGAAGCGCAGCATGCAGGCCTCAAAGATTGCCTCGCGCGTGTTTTTGCCTTCCGTGCGTTCGGCCTGCAGGGCGAAGTCGATCATCATGATGGCGTTTTTCTTGACGATGCCGATCAGCAGGATGATGCCGATGATCGAGATCACGTTGAGATCCATCTTGAAGAGCATCAGCGCCAGCATGGCGCCTACACTGGCCGACGGCAGAGTAGAGATGATGGTCAGCGGATGGACGAGGCTTTCATACAGAATGCCGAGAACGATGAAGACTGCAAGCAGAGCGGTGATGACCAGATATTTTTCCGTGGCCAGCGAGTCCTGGTAGGCCTGCGCAGTTCCCGCGAAGAATCCGCGGATGGTTCCAGGCACGCCGAGGTGCTGCTCCATCTGGCTGACTTCGCGGGTCGCGTCAGAGAGCGAAAGGCCATTGGCAAGATTGAAGGACACGGTGACGGAGGGGAAGAGCCCGGTATGGCTCACCTGCAAAGGCGTGGTGCCGGTTTCCGGCTTCATCACACTCAGTAGCGGCGTAACCGAGTTGAGCCCTGTGGATGCCTTGCCGGGCGCGAGGTAGATCTGGTTCAGACCAGCCGGGCTTTGCCAGTACTTCGGCGCAACTTCCAGGACGACGTAGTACTGGTTGAGCTGCGTGTAGATGACCGAGGTCTCCGACTGGCCGAAAGCGGCGTACAGCGCGGAGTCGAGTGATTGCGCGGTCTGGCCCAGGCGCGCGGCGGTAACGCGGTCGTAGGTGAGCGTCTCTCGAAGTCCACCATTCTGCTGATCGGTGTTGACGTCCTGCAGGCCGGGAAGCTTCTGCATGTTCTGAAGCAGGATCGGTCCCCAGTGGGCCAGGTCTTCGATGTTGTCGGACTGAATGGTGTACTGGTAGAGCGCTGAGCTGGAGCGGCCGCCGATGCGCAGGTCCTGCGACGGTTGGAGAAAAGCCGATGCGACAGGCAGCCGATTCATCTTCGGCCGCAGGCGATTGATCACATCCATTGCCGAGGTCTGGCGGACATCGCAGGAAGGCCCTTCTTTGCAATGCTTGCCCAGCGGCTTGAGCGCGATATAAATGAATCCGCCATTGCTGGAGCCGTTGCCGCCGGTGTACGCGTTCGCATGGGCCACAGCCGGATCGGCCTTGACCAGCTTCATGAGCTGCTGCACGGAGAAGTTCATGAACGGGAAGGATGCATCCTGCGGGCCCTGTACGCCTCCCACAACCGTGCCGGTATCCTGCGTAGGGAAAAAGCCTTTGGGGATGCGCACGATGACGACGATGTTGAGCGCGATGATCAGCATCAACACGATCAGCATCAACAGGGAATTGTCGAGCACCCAAAGCAGCGATTTGCGGTAAATCCACAGGAGCCCGTTGAAGGCACTCTCGCTGGTGCGATAAAGGAAGTTGTGTCTTTCGTCCTTCTTGTGCACTTTGAGCAGATGCGCGCACATGGTGGGCGTAGTGGTGAGTGAGATCACCATGGAGACCACGATGGCGGTGGAAAGCGTGACGGCGAATTCGCGGAAGAGGCGGCCGACGATGCCGCCCATCATGAGAATGGGAATGAAGACCGCAATCAGCGACATGCTGATGGAGAAAACCGTGAAGCCGATCTCCTGCGCGCCTTTGAGCGCGGCAGCGTAGGGGGGCATGCCGCTTTCGAGATGGCGGGTAATGTTCTCCATCACCACGATGGCGTCGTCGACGACGAATCCGGTAGCGATTGTGAGCGCCATCAGCGACAGGTTGTCGAGCGAGTAGCCGAACAGGTACATCACCGCGCAGGTTCCGATGAGCGAGACCGGAACGGCGACGCTGGGGATGAGCGTGGCGCGCGGACTGCGCAGGAATATGAAGACGACCAGCACCACCAGGATGACGGATCCGATCAGCGTGGTCTCAACATTGTTGACGGAGGCGCGAATGGTTGTAGTTCGATCGAGCACGATCGTTGTGTCAATGCCTTGCGGCAGCACGGCTTCAAGGAATGGAAGCTGGGCACGTACGCGGTCGACCGTTTGAATAATGTTGGCGCCGGGCTGGCGAAAGATGATGACGAACACCGCTCTGCGCCCGTCCATATAGCCGGCGGTCCGGAGGTTCTGCGTGGAGTTCGTGACACTGGCGACATCTTCCAGCCGCACCGCCGCACCGTTGTGGTAGCCAATGATCAGCGGTTTGTATTCGTCGGCCAACGAGATCTGATCGTTGGTGATGATGTCTTCGGTGAGTCCGTTGTTGGAGAGCTGGCCGCGGGGCTCGTGCGAGTTCTGCAGGCGCAGCAACGACTGGACGCTGCCGAGAGTGAGCCCAAAACTCTCAAGCTTGGTTGGATCCACTTCCACGCGTACCGACGGTGTGGCGCCGCCGCCCACGCCGACCTGACCGACACCCTGAATCTGCGAGAGCTTTTGCTCGAGGATCGTCGAGGCAAGGTCGTAAATCTTCGTCACGTCGTACTTGTCCGACGTGAGGCCCAGGATCATGATCGGCGCGTCGGCCGGGTTCACCTTACGGTAGGAGGGGTTGGAAGGAAGATTGGCCGGCAGATACGTGCGCGCCGCATTGACAGCCGCTTCCACATCGCGGGCTGCGCCGTCGATGTTGCGGCTCAGATCGAACTGGAGCGTCACGTTCGTGCTGCCCAGCGAACTGGACGAGGTCATCTCCGTGATGCCGGCGATGTGGCTGAACTGGCGCTCCAGCGGCGTGGCGACCGAGGCGGCCATGATCTGCGCGCTGGCGCCGGGCAGGCTGGCGGAGACACTGATGGTGGGAAAATCCACCTGCGGCAACGGCGCCACGGGCAGCACCATGAAGGCAATCGCTCCAGCAATCGCCACGGCGATGGTCAGCAGCGTAGTGCCGACCGGCCGCCTGATGAATGGAGACGAAAGGCTCATGCGTGCTCCACGCCGGGCTCCCGTGCATCCGTCATGGGCTTGGCTGACAGGTGCCGCCCGGTGATGCGCTCGCCGAGCCGGTCAAAGAAGATATAGATCACCGGCGTGGTATAGAGCGTGAGGATCTGGCTCAGCAGCAGGCCGCCCACCATGGCGATGCCGAGCGGCCGGCGCAGCTCCGAGCCCAGGCCGGTTCCGGCTGCCAATGGGATGCCGCCCAGCAATGCGGCCATGGTGGTCATCATGATGGGACGGAAGCGCAACAAGCTGGCTTCATAGATGGCGTCGGTCGCACTTTTCCCGTGTTCGCGCTCGGCTTCCAGCGCGAAGTCCACGATCATAATGCCGTTTTTCTTCACGATGCCGATGAGCAGGATGATGCCGATGATGGCAACTACGCTCAAGTCCTGGCGGAAAATCATGAGCGCCAGCAGCGCGCCGACGCCGGCGGAGGGCAGCGTGGAGAGAATTGTGACCGGGTGAATGAAGCTCTCATAGAGAACGCCCAGCACGATGTACACCGTCACGAGTGCGGCGATAATGAGCAGCGCTTCGTTCGACAGTGAATTGTGGAAAGATGCCGCGGTGCCCTGAAAATCTGACTGCAGGCTGGCGGGGAACTGGAGATTGTTCGCCACTTTCTCGATGTCGGTAATCGCGGTTCCGAGCGATGCGTGCGGCGCCAGGTTGAACGAGACTGTTACCGCGGGAAACTGCCCCTGGTGATTGATGGAGAGAGCTTCCGTTGTCGGCGTTGCGTGCGTGAAGGCGCTCAGCGGAATGGCGTTGGCGCTTACCGCTGCCACGCTCGTGTTGGGCGTCGTTCCGGCCGCTGTGCCGGCGTTGACGGATGAGCTCCCCGTAGTGCTGGTGGTTCCCGCCAGCACTCTGGCCGGCGCGCTTACCACCGAGGAAGAAGGCGTGTACTTCGTAGAGGTGGTCAGCGCATTGGAGCCTGCAGACGCCGAGGCCGACGACGAGAACGAAGTGGCCGCGCTGGCGCCCGTCGCGCCCGACGAAGCATTGGTCTGGATGTAGAGGTCACCGAGATTGGCGGGATTCTGCTGCCATTGCGGCGAGGTTTCCAGAACTACGTGATACTGGTTGAGCTGGGTGTAGAGCGTGTTGATCTGGCGCTGGCCATATGCGTCGTACAGCGTGTTGTCGATGGTAGTGGGCGCAACGCCCAGCCGCGATGCGGTTACTCGGTCTATATCGAGCTGGATCGCGCGCGCTCCGGTCTGCTGGTCGGTGGCCACATCTTCCAGCTCGGGCAGCTTTTTGAGCTGGGCCACGAATTTATTCGTCCACTGATTCAGTTCGTCGGTATCCGGATCGACGAGTGTGTACTGGTACTGGGTGCGGCTCACGCGGTCGTCTACGGTGATGTCCTGCACCGGCTGCATGTAAAGGTGGACGCCTGAGACCTGGGCCAAGTTGGTCTGGAGGCGGCGGATCACGTCCGCAGCGCTCAGGTCGCGCTGCTCGATGGGCTTGAGGTTGATGGAAAATCGCCCGCTATTGAGCGTGGTGTTGATGCCGTCGGCGCCGATGAACGAGGAAAGGCTCTCAACGGCGGGATCCTGCAGAATGATCTTGGCTATCTGCTGGTGCTTGGCGGCCATGGCGGGATACGAGATGGACTGGTTGGCCTGTGAGATGCCCTGAATGACGCCGGTGTCCTGCACCGGGAAGAAGCCCTTCGGAATGACGATGTACAGAACGACGGTGAGTACGAGGGTGGCCGCTGCCACAATCAGCGTAAAGGTCTGGTAGCGCAGCACGACCTTCAGCGTGCGCCCGTAGAAGGCGATCATGTTGTTGAAGAAGTGTTCCGACCAGCGGTAAAACCGGGTCTGCTGTTCCTCCGGATCGTGGCGAAGGATGCGCGAGCACATCATCGGCGTGAGCGTGAGCGAGACCACCGCTGAGATGACGATGGTGACGGCGAGAGTCACGGCAAACTCGCGGAAGAGACGGCCGACGACATCGCCCATGAAGAGCAGGGGAATGAGAACGGCGATGAGCGAGACCGTCAGAGAGACGATGGTGAAGCCGATCTGTCCTGCGCCGGTGAGTGCGGCCTGAAGCGGCGGCATGCCCTCTTCGAGAAAGCGGCTGATGTTCTCGATCATGACGATTGCATCGTCCACCACGAAGCCGGTGGAGATAGTGAGCGCCATCAGTGACAGGTTGTCGAGCGAGTAGCCGAGCAGGTACATCACCGCAAATGTGCCGACGAGCGAGAGCGGCACGGCAACCGAGGGAATGATGGTGGCGCGCAGGCTGCGCAGGAACAGGAAGATGACCATGACCACCAGGCCGATGGTGAGCATCAGCTCGAACTCGACGTCGTTGACCGACGCCTGAATGCTGGTGGTCATATCGGTGAGGGTGGTGACCTGGATGCCTGCGGGAAGGTTCGCCTCCAGTTGCGGCAATACCTTGCGAATGCTGTTGACAACGGTGATAGTGTTCGCGCCGGGTTGGCGCTGCACGTTGAGGATGACGGCCGGCGTGAGCGACGGCTGCCCATTGTCATTCCTCGTGCCCATCCACGCGGCCTGTCTGGCGTTTTCCACACCATTGACGACGTTGGCAACATCTTTCACGAAGACCGGCGCGCCGTTCGAATAGGCGATCAGCACATTCTTGTACTGGTTGGCCTCGGTGATCTGATCGTTGGCGTCGATCTGGTAGTCCTGGCGCGGGCCGTCGAAGTTGCCCTTGGCGGAGTTGACGCTGGCCTGCGTGAGCGCCGCGCGCACGTCCTCCATGTTGAGGCCGTAGGAAGAAAGCTGAACGGGGTTCACCTGGATGCGGACAGCAGGCTTTTGGCCGCCGCTGATGCTCACCAGGCCCACGCCGGCGAGCTGCGAAAGCCGCGGGGCGAGGCGCGTGTCGATATCGTCTTCGACAGTGGAAAGCGGAATGGAGTCGGAGGTGATGGCCAGCGTAAGGACCGGTGCGTCCGCGGGGTTGGTCTTGTTGTAAACCGGCGGGGTGGGCAAGTCGGAGGGCAGGAACGACCCGCCCGCGTTGATGGCCGACTGCACCTCTTCCTCGGCCACGTCGAGGCCGAGCGACAAGTTGAATTGCAGCACGATGACCGAGACGCCGCCCGCGCTTGTCGAGGTCATCTGGCTGAGGCCCTGCATCTCGCCGAACTGACGCTCGAGCGGCGCGGTAACGGTAGTCGCCATCACATCAGGGCTGGCGCCGGGATAAAAGGTGAGTACCTGGATCGTCGGGTAGTCGACCTCAGGCAAGGCAGAGACCGGCAGCTGCGTGAAAGCGACGATACCCACCAGCAGAATTGCGGCCATCAACAACGAGGTGGCAACCGGCCGCAGAATGAATGGGCGGGACGGGCTCATGGCGCGCTTTCCTCAGTCTCGTCGGTAGACGGCAGAGCTACGTGCGACTGATATACCGGCGAATTGTTGACGAGCTTCTGGAAGCTGCTGTCGGCCACGACGGTTCCAGGCGTGATGCCGGTAACCGCGGTATACCCGTTGTCCGAGTTGCCGGAGGTGACTTTATGCATGACTGCGCGGGCCGTGGCAGGGGTGCCCCCCTGCGACGCCGCGTTCTGGCGTCCGCCTGTTCCTGCTTGATTGCCGGCGGAGGGATTTTCGGCTTCAGCGTTCGAGGCGCCGTGATGCTGCGCTCCCAGCGGCTGGATTACGTAGACAAAATCGACCGATCCGTTGTGCTGAATGGCCGAAGAGGGAACCAGCGTCTGGTTCTCGAGCGTCGTGACCAACAGCCGCGTGTTGACGAACTGATTGGGAAAGAGCATGCCCTTTGAGTTGTCGAACTGCGCGCGGAGCTTTACGGTGCCGGTTGTGGTGTCAATCTGGTTGTCCACGGTGATGAGCTTGCCCTTGGCCAGGAGTGTTTGCTGCGTGCGATCGTAGGCGCTCACCTGGAGGATTTTGCCGGCGTGCATCTGCTGAAGCACCTGAGGCAGGCTGTCTTCAGCCAGCGTGAAGATGACGGTGATGGGTGTGGTTTGGGTTATGACCACAAGTGTTGTGGTCGAGTTGGCCGTGACCAGATTGCCGGGATCCACAAGCCGCAAGCCGGCGCGACCGTCAATCGGCGAGGTGATGTGGCAATAGCCAACCTGCACCTGGTCATACTGCACGGTGCCCTCGTCGTTCTTCACGGTGCCCTGGTCCTGGAGCACGAGCTTTTCCTGATCTTCGAGGGTCTGGCGCGGAATGGCATTTTTGGACCACGCGTCCTGATAGCGCTTCAGGTCCATCTGCGCTTCGGCCAGCAGGTTCTGGTCGCGCTCGAGGGCTCCCTGTGCCTGTGCCAGTTGCGCCGCATAGGGCCGGGGATCGATGTCGATGAGCGGATCGCCCTTATGGACGAACTGGCCTTCCTGGTAATGCACCGCGGTGATGACTCCGGTGACCTGCGAGGTGATGGAGTCGGTGTACACAGGCGTAACCGTGCCAATGGCATCGAGGTAGACGCCGAGGCTGCCTTTGGTCGCGGTGGCATAGGTGACGGGCACTGGCCCGGCCATGGCAAAGCGTCCGCGCCCGCGGCCGCCGCCGGCCATCGCCTGCTGGCTCTCAGTGTGCTGCCGGATCACCCAATAAAACAGAAGGCCGAACAGCAGGAGGATAACCGCCCAAATCCACCAGTGACGGCGTTTCTTGGCGGATTTCAAAGGAGAATCCGCTGGATGCGAAACAAACGAAGATTGGTCCATGTTCTTCTCGTGTCTGTCCAGTTGGGGACCTGCGGGATATTAGCAACTCAATTCCTATCGTAATTGGGAAGGGCGGGTCTTCTTCGGCATCTCGATCGCCTCGCGGCGTATCTTTCGCGACAAGCCCCCACCACAAAGTACGGATTCAAGCACGACGCGTGCGGATTCGGGCAAGGCACAACTTGCGTGAGGTGGTGCAACCCATCGCGAGCCGGTCAGCCACAGGCAGGCACGTCGTTTCCATTGACGTAACAGCGATGTAAAGAGTTGCAATACAAGGCGTGCCAAGACGGGTTGGAAAGGAAGCCGGGGAATCATTACAAAAAGGTTGCGAGGCCAAGTGTGACGGGAGCCCGGCACCCCGGGCAAGTTTCGCGCCGACAATGATTTGCGAGTCTTCCGAAAATGCTTCTACGCGTTGCGCGGTATATGGTGCCGGAATGGCAGAAAGTGGGTTGACCGGTTGGTTACCGGTGTGCGGTACCGAGTTCGTTGACCAAAGGCGCGCGGCATCGTCTGAATAAGATTGCGCGCGATTAAAGTGCGTATCAGGTCGTGAGATGTTTCGCACGATGCGCCGGGTTCAACCAGCCGACTTCAGATCCGTCAGCACCGCCATGGCCGCATTGCGGCCGTTGATGCCGATCACGCTGCCGCCGGGATGCGTGCATGCTCCGCACAGGTATACTCCTCGCATCGGCGTACGTACGGAGAGACGATTGGCCCACATATAAAGCGGCAGGCACTCGCCCTGAAAAATGTGTCCGCCGGTCAGCCCTACCTTCTTCTCGATGTCGGGAGGGCCCAGCACCTGCGCGTCGACGACGGCCGAATCGAGATTCGAGCAGAAACGCGCCAGCGAAGCGAGAGCGAGACTCCACACTTCGTCGCGGCGCGAGTCCCAGTCGCCGCGCGCGAATTTGTATGGCACGTATTGCGCGAAAACGCTCATGGTATGCCGGTCCGCGGGCGCGACGGAGCGGTCGTGCACACTCTGGAAGTAGAGCTCGCACCAGAGATGATCAGGCAACTTGCCCCGCCGCGCGGCGGCGAAGCCTGTCCTCCACTCTTCTTTCGTAAGCGGCGCGTTGATCTGGCCGTAATGGTGCGGCTCGTCGATACCCGGGCGCGCGGTGAAGTTGGGCAGTTCGCGCAGCAGCACGTTGAGCTTCACGGTGCAACCCTCGATCGGCACCCGCTCCACCTGCGCGCGCCATTGCGGATCGGCGGCGGAGCCGAGCATGCGCAGCGTCTGGCGCGGATCGGCATTGGCGACGAGGGTGCGCGCGGAGATGCGCTCGCCGCCTGCGAGCTCCACGCCCTCGCCGGGGACGATGCGCGCGACGGTTACGCCGGTGGCGACGGTTGCGCCAGCTTCGCGTGCTGCGTCGCAGAAGTAAAACGAGACCATCCCCATGCCGCCCCGCACGTAGCCCCACATGCCGGGCATTCCGCCCAGGCGGCCGGAGGCATGATGAAAGCGAATCGATGCGGTGCCGTGATCGAAGGGACTTGCATTGGTGCCGATCACGCCCTGGCCCAGGTAGGCGATCTGCAGGCGTTCATCGAGGAGATAGCGCTCGACGAATTCGGCCATCGACCAGTCGAAGAGCAGCGCTCGTGCTTCTTCGTCAGCACCAAGCCGCTCTTCGATCTGAGCGCGAGTGGGTGCTTCGCCGATCCAGAGATCGCCTGAGCTTGCTGGCCGCAATGCATCGCGCAGGCGGCGGAGCACGTCGTTCATTGCCCGCCATCCGGCGACGTCGCCCGGCGCGAGTTTGCGGATCTCTGCTTCGCAGCGTTCGTCATCATCCCAGAGTTGAACGCTCGAGCCATCGAGGAAGGGAACAAAGAGGCCATTCACGGCGGGCGTCCACTGGAAGCCGCGCTGCGGCAGGGCGAGCTCTTCCATCACCAGCGGATGCAAGAGGCCGGCGAGATACGCGCAGGGCGACATGCGGACACCGGGGAATGGCTCCTCGATCGTGCAGGCGCCACCTACGCGGCTGCGGCTTTCAAGCACCAGCACCTGCTGGCCGGCACGCGCCAGATAAACCGCGCAGGCAAGGCCATTGTGGCCCGCGCCAACGACGATTGTGTCCCAACGTTGTGCTGCAAGCTCGCGCACCGGTGCCGGGAGTCCTAATTCGCCCAGCACCGAGGCTGTGGGGGAGTTCATGCGCTCGCTCCGGTTTTTGCGATGGTGCGCAATGGCATTATGCGCGCCGCAGCGGCTTCTGCATCGGGACCACCTGGACGGTCACGTCGCGCACTTCGGCGAGAAACCGGTTGAGCACCGAGCCTCGCAGCAGAATATCCAACCGCGAGCGCACCGGCTGGCCGAAGACCACGTGCGAGATGTTCTCCTGCTGAGCGAAGCGGATGAGCGCATCAGAGACGTTGCGGTCAGTGAGGGTGATGACTTTGGCGCCCAGGTCACGCGCCATACGCTTGTACTCCTCGGTCCGCTGAAATGCCTCCGGATCGCCGTGTCCTTTGTCGTCGGGCCGTGTCACGTGAACCGCATACCAGTTGGTGGCCAAACGGCCGGCGATGCGCGCGCCCACGCGCAGCAGCCGCTCGGTGCCGGGTCTTTCGCTCAAGCACACCATCACCTTCTCCGGAATCGGAGCCTGTTCGAGGCCCTGCGTGCGCCGGTACTCCGATGCGCGGTTGCTCACCTGCTCGGCGGTGGTGCGCAGCGACAGCTCGCGGAGCATGTTCAGGTTGCCCTTGCGGAAGAAGTTCGCAAGCGACTGTTCCACCTTTTCCGGTGCGTAGATCTTGCCTTGCTTCAGGCGCGTTCGCAGCTCATCGACGGTGACGTCTACGTTTACCACTTCGTCGGCGCGCTTGAGAAAGCTGTCCGGGACCGTCTCGCGGATGGTCGTGTTCGCCGAGCGGCTCACCGCATCATTCAGCGTTTCGAGATGCTGAATGTTGACTGCGGTCATCACGTTGATGCCGGCGTCGAGCAGTTCCAGCACATCTTCGTAGCGCTTGCGATTCTTGCTGCCGGGCACGTTCGTGTGCGCCAGCTCGTCGACGATGACGGTGTTGGGATGCCGCGCCAAAATGGCATCGACATCCATCTCTTTCAGTTCGACGCCGCGATAGGGAATGACCTTCAGCGGAACGATTTCCAGATCGCGGATGCGCTCCGCTGTCTCCTTGCGCCCGTGCGGCTCGACCAGGCCGATCACCACGTCCACATTCTGCTGGGTTCGCAGCAGGTGCGCGTCATCCAGCATGTGGAAGGTTTTTCCAACGCCGGGCGCCGCTCCAATATAAACGCGCAGCTTCGCAGGCTCTGAGGTTTTCTCCAGGACGATCTCGGCCATCGTTCAACCCACCTCGACAGGATGGCGAGCATCCTCAACTACGGCGATCGGCAGCGTGAAACGGAAGGTAGTTCCGTGTCCCAGCCGGCTCTCGACGGCGATCTGGCCGCCCAGCGACTCGACCAGCCGGCGCACGAGGGCCAGTCCTAGTCCCGTGCCTTTGTCGGAGAACGGATTGAGCCGATCGAAGATCCGGCTCAGCCGGTCGGCCTCAATTCCGCGGCCCGTGTCGCGCACAGTGAATTGCACATAATCCTTCATCTCTTCCGCCGAAAGCAGGATCTCGCCGTCTTCCGGGGTAAAACGGAGCGCATTGGTGAGCAGGTTGTCCAGGATGGAGCGCAGCGCACGACGGTCTGCTTTAACCGGAGTCAGATCGACATAGGCGTTGACTTCAAGCCGGATGTGTTTTTCGGCCGCTTCTTCGCAATACCGGTCGCGGGCCTCTGTGAGCGCCTGGGAGGGACGCAGCCGCTCCAGCTTCAACTCGCGCTTGCCGGTATCGAGCTCCGCGACTTCTATCAAGTCGGCCATCAGGTCATTCAACTGCTCCGCTTCGTTTGTAGCCTTGGCCACCAGCTCGGATTGCAGGGGCAGCAACTCGCCGCCGTATCCCTGGCCCAGGGCATAGAGACCGCGCCGCAACTGCAGCAGCGGATCGCGGAGTTTGCGGCTGGCCACGGCGAGAAACTGCGTCTTGAAGCGGTCAGTGTCCTGGAGCGTTGTGATGTCCTCAAGGGTCGTCACTGCGCCCAACAGCCTGCCCTCGGAGTCGCGCATGGGCGTGGTCCTCAGCCGGTAACTGCGCTCTTTTTTGCCGATCTTCGTCGGCAGCAGGGAGGCTTCGTCTTCGGCGGCCACAGCTTTCTGCATGGAGACGGCATCGCGGATGGCGCTCAGGATCTTGTCGCCGCCCGGTGCGTTCGTCAGCGCCATGCGGTCCGACGCGCCTTCGCCCAGCAGCTCGGCTGCAGACTGGTTTATCTTCAGCACGTGGCCCTTGCTGTCGGTCACAATGATGGGTTCAAAGATCGATTGCAGCACGGCGTCGGAGAGCTGGAACTCCATCTGACGGCGGCCCGCTTCGGTGTCACGCAGTTCGCGCAGGCGCACGGCGATGCGGTTCAACTCACCGGCGATGACGCCGAAGGAGTCGCGGCTGCTCCACTCGACGCGATGTTCGAGATTGCCTTGCGCGATGCGGTGCACGTCCCGCGCCACGATGCGAATCGGCCGGAGAACGAAATAGGCGGTTGCGATCGCCACCAGAAAAAACGCCGCGAGTACGCCGTAGGCTAAATGGGACTGTCCCGCGGCCGCCAGCGCGCGATGCGTGGCGGCGATCAGTGCCGTCACCAGACCGGCCAGTAGTACCAAGCCGAGAATCAGTCGCTGGGAAAGATTGAGCATGGCCCGGTCTCCGTGCCGGTATGGGTAACTTTTTCATTCTCGCGAATTTTCCCGCAACCTGCAAAATGCCTGGACGCTTTTCTTCTGTAAAATCAGTGCCAAATTATGGAATCCGGCAGACGGCGAGCGAGCTGTTGTGCCAATCGCACGCGAGGCCGGATGGCTGAGGATAGGAGACCAGCGCCCAATCCACGCCGAAATCCCGCTTTAGCCGCTCGAAATCCCCCAGCTGGAAGTGATTCCAGCCTTTTTCGGCGGCAACTTGCCGGGCCCACACCGGACCGAGTTCGGGGATTTGCGTGACGACGGAAGCGTCCTTCACCATGTCGGCCAACTGGCTGCGTTCGGCCAGTGCGCGGAAACCGTGATAATCCTCGCCGCGGGCTTCCAGATAATACGGGTCGAGCGCAAAATAGGCATCTACCGGCGTGTGGACGCGAATCCAGGCGAATGCTTCGAGCCACGGGTTGGCCGACGGATCATCCGGCAGTTCCAGGTGCGGACTGCCGGTGAATGAGGCCAACTGCCAGACCAACATGCCGCCGTTGATGGCCAGAAGATAAACTGCCCAGCGCCAGCGGCTGGTCTTCAAGCAATATTTGCCCAGCAGGCAGCCGGCTAGAAGCGCAATACAGAAGTACACGAGTTGCAGGTAGCGCATCGGCTGCAGCGGCGTAAGCCGCACCCAGCCCGGGGGCGCGAGCATCAGCATGGCCACGCACTGCTGGAAGACGGAATAGGCGAAAACGGCCAGAGCAAAGCGAGCCAGCAGCCATTCACCGCATTTGTCCGCCGTGCGCCACAGCAGCCAGAAGAGAAGCGGCGGTCCAAGCGCGCCCAGCCACTCGTACCAGGTCCAGCGGTAGAGATAGTAGTAATCGCGTGTGTTGAGCGCCTGAAGCCAGGTGGGACTGGCCGGTTCGAATACCCAGGCGAGGGGGATCAACGCCGCAGCTTTTCCGCCTGCGGCAAGCGACCGCTCGCTCCACGATAGAGCTCGCGCGTGGACAACATCGAGCATTGCGAGGCCCAGGAAGACGCAGAAGGAGATTCCCATGGCCGCCATCAGCGGATGCATGAGAAAAGCCGCGATCAGCAGCAGGGCGGCCTGCCAGCGCTGTGCTGCAAGGATTCGCGAGACGGCCAGCAGGATGAGTGCCGTGGCAATGTTGCGTGGATGCAAATGCTGGTCGGCGAGAAAGAGCGCGGTCCCTGAGACCGGAAGGGTGAACATAGCTGCCACCATGGCGACGCCGGCCCATTGTGCCTTTGCCTGCGGAAACACGTGCCGCGCGATGCTGTGACAGGCCCAGAGAATTCCGAAGAGCGAAGCAAGCTGCCAGAAGAGTTCGGCCCACGGAAGCGGTATGTGCGTCCAATGAACAAAACCGGCGATTACATCGTCAAACACTGTAGCTTGCATCTGCAGGCGGAAGAAATCTGCGTCGTGAGGAAACAGGACCGGGTCGAGCCGGGCTTTGACAGCCGCAAGGTAGATTCCATCGTCTTCGAGCCCCGGGTGATAGCCCATGACTGCAAACCCAATTGACGTGAAAAGCGAGACACACAGCAAGCGGGCGTAGAAGGATTGGCGCCTCAAACTCCAGATCTCCGTAACAGCTTTCTTCAAGCGGGGAACATTCGGGATAGAATAATCCTATTATTCTGATGAGCACGCCGACAATCGAGACGCAGCGGATGCTGGAATCTTCAAAAAGCGCCGGCGCTAGCAAAGAGCCTGCGCCACGAAAACTCGCTCTTGTAATTCCCACATTGTGCGAGGCCGGCAACATCCGCCACCTCCTCAGACAGGTCCGCTCCGTGCTCGACCCCCTTGCTATCCAATATGAGATCCTCGTGGTGGACGACGATAGCCCGGATGGCACCGGCGACCTGGTGAGGGCCGTCGCGCGGGAAGACTCGCGCGTGCACTTGATCGTGCGTAAAGGCGAGCGAGGACTCTCCGGCGCAGTGCTGGACGGCTGGCGCAATACCGACGCCGATGTGCTCGGCGTGATGGATGCCGACCTGCAGCACCCCCCGGAACTGCTGCCCAAGCTTTTCGCGGCGATTCAGAGCGGAGGCGATCTGGCGATTGGCAGCCGTTACACACCGGGCGGTGATCTGGGCGGCTGGAACCCGATGCGCAAATTGCTTTCTGCCGCAGCGGTATGGGCTACGTGGCCCATACAGCGCCGCCGCGCCCGCGCCAAGGATCCTATGTCGGGCTACTTCATGGTGCGCCGCTCCAGCGTTGAGCAGATCGACTTTCAGCGCACCGGATTCAAGCTTCTGCTCGAAGTCCTGGTGCGTGCGCGCATCCAGTCAGTCAAGGAAGTTCCGTTCGTCTTCGGAAGCCGTTACCGCGGAGCCAGCAAGGCTAATTTCAAAGTCGCCTGGGATTATGGGCGCCTGCTGGCGCGGCTCTATGCCGGAAAATGTGGTTTCGGCCGCTCGACGGTGCTTGGCGTAGGGCTCGGGCATTAGGCCCTTTCGGCTGGCCGAGGAAGAACTGCTTTAGAGCGCAGGCAGAATCATCCGCAGCAGCAGAAACGCTCCGACTCCTGCGAAAAACACCACTGCCATGTGGATACCGGGTTCCCGGTTTACCTCCGGCACGAGATCGGTGGCGGCCACGTAGATGGCCACTCCTGCCGAGACCGGCAGGCCGTAGGAGATCCAGCTTGGGATCAGTTCGATCACCAATACGCCGGCAACTGTCGCAGCCGCCAACGCGACGGCGGAGTAGAAGGCGGTTGTGCGGCTCTGGCCGCTGGCCAGCATCACTGAGGCCATGGTGAACCCCTCCGGCGCCTTGTGTAGAAGAATGGCCACGAAGATCAGCCAGCCCAGCCAGCTCGACAGGACAAAGCCCGAGCCGATTGCCACGCCATCGAACAGGGCATGCGCGCTGAGTCCACCCAGTACCGAGTAGCCCGTGTGCCGCGAGACAAATTCGCCCGCGTGGGTCTCTTCACCAAAGTGGAAATGCGCGTTGATGGTGTGCTCCAGCAGGTGCACCGCGCAGTAACCGGCCATGATGAACACCGGGCCGAGCTTTGGACTGAGCTTGAGGCTCTCCGGCGCCATCTCGACGATCGCAGTGGCCATCAGGAATCCCGCGCCGAGCGCGACAAAATAGCGCAGATAGCGCTCCACTCCGCGGGCGCGCACCAGCACAAGCCCGCCGGCCACATCGGCCAGAGCGGCAATCGCACCGAGTACGAGCGAAGTTTTTACCATGAGATCAGCCGCTGTGGCGGATGTGCATCACGTCGCCATCCTGCACCACGTACTCCTTGCCTTCCAGGCGCAGCGTGCCACGGGCTCGTGCTGCCGCCTCAGAGCCTGCATCGAGCAGGGCATCCCAGCGAATGGTTTCGGCGCGGATGAAGTGATGCTCGAGGTCGGAGTGGATCGCGCCGGCGGCTTGCGGCGCCTTCGAGCCCAGCGGCACCGTCCACGCGCGGCACTCGTCTTCGCCTGCGGTGAAGAAGCTGATGAGTCCCAGCAGCTCGTAGCTTTTGCGAATGAGGCGGACGAGTCCGCTTTCATGCAGGCCGTAGCTGTCGAGGAAGTCCGCCGCTTCGGCATCGTCCATCTCGGCCAGCTCGGCTTCCACTTTGCCACAGATGGCAGTCGCTCCGGAGTTGGGACGGCGCGCAACCTCGTCGAGCTTGAAGCGGCCCACGGCGGCGTCGAGATCGGCTCCCAGGGTCGTGCTCTCGCCAATGTTCAGCGCGTACAGGATGGGCTTTTGCGAGAGAAACATGAAGCCACGGATGAGCTTTTTCTCTTCCGGCGTCATCTCCAACTCGCGCAGCGGCTGTTCTTTCTCGAGCGATTCCTTTGACCGCAGCAGCAGCGCGTGTTCGCGCTCGAGGTCGGCGGTGCGGCCCTTCTTCATGTCCTTTTCGACGCGTTCGATGCGCTTCTCGATCTGGCCGAGATCGCTGACCATCAGGTCGAACTCGACGTTCTTTACATCGCGCAGTGGATCGATCGCGCCCACGTGCGGAATCGATTCGTCTTCAAAGGCGCGCAGCACGTGGATCAGCGCGTCCACATTGCGCAGGTTGGTGAGGAAAGCCGTTTCCTTCAGCGCCTCCTGCCCGATGGCCGCGACGTCGACATAGTCCACGGTGGCGTAGGTGGTCTTCTTGGGCGAATAGAGCGCGGAGAGCTTATCGAGCCGCTGATCGGGCACGCGGGCCACGCCGATGTGCGCCTCGCGCGGGTTGGAATAGCCGCTATGCTCTTCGAGCTTGGCCTTGGTCAAGATTTTGAACAAAGATGTCTTGCCTACCTGCGGCAGGCCGATAATGCCGGTCTTCATGCTGGTTCCGATGTATCCCCGGCAGATTGGACTGCGCGCCAGGGCCTTCATGATTCTACAGGAGCACGCAGGCGCGGCTCCGCTCTACTACGGAGCGCTCGCTTCGTTACGTTCGCGTGGTTTCCGCCCACGCGACGAGCGCCACCGATGCCAGTCCCATCAGCAGAATCGCTTCCTCCACGTGCTCGCTGCGATTGTGCAGCCTGTTGAAGTGCGCGGTGATCGGATTTGCCGGATTGTTGATATCGATTGCCCCACCGGCTGCGGCGCGGTCACGATCCATCGCGGGGATGATGCCGTAGTGCGAGTACACGGTGCATCCGAGCATCAGCACGATCAGGGCCATAGGAACCAGCACAGCGCGAGGCTTATAGATGTTCCACGCCGGCGCGAGCGCCAGAAGCGCCAGCGCCACAATGCCGGAGACCATGCCCATTCGGTGCAGGATGCCGAGCAGATGTCCTACGATCGTTCCCGCTGTATGCGTGTCGGGCTGAAGCGTCGTGAAGGTAATGGCGGCAACAACAGGAAAGAAAATCTCCGCGCCCAGCCAGACAATGAGCGACAGATAAAGCAGAGTGCGCAGCAGCGTCTTCATGCGGCAAGGATAAATCAGTGAGGCAGTTGGTAGTTCGCAGTTCACAGTAGCGACTCGAGGCTAGCAATCAAGCAGAACGGTGAACTGAGAACTGTGAACTGCTTACTGTCGTTTCAGCGCTCGCTTCAGCACGACTTCGAGCGCTGCTTTCTGTTCCGCGTAGTCTGCGGCTGAAAGTGTGCCAGCGATCTTCTCGCTTTCGACGGCGAATAGTTCTTCTTTGAGCACGCTCAGCAGTGCTCCGTTCTTCGCGGCTGTTGTGGGTGGGGTGCTGGCGACAGGCTGCGCTGCAAAGGCCGTAGCGGATTGCGGGGGCAAGGGTGCTTGTGCAGGCACGCCGGCCAATGCGGCGGGCGGGCGGCGCAGCAGGAAAGCCGCAGCGGCAGCAAGCAGTAGCGCCAGTCCACCGAGAATCCACCATTTGTATTTGCTCAGCGGATCGGGGGTGTTGATCGGCTCGCCGATGCCGCCGCCGGGCTGGCTGCCCGGACCCGCGGAGGCTTGAGCGCCGTTGTCCGCCTGCTGATTGCGAGGAATTGCTCCCTGTCCCGAGATGGTGAATGCGATGGCTTTGCCAGGTGTGGCGTTCTTGAGCAGGAATGTCTGTACGCTCGGGTCTTCATTCACGGTCCTGAAGTCTGAACCCGCGCCGGGAGTGAAGGTCATGCTCTTCGGCAACAGAATCGCGACGTTGTCGGCGGGCAGCGTCACCTGCGGCTTGAAGGTGTACTTCTGGTCCGAGTAGGGCAGCGTGTAGCTGATCTGGAATAGAGTGTCCTTGTCGCCATCGTCTGGCTGAATGGGAAAGTTGAAGGAATAGTGCCCTTTCGGTCCGTCAGAATCCATCTTGACGGAGGTGGGCAGACCGCCGGGCCGCTGTGCACCGGTGTCCGTCACCAGGGCGTCAGGAGGCAGCACAATTTCGAATGATTTCGGGCTCCACTGGGTGGTTGGCGGAGAGCTGGTGTTGTGCACGAAGTAGCGCTCATCCACCTTGAGCGCGCCGCTGGGGTCTGTTTCGGCTTCGATGACGTCGGCTTCGATAAAGACACCCTGCACCTTGGCCGCAACGTCATAGACCGGAATGTCGCCCGGCGCTCCGCCCTGCGGGGCCGCGATGAAGTATCCCGCGCCCTGGTGCGTGACGCGAATCAGATAGGGCCCGGCGCCCGGCGGGTTGATCGAGTAGTGGCCTTTCGCATCGGTCGTTGCGTGCGCTACTTCGCTCATGCCGGCCTGTACATCGACCACAACAACTGGATCGCCCGCGGCGGGCTTGCCGGTGGTCTTGTCGGTTACGGTGCCGGTCACCGGCGCGGCGTTTGCCAAGGTGCCCGCAAACAGCAGGGCGGGAATCAGGAGAAGTCGTGTCGATCTCATCGCGTGTTGAAGTTCCTTCAATCGTGAACCGTTCTTACAATGATTTGAAATTCTCAGGGGCAAAGCCCGAAATCCATTTCGCTTGTGCGATCGGCACGAGTGAACTCGTGCCCTGTTACAGGGCTCCATGAAGCTCAGGCTTGTTGCAGGCGGTCAATCTCCGCCAGCAGTTCGGCCGCTTCGTTTTCCAGCAGTGAACGCTGTGCCTGAAAGTCTTCTTCAGGATACTTGCCGGCGCGGTGTTCGAAGTTCAGGTCGCGCAGATTTTCGTAGAGCTGGTCCTTGCGCTCGAGCAGAAAGTCGAGGCGCGTCTTTTCCTTCTGGCTGGCGAAGGCATTCTCGGGCCAGAAGGTGTAAACCACCAGCGTAAACAGCAGAAACATTCCGGCGATGAGCCCTTGCGTCTCGGTCATGGTTAAAACCCTCCTTCGGCGCCGGTTTCGCGGCGAATGCGGTCGAGGCGTTCCTTCTCCTCGGGACTGGCCGTCGCCGGATCACTGCGAAGTTCCGCTGCAGCCCGGAGGCCCGAAATGCCGGACCAGCGCCGCACCAGCAGAATGGTTCCCAGCAGCGCTGCGGCGAACACGGCGAACGGGGCGATCCAGGCCACAAGGTCGAATCCCTGCGTGCGGGGCGCAGCCAGCATGGTTACGCCGTACTTGGCGGCGAACTGGTCCAGGATCTGCTGGTCGCCCAGGCCGGACGCGATCGCGGCGGTCAGTTCGTCCCGTTCCCGTCCTGAATCGGGGCAGCCTACGTGGTTGCACTCGCCCAGCAATTGCGCGCAGCCGCAGGTGCACATGAGGCGGTGGCCCAGATTATCGAATCTCGAACCGGCATCCGATGCTCCCATGCTGAAGCAAACCGCAACGGCAAGGAGCGAGGCTTGCAGGGACCGCAACCAAAACGAGCGGTGCAGTAGGGAGCCCATCAATCGCCCCCTTTGAGCACTGGCTCGGAAGCAACCACTCGGGCAACCGGTGCGCGCAGCGCCGCGGTTGCGGGATTCAGGCTCGGCACCAGCGCCACGAATGTGCCCAGCACCATGACGACCAGGCCGGCCCAGATCCAGCCCACCAGCGGATTCAGGAAGGCCTTGATGATCGGCCGGCCGGTATCCGGATTAGTGCCTTCATAGACCACGTAGAGATCCCAGGTGGGTACGGAGTGAATGGCCACCATGGTCTGCGGCTGGTCTCCGCCGCCGAGATGATAGGCGCGTTTCTCGGGCGTCATCTGAAACAGCGGCTTGCCGTCTTTGGTCACGTTGAGCAGCGCGTACTCGGAGTCGTAGTTGAGGTTTGAGTCCTGCGTGAAGCCGGTGCACTCCAGTGTGTAGGGGCCGATGTGCATCTTGTCGTGCACGCCCATCTCGCTTTCGACGTTACGATTGAAGGCGGCCCCGGCGAGTCCCACGACCACCACCACCACGCCGATGTGCACGATGTAGCCGCCGTAGCGCCGGGTGTTGCGCCGCGTCAGCAGCAAGGTGGCGGAAAACAGATTGCGGCCCGTCTGGCGTGCGATGACGTGAGCACCGCGCAGAAACTCGGTCACAACGGCGGTGATTACGGCCACGCCGACGGAAAAGGCGACCAGCGCGTAGAAGTTGCCGGAGGAGAATGCGCCGTTGACCCAGGGCCGCACGCCCACGCCCAGGCAGACGATGACGGTTGCCCACAGCGCAATCACCGGGAGAACAAAGTTGCGCCGGATGCTCTTAAACGAGGTTGCGCGCCAGGGCAGCAGGGGGCCCACTCCGGTGAGGAACACCAGAAACAGCCCGATGGGCACAGCCACGCGGTTATAGAACGGTGCGCCGACCGTGACCTTGGTGCCCTCCACGTATTCCGAGAGGATCGGGAAGAGCGTGCCCCACAGAATCACGAAGCAGGCCGTGAGCAGAACCAGGTTGTTGAAGAGAAAGCTCGATTCGCGGCTGACCAGCGATTCGAGGTGGTGCTCGGTCTTCAGGTGGCCGCGCTGGTAGATGTAGGTGAAGACGCAGACCGCTAACACAATGCCCATGAAGACAATGAACCAGGTTCCGATCGAGGACTGCGCGAAGGCGTGCACCGAGCTTACCAATCCTGCGCGTGTAAGCAGCGTGCCGAGCATGGTGAGCAGGAAGGTGGAGAAGATGAGCCAGACGTTCCAGCTCTTCATCATGCCCTTGCGCTCCTGCATCATCACGGAATGCAGAAACGCCGTGCCGGTGAGCCAGGGCATGAAGCTTGCATTCTCCACCGGGTCCCAGCCCCAGTAGCCGCCCCAGCCCAGCACCGCATAGGCCCAGTGCATGCCCAGGAAGATGCCACAGGTGAGGAAGAGCCAGGTCACCATGGTCCAGGCGCGGGTGATACGGATCCATTTTTCGCCGGGGTAACGCATCATCAGCGCCGCCAGGGCGAAGGCGAAGGGAACTGAGAAGCCGACGTAGCCCAGGTAGAGCATCGGCGGGTGGATGACCATCTCCGGATACTGGAGCAGGGGATTGAGGCCGTTGCCATCCTGAGGAATCACGCCTTTGAGCAGGGCGAAGGGCGGAGCGGCAAAGTTCAAGATCAGCAGAAAAAAGACTTGCACACCAGCGAGAATGGTTCCCGCGTAGGCGTATAGCTTGACATCGGTGTTGTGCCGTAGCCGTAATACGAACCCGTAAGTGCCGAGCAGCCAAGCCCATAGCAGCAGCGAGCCCTCCTGGCCGCTCCACAGGGCGGCGAACTTGTAGGGAGCCGGCAGGGCGCGGTTGGAGTGTTCCAGGATGTAGGTAATGGAAAAATCGTTGGTGAAAACCGACCAGACCAGGGCAAACGCCGCTGCCGTGACCGCGAAAAAGACCGCGATGCCCGCCCGCCGCGCGGTATCGGCCAGCCGCTCAGGCGAGATGGGGGCCGGCTGTCCGGTGGAGATGAGCCGTAGCGCGACTGTTCCTGCGAGGAGGTTGTACGCGGCCAATGCCAACGCGATCAGAAGCGCAAAGCTGCCAAATGCTGCCATTTCAGGACTCCAGGATGATTCTCGCACCTGACGTTCGAGGTTATTCTCAATCTATGATAGGCGTTTCCCGTGTGATCCGGCTCACACTTAGGGTTGAGGCGGGGCGGATACGCCGGACGCGGGGCACCAGGATCACCCTTTACAAACGAATGACAAACCTGCCCGGGGGCTTCCCTCGCGTTTGACCCTGTCCTTACGTCTAACTAGACTTGGGGTCAGGGCATCTCTCATGACGTTGAGTCCATTTCACCGGTTCGCGCTGGCTTCAGCGCTTTGTTGTTGCCTTTGGGCCATTCTTCCCTCTACGCCCGCAGTTGCTCAATCCCAAAGCAGCTCTTCCAGCAGCCAAGGCGGTCCTCCGGGGCAAGCGTATGCACCGGAGAAGACCCCTTCGCTGATCGATCCGGCCGGCCCCACGATCTCGCTCATCAGTTCGGAGCCCGTATTTGTCATGGCTGCAGCGCTGAACACCTGCGGCTACGACGAGGGCCTGCAGGACAGCGCGCCGGTGCGCAAGCACGTTCGGGACGAGATCGACCAGGCCCTGGCCAAGAGTGAAGACGCGCGAGCCAAGCGCGACGCGCTGTGCCTCTACATCGCGCAGCACAAGATGACCGGCACCGAGAAGGACATCTCGCAGTACATCTCGCTGGCGCTGTACCTGACGCCCCCGCCGGCGCTGGAGTTAACCGCAGACCTGACCGAGATGCCGCCCGACGCCACGCAGGTCGCCGAGATCGTACCGCTGGTGAAGGCCTTTGCTGCTGCCGTCGACCTGCACGGCATTTGGCTGACGGTGCACCATACCTATGACGACGAAGCGGATAAGGTGCACGACCCGCTGTCGCAGATGGTCGTTTCGACCAATACCTACCTCAAGATGCCGGCCTCTACCTACGATGGCCGGCGGTTCATCGTGGTCATCGAGCCGATGCTCTCGCCGAGCGTGGTGAATGCCCGCATCTACGGGACTGATTACGTGGTGGTGGTGTCGCCGGTTGAGGGCAAGATCCGTATGACCGACGTGCGGCATACGTACCTGCACTACGTGATCGACCCTCTGCTTCTGGCGCGGGCCAATGCAGTGGACCGCACGCAGCCGATCCTCAAGGAGATCCGCGACGCTCCTCTTGACTTCCGCTATCGCTCCGATACGGTACCGCTGACCATTGAGTGCCTGATCAAGGCCATCGAGGCGCGCACGATGGATACCGGAGTGCCGATCTACAAGATCCCCACCAATATCGATCGATCAGAACTACCGCGCTATGAGCACGAACGGCAGGTCACGCTCGATAAGGCGGAAGCCGTTCGCGTTGCCACGGTGCAGCACGATATGAACCAGGGATTCGTGTTGACACAGTATTTCTTCGAGCAGATGATCCAGTTCGAAAAGGACCCGGCCAGCCTGAAAGACACGATCGGCGAAATGGTCTACAGCATGGACGTGGACCAGCAGGTACATCGGGCGCGCAACACGGTGTTCGACAAGGAGGCCGACGAAGATGTGCTGCAGCGCAGCCAGCCGCGCAAGCTTGCGGGGTTGGACCTCGCTGAAGCCAAGTTGTCAGCCGGCGATGTGGCGACGGCCTCGTCGATTGCGGAAAAGGTGCTGGCTTCACCGGCCGACTCGGTGCAGTCGACAGCCGATTCCGCGCGTGCCCATTTCATCATGGCGCGCGTCGATCTGATGACGGCGAAGCCGGATCAGGCGGTGGACGAGTTCCAGAAGACGCTGGCCATGAGCAAGGAACAGCGGCTGCTCTCCTGGTCGCATATCTATCTGGGCCGGGTGCTCGATCTCGAATGCAAGCGGGATGAGGCGCTGGCGGAATACAAAGAAGCGCTGGCCGTGCGGGATGGCCAGCAGGATACGCGGATCGCAGCAGAACGCGGCGTGAAGACGGCATATGTAATACGGGGCCACGAGCACGATTGCGACGATTCGGATGACAATCCTCCCGGCGGACAGGGTGCGCCGTCAGGTGGACAGGCCAACGCCGCTCCGGCAGGTGCGCCACAGGCGGGGACCGGCAAGCCGCAGTAGTCTGCGCGGCCTTGCCCCTGCTTTTGCGCATCGAACCGAAGGAGCAGTTCTTGCGGAGGTGCGGCGGCTGGGGTCATCTGGTCGGATTCCAGAAGCAGGCGAGGCGCGCATGGAAGCAGCTCTGAAAGAACTAGAAGCCGCACTGGGACATGAATTTGCCCGGCCCGAATTGCTGGTGCATGCACTTACGCATCGGTCGCTGGCCAACCAGCTTGCCCACGAAGCCGGCATCGTGGATGGAACGGCGCTTGGCGACAACGAGCGGCTGGAGTTTCTGGGAGACGCCGTGCTGAACCTGGTGGTGGCCGAGGCGCTCTTCGCAGCGCATCCGGAGTGGCGCGAGGGAGAACTGACCCGTGTACGCGCACAACTGGTGAGCCGCCAATATATGGCGAGCGTCGCGACGGGAATCGAGATGGGCAAATACCTTCGCCTAAGCCGAGGCGAGGAACGCAGCGGACTGCGCAACAAGAGCACGGTGCTTTCGAACACGATGGAAGCCGTAGTGGGTGCTCTGTTTCTGGATGGTGGACTGAAGCCGGTGCGTGCGTTCGTCCGTACGCATGTGCTGGGCGAGGCTGCCGAGCAACTGGCGGCGGAACTGCGCTCTGGCGCTGCGTTGGGCAACTACAAGTCGGCGCTGCAGGAGCGGCTGCAAGCGGTTCGTGCCGGCACGCCGGCCTATCGCCTGAAGAGCGAGAGCGGGCCCGATCATCGGAAGCGGTTCCTGGTGGAAGTTCGTCTGAAGACGGCAAGCGGCGAGCCGGAACGGCCGCTGGCGCGAGGACTGGGAAGCACCAAGAAGCATGCTGAACAGGATGCGGCCCGGCGCGCGCTCGAAAGGCTGGCCTCGGGCGCGATTACGTTGGACACGCCGGACACCCCAAAGGAGGAACACGCCGCGCAATGAGCTCACCTGCGGAACTGCCGGTGATACCTCCGCCCCGGACCGCCTCGATCCGCGTGCATCTGCCCACGCTGCCGGAGGCGCTTGCTTCGCTGCTGCGGACCATTGTGATCGCGCTGTTTCTGCTGACCTTCGTGCTGCAGCCGCTTCTTATCCCATCCGAGAGCATGGAGAGAACGCTGCTGGTCGGCGATTTCCTGCTCTTCAATAAACAGGTGTATGCGCCGTCGAGCTCATTGAGCCGCTGGCTGATGCCCTATCGTCCGGTTGAACGCGGCGACATCATTGTTTTTCACCATCCCAAACCGCCGCTGCTGGTGAAGCGGGTAATCGGTCTGCCGGGCGACCATCTGCGCATCGACGATGGCCGCGTGATCGTCAACGGTGTTCCACTCGACGAACCGTACGCTGCGTTTGAGCCGGCTCCGCCCAACGACTTCCGCGACAATTTTCCCGCCAAGGTCTACACCGATCCGCAGGTCGATCCGGACTGGTGGCGGCAGATGCAGAGCCTGACGCGCAATGGTGAGCTCGTGGTGCCGCGTGGCGAGTATTTTGTCCTCGGCGACAACCGCAACCATAGCAGCGACTCGCGCTACTGGGGATTTGTGCCGCTGCAGGCGATCGTCGCGCGGCCTCTGGTGATTTACTTTTCCCTCACCAGGCCCTCCTCCACCGATGTGCAGCAGGCGGCGGATGATAGACTCGGACACGAAAGGGAACTCGCGGTAAGGCTTGCGGGATTTGCGCGCTGGCGGCGCATCTTCCAGGTGGTGCACTGATTCCATCGAGCGGCCGTCTGGAGCAGCATCGGCGGATCTCCCGCGAAGAGCAACAGGATGACGACGAAGAAGACGCTGGCTACCAAAGAGCCGCCTGAGGTACGTCCCGCAGAAGTTCCCCAGGAGCGTCCCCGGGAGCTCTCAGAAGAGAAGGTAGAAGAAACTCCCTATGAGGCGGTTGCCAGCATCTGCAGCGTACTGGTCGTGGGTCTGTTCATCCTCACCTTCCTTGCCCAGAACTTCGTTATCCCTTCGGGGTCGATGGAAAAGACTCTTCTGGTCGGCGATCACCTGGTTGTCGACCGCGAGACCCTTGCACCGCCGGCCAGATGGATGCCGCTGGTGCGCTACCGTGAGCCGCGGCGCAATGATGTCATCGTGTTTATCAAGCCGGTCGCGGAGCCCGATCCGGATGCGGAAGGCAAACCGCAGTATCTGTTTCTCGTAAAACGGCTGATCGGCGTGCCGGGCGATCACATTCACCTCCACAACGGAATCGTTATCGTCAATGGTGTGGCGCAGGCGCAGCCGCACGCGCAACCCACAACGCCGGATAACTATCAGGCCTTTCTCGACGAGTTTCCTTCGGTTCCACCGTGGCCGCAGCCGGGTGGCGCCACCGAGAGCTGGGCAGTCGATTTTCCCAATCACGTCGTGAATGGGGACCTGGTTGTTCCTGCGGGGCAGTACTTCATGATGGGCGACAACCGCCACGACAGCCTGGATTCGCGCTTCTGGGGATTTGTGCCCAGGGCAAACATTGTAGGCCGGCCGCTGTTCAACTACTGGTCATTCGAGACACCGGAGTCGCAATACGAGCAGACCGGACTCGGCAACCGGGTGGCGTGGATGACCCACGTCGTGTTGCATTTCTTCACGGATACCCGTTGGAGCCGCACGTTCCACATCATCCGGTGAGTTGGCGAATCCATTCAAGCGCCCACATATTCCATGGATAAGCGAGTCCAGGAAACTCGAGTCGAAGAGACGCCGTTTGAAGCTGTCGCGAGCATCTGCGGCGTGCTGGCGGTGGGCCTGTTCATTCTCACGTTTCTGGCGGAAAACTACGTCATTCCGTCGGGATCGATGGAGAACACGCTCCTGGTTGGCGATCACCTGATGGTGGACCGGACTACGCTCGCTCCCCCATCCAGGTGGATGCCGCTGGTGCACTATCGCGAGCCTCGACGCGGCGATATCGTGGTCTTCATCAAACCGGTGTTTTCGCCCGGTGATCCAATGGATGCAAATGGCAATCCGGTGTCCCTTTTGCTGATCAAGCGCCTCATCGGCTTGCCGGGTGATCATATTCACCTGCACAACGGGATTGTGATCATTAACGGCGTGGCGCAGTCAGCACCCCACGCCCAGCCCACCTCGCCCGAGAACTTCAATGAGTTCCTCGACAATTTCCCGGCCGTGCCGCCTTCTGATATTCCAGGGTCGACCGAGTCGTGGGATGTGGCCTTTCCGCGGTACATCCAGGATGGCGATCTCGTTGTGCCTCCGGGTATGTATTTCATGATGGGCGACAACCGGCACAACAGCGAGGATTCGCGCTACTGGGGCTTCGTGCCGCGCGCGAACATCGTGGGCCGGCCGCTGTTCAACTACTGGTCGTTCAAGGCTACGGAAAGCGACCTTGAAACACCGGGGCTTGCCCATCGGCTGGCGTGGACGGCGCACGTCACGCTGCACTTCTTCAGCGATACCCGCTGGACTCGCAGCTTTCACGTCGTGCGCTAGAAATTACAATCGACAGAGCATGATCGATGATGTCCAAGACCGGCAACCTAGTGCGCGCCGCACCGGCCGACGGATTTCTATCTATCTCGCAGCCCTCGGCCTGGTTCTTGTGACCGTACTGGTGGCGCCGCCGATGGTGAGCATCAGCCGCTATAAGAGCCGGATTACGCAACTGATCTCGACGTCTCTGGGCCGCCCGGTCCGGCTTTCGTCGGTCAAGCTGCACCTGCTGCCCTGGCCGGGATTTGTTCTTACTGACCTGAGCGTGGCCGAGGACCCGGCCTATGGTGCTGAGCCGGTGCTGCATGCGGCCTCTGTTACGGCTTCGATCCGCCTGCTCTCGCTGTGGCGCGGTCGGCTGGAGATTGGCAGCATCAGCGTGGACGAAGCCAGCCTGAACCTGGTTCGTAACGGGCCGGGCCGATGGAATCTCGATCCGCTCTTCCGGACAGCGGCCGCGCAGGCCGGTTCGGCTGGCGGAATACAACGCCGCATCGTTCCGCTTCCCAGCCTTGAGGCCACAAATTCCCGCATCAACATCAAGAACGGTGCGGAGAAACTGCCGTTTTCTCTCGTCAATACGGATCTGGATTTCTGGCAGGACAATCCCGGCGAATGGCACATCCGGCTTCGTGGCCAGCCAGCCCGGACCGATGTGAGCCTCTACCAGGAAGACACCGGGGTAGTGCGGCTGGAGGCGACGGTCCGTCGGGCTCCCTCGCTGCGCGAGATGCCTGTGCACCTTGATCTGGACTGGCGGCAGGCCCAGCTCGGCCAGCTCGCCCGATTGGTGACGGGTTCGGATCCGGGCTGGCGCGGCGACCTCACGGGTGAGCTGCATCTCGATGGAACAGCCGATGCCGCGCATATCACCAGCCGTCTGCGCGCAACGGGCGTTCACCGGGCGGAGTTCGCTCCTGCCGAGCCGATGGACTTCGATGCCAACTGCAGTTTTGTATACCACTACGCCCGGCGCGCTCTCGAGAACGTCGAGTGCAACTCGCCCCTCGGCGATGGGCGCGTCCGGCTGACTGGGGATTTGCCCAACCAGGCCGGTTACCGGCAGCTTACGCTCGAGCTCGACCGCATTCCAATCGCGGCCGGACTCGATGCTCTTCGCACCGTACGTAGCGATATCCCCGCTGATCTGGATGCCAGCGGTACCGTGAGCGGCAAGGTGTCGTACGCTCCGCAGGCCGCGGATGCGGAACCGGCGAAGCCGGTGAAGCTGGCTCGCAGACGTTCGCCGAAAGCCGCACTGGCAGCTGCCGGCCCGCTGACGGGCGCCCTCGATGTGCAGGGCCTTGAGCTGCGCGGCGCGGGCCTGAACCGGCCCATCCAATTTCCGAGATTCGCGCTGGAGCCGGCGACGGGCGATTCGCAGAGTTCGCCCAATTCTCCGGCGTTGGCGGGAACGGTTTCGCTATCGGCCGGCGGCGCGGCTCCCCTTACGATCAATGTGCGTCTCGCCACCTCGGGATATCAGGTTGCGATGCGCGGCCCGGTGGGCCTCGCGCGCGCCAAGGACCTGTTTGGGGCGGCTGGAATAGAGGGAACGACTGGTTGGGACGCGCTGGCAGGCGAGGCCGCACAAGTGGACCTGACTGCCGAGGGCCGGTGGCTCGCAGCCGAGGAGCCTCAGCCGGTGGAGACCACGGCTAATCAGGGCCAGAGCGGGACGGCTCCGAAGCCGGCGGACAATCTGAACGGCACAGTGACGCTCCGGGATGTGAACTGGAAGGCCGATTTCCTGGCTAATCCTGTAGAGATATCGCAGGCTACGCTGCATCTGGGCGGGGAAGAGATCCGATGGGAGCCGGTGGCGTTTACCTATGGTCCGGTGAAGGGAACAGGCACCCTGACGGTGCCGGTGAGCTGCCCCGGACCTGATCCCTGTCCGCCGCGCTTCCAGCTGCGTTTCGGCAGCCTCGATGTTGCCACGCTGCAAAGCACAGTTCTAGGCGCGCAGCAGAAAGGAACGCTTCTTTCGGAGTTGCTCGACCGCCTGCGTCCTTCGTCCGCGCCGCCGTGGCCACCCCTGGAAGGCAGCGTGAATGCAGACACGCTCGTGCTCGGACCGGTCACGCTGGAGCAGCCTGCTGTGGAACTGAGCGTGTCATCCTCTGGTGCTGAGATCACCAGTTTCAGCGCGAACCTGCTGGGGGGCCGCATGCACGGGTCCGGCACCTTCAGCCGGCCGGCCAGTGACCAGGACAAGCCTGCCTACGCCTTCGACTGCCGCTTGGAGAATCTCAACTCCCGCGCTGTGGGCCAGGTGATCGGGCAGAACTGGTCAGGGGGGCAACTCAACGCCAGCGGAAAGATCGAGGTTTCCGGTTATTCGGATAAGGACTTAGCCAGCTCCGCCAAGGGCACGGTCCATTTTGAATGGCGGCACGGAGCCTGGACACCCGGAGGCGAAACTGGTTCCGACGAAAGCGCGAATGTTCCTGCCGTGCTCGTCCGCTTTGATTCCTGGACTGCCGACGCAGTGATCAGAGATGGCGCGATCACGCTGGGCGAGAACCAGGTGCAGCAGGGGGGACATGCGCGGACGGTCGAGGGGCGTTTGACCTTTGGCAATCCTCCCCGAGTCCGGTTTCCGGGTTTAGCCAATGCCAGCCGATCGACACCGAAGACGCCGTAACACCCAACGTCCCGCGGAGCCGGCTGCCCCGTAAAATGGAAGGATGGCGTTGTCTGTTCTTTCTTCCCCGGTTTCCATTCGCTGTAAGGGTGTTCTTTTCGACATGGACGGGATTCTGATCTCGTCCCTGGGTTCGGTGGAGCGCAGCTGGACGAAATGGGCGCTTCTTCGCGGGATCGATCCTGTGAACTCCCTGCGGATTGCTCATGGGCGCCGGGCCATTGATACTCTGGCGGAATTGCGCCCCGATCTGGATTGCGAGGCGGAGTTGAAGGTCATCGAAGACCTGGAGATTGCCGACAACGAGGGCCTCACCGTTCTGCCGGGCGTGCCCGAACTGCTGCGCGCCCTGCCGCGCGACCGCTGGACCGTGGTGACCAGTGCAACGGAGCGCCTGGCGCGGGCGAGGCTGGCTGCCGGCGGCGTACCTGTGCCAGACCGACTGGTGACGGCAAATCAGGTGACACACGGCAAGCCGCATCCGGAGCCATTCCAGGCCGGCGCTGCGCTGCTGGGATTTGCACCGGAAGAGTGCGTCGTGTTCGAAGACTCGTCCTCGGGAGCGAAGGCGGGCCGGGCCGCAGGCTGCATTGTGGTCGCCACCACGTTCTCCCACACCGTCGAGACGCTCGACGCCGCGCACTACCTTGTGCACGACCTTACGGGGTTCGAAGTACGGCAGGATGGTGACGGGTTGCTCCTGCAATTCACGCCACTCGGCGTGGAGTGATGAATGGATCGGCCGCGCACTTTGAGAAAGCGTGCGGCTGGCCGATCTACTCGTTGGCTTCGATGCGGCGTCCGTGCAGATCCTGCAGCGGGCGGGTGTTCATCCTGAAGAGATTGGTAAACGCGCGCAATTGGCCGCGGCTCATGCTGATGTCGTTCTCGAAGACGAACCAGCGCACACCCTCAGTGCACGGAGGCGTCAACTCCGAGCCGATATAGGTCCAGTAGCCGCGATCTCCGGGAAGGAAGCCGCCGGCGCTTACCATGTCCGTGATCTTTTCGCTGGCTCCCGCGCGGGTGGGCAGGTGTTCCCAGAGCGTTGCCAGCGTCGCATTGGGATTGCCGCGGTCCTCGTTGAGGCGCACGGAAACAATGGCCTCCTTCCCATCGTCGGAACGATGCACGAGGTCCACTTCCATGTCGGCAAACTTACCCTTGACCGTGTGTTCGCTGGGCCGATGAAACTCGTAACGGACGAGGTTGTAGCGCACGCCATCCGCCACAATGTAGCTGCCCGGATTCAGGGTAACCACGATACCGCGGCCGTCATTCGTTAGCGTGACAGCCTGGCCGATGTAGTGAAACTCGATGGGCTGCAGCGCGGTGTTGAGGTGCGCGCCGCGAATATCGACGGGCGACTGTTGATGGCCCCTCGAGCAGGCCTGGTACGACGGGTCGAGCTTGCCCCAAACAAGCGGCCCGGTCTTGCCCTGGTAATTCCAATTGCCGGCGCTTTGAGCAGAACAGGCAGAACAGGCGAACAGAAACGCAGCAAGCGTGAAAGAACGCATCGATAGCTCCGTGGTAATCGTCTACAAATCCTCGCAAAATTCTAAGGCATAGACGCGCGGGAACGAAAAAAGCTTGTTCCGGTGCGGAATGGAGCCCAACCGGTATTGGATCGCAAAATACCCTACTCCTTCGCCGGCCATTGCTTATTCCGAGCCGCCCCTGCGCATGCCATACTTCTAAGAATGCTCACGGACCTGCCTGAGAAGCGGTGGAGAGAATTCGTCTGGTTGTCGATTTTCCTCGCGGCGGCAAGCAGCATGCACGGCCAGATGGGCCACCCGACGCCCCCGCCTCCTCCGCCGGGCGCGAAGTCACCGAAGTGTTCGCATCGCCTCGTTCCCCAATTGGAAGATGTGACCGCCAAGGCAGGAATCACCTTCTCGCACGCCTCGTCGCCCGACAAGCGCTACATCGTCGAGTCCATGAGCGGCGGTGTCGTCATCATGGATTACGATCGCGACGGCTGGCCGGATATCTACTTTACAAACGCCCCGACAGTGGACATGGCGCTGCAAGGCAAGACCAGTCTGGGTGCTCTCTACCATAACAACCACGACGGCACGTTTACCGACGTAACGCAGAAATCAGGCCTTACCAAACCATGCCTTGCGATGGGCGGCGCGGTCGGCGATTACGATAACGACGGCTGGCCCGATCTATATATCACCTGCCTGGGCGGCAACATTCTTTACCACAACAACGGCGAAGGCACATTCACCGATGTCACGGCGAAGGCCGGCGTCGCGGATGGCCGCTGGTCGACCGGAGCTGCCTTTGGTGACTATGACGGCGATGGATATGCCGATCTGATGGTTACGAACTATGTCGATTTTCATCTCGACGATCTGCCGCAGTTCGGCAGCACGCCCTATTGCAAGTACCGCGGAGTGGATGTGCAATGCGGCCCGCGCGGCCTGAAGGGAGCAGGCGACGCTCTGTTTCATAACAACGGTAATGGGACGTTTACCGATGTCTCGAAGCAAGCCGGCGTTAGCGATCCGAATGGCTACTATGGACTCGGGGTCGTCTGGGCTGACTTGAATGGCACAGGGCGGCCGGACATTTATATCGCCAACGACTCGACGCCGAAATTTCTCTATCGCAATCTTGGCAACGGCAAGTTCGAAGAGATTGGCTACGAGTCTGGGACCGCGCTCAGCAACAATGGTTCCGAGCAGGCTTCGATGGGTATTGCCGTCGGCGACTATGACCACACGGGCCGGCCCTCATTCTCTGTGACCAATTTCGAGGGCGAGAATGACGATCTTTATCGCAATGACGGCGACTGGAATTTCACCGAGGTTTCGTTTCCGTCGGGCCTGGCGCTTGCATCGCTGCCCTGGGTGAAATGGGGCACCGCGTTTGCCGATCTGGACAACGATGGATGGCTCGACTTGATCACGGTTTCAGGGCACGTGTATCCGCAGATGGACACCGTGCCCTCCGATCCGGGGTATCGACAGCCGAAGCTGCTGAGTTTGAATCAGGCGGACGGCACGTTTTGTGATGCCAGCGAGCAGGCGGGGCCCGCTTTGCAGGAGAAGCGCGTCTCGCGCGGTCTCGCTATAGGCGACCTGTTCAACGATGGCAACATGGATGTGGTGGTGAATGATCTGGATGGCAGTCCCATGGTCCTCAGGAACCGCGGCATCCCGGGGCGTCATTGGGTGAGTTTTGAACTGGCTGGAACCAGGAGCAACCGTCTGGCGCTCAATGCCCGCGTGAAAGTAATTGCCGGAGGCATGACGCAGACCGGCGAAGTGCACAGCGGTGGGAGCTATCTTTCGCAGAACGATCTGCGACTGCACTTTGGCCTTGGTTCTGCGACGAAGATCGACAGCGTGGAGGTTCGCTGGCCCTCAGGAACCATCGATCACATAGGCCCGCTCGCCGCAGATCAATATTATTCTGTGCTCGAAGGCCAGGGGATTGTTCCACGGCAGCGCATACTGCCGCAGAATCCGGCGCGCGCGGAGCACAGCGCGCCTTAACCCTCAACTTCTAGGGATTCTTTTCCTGCTGTGCTCGAGCGGGGTTCGATTTTTGGAGATCGTTGTAGGCCTTCAGCTCACGCTCCGCATCCGCCGCACGCTGCGCGAGTTTGTACGCGGCGGCTAGCTCCTGATGAAACCTGGGATTATCCGGCGCGAGCTCAACCGCGGATTGCAGTTCAGCAATTGCCGCGGTTGTGTTGCCGCTTTCGAGCTCCACCTTGCCGAGATCGTAGTGCGCCTCCGGATCTTTCGCGTTGAGTCGCAGCGCGGTTTGCAACTCCTGTGCGGCTTTCTGTTTGTCTCCTTGCAACGCAAGCGCTTCTCCAAGCCCGCGATGCACGTCGGCGATCTCAGGGTGCTGGGTCGCAAGCGAGGTAAGCCTTTCGGCTCCCTCGGATACGTCGCCGAGTTTCACGAGAGATTCGGCGTAGACGTACTGCATCTGCGGGATGGCGGCTATCGTCTCCTGGATTCCCTTCAGCGCATCGATACAGCCCTTGTAGTTTCCGGTCATAAATTCACTCATGCCCAGCGCTGCGCGCGTGCCGGAGTCCAGAGGATGTGAGGCAGCATAACGACGGAGCGGCGCGACTGCTTCTGCAAATCGTGACGCCATAAACGCTGCGCGGCCCAGGTTGTAATCCAGCCCGTCGAGGGTTGGATTCCATGCGGCGGCCCGTTCAAAGTATCCCACCGCCTCGGAGTAGCGGCTGGCGCCGGCTGCAATCGCGCCCAGATTGTTATAGCTGTCCGCGATGGCGGGCGTGAGCCGTTTCTCGAATGCATTTAAATCGCGGATCTCAGCCGAGTCCGTGTTTCCTTGTGTTGTTTGCGCAGGAGCGGGTTGTGCGGAATCATCTGCAGCGCCAGTGGCAGACTGGTTGGCCAGCAGTCCCGCAAGCTCGCTTTTGTCGTGCGAGAGCACCTTGTTAGCCAGTGCGCGGGCGACTTGCATCTCGGTGCGTGCTTCCTGTTCACGATGTTGCTGCATCAGAATTCTTCCGAGCAGGAAGTGTGCCTTCTGGATCTGGTAACGGTTGCGCGAAGGATCGGACGTGTGCTGGATGGCGCGGCGAAGATTCGCCTCCGCATCGTTGAATCGGTTGGTGTCGTACTCCATCTGCCCGAGATATAGAAACGCATCAGGATTATTGGGGTTCAGCTCTGTCGCCCGCATTAAATAACGCTCGGCTTCAGGATAGTTGCCGTGAGTCGCCGCCAGCTTTCCGAGTGCCGCATAGGTAAGGAAATCACGCGGAGAGATTTCCAGCTCCTTTTTTAATTCGGTCTGCGCCGCCGCCAGCGTCGCTTCATCCTGGCCGGTTGTGAGTAACGCCGCTGCGAGGCAATAGTGCGCTGCGGGAAGGCGAGGGTTCTCGGCGATGGCCTTCTTGAACTCCTCCACCGCGCGCGGCGCGAAGTCGGAGTTTCCGTAGGCGCGGCCAAACGTCATATGAATGGCCGGCGTGTCGCCGAACGACGACTGCATCTCGGTGAAGATCTGCGCCGCGCATTTCTCATCGTCGAGGTCAAGGCAGACAACGGCCAGATCGTATCCATTCTCAAAGCTGGGGTCAAGGCTAACTGCGGCCTCTAGCTCTTTTCGAGCCTCCTGGTCGCGATTCATCTTGTGCAGCGTGCGTCCAAGAATCTGATGGGCCTGCGCGGCATGCTGAGAATCGCCGGCGGGAAAGTCGCTCACCGATGCTTTGGCCAATGTTTCAGCACGCGGCAGGTCGCCCTGCAGCAGCGCAGTGCGCGCATACTCCAGGCGTAGATGCGAGGCTTCGGGCGTCACGGTGAGCGCTTCGTCGAAGAGCGACTCAGCCCGCGCGTACTGGTGCGTCTCTGCCCGGCCTACGGCCAACTCTCCAATGGCGTTGCCGAGAAACGCGCGAAATTGATCGTTGGCCTGATTCAGCTTACCGGCTCTCTGGAGGCGCTGGGCGGCGTCGTAGTGCTCCTGCAATGTCGCGCCCTGCAATTCTTTGCCGGCAAGCTCCCTTTGTGAAACAGCAACAGCGCAGAAACCGATGAGAGCGCTCGAGAAGATCAGTTTGGCTGGGTTATACATAAAGTTCTACTTGACAGCAAGCAGACGCCGTGGCGCCTTTCATCTTCACTGTATTCTGTCACGGTTGTGTTGCCTCTGCAGGAGAATCATGCTCGGGAGAGGGCCACTCGCCACCGACAATTCCATGGGAACCGGCTGCCGTGCCATTGGCGTGTCCGCAATCAAATAAAAACGGGAGACGGGCTAAAGAAGCCCGTCTCCCGCGGTACTTGTTCTCTCAGAAAGAATACTTCAGGTCTAGTTCGATGATGCGGGCGTACGGCAGTTGCGACCTCACCGTCATCAGACCAAATGCGTTTGCGCCGGTGGATCCCTGATTGAAGTTCGGTGTGATCTTTTTGGAGTTGTAGTCCACGTTGTAGTTGAGCGTGTAGTAGTTGCTGCCGGCAAACTCCAGCAACGAGTGGTTCAGCCAGTCAAACGCGCTGACTTTGAGCTGAACGTTCTGGTTCTCGTGGATGTGGAACGTTCTATAGAGCGCCAGGTCGTTGTCGAAATACGGCGTGGCATTCATATAGGGGAACTTCTGTCCGCCTTGCGATCCCACTGCCGGAGCCGCGAAGCAGTTTCCATTCACGACCTGATGAGTAGCCAGGCCATGGGTCGGATTACAGGTGAGCACCGGCAGGATGGGAATAGCCTCGTCGGTACCGAAGTAGGTCGGAGCTCCGATGCCGGTGCCGACGCCGGTGTCTTTTGCGAGGCCCGCGGAGCTTGGATCGTTCGGCTGGTTGATGTATTGCAGCCCCATGCCGAAGTTCGGCACACCATTCCCAAGCTCAGCAGGAATGTAGCCTCCCTTCTGCCATGTCGAAATGCCCGAGATTGTCCAGCCGCTTCCAAGCTGATTGAGAAGCTGGCTTCCGTAGTGGAGCGTGCCGCTGCTGTATGTATAGGCGGCATTGAAGACCAACGGGCGATCAATTGCCGGAGGACCGTAGTTGGCGCTCAGCACGTAGGGGTTGGTTTGCAGGGCCGTGGCCAGGGTTTTGGACCATGTCCCGTTGAGGTTGAAAGTAAGGCGTCCGCTCGTCTTGACCCATGACCCCTGCACGGCATTGTAGTTTCCGTAGCCGATGTTCTGGATCATGAAGACTCCAGAGGTGCCGTAGGCAAGACCGTAGGGGTGATAGTCGGCAAGGGTGTTCCCGGTCGGAGTCTCCGTGAAGCTCGTGAGGTTCGGATTCTCCGTGACGTTCTCCGGGTTAGTGGCAACGACACCTGTCTTCGGGTCGGCCTGGAAGAGCGCCCCGATGGGCGTCTTGTTCTGGTTGGCTAGTTCGGAGAAGTTGCTGCCTTCAATGTCTTCTCCATCATCGACAAGCTGGCTGGTCTTGCTGCCGATGTAGCCGATTTCCAGCTGCGAATTCCACGGTAGTCTCTGGTCGATGGTGAAGTTGTAGGCATAAGTGATCGGCTGGCCGTAATCGGTGGGATCCAAGCCGGTTTGACCTGCCTGAACGCCGCACGGTGCAGCCTTGGCCACTGACGGGCAGGCGGTATAGGCGAGGTTATGGATGTTCTGCAGTTGGAGCCGATGTCCATTCAAGGAAGGCGACCCCAGCACATCCTGCGCAGACTGCAGCGCCGCCTGGATCGTGTTGACCTGCGTTACGAAACGGTAGACGCCCCATCCTCCGCGAACCACGGTGTTACCTCTCCCGGTTACGTCATAGGAGAAACCGAGTCTTGGATCTGGGTACACAAAACGGTTGGGCTGGCCGCTGAGTGGAACACCAGCGTCAACAGCGTGCCAGTAGAATCCGGGAGCATACTTGCCGGTGTAGTAATCCGACAGCACACGTTGCGGATAAAACACCGGTACACCGGTCTTGCCGCGGTCATACCAGTGGCCCACGTGCTCCATGCGGATGCCCAGCTCCAGGTTCAGGCGGGGCTTGACTTTCCACGTGTCGTCTACGAATACCGCAGTGGACATCTCGGCCAAGTCCTGGATGGGGGCCGCGTTGTTCTCGGAGTAGCTGGACAGATCGCCATTGACGAAGTTTGCCGTCGCGTTTTGCGGCGAGCCAATCGAGCCATTACCGGGATTGATAAGGTCCGGATTCTGACCGGCTGCGAACTGGAGATCGCCGTCCAGGTAGCTGGAGAAAGTGCTTTGGAAGTTGTCCGTGGTCTGGGTGAACCCGCCCATCTTGATGGTGTGCGGACCCCACACCTTGGTCACTGTGAGGCTGAATTGCGGCGCTTCCTTCTTGACGGCATACGAACCCTTTGGATTCTCGAAGATGGAATCCTGCGAGAAATCCGGGAAGGTCTCATTTCCGGCGCTGTTGTATGCAGGGATGTTGAGCGAGCCAATTCCCGCACCCGAGGGAGGCGCGAAGACCTTGCCGTAACTATCGGGATAGCCCAGCGAAGCTCTTTCGACCAGCTTCTGGTTGGTTTCGATGAACGGGTAGCTGCCGAACGCCCATGCAGCCATAAAGTCCGCGGTGGTTGTCGAATTGAAGTTGTGTACGATATGGCCGGCCATGGTCTTACCGTAGGAGTTCTCCGGCTCGCCGCCTCCCGGATAGGGAATCGCATTGCCTGGCGTCCAGTAGAGGTGTGCGCCGTTACCTTGCGCCAGTTGCGAGCTGAAAGCCTGCTGGTACGACCCGTAGATCTTTGTGTTGTCACCCAGTTGGTAATCGAGCCGCACGCGATAGATCCAGCCGTTGTTAATGTTTTCGATCGGCGCGTAATAGTTCTGTCCCTGGGGAGTGGTTGCGGGGTTGGCCTGGGGCGCCGGCCAGATCTTGGATAGAGCCGTCGCGCCTGGGTCGAGGAAGCCAGCGGGGAACTTCTGTCCGTTATCTACGGTGTAATTGGTGGTTCCGATCTGGACCGTACCCGTCGAGGGCGGTGTCGGCAATGTCACCGTTGAGGCCCCGTTCGCAAGCACTGTACCACCCAGGTCGCTGCACCATGATCCGCCTGGATAGCCGCCGGGAGGCTTGCCCTGGAAAAAACCCTTTGGGCAAAGGGCCGCATTATCGGCATTGTCCATGCTGAAGTCGCCCTGCATCATCTCTGGAGTGGGGATGTAGGAACTCAAGATGTTCTGGTTGCCCTGGTTCTGCAGCCATCGCTCGTAACCTGCCCAGAACAGCAACTTCTTATGCGTATAGGGAACCGGGCCGCTGAAGCTACCGCCCGGATAATAGTAGTGTTGCGCTCCGAGCGGAACTTGCGGCACCTGATTCTTAGCTTGCCAGCTATTCGCGTTCAAAACGCTGTTGCGGGCGTTGAAATACCCTTCGCCGTGATAGTTGGCTGTGCCCGATTTGCTGATCGTGCTGACAACAACCGGGCCGAATGGCTGATCGGCACTGAGGTTGGAGGACTGGACGCTGACTTCCGCCGTCATCTCGGGTGCGATGATGGTGAGCGACGACGCCATGTTTCCGACATCGATCATGTCGGCGCCGTCAGAGAGAATCGCCGTGCCGCCCCGGTTCACTGCGCCATTGATGTCATAGCCGTTGCCGATGGCGCTCTCGTCGACCGTGACGTTCAAGTCGCTGAACGCCGGGCTGGTCTGCGTCAAGCCTCCCGATTGCACGGTAGTGCCGGGCAGCACTCGCAGCAATTCCGAGGTGTCGCGGCCTTCCAAGGCTAGATTCTGAATATCTGCCTGGCTGAGAACGTCAATCTTTTGACCGTTTTCCACAGGAATCATCTCGGAGGTTGCCGAGATCGTCACGGTCTCGGTGGCTTCTCCAATACTCAGATTGAACGCGGGCACAGCGCGCGTGTCGCCGGCATTCAGATTGATGCCGGTGATCGCCGAAGACTTGAACCCTTTCGCCGCAGCCCTGATCGTATATGTGCCCGGCACCAGAGACGGGAATGCGTAGAATCCGGCTCCGTTGGTTGACTCCACGCGGCTTTCGTTGGTGGATTGATTGGTGAGCGTGACCTGCGCGCCGGGAATGACCGCCCCCGCGGAATCCTGTACGGTGCCAGAAAGGGTCGCGGTGGTTTGGGCTCGTGCACTGGTTGGCCCGGTGAAGTAGACCAGCGCCATGAGAAGCAAAGGCGCCAGGGTCCATCCCCATCCCCGACGGTGTGGCCTTAGCCCGATAAGCGCTTTGGTTTTGAGCTCATAGGCCCAGGCTCTCACTGAAAGTTTTTCGCGCGTCATGACGTCCTCCTAGGTTGCGCTTTGCCACGTGCGCAAAGCAGTACGGATTTGTGCTTGGTCGTTGGCCAGGAACTGAACGTGGCCCGCACTATATGCAGGGAGAAAAACGCCTGTCAATAAGAAAAATCGTAGGTTATGCCCAAGAAAAGCGATTTACTTGGGGATTTACCCTGACCCTGCCAGGTCCTATGACGGTCATGCCGATCCTGCCAAATGTTACCGGGCGATTATCGCCAGCACTTTGTTTGTGATTGCTCGGCGATTGACGAATCGATTTACCAGCAGTTAGACTTTTGCGTGGATTGCTGACATGACCGTCTGTGACGGTCATGTTTTTACTCCCTGGCATGCGGATCTGACGTTTTTGGGGATGTGCGGCGCACCGTTGGCTCGAGAGCGGTGTGCGCCAGGAGATTGAACCGCGCGTAGACAATGAGTTTGAGGCGGGCGGTCACTCCGGCGGCGAGTGGCAACGGATGGGGCATGTCTATATGTGTAGAGCTTCCGCGCAGAGAGGTTTCGGGTCTGCGCAGGGTCTTCCGCAACACTTATTAAGGAGGCATCGGTGATCTCGCAGAACGTACAGGCGGGTGGATCCTCGGTGCGTACTCCCAATTCCGTTTTCAACCCCGGTACAGACCTGGAACGGGACGACATTCGGAGCCAGCTGCAGCGCATCCTGACGAGCCCGGCGTTTCACAACAGCAAACGGTATGCGGCGGTTCTGAAGTTTATTGTCGACCAGACCTTGCAGGGCTTCGGCGACCGGTTGAAAGAGCGCACAATCGGAATCGAGGTCTTTGAGCGACCGCCCGACTACGATACCGCTGCGGATCACGTGGTGCGCAGTGCTGTGGCTGAAGTGCGGAAGCGGCTGGCGCAATACTATCAGCAGGTGCACGGGGAGCTGCGTATCGAAGTTCTACCGGGCTCCTACATGCCGCAGTTCCGGTGGCCCGGGGAGCAATATCGTTCCCCTGCTGCATCAGCTGGGCTTGCCGAGGCACCAGGGGGTGAGCCCACGGCGGGGGCTTTACCGAGCAAACCTGCGCAGCGGCACATGTGGTTCCATCCGCAGTGGTTGGTTCTCGGCTGCTTTCTTGTGTTCGTGGCCGTCGCAGCTGTGATCGCGTCCGTTCATGCCCGCGGTCCTTTCGAAGGTTTCTGGCGGCCGGTATTCTCTTCGCATGCGCCGGTTCTGCTGTGCATTGGGAACGTGGCCGGTGGACGAAGACCGCCGGAAGAAGACCCGATTACGAGCCCCTCGGCTTCGCTCAGCGACTTTCATAACTCGGCAAGCAATACGGTGAATGTATACGATGCCTTCACGATGGCCAAGTTTGCCGGACTCATGCAGGCCAATGGACGGCAGTTTCAACTGGCATCACAGTCCGACGCGACTTTTACCGACCTGCAGAATGGGCCTGCGATTCTGGTTGGGCTGCTGAATAACGAGTGGACTGTGCGTCTGGTTTCAAAGCTCCGTTTCACCGTCGATCAGCCGACCCCCGATCAGGTATCCATCCGGGATCGTGACAATCCCTCAAACCACGGCTGGGCAATTGATTACGCTACCCCTTATCTGAATCTGACCCGGGACTATGCCCTTGTGCTGAGAATGGTCGACCCCAAAACCGAGCAGGTGGTGGTGGTGGCGGCCGGGATCACGGTGTTTGGCACCACGGCGGCAGGTGATTTTCTGACCAATGAGCACGAGATGAAAAAGCTGGCGGCGATTGCTCCTCCGGGATGGGAGAAGAAAAATATGGAGCTGGTCCTGGCGACGGATGTCATCCGGGGCCGGTCGGGGCCTGCGACCATTGTGGCCGCGCAGTTCTGGTAGTCTATGCCTCGCCGAATGTCGAGTCCCCCTGCCAAAATCCGGTAAATATTGTTGCTTCGGGCCGCACCGAAACCGGCGCTGATGCATCTCGATGTCACCTTCGCGCGGGCGGCGCATCTTGTCTGTAGAATGGCGTCCTTTGCATATGAGACATGTGCGCCGCGGAGTTACAGTAGGTCCATGTACAACGCGAAGGCATATTCGGCTGCCAGTGCGACATCGCCGCTAGCCTCCACCGTGATCGCGCGGCGCGATCCTACCGAACACGACGTACAGATCGAGATTCTCTTCTGCGGAATCTGCCACTCTGACCTGCACCAGGTGCGGAACGAGTGGAGCGGCGTGATGCCGACTGTGTATCCGTGTATTCCCGGACACGAGATCGTGGGTCGGGTTACGAAGGTGGGTTCCGCAGTTTCGAAGTTCAAAGAGGGTGACATTGCGGCCGTTGGGTGCATGGTGGATTCGGATGGGACCTGCCCTGAGTGCCAGCAGGGTCTCGAGCAGTTCTGCCCCAATCTCACTCTCACGTATAACTTTCCTGACAAGCATCTGGGAGGTGTGACCTACGGCGGCTATTCCGAGAGTGTTGTCGTCGACCAGAGGTTCGTTCTTCGGGTTCCTTCGAACCTGAACCTCGCCGGCGCGGCGCCACTGCTGTGTGCCGGAATCACCACCTACTCGCCGCTGCACCACTGGGGTGTAACCAAGGGCAAGAAAGTTGGCGTCGTAGGCCTGGGCGGATTAGGTCACATGGGCGTGAAGTTTGCTCACGCGCTCGGCGCGCACGTGGTGCTTTTCACCACCTCGCCCAATAAGAGAGAGGACGCGCTGCGCCTTGGTGCGGATGAAGTCGTGATCTCCCGCGATGCGAATGAAATGGCCAAGCATGCGGGGAGCTTCGACTTCATCCTCGATGCGGTCTCGGCCGATCACGACATCAACGCGTTTGTTGGCCTGCTGCGCCGCGACGGCAATCTCACGCTCGTAGGCGCACCGGAAAAGCCGCTCCAGGTCGCCGCTTTCAATCTTCTCTTCGGACGACGCAGTCTCTCCGGCTCGCCGATCGGAGGAATCGCCGAAACCCAGGAGATGCTCGATTTCTGTGGAGCCCACAATATCACCGCAGATGTCGAAGTCATCCCGATACAAAAAGTGAACGAAGCATATGAGAGACTCCTGAGGGCCGATGTGAAGTATCGCTTCTCGATCGACATGGCGTCTCTGAGGACTACATAGACGGCATGACCAAGCATTTTCGCGTTTCAAGCAGGCTACCGGCCAAGTTAGAAGATGAGTCCGTATCAATTTCTGCGGTTCTGCGCCGAGCAGGACTCTCGCAAGATCTGTTTAGTCAGACGAGAGTATTGCTGACCACCGAGGAACTCTTCGCTCTATGGCGTGCGATTGGCGACCTGAGTTCCGACCCGGCTGTTGGGTTGCGTTTGGGCGCCGAGACCAAGCCCGAACACTTCGACCCCATCGGCCTCGCGGCGCTTTCGACCGGAACATTTGGTGATGCAATGCGCCAAATTGCACGGCACAAACCGCTCTCGTGCCCGGAAGAAATCCTCTCCGAAATGGATGGAAGTGAGTGGAAGATCCGATTCAGGTGGTTGTTGGCCAACGATCCCGAACCAGACATCCTGAGGGACCTTTGCTTCGCCTGGTTGCACAGCATCGCGCGGCACGGAATAGGAACCCGCGTGGACCCTCTTCGGATTGAATGTGCGCGGCCGTGTGCGTATGCAAAGGCGCTGGAAATGCACTTCGAGTGTCCTGTCGTCTTTGGAGCTCGGCAGGATGCGATCGTGTTTCGCGCCAGCGATGCGGATCGCCCATTCATCACCCGCAATGCCGAGCTTCTGGCTATGCTCGCGCCGCAACTCGATGAGGAACTGCAACAGCGCAAAGGGGAGGAGACCTTTGCCGATCGTGTGCGCACCTCCATCCAGAGGAAGCTTACAGGGCGGCGGCCCAAGATGCTGGATATTGCCCGCGAACTCCACCTCAGTTCGCGGACCCTGCAACGCCGCCTGCAAGACAGCGGGTCCAGCTTTCAGCAGGTGCTCGAAGAAGCCCGACACCAGCTGGCCCGGCATTACCTGACCAACTCGGCTCTGGAGCTGAATGAAGCCGCGTACCTGCTCGGCTATGAAGACGCAAGCTCGTTCGTGCGCGCCTTCCGCATGTGGGAGGGGGTGCCGCCGGCTCACTGGCGCGAGGCGCAGAAAGCGAAGGCTGCAGCTTTGGCCGCGTCTGTAAATCCGCAGGTGGAAACGGTAATTACGCTTTCGGAGCACGGTCGGTTCGGCACGCCGGCTGACGGAGTTTCGCCGGATCGCCCGCACAATCTGTCACCGACGCCCAGCGGCTTGAATGCAGGTGATGCCGAACACGAGTGCTCGTAAAGCGCAGTCTTATTGCTGTGCGACTACTACGATCTCGAAGGTTCCGGGTTTGGCCTGTGGCCGGCCGTTGGCTGCAGCCGCAAGCTCGGCAGTAGGCAGAAAGATTGTGTGCGTCGTGGAATCGACTCCCATGGTTCGCGCACCCTCGGCGGTCTTCACGGTCTCCTCCACGTCGAGCTTTCCTGCGTTTTCGCCGATCACCGTCAATGATCCATCGCGGCAGCTTGCGAACGCCTGACCGCGGTCCACCTTGGTTGCATCGACACCGGCGCCGATGGGCAATGCCGCTTCCACCGTGCCATCCTCTGTGCTCATCACAACCATCTTTTGCGGATTGCGGCAGCCAATGAAGAGCCGGTGCGTTGCCGGATCCAGAGCGAGGCCGACGGGATGGCCTCCAGGTGTTACCGGCCACCGCGCCACAACCTTGCGGGAGTGCAGGTCGACGACCGCGAGCAGGTCCTTATCTTCGAGATTGATGTAGACCTTGCCGGCCTCGTCAGCAGCGAGGAATTCCGGCTTTCCGCCGAGCTCGATCGGAGCGTCGATCTTGCCGTTCTTGGGATCGATGTCCGGCTTAAAGGTCATCAGCACACCGCCATCGCCAGAGACGGCCAGCACGCGGTCCATCGCTGCGTCGTAAATGATGCCGTCGCTGTCGGGGACGGTAGTGAGGCGGCCCAGCACGGCATACGTTTTGAGATCGAAGACGAGGATGGCGCCGGTACCCCCGCCGTCGGTAATGAACCCTCGGCCGAGCTTGGGAACGATCGCGACACCATGCGAGCGGGTCTGGCCGGGAATGTCGCCGAGCACTTTGCCGGTATTCTCATCGAGCACCATGGTGTGCGTGGTGCGCGTAACGAATAACCGGTGACCGGGCGCATCCACTGTAACGTAGTCCCAGTTGCCGCCGCCGCCAACATGAAAAGTTTTTGTTACCCGCCAGTGAGGTTGGGCGCAGAGCGGCGTCAAGCCCGCGAAGGCCACAGAGATTGCTGCTAAAGCGATAAGGTTGATTCGCATAGTCGTTCTCCTCAAAAGGTTAAAGCCTCGTGGCCGTCGCGAGGGTTCGGTTTTTTTCCAGTGTCGACGAGACACACCTAGGCCTCGTATGGAGCCGGCGCTGGCGTCCGAAGTTCTCGAGACGATCCGACTTTACTCCGGCTCGCTTAATCTTTCCTGAAGATTGACTCTACCTTGTGGGATTGGGGGGAGGAGCCGGAACGCGAAGGCGCAAAGGGTTAGGATTCGCGTTGAATTAGTCAAGAAGGAGCGGCGAGGCAGCAGCGGCTGGCAGCCGCACGCCCCAGCCGGTTGATGAACACGATGTGAATGCGATGTCTTAGTTCCGGTTCTTCATGCTCGGTGTGAGCTTGCGCAGGATGAACTCCTGGATCACGCTGTTGGCCTCATTCGCACTGAAATCGACGAGGAAGGTATTCAGCACAAGCCCTCCGCCACGGTTTGAGGCTGGGTAGTAGGCGTTCGCAATTGCGCCCGAGGCGAGATAGCCGCCGAGGCTGGAGAAGTTCGGCTGCCAACGGCCGTTGTCTCCTCTGCAGATTACGGGATTGGACAGCGCATGCAGCAGGCGTGACTTTGTTGTGCCGGTGCCCTGGTAGAAGTACCGCGGATCCTGGTGCAGGACGGAAGGCAGAATCGCGCCGCCGATCATGATGTCCGTGAGGTCGTCGGCGTAGATCGCTCCGAAGCGCTGGCCGTAGCCCTTGGCGCCCTCCACATAATCGGGATAGTGCGAAGCCTGATTGAGAAGCGCGAGGAAGCTGGTGCCGGCAAAGGTAACGGGATCTACGGATACCTTAAGAGCCAACTCGAACTTGAGCTTCGCCGTCAGCGGCACTGCGTTGTGATCGTAGACAACATAAAAGTTGGGGATGAACCCGAGAACTCGCTGTTGTTCTTCAAGCTTTACCTGTTCGGTCGCCAGTTCCGCGCGGGAGGCGGTCACCGTCACTGAGACCGCACTCGCTGCAATCTTGAGCTGGATGTCGGGAACGAGCGCAAACTGCCCCGGCGTAAGCGTCATGACGTCCGACTTCCAGTCCGAGAATCCATTCGCGGTGATCGTCAGCTGATAGGGAACTCCCGCCTTCAGGTTGTCGAATTGAAAGAAGGCGTTGTCACTTGCAAGCACCTTCTGAGGATCGGGCTGCATGGTAGTTTGCAAAATGACGGTCGCGCCCGGAACAATGTCGCCGTTCACATCGGTCACCGTTCCACTGATATGTGCCGGTTGCGGCTCAGGGGCGACGAGTTGCTGCGCTAGCGCAGGTATGACGCTTGCCAGCCAGATGAAGATTGCAACAAAAGACAGCTTTCCCCTCGTCATCAGCAAAATGCTCCCGTGCTTCAGAATTTGGATCGTTCTTCCTGGGTGCGTGCAAAATATCAATGCCTGCTGGGCACTGGGAAAAACGCATGGAGGCGTAAAGTGACGCCTGCCAGCGTCATCGCCCCAAGAAACAGACCGAACAGATGTTTAGGTGTCCGGTTATTTCCCCTCAAGTCTTTCGCCTGCGATTACAGGCGCACTTCACGTATTCGTATGTCAGATGAATTGACGGAAGGCGTCGATGCAAACTTCTTGTTATAAATTCCGCGAACCGCCCTCAAGAAAGTTGAACCCGAATGGGCGTACACAGCATCGATCTGAAGTCTTGACGATGCGGGGCTCAGGGTCTTATCTGCGGGTATAGACAATAGCGCGGTTAATGACGAGCCACATCCGGATGCCTTTCTGCGTTGTTGCGAAGAAAGTGTGCATCAGTTTGCTCTTTTCTGTCGAAAGACCGATTGCGCTCGACGTACGAGGTAGTGCCAAGCATCAGCGGCGCGCGCTGTTACCGCTCGGTTTTGGCGAAAGAATAAGGCTGGTCATAGGAATCGGCTCTCACTAGCGATGCAAGATCGGCACGCTCTTCCCAGCCATTGCGTTCGAGGTCCGGAAGCGGCGCAAAACCGTCGACATAGCCAAGGCAGAGATAAGCGACGAGTTCTGCTTCGGAAGGAATCCGTAACAGCAGCTTGACTTCCGACGGTTCGAGGATGCTGACCCATCCGACGCCTACGCCTTCGGCGCGCGCTGCGAGCCAAAGGTTTTGAATGGCGCACACGACTGAGCAGAATGGCGTCTCAGGCATCGACGCTCGTCCCAACCGGTGGCCGCGCTCGCTGGCTGAGTCACAAACAACGCAGAGATGCTGAGGGGCTTCTCGCAGTCCCTCCAGCTTCAATCGGGAGTAGGTTTCACGTTGTTCGCCGGAGTAGCCGGCGGCTGCCGCGGCATTCGCGCGTAGAAAAATTTCATGCGCGGCGTTACGCACCGACAGGTCACGAACGACAATGAACCGCCAAGGTTGCATGAATCCCACTGAGGGCGCATGATGCGCTGCAGTCAGAATCCGGCGAAGCGTGGCGTCGTCGAGCGGCGTCGGTAGATAGCCCGAGCGCACATCGCGCCGCTCGCGAATGACGCGGTATATCGCGGATTTTTCCACCTCTGAATACGCGGCTGCCGGCGGATTTACCACGCTTTCGACCATCGCCCCCCCTTTTGCTGCTCATCGCGAAGACGGGAGTCTACTCCGGCATCGAGTTCGAGCTGCCGCCCAAAGAGCCAGATCAGATCGGAGAGCCGATTGATATAGGCGAGTGCATATTCGGGAAGAGAGGGACCGCTCTCTGCCAGACGAACCATCGCGCGCTCCGCTCGGCGACAGACCGTGCGAGCGACCTCAAAGGCTGCCGCTTCCCTATGGGCGCCGGGCAGCGACCAGTCGGAGAGCATTCCCTCCCGAGCTTCGATCGTGTGGACCTGATCTGTGAGCCGATCGACATCCTCTTGGGTGAGAACAGATGTGGATTTGGCAGATTCGGCCGGAGTGGCCAGCGCTGCACCTAGACGGAACAGCGTTTTCTGAATCTCGAAAACGGAAGCACATATCTCCGCGTTAGAGCATATGCTTCGTGCGAAGCCCAGTGTGGCATTGAGCTCGTCCACTGTGCCGTACGCCTCGACGCGCAGATCGGCTTTCGAGACGCGAACTCCGCCGATGAGTCCGGTCTGGCCGGTGTCACCACGCTTTGTCGCAATACTCATAACTCCTCCAGTCTGTAGCGATATTGATTGAGTGCTTCAATTGCCGCGCTGCGGGCTGCCCGCGCCTCCGTGCTGGTTGCCATCATCACTGCACCATAGCGTGCGGTTCTCTCCCATGCTACGGTGTCGGGCATGGCGAAGAATTGTGTCAATACAAAGTGCAGCACGCCTCTGTGCGTGACGACCGCGGTTCGACCATCGCTTGCCTCATACAATGCCGCGAACTCAGCGTGAATCCGGGCGGCGAAATCCGCATACGACTCTCCGCCGGGAGCGGCCCGCCGCGGGAACTCGCGAAGCCAGAGCGCGGCATCGTGGGGAAAGCGCTCTTCAATCTCTGTCCAATGCAGGCTTTCCCAACTTCCGAAGTGGATCTCGCGCAGGCTCGGACGCAACTCCAGCTGAACCCCCGTGCGACCGCAGATCGCCTGCGCGGTGCGGGCGGCTCGGCGCAGGTCGCTCGACAAGATGCGGCCGATGTGAAGCGATTGGACCTTTTCAGCAATGGATTCCATCTGAAGTTCGCCTGCAAGGTTCAGGTCCGGGTCAGAGTGGCCGCAGAATCGGCCTGCCATAGGAGTCTCCGGATGCCGGATCAGGATGATTGCTTTCATGGGCGCCACACTCCGCACAGGTACACGGCGATCTCGGCAAGCTGCGTTGTGGCTCCGAGGCAGTCTCCCGTGATGCCGCCAATGCGGCGTTGATAATACCATCCGCTGAGAGCGGTTACGAGCGACGCGGCCACCAGTGGCCTCCATGCGGCTGCGCGCAGAAGGTATACGGCGAGGCCGAAGGCCAGGAACGTTCCGACGAATAACGAGAAGGCGGAGATTTGATGCGCGATTCGGGCTCCCTGGCCGTTGTTGTGACGTGCAGGCGGAAGAAGAAATCCGAGAGGGAGCACAGTCCAGCGGCAGAGCACGTGGGCCAGAATCAAGTAACGCGCTAAGAGGCTTCCCGGTAGATTCGCCAGCAGGATAACGCGCGCGCCAATGGAAAAGACCAGCGCCAGAGCGCCGAAGCTGCCAATGCGGCTGTCTTTGAGAATCTCGAGAATCTGCTCGCGATCCCATCCCCCGCCAAAGGCGTCGGCTGCATCGGCCAGACCGTCTTCATGCAGGCCGCCGGTGACGAGGACTGAGAAGAGCACAGTGAACAATGCGGCCAGCGCGACGGGCAGGTGCGCCGATAGGCAGTGGAAGATCAGCGCGGCGGAGAGACCTGCGACAAGCCCCACCAACGGGAAATATTTTGCGGCGCGTGAGAGAGCATCCGGTTCTTGGCCGAGCCGTCTGAGCGGCAGGCGGGTCAGAAACTGAAAGGCTACCGCGATATCTTCGAGCTCTCGTCGCATCCTCATGTGCGTGCTGCGCTCACTCCTGCAGAGGTAAAGGTGGCCATCTCATTCAGCAGGCGTACCGACGATTCGATCAGGGGCATCGCCAGTACCGCTCCCGTGCCCTCGCCGAGCCGCATTCCGAGACTTAGGAGCGGCGTGAGGCCCAGCGCATGAAGCAGAAAGCGGTGTCCAGGCTCTTCAGAGCAGTGTCCCGCGAAAAGATAATCGCTGACCTGCGGCGCGACTGCATGTGCCACGGCAGCTGCAGCGGTGGAAATGAATCCGTCGCATACGATGGCAATCCGATTCGCGGCAGCCCCGAGAATAAAGCCCGTCATCGCCGCAATTTCGAGGCCGCCGACGCAACGCAAGAGTTCGATCGGATCGGGGCTTGTCTCTTCACCGAAGTGGAGCTCGAGGGATCGCCGGATCACGTCGACTTTACGGTTGCGGCCTTCCGAGTCAAGACCAGTGCCGCTGCCTGTCACGGCGCTGACTGGTTGATGGGTGAGAATACTGGTGATGGCGCTGGCAGCCGTGGTATTGCCTATGCCCATCTCGCCAACTGCTACCAGGCTTTCACCGCGTTCTTTCGATGTCTGGGCCATCTTTATCCCTGCTTCGATCGCGCGTGAGAGTTCTTCAGCACTCATCGCCGGCTGATGGAGCATGTTGCGGCTGCTGCGGCGCACTTTCATGCGCCGGAGCAATGGGGCGTCATCGAATTCGGCGTCGACGCCAACATCAACTACTATGAGCGCGGCGTGATGCAGCCGAGCGAGCACGTTGATGGCCGCGCCTCCCTTGAGAAAGTTGCGCACCATCTGCGCCGTCACCGCCGCCGGATAGGCGCTGACGCCTTCGGCGGTAACCCCATGGTCAGCGGCAAAGATGTGGACGGCGCGACGCAAAGGTTGAGGGATTTCTCCGGCGAAGATGGAAAACATCTGCGTGGCTATGGCTTCGAGACGGCCCAGGCTGCCGACAGGTTTGGTGAGCAAATCAAGTCTGCGAGCGGCTTCGATGATGTGCTGCGGCTCGCACGGGCGTATCGCTGCTATGATGTCGCGCAGCGTAGAAGATGAGGCTTCAATCACCGACAAGCTCCTTTTGCTCCTCTGTCCTTGCCATTTGCAGCGCCATGCGGCTCGCGGAATGGCCGAATGTCCGAGCAAGGATCTCAGGCTGCAACATTTCGCCGGGCGGGCCGCAGCGCATGGACTCGCCCGCGCTCAGCAGCCACACCGTTGTGCAGATGTCCCCGATCCAGTGCAGATCATGCATGGCCGCGACGATGGCGATGCCCCGGCTATGAAGGCGGTGAATCAACTCCATGGTTTCCGCCTGGCGGCCGATGTCGAGATGCTGCGTGGGCTCATCCAGAAGAAGCAGTTTCGGCTCCTGAGCCAGACCAAGCGCCATTTTCACGCGTTGCCGCTCGCCTCCGCTGAGCTGATTGAAGACTCGCGAACGAAGCCGCGCCGTGTCAGTAAGCTCCAGTGCGCGCTCTACGGCTTCGCGATCTTGAGCGTCGAGGCTTCCGAAGCGCCTCAGATAGGGCGTTCGGCCTTGATGGACAAATTGCTCTACGGTGAAAGGGAAGGGCAAGTCGACGTTCTGCGGCACGAGTGCGATGGAACGGGCGATCGTGCGCCGGCTGAGTGTGTGCAGCGGGCTTTCCTGCAGGCGTATTGCGCCAGCTGTCGGGCGCAGCGTGCCCGCAGCAAGGCGAAGCAAGGTAGTCTTGCCCGCACCGTTGGGACCAATGAGCGCGATGGACGCTCCCGCGGGAACTGTGGCGTTGAGGTCGTGGAAAAGCAGACGTCCGGCGTAGCCGAAACTTACACTGGAGAAATTGAGCAACTCGCTCATTGAAAGACCTCGTCTTTCACCTTGCGCAGCAGATAGAGAAAGAATGGTCCTCCCAGCACGGCAGTGAGAACACCAACCGGCAATTCGGCGGGAGCGATAATCGTACGTGCCACCGTGTCAGCGATGAGTAGAAAGATCGCACCGGCGAGTGCTGTGAATGGCAGCAGACGCACATGGTCAGGCCCGAGAAGAATCCGCATCGTATGCGGAACCATCAATCCGACGAAGCTGATTAGACCTCCCAGTGCGACGGCTGCAGCAGTGAGTACAGAACCGATCAGGATGACTTCGATCCGCGTTTTCTGGACGTGAAGACCGAGATGTGTGGCGTATTCTTCGCCTAGCGCGAGAGTATTCAAGTCCCGGGCGAGAGGCGCAGAGCCAGCCAACCCGATGAGCAGCATTAGAGCCACGATCGTTAGCTGAGGCCAGGTGGGCTGGGAGATGGTCCCGTGCAGCCATGAGGTGAGCACCCGCATGCCGGTTCCGAAATCGTGATCGAGCACTTCAAGAAAATAGGACGAATAGCTCAACATGGTGCTCACCGCGAACCCGGAGAGAAGCAATGCGACGACCGGCGTGCGGCCCTGCACGCTTGCCAGTGAATAGACCAGCAGGATGGCGCAGGTGGCGCCGCCAAAGGCAAAGAGCGCCGTCGCGCCGAATCCGGCAACCGAGATGGATGGAAGCAGAAAGACTCCGATGGAGGCGCCGAGCACAGCACCTCCCGACGAGCCGATCACGTAGGGATCGGCGAGAGGATTACGAAACAGCCCCTGAAACAACAAGCCGGAAACCGAGAGTGCGCTGCCCGTCATTGCCGCAGCGAGAACTCGTGGCAGCCGGATGCTCAGAAGAATCGTGCGTTCGTCAGCAGGCAGCGAATTGTGCCCAATGAGGCTTTGCAGCATCTGGCCGAAGGGTAAGGAGATGGCGCCCACGCTGACCGCGAATGCGCTCACAGCGATGAGCAGCACAGAAAGCGCAACGAGCCGCAGCCCATCACGGCGGGCCCGTGCAGCACTCTCTGCTGGTGCGAGAACCGCAGACGGAGTTTCCGCTATTTGCCTAGCCACGACTCTCCTCCAAGCGTGAACTTCAATCCGGCGCGGAATGTAAATGGGAGCGACGGATATCCGAATGCCGCGCTGTAATGCTCATTCAAAAGATTTTGAAAACTGGTGTTGATGGCGATGTATGAACTCACCTGATAGTTAGCGGTTAGATCAAGGCGTTGATAGGCCCCGTCGAGATTTCTATTTGGCAGCAGGAGAGAAGTTCCGCCATCGGCGTCGAATTCGAGGTCGTCGCTGTCATCTCGTCTGCCCACGAGCGTGCCGCGCAGATTCGCAGAGAGCCTGCTGTGCCGATAGCCCAACTCAAAATACCCAGTGTGCGGTGCGATGCGAAACGGCCGCGCGCCAATCAGTGGGGAGAAGATGCCGATTGGAGTGGCAGGAAAGTTGGGATTGTAGCTTGGCCCGATGGCATCACTGGTAAACGAGCGCTGGATGTTTGCGTCGACATAGGTGTAACCGGCGCGCGCAGTGAGGTTGCGCTGAAGCTGATATTCGATTTCGACCTCCACACCCTGTGCGCGGTAAGTCTTCGTGTTGACGGTTGCGCCATCTACGGCTGCCGCGGCGATGGCCGAGGGCACGCCAAGATCGATCAATCCTTGCTGGTAGATGTACTCAATGCCGTCGGTGAACTCGTTGTGATACAGCGACAGGCTGATGCGCGCTTGTCCGCGGAAGAGGAGTTGATCGATTCCCCCGTCGTAGCTCCGTGAACGCTCGGGTCCGATGGGAGCTACGTGATGCTGCGCGATGAGCTGAGCGCCTCCCGGCAAGGTTGCGAGCAGAGCGTAGAGCGAGGTTGTTTGATCGCTGAGATTGGGTTCTTTGATTCCTTTGCCGAAGCTCGCGCGCAGCTTTGTTCCGCTGACCAGGCCGCTCGCTGTGCCATTGGTTGCTTGCCAGGCGAGCGAAGCGCGCGGTGTGGCGGCAAAACCGAACAGCCCGTTGTCCTCGAATCCGCTACCGACGGTATAAAACAGGCGATTGCCGAAATCTCCTTGCACTTCGAGTGTGTAGCTATAGTTGCCGCGCTGAATTGAATTGGAGTGGCTGCCCGAGTATCCACGCTCGTCTTCGTAACGTAATGCCGCAAAGCCGAGCAAATGGGTTGTGATCCGGTAGTCTGACTGCGCGTAGGCAAAGTCCTTGTCAGTCGACGAAGCGTACGTATTGGGATAGCCATAATCGGGCGGATTGCCTTCGACGTATTGAAAGACTGCCTGACCGTTTACGGTATAGCCATTCGCTCCGCGAATCGTTACCGGCGCGCCAAGAAAATCGACGAGCGCACAGCTTGCGTCGCTCTGTGGAGTACAACTGCCTCCGGTATTGGTGTCGAGATATTGAGGGATGCCGGTTGGTGCGAAGTCAGTGAACTGCGAGCGCAAGCGGATTCCGCCATAGCGGACGAGATTGTGCCAGGCTGCGCTGGCCTGGTTTTCCCAACTCACGCCGAAGTAGGCATCTTCATTGCTCTGCTTCGTGTCGTCGGGAATGCCGAACAACTGGATCGCGTTTGGCAGGTTGGAAGCGACCTGGTCGTGGCGGAGCGTCGAACGAAAGAATGACTTTGCCGAGGGAGTCCAGCCGTAACTTCCGGCAAATGTGCCGTTGTGATAGCGGTTGTTCGGCAGTGCGTTGGAGCTGGCGAAGCGCGAATAGTCGGAGAAGTAGTCGGTCTGGCGATAGGTGCCGCCCAGCGATCCTTCCTCATGATACGTTCCGAAGTTACCGCCTTCCGCAAGATAAGTCAGTAGGGGACGAGCCGTGCTTCCTCGCGGGGTTGTGATGCTGACGACACCGGCGAGAGCATCTGATCCATACAGGGCACTGTTGGGGCCGCGCAGCAATTCAATCGATGCCACACCGGCTGATGCGATGTCTGCAAATTCGATGCTTCCGCCAATGTCGTTGGCCGGAATGCCGTCGATGAGCAGCTTGTTCGCGTTGCTCGAACCACCGCGGATGAACAGGGAAGCCGTTCCGCCAGCCCGCCCGGTTTCTGTGATCTGCGCGCCCGGAATCAGCGGTAATGCTTCCTGAAGATCGCGAGTGCCCTCATAGTCCTGGCGAGCGAGGACGGTCACGGCGGTGCCGAGTTGCCCTTCGGTTGTGGGCGTGCCCGTCGACGTGACAGTGACCTGCTCGGAGAGCGAGGCGAGCGAGAGACTGAAGTCGACGATTAGCTCGCCACTGTTTCCGTTTCGGACGAGTGCTCTTTCCGTACGGCGAAAACCGGGCGAGGAAATGATTAACTTGGCTCCCGGCTGAGGTACCCACTCGAGCGCGTATAGGCCGTGAGAATCTGTCGTCGCAGTCGCAACGGTAATACCGTTCTCGACCAGTTCGATTTTGGCATTGGGAAGTACGGCGCCAGTTGGGTCTGACACAGTGCCGCGGATGGTTGCGGCATTTGCCGCAAGCGTGAAGGCGAAGACGAAGAGATGAACAAGGCAGTAGACGCGCGACGATCGAAGCATGGTTTCCCCTCGGAAAGTTGCAGCAGGACCGGTCTCCTGACTCGCGCGTCATCGGCCTCGATCGCCTTCCCGGAACCTGGGTTCCAGTGGCCTTGTGAACGGGGCCTCTTCGCTTACAGTTACGGGGTAGTGGCGGATTTGCACCGCGCTTCCCGAACATCCCGCTGTTGTGCAGTGAATGGATCGAGATGGAGCGCCCATCTCACGGATGAAATTCTTTTGCCAATTCCTCCAGTGCATTGAATGCGACAGGGCTCGGATACTCGATCTCGTCGCCAACGTAGTAAACGCGATGATTGCGCACGGCTGGAAGCTGGTTCCATCCGGGCCGTCCGCGAAGGACGTCCAGCGATACCTTCGATCCCCTCACCAGCAATAGTGCTTCCGGCCTGCGCGCAACGACCGTCTCAAGGCTCACCTGCGGCCATTCCTCCGGAATGTCACTTGTGACCGAATGTCCACCTGCTAGCTGGATCAATTCCGTGATGTAGGCGTGGTTGCCGACGGTCACAATCGGGTCGTACCAGACAGGCATCAGAACCTGCACCGGTGCTTTGCCGCTGACACGGGCCCGCACTGCCGCTTCACGCCGGTGGAGACTCGCAATGAGCTGCGCGGCGGCGTCTTCGCGATGCAAGGCGTGTCCAATGCTGTCGAGCGAGCGGTAGATACCCTCCACTCCATGTGAATTCACCATGAAGACCGGGATACCGAGTTGCTCGAGATGACGCAGTGTCTCCGCGCCATTGAGGCCGCCATCGCCAAGAACGAGATCGGGATGGAGTGCAACAATCACTTCCAGCGAAGGGCTCAATGGCGCACCGACACTGGGCTTCTTTCTCGCTTCTGCCGGAAATTTTGTGTAGTCCGAGACGGCGACAACGTCCTGGCCGGCGCCGAGAGCGTAGACGTCATCAACTACGCTGGGTAGAAGACAAATTACTCGATGCGGATGATCGGGAACGGTCACGGATCTGCCCAATTCATCTGTAACGTGCCTCTGCGCGGATGCGGAAATCGCCATACCGAACGCCACGATCGCGGCCCAATTCTTCACGCGCTCACCTCTGTCGCGGGGCAGTGGCGCGCCTGTTCGAGCAGTGAAGGCACGATCGCAGGATTGCTCCGGAAGTGCAGATGAATGTAACTGGCGAGCACGTTTTTATACCGGTATCCTTCGAATTCGTCACGTCCAGAAAGAGAGTAGTGCAGGCGATAGCACGTTGGTATCGACGGATTGCTGCGCAGCCGCGAATAGTGAAAGCTGTGCCCGCGCGCAGTCTGCCCGGCGCGTCCAAGAAGACAATCGTGAGTTAAGGTAATCTCGACGTAGCCGAATTGAGCAAGCTGGGCGGTCATCTCAAACTCTAGCGCCAACACCCCGGTCATCGGAAAGCTCCGGCCCTCCTGTGCGGTCAGCGACTGACCGAGATAGAGCATGCCTCCGCATTCGGCGTAGACCGGCTTGCCCGATTCGGCAAAGGAACGAACTGCGTCGCACATCCGCCGATTCTCGCTTAGATCCTGCGCATACAGTTCGGGGTATCCGCCACCGAGATACAGAAGATCAAGGTCCTGTGGCAAGACTTCATCGGAAATGGGGCTGAATTCCAGGATCTCTGCGCCATGCCTTCGCAGCAGATCAAGATTGTCTGCGTAGTAGAACGAAAATGCCTTATCGCGCGCCACGCCGATGCGCAAAGGCGCAGTAAGCCCGACTGGCAATGGTATTGCGCTGGATTGTGTCTCGCTTAGCAGCGGAGATAAGGCTAGCAAAGGAGCCAAATCGAGATGCTGCCGTGCCAGATCGCAGAAATGCGCGGACCGCTGCTCGTGTGCGTTCTCTTCCTCAATTGTTTGCAGACCGAGATGTCTTTCAGGAATCGCGAGCAAGGAGGTATGGGGAATGCGGCCCAGCAGCGGCATTGTTGTGACGGTGCGAATTGCATCCTGCAGCATGCGGTAATGGCCTTCACTCGATACGCCGTTCAAGATGATTCCCGCGAACCGTAACTGCGGATCGAAGCCTTCGAATCCTTTCACTACGGCGGCGATGCTGCGTGCGCTGTTGGACGCTTCAAGCACCAGCACAACAGGAAGGCCAAGCAACTTGGCAATCTCCGCGGTACTGCCCTCGTCGGTCGCGCCTCCTGCGCCGTCGTAGAGACCCATCATGCCTTCGACGATCGCAATATCTGCGCCGCGGCAGGCGCTTGCGAACAGAGCCCTGTTATCTTCAGCGGATAGCATCCAACTGTCCAGGTTGTGCGAAGGACGTGCGCACATTGCCGCGTGGTGTCCGGCGTCAAGAAAATCGGGGCCGCACTTGAACGGCTGAACAACCAAACCGCGACTGCGAGATGCAGCCATCAGCGCAAGCGCCGCGGTGGTTTTGCCCACGCCGCTCGCGGTCCCAGCCACAAGGAAGCCGATCATGCGGACACTCCGGTCTCGCCCTTGAGCGCTAGAGGAAGGCCCGCGACCAACAGCACGACGTTATCCGCAACTGCCGCGATCTTTTGGTTCAATTCGCCGAGCAGATCGCGGAACTGGCGGCCGGATGGATAGGGAGGCACGACGCCGCTGCCGACCTCGTTCGAAACCAGCACCACAGACGCCGGTGTGTTTTGCAATGCTTCGAGGAAGGAATCAACCCGCCGCGCAGCCAGGTCGGGTGCGGCGGCAAGCAGGTTCGCGGCGAAGACGGTCAGGCAGTCGATCAGCACCAGATCGGATTGCGCACCCGCGCTTTCGATCGCACGCGCCAACTCCAGCGGTTCCTCCACGGTGCGCCAGCTCGCGGGGCGTTCCAGCTGATGGCGGCGAATCTTCTCGGCCATTTCCGCGTCAGAGGGCGCAGCTGTGGCCACGAAAACTACCCCCGCAAATTGTTGTGCGCGCTCCATGGCGAAGCGGCTCTTGCCGCTGCGCACGCCGCCGAGCACGAACGTGACGGTCTTTCGATCGATCTTCTGCATCGTTCGCCTCTGGCCGGAGACACTTCGCCCCGGGCGGCGGGATCAACGAGATTCAGCAGTTTTCGCATTGCCGAAACAACCGGCAGAGGAACACTCTCCAGCTCTCCCATCGAAGCTGGATCAAGCACGGATTAGAATCTGGCCGGTCTCCTGACTCACGCTTCAAGGAATCTGAACAGCCTTCCCAAGGAACCCTCAGTGGCCGGAGCAAGCTCCGCGTTCAGTTCTCAGCGAATACAGTTACGGGGTAGTGGCGGATTCGCACCGCCTTCCCGATCACCAGATGGGGAGATTGTATATCGAGTCGCACTCTTCCGGTCAACATGAAAATTCGGAGAGTGCACTGGACCTGTTGGAATCTTTCGCAGACGCCCTGCAGATGAGTGTTCTCCTCGAACATCTCTATCAAGCGCTAGATGCCGATCGCAAGAAAGAGCACGACGGGCAGAGTGAGAATGAGATCAGCCCGCAGCGTCTGATTCCTCGAACGAAAGACCGCGCTATCGTCTAGGGCGGGATGATGCGCCGCTGCTTCCGGGTCGTGCGTTGCCATACTCCAAGCATTGGCACACGAGGAGACATTTTTTGCAGCTTCAGTTCAGGCGGCCTCTGATTCGATGGCCTGGGCGGGGCGCGAGCTTATCTGAGAGAAGAGCGCGACCGGCTTGGTAATGAATCCGGCGATGAGCCGAGGAACACGGCGAAAATCATCAAACAACGTGTGGCCCTGACCGGTGAGGAAGACTCCATTGCGCATGACGTGCAAGTGAAAGAGCCCCGAAATCACCGTAAAGATGCTGACGGCCAAAGTGGCTCTTCCTGTCGCGGCCGCGCCGGTGATCCGATGCGCGAGCCAGTCCAGAGATTGGGCCGCGCCGGGCACGCCGAGAGCGACAACAAAATTGCCGAGCAACCGCGAAGGAATCCCAAGAGCCCTTTGCTGAATGCCGGCATAGATCCCGGCGGTGAGTGTGACGTACGCAATCTCCACCGCGACCACGGCCAGGCTGCCGCGCAAGCCGGTGCGGGCCATCGCTGCCAGATAGATCAGCGAACGGGCGGTCGCACTCAGAAGAGCACACTTCCAGTTCCAGCAGGAGAGTATCTGTCTTGGGAGCAGCGTACGGCGCGCAATCATGTGGGTATGATGACGAAAAACTAGAACGGTTGCGTCAAGGTGAGGTTACAGCGGGATTGAGTTTCATCCTTCCCTGTAACCAGATAGATTCCGTTACCTTTGTACTGGTTGCGGGCGATTTGCAATTTCATCGGCGTGTCATGAGGCGCGTGTAGGCTGGCGTCGGCTGGTCTCAATCCTGATTCTGCGTGTGAGATCGAGATGGGATTTGCGCGGGCATGGAGAAAGATGCGTTCGCTGCCGCGCCGCTTTCGCCAGGCGCGCATGATCGCCCGCGCATTGAAATCGCGTGGCCATCCAATTCTGGCGCACATCATTCCAATCCGCCGCTGCAATCTCTCCTGTGCTTATTGCAACGAGTACGACAAGGTCTCGAGTCCGGTTTCCACCGCTGAGATGGCGCGCCGCATCGATCTTCTCGCTGCTATGGGAACGGAGATCATTACCTTCAGCGGCGGTGAACCGCTGCTGCATCCCGAACTCGACGAACTGATCCGGCGCATTCGCAAGCATGGCCGCATTGCCACCCTCATCACCAACGGATACCTGCTGAGCCCTGAGCGCATCCGGGAGCTGAATCGCGCCGGCCTGGAGCACCTGCAGATCAGCATCGATAACGTGCAGCCCGACGACGTGTCGAAGAAGAGCCTCAAGGTACTGGATAAGAAGCTCGAATGGCTGGCCGAGCACGCTGCATTCGACGTTAGTATCAATTCAGTCGTCGGTGCCGGAGTAAAGCAACCCGAAGATGCACTCATCATCACGCGGCGCGCTCTGGAACTGGGTTTCGATACCACCGTTGGCACGATCCACGACCACAAGGGCCAGTTGCAGCCACTGCGCGATGCGGACAGGGCCGTTTACGAGCAGATACAAAGGGAACGCAAGCCGGGCTTCTGGGCCTTTGCTTACGACAATATCTTCCAGAAGAACCTTGCCGCGGGGCGACCGAATGACTGGCAGTGCCGCGCGGGCAGCCGTTATCTGTACATCTGCGAAGACGGGCTTGTTCACTACTGTTCGCAACAGCGAGGTTATCCCGCCATCCCGCTGGAGAAGTACACAGGCGAAGACCTGGAGCGCGAGTACTGGACCAGGAAGGCTTGCGCTCCCTTCTGTACGGTCTCCTGCGTGCATCGCGTGGCAATGATCGACCTGATGCGCGAGGATCCGCGCCACGCGTTGACGAAGTTCTTCCCGCCGGAGGCGCCGGGCGTACCTGCTAAGCTTCCCGCGGGCGTGAAGCTTCTATCGTCGCTCTTTCTTCCGCCGGAGAATGGCAAGCCTCAGAATGGCGCAGCGAAGATCGTGGCAGGCGCGTTCAAGAGAGTGCTTGGGATCAAGTGAGCGCGCCACGCGACGTACACAACTAATGTCACCAGCGCACCCAGCAGAACGTCGAGTGTGTAGTGATAGCGCCCCACGACCGCTGCGATGGCAATCCAGAAAGTGATCACCAGGAAGATTGCGCCGGTGACGGGAAGATATTGCAGAAGCACAAGCGCGATGGCCAGGGAGGCAGCGACGTGACCACTTGGGAAGGAGATCGCTTGAATACTTCCGAGCTTCAGAATCCACAGGTTGAAGATGCGGCTTTTGTTCGACGGAGTACTCATGCGGTCTGTTCCCACGCTGCGCGGCGGCAGTGCGGGAAAAAAGGGCGTGACCGCATAACAAAAATATGTCGGCACAAGAACAAAGAACCAATATGCGCTCGCATGCTGCCGTAGTCCTGCCGCATAGAGCGTTGCCAGGCCCAAGGGTACGAGCGGGTAGCAAAGCATGTAGGCCCATTCCATGGAGACGCGCGCGAATCGGCTGAAGGTCAAACCGGTTCGCGACCCAAGATTCAGCAACCACCGGTCGGATTCAACCAGCCACGCTTGAATCTTCTCGTTCGGTCCGTTGAAGAACTGGCCCGTCTGCCAATAGGGGACGAGAGTCAAAGGCACCGGCAGCCAATCGCGGAGAATCGAAGCCTGCACCGGCGTGAGGACATATTCGGAAAGGCGAGCCAGCACAATCGCAAAGATGACGAATGCGGCAAGCCAGGTTGTTGTGTATCGACGGCGTGCTGAAAGAGGGGAGACCCACGCTGCGACCGCAAGGATGACGGCAAATCCTGCCTGAATCCATTCGGAGATTCGCATCGATCCACCGTTTCTCGTTCCCGTCGTGCGGTTGGTCGAAATTCCCGAATCGTATCATTCAGACAGTAACGCAATCACAGTGAAGGTAAGGTAAATAAGTTGTTTCAGAGCTGCAAACAAATAAGAAAGAATCAGGCGGGTTAACTCTCGTGCCGAGTGATACACGGCGCTTTGCCGGGGAGCCCAATCGCCATCTTCTACGCAGCCGGACGTATTGCCCAGCCATTGCGAGCCTGCGTAAGGAGCGCGCGGACTTCGTCGTCGCTCGTCGGCCGAAAATCGTCATAGAACCTGCCGACGGCGCCAAATGGCTCTGGCGTAACCGGGCAGACCACCAGGTCCGCTTCGCAGCGGAGTTGCCTGCAGGTGGACGCTGCAGCGACGGGAACTGAGATGACGATCTGCCTGGCGCTCGATCGCACGGATCGAGCGGCTGCCCGCATGGTCGCTCCGGTTGCGAGCCCGTCATCGACCAACAGAACGGTGCGGTCCACAATTGCCAAGGCAGGATTGCCGCTGCGATATTCGCGTTCCTCGCGCTCGACTTCCAACTGTTCCCGATTGATCGTCGCGCGCAGTATCTCATCCGAGATACCGCATGCCTGAATGATGTCGGAGTTGAACACAGCGGTTCCATCGCTGGTGATGGCGCCCATCGCTAATTCCTCTTCTCCTGGGACGCCCAGCTTGCGCACGACAAGAATGTCCAGAGGCAGGTTGTGTTCCCGCGCGACCTCGAACGCCACGGGCACCCCGCCTCGCGGTAAGGCGAGAACAATTGCTTCCTTGATGTTTGGAAGGACTGCGACGGTCCGCGCAAGCGCGCGGCCCGCATCTCTACGGTCCTGGTAGATCATGGCGCCCTCCTTTCGTTTCGTCCAAATCTTGCAGGACAATCAACGATTGGGAGAGATCTGGACAAGACTCGGTGTGCCTTCAATATCCATGCCCAACTGCAATCGAGCGGCCTCGGACATCCGGCTTGGATTCCACGGAGGATCGAATACCACTTCGACGCGCGCTTCGGAGACTTCAGGCAATCGAAGCAGCTTACTTTCTACATCGGATTTCAGCACATTGCTCATGCCACAACCGGGAGAGGTCACGGCCATTTGAACGATGACTGTTCTTCCACCCTGCGGATTGGACGCGAAAGAGCAGCTGTAGACCAGGCCAAGATCGACAATGTTGACGGGCAATTCAGGATCGTACACCGTCTTCAAAGCGTCCCACACGAGTTGTTCGCGGAATGAGCCTTGCTGCTTTGGCTGGTCTGCCGCTCCGGTTGTATCGAAGCCCAGCGCATCCGCGTCCTTTCCGTCGATACGGTACATCGCAGTGATCTTGGTAGAAACCGTGTAGCTGCCGCCGCGCGCCTGCACAATCCGCACGGACGTACCCTGCGGGAGGGTCTGGCGCAGGCCGCTGGGGATTGCAACCGCTTCGCAATCGCGTTTGAGTTCGACGGTTTCCATCAGATGCCTTCCTACTCGGTCGTGACCGGTTCATGCTCTCCGTGAAGCGCCGCTTCCAGCGTGTGCCAGGCCAGGGTGGCGCACTTCACGCGCGCAGGAAACTCGGAGACACCCGCGAATGCCTCCAGTTTTCCGAGTTGCGGACGATCACCGTTGCTGTTCTGTCCGGTGACCATGCCATGAAAGCTCTTGAACAGTCCTTCGGCTTCCCCGGTTGTCTTCCCCTTCAGGCTCTGCGTCATCATCGACGCCGAGGCGCGGGAGATGGCGCATCCGGAGCCTTCAAACGCGATGTCCTCAATGACATCGCCCCGGATGGTGAGGTAAATGGTGCAACGATCGCCGCACAGCGGATTATAGCCCTCTGCCTTGACCGCAGGAGTTCCCAAAGCGCGATAGTTGCGCGGAGACTTCGCGTGCTCAAGAATTACTTCCTGATACATATCCCTCAGGTCTGCCATCAGCCGAGAATCTCCTTCACCTTGTCGAGCCCTCTCGCAAGGGCATCGATTTCCTGAGTCGTGTTGTACACCGCAAAAGACGCGCGCACGGTGGCTGGAATGCAGAACCGGTCCATCACCGGCTGCGCGCAGTGATGACCGGTGCGAACGGCAATCCCCTCCAGGTCTAGAATTGTGCCGACGTCGTGCGGATGAATGCCATCCAGAACGAACGACAGAACACCTGCTTTTTGCTTAGCCGTTCCTACCAGTTGCACGCCCGGAATCGCGCCGACTCTTTCTGTGGCATAGGTGAGCAGATCGTGCTCGTGAGTGCTGATTGTGCTCAAACCGAGACTCCCGACATAAGCGACGGCCGCGCCCAGTCCGATGACACCCGCAATATCCGGTGTGCCGGCTTCAAATTTGTGTGGCACCTTGTTGTAGATCGTCTTTTCAAAGGTGACGGAGCTGATCATATCGCCGCCACCCTGATAGGGCGGCATCTCCTCGAGCAGACCCACCTTACCATATAGCACTCCAATGCCTGTGGGTCCATAGACCTTGTGGCCGGAGAAGACGTAGAAATCGCAATCCATCTCCTGAACGTCAACGGGTAGATGCGGCACGGCTTGTGCTCCGTCGACGAGCACGGGTATATTCCTGGCGTGCGCCATGCGGACGATCTGGTGGATTGGATTGATGGAGCCGAGCGCGTTCGACATATGCGTAATGGCGACGACCTTGGTGCGCGGCGAGAGCAGGCTCTCGAATTCCTCCATTTGCAACTCGCCGGCATCGTTGATCGGGGCCACGCGCAGGGTCGCGTGTTTTTCCGCGCAGAGCATCTGCCAGGGCACGATATTCGAGTGGTGCTCCATGGCTGAGATCAGCACTTCATCGCCCTCGTCGACATGCTGACGGCCGTAAGTCTGAGCAACCAGATTGATCCCTTCGGTCGCGCCCCGGACAAAGACGATCTCGCGGTGTTCCCTTGCATTGAGAAACGACTGCACGGCGACGCGCACGGCTTCGAACTCGTCGGTTGCACGTTGCGAGAGCAAATGAACGCCGCGGTGGATGTTGGCGTTGTCGTGCCGGTAGTAATGGGCGATCGCCTCGATCACGACCTGCGGCTTTTGCGAGGTCGCTGCGTTATCGAGATACACGAGGGGCCGGCCGTGAACACGCTCGCCGAGTATCGGGAAGTCGGACCTGATCTTTTCGACATCGAATCCGGTTCTGATCGACCTCCGGCCTTCACTACGCGGCGCTAAGGCAGGCGTGCTCATTGGATCTCCTCTCAACTCGTCTGGTGGTCATTCTCCGCGCCGCTCCGGACGAAGGGAACAGCGCTTGCGGGAGCAGCGATTGCGAGCGCCGACAGATAACGGTCAACGATGACACGCGCGTACTCGCGCGCTGGCTTTTCCTTGATGCGATCAAGGCACTCACCTGCAAAGGCTTCAAGCAAAAGCCGGCGCGCCTCCACAGCGCTGATGCCACGCGAGCGCAGATAGAAGAGCGCGTTATCCTCGATTTGGCCGATGGTCGCGCCGTGCGTGCACTTTACGTCGTCGGCGTAGATCTCCAATTGCGGCTTGGTGTCGATCTGCGCATCGTCGTTCAGCAGCAGGTTGCGGTTGGTCTGCTTTGCGTCAGTCTTCTGCGCGTCCTTATGCACGATGATGCGGCCATGAAAGACGCCGTGGGCCTGCTCGTCGAGAATGCCGTTGTAGAACTGCCGGCTGGCGCAATGCGGGCTCGCGTGCTCCACCAGCATGTAGTTGTCCAGATGCTGGCGCCCACTGCCGATAAACAGACCGTTGATGAGGCACTCACCGCCTTCGCCTGCCAACACGGGATGAACGTTGTTGCGCACCAGCGCTCCACCTAAAAGTAGCGAGTGTGAGGCCACATTCGCGCTTCGGGCCTGCTCAATGCGCAATGTGGAGAAGTTGTAGCTCTGCAGATGCTCACGCTCAATGAGGATGTGCGAAACGGAAGCACTGCCGCGGGCCACCAGTTCGGTTACGGCGTTGGAAAACGCCGGCGTCTCCGCGCCCAAAGAGACGTAGTCTTCTACGACCGATGCCTGGCTCTCATCTTCCACGACGATCAGGTTGCGCGGGTGGGTAACGGTTGGCGTTGCGGCGGAAGTGGAGATGAAGAGCAGATGGATCGGCTGCTCCACCACTACACCCCGCTTGACGTGAACATACGCTCCGTCTTCCGCGAAGGCTGTGTTCAGCGCGCAGAACGGATCGCGCTCGATATTCAGGTAGCGTCCCAGGTGCTCTGTTACTGCAGACGCCTCACCTGCGAGTTCCCTTTGCAGCCCGTTGACCGTTACCCCTTCGGGCACTCCATCCAGGGCCGACAGTTCCGGAGCGAAGCGTCCATCCACAAATATCAGCCGTGCGGCCGCGTCCTCCATGTGCCAGGCTGCAACATCATTTTTGGAAAGCCGTACCGCGTTACCGCGAGCCGCGCGGAACGGCGTGCGCCGCAGCGCAGCGAGACTGGTAAATCGCCAGTCTTCATCGCGCGGCGTCGGGAAACCAACCTCGCAAAAGCGCGCGAACGCGGCGTCGCGCAGATCGCGGAGCCACTGCGGCGTGTCCTTCTCCGTCTGCTTTACGAATTCGGTGAAATCTTCAAGGTAGCTTTCGAGTTGGGCTGTCTCAACGGCCATTCATAATCTCCTTCAAGCAGAGGCGGGCGCCACCTGCCGCGCTTCATCTTCAACCCAGCCGTAGCCCTTCGATTCCAGTTCCAGCGCAAGCTCCGGACCGCCGGAGCGAACGATGCGCCCATCCACCAGCACGTGCACGAAGTCGGGAACGATGTAGTTGAGCAGGCGCTGATAGTGCGTAACTACGATCATTGCGCGATCAGGATCGCGCAATGCGTTTACGCCCTGTGCGACGATGCGAAGCGCGTCAATGTCGAGCCCGGAATCGGTCTCATCGAGAATGGCGAGCTTTGGTTCCAGCATAGCCATCTGCAGAATCTCATTGCGCTTCTTTTCACCGCCCGAGAAACCTTCATTAACAGAGCGATTCAGCAGCTTTTCGTCCATCTCCAGCAGCTTGAGCCTCTCGCGGAAGAGTGGAAGAAAATCCATCGCATCCAGTTCGTCGAGACCCCGATATTTGCGGATTGCATTGAGCGCGCTGCGCAGAAAGTAGGCATTGCCGATACCCGGAATCTCAACTGGATATTGAAAGGCCATGAAGACGCCTTCGCACGCGGCCTCTTCGGGCTTCATCGCCAGCAGGTCTTTACCGTCGAAGAGGATTTCGCCTTCCGTCACCTCGTACGATTCGCGCCGCGAGAGAACCTGGGCCAAGGTGCTTTTTCCCGAACCATTGGGGCCCATGATCGAGTGCACTTCGCCGGCATTGATGGTCAGATCGAGGCCTTTGAGAATTTCATGGCCGCCGATCTTGACATGCAGATTGTGAATCTGGAGCAAACTCATTTCTTCTCACCTCATTCGTCGTGCGCTTCAGCTGTCGGCTCTTAGCCGACGCTGCCTTCCAGGCTGATGCCCAGCAGCTTTTGCGCCTCGACGGCAAACTCCATGGGTAGTTCGCGGAATACCTGCTTGCAGAAGCCGTTGACGATCATCGACACGGCATCTTCGGCTTTGAGTCCGCGCTGCTGCAGATAAAAGATCTGATCCTCGCCAATTTTCGACGTCGAAGCCTCGTGTTCCATATGCGCCGTCGAGTTTTTGACCTCGATGTAAGGAAACGTGTGAGCCCCGCACTGATCGCCGATCAACAGCGAATCGCATTGCGTGTAGTTGCGCGCACCCGTGGCGCCTTTCTGGATCTTCACCATGCCGCGATACGTGTTTTGACCGTGCCCGGCAGAGATGCCCTTCGATACGATGGTGCTGCGCGTATTCTTGCCGATGTGGATCATCTTGGTGCCTGTATCGGCCTGCTGGTAGTTGTTGGTTAGCGCCACCGAATAAAACTCGCCCACTGAGTTATCACCCTGCAGGATGCAGCTTGGATACTTCCACGTGATCGCTGATCCCGTTTCCACCTGCGTCCACGAGATCTTCGAGTTCACCCCAGCGCACTTGCCGCGCTTGGTGACGAAGTTGTAGATTCCGCCGCGGCCTTGTTTGTCGCCGGGATACCAGTTTTGCACGGTCGAATACTTGATCTGCGCGTTATCCAGCGCGATGAGCTCGACCACTGCTGCATGGAGCTGGTTCTCATCGCGAATCGGCGCAGTGCAGCCCTCTAGATAACTTACGGATGCGCCTTCGTCGGCGATGATCAGCGTGCGCTCGAACTGCCCGGTCTCGGCCGCGTTGATCCGGAAGTAGGTGGACAGTTCCATGGGGCACCGCACGCCCTTGGGCACATAAACGAAAGATCCGTCGCTGAAAACAGCGGCATTCAAGGCTGCGAAGAAGTTGTCGGTGTGCGGAACAACTGAGCCGAGATATTTCTGCACGAGGTCTGGATATTTTTCGACCGCTTCAGAGAAGGAGCAGAACAGCACGCCCAATTCAGCGAGCTTCTCCTTGAAGGTAGTCGCAACTGAAACGCTGTCAAAGACAGCATCGACGGCGACTCCGGCCAGCAGTTGCTGCTCCGCAAGCGGGATACCGAGCTTCTCATAAGTGCGCAGGATCTCCGGATCGATCTCGTCCAGACTCTTCAGGCTCGGCTTCTTTTTAGGAGCGGAGTAATAGATGATGTCCTGATAGTCGATCGGGCTGTAGCGGATGTTGGCCCAGCGGGGCTCGGCTTGCGACTTCTCAAGGGCCGCCCAATGGCGATAGGCCTTCAGCCTCCACTCCAGCATGAACTCGGGCTCATGCTTCTTCGCCGAAATCAGGCGGACCGTGTCCTCATTCAAGCCGCGAGGAACCTTCTCGCTCTCGATCTCGGTGACGAATCCCCATTTGTATTCCTGGAGGGCCAGGTCACGAATTGTGTCAACGCTCGATCCCATGCAGACTCCCAACGAGGCCTGATCGCAACGTCTGAGTGGTTGCGCCCGCAACCGCTCCCTTGACCAGCCTCACGCGATGCCTAAATATACGACTATTTCAGTCGTATATTACTCTTCCAAGTATAGCGCCTTACCGCAGCTCTTTCAATTTGGAAGACGTCGCCTAATGCTTTGATGATTCGGGGTTATTTATGGCGCAAACAACTTGGGACCTGTGTGAGGTGGCAGGGTGACAGTGAGAGATCGAACGATGGGGCGTTTGCGGAGATGGGGCAATCAATCGGGGGCAGGGTACTGGCCTGATTGGTGGGAAGGAGTTGTAAGCCATTCAATAGAAAGAAGATGTAAATCGAGTCAGCATTCCGGCACTTGCAACATCATCCTGCATCTTCTTCCATCGTATGGATTTGCCTTTCGGCTCGCGTGGGCAGCTTCTTATCCGATCAAACTGACATTGAAGGCCGGCGGCTCTGCCGCTCATCACGGCATGTCGAGAATGACCTTTCCTCGCGCGTGGCCGCCTGCCACGGCCTTATACGCATTCGCCACCTGGTCGAGTGGAAACTTTTGGCCAACTGCCGGAGTTGAGACGAGTCCTTGCTCAATCGGCTCTCGCAGTTCTTCAAGGATCGCGGCGGAAGCCGCCGTGTCCAGCACTCGGCTGTCTACGCCGATCAACCGAGCTTCGCGATGATAGAAATCGACCAAGTCAAAGCTGACGCGGCGCGACCCGGTAGACGTAATATTCACCTGCCTGCCGTTGTGCGCGAGAGCCTTAAGGCCCACTTCGAAGAGCTCGCCGCCAACCGTGTCAAAGACGAGCGACACTCCCATAGCCGGAGCTGCATGGCGAATTGCGGACACGGTCTCTTCGACGGTGCCGGAAATGATTCCCGTGACCCCCTCCGGTAAATCGCGAGGAGAACGGGAGACGCCGATCACCCGGGCGCCTTTCCACAACGCGAACTGCACCACCGCGCTTCCCACGCCGCCGGTGGCGCCGATGACAAGAACGACATCATCCGCACGCAGGCCGGCTGCCTTCAGACCGCTGCATGCGGTGACAAGGTTGACTCCGCTCGCCGCGGCTTTTTCTGCGCTCAGCTTCTTTGGCCGTCGGGCAACGCCGTTCGCAGGCAGCCGCAAGAATTGGGCGTGCGAGCCGTCTCGTGTGAAGCCAATGTCTCCGCCCGTACCCCAAACCTCCGCTCCGATCAAGGAGGGTTCTCCGGCTACGACCACGCCTGCAAAGTCTCTCCCCGGAATTCGCGGCAGGGTGGTGCCTTCCATGCGGCCCTGCACATTCTTCGCATCGCTTGGGCTGATGGACGCTGCCTGCACCTTTACGAGCACCTCGCCCGCGTTGAGAGATGGATCCGGTAGCTTCCGGCAGGAGAGCGAACTGAAGTCTTCGCTAAATCGATCGAACCGCGCTGCGAGCATCTGTTCCTCGAATCGGAATGAAGAAGGAAAAGTCGTGACACCACGGCCACATCTTTATATTGATGCGCGCGGTTCCACTCCGGCAGCAGTCTGTGGGTGGAGGGGGTTACGAATTGCCAGAGGCGTCGCAGAGCCTTTCGCGGCTGCAGCTTTTGTGGCACGTGGTGCGAAAAGTAATGCAGAAGCCGTTACTCAAGTGGGAATGTGCCGAGGAGCGCCATCCGATTGCAACTAAAGAAGCATTGGGCTTTGGCTTGTGCACCGCTAGCATACTCCAAAGGGTTCAATATCTAGTTATTCTTCCAATTTGAGCCGACCGGCAAGGATGACATCAAAGTACGGCGTTCCTGCGTCCGGAAGACTTTGAGAGTTGTGCGATGACGTTGCGAGTGAAGGCTCTTGTGTGCTCGGTCGTGGCTGGCGCAATCGCGAGCCTGATCTCGACCTCCGGTCATCCCACAAAGGAATGGCTACACTTCTCCGTCTATCTCATCGCCATCCTGCTCAGCTCGGGCATGAAAATCGCGATGCCCAAATCCGAAGGGACGATGTCGGTTAACTTTCCCTTCATCCTGCTGGGCATTCTGGAGCTGTCACCGCTACAGGCCGTAGTACTGGCTGCTGCGAGCGTCATCGCGTTGTGCCGGTTCCGCGTCACAAAATCCTTCTCGCTGATCCAGATCGTCTTCAACGTCGCGAATGTGATCACGGCGACGGTGCTCGCCTGGCATACCTACACCGCATCGCTCAGATTGTTAAGCAATGAAGTCGCTCCGGCTCTAGCGCTGGCAGCCACCGTATATTTTCTGGCGAATACGCTTCCTCTCGCATTGGTGATCGCGTGGGAATCGCAGACTGCGCCCTTCAGGCAGTGGCGCAGCGAGTTTCTCTGGTATCTGCCTTTTTATGTTGTCGGCGCCATGCTGGCTGCCGCTGCAAATTACATCGGCATCCTGTTCGGCTGGATGACCTCGCTGCTCCTGATCCCGATGGTTTACACCGTCTACCGCGCGTATTGCGCGCAGATGGAGATTGTGCGCGATCGCGAGCGGCACGTGATTGAGACGGAAGCGCTGCACCTTCGCACGATCGAGGGTCTGGCCATGGCCGTCGAAGCGAAGGATCAGAACACGCACCGCCACCTGATGCGCGTGCGCGTGTACGTTTCGGAGCTTGGGAAGGCGATGGGCCTGGACAAGCCGTTGATGCAGGCGCTCACGACCGCTTCGTTCCTGCACGACATCGGCAAGCTGGCAGTCCCGGAGCACATCATCAACAAACCCGGCAAGCTCACGCCGGAAGAGTTCGAGAAGATGAAGATCCATCCCATCGTGGGAGCGGACATTCTCGAGCGCGTTCACTTTCCGTATCCAGTCGTGCCGATTGTGCGGTCGCACCATGAAGCGTGGGACGGGAGTGGGTATCCCGACGGATTAAAGGGAGAAGACATTCCGATCGGCGCACGCATCCTCACCGCCGTCGACTGTTTTGATGCACTCGCCTCTGAGCGTCCGTATCGCAGGGCCATGCCGATTGAAGAAGCCATGGCGTTTGTGAAAAGCAAAGCGGGAACGCAATTTGATCCTGCCGTAGTGCAGCTGCTGGAGGAACGTTATCTGCAACTCGAGGCGATGGCCCGTCAGCAGATCCAGGAGATGGAGCCGCTCAAGACAGATCTGTTCATCGAGCGCGGCGCTGCGCCGGGCGCCGGGTTTGCGCCGGAGCAGGAAAGCCACGCTTCTGCCTCAGCGCGCAGCGAAAATGCCGATGCGTTGGCGGCAAAATCGCTCAGCCTGATTGCGGCTGCCAGCCAGGAAGCCAAGGCGGTTTTCGAAATGAGCCAGGCGCTGGGAACGTCGCTCAGCGCGCGTGAAACCAGCGCAATGATGTCCCGCCGGCTGCAGTCCCTTATCCCGTTCGACTGCTTCTCGGTTTATCTCAAATCGGAAGAGTCCGTCATGGCGCAGTACATTGACGGCCCGCTGGCCCACGCGTTTTCACCACAGCACATTCCTCTGGGAGAAGGGCTCTCCGGATGGGTTGCGCAGAACGAGCGGCCGATCATCAACGGCAACCCTACGGTCGAGCCGAATTTTGTGCCTGAGAGTGGCGCGTTCACCGAAAACAGCTCTGCGCTTTCGATTCCGTTGCTCGACCCGAGTGGAGTTCTGTTTGGCGTGCTTTCGGTCTACGCGGCGAAACATGCGGCGTTTTCCAAAGACCATCTCCGCATCCTGCAGGCGATCCAATCCAAGTTCTCGCTCTCGCTGCAGAATGCGCTGCGTTTCCGCAATGCGGAAAAGGACGCGCGCATCGACCATCTTACGCAGCTCGTGAACATGAGGTACTTCCTGCAGCAGATCGACGCGCAGGTGGAAAAAGCGCGCGAGTCGGGAAGCCGCTTTGCCGTGGGTGTGTGTGACCTGAACTCTTTCAAGGCCGTAAACGACCGGCATGGGCACCTGGTTGGCAATGACTTGCTGCGTGCCATTGCAGAAGGCTTTCGGGCCTGCTCGGGTCCATCGGACACTATTGCCCGGATGGGCGGCGATGAGTTTGCGTTTCTGTTTCCTGCAATGGATGGTTCTTCGACGTGGTCCCAACTGGAGAAGCTCGACGCGGCGGTGCAGCGCGCATGCAGGGGCCTTCGCATCGAAGTCGACATCTCTTCGAGCATAGGCCTGGCCTACTATCCGGACGACGGTGAAAGCGCCGAAGAGTTGCTGGGGAAAGCGGACCGGGAGATGTACTTGAGCAAGCGAAGCTATTACCGCGAACATCACAGAGGCGAGCCGCAGCCCGTTCTGGTAGGCACGTTCCACCGATGAAGCCCGCGATTGCGGTGGCGAAGTGGCTCACGCGGGCGTTTGCCATTGTGCTTCTCGTCATCATTGGCTCAACACTTCTCGTACGTTACGCGCCTGGTTATTTGAGCGATGCGCGCGAGATGGACTCGCGCTACGGCGACGCGGCGCGTGAAGAGCTCTCTGCCGAGGCGGCGCGCAGCGGTTCGCTGAGACATCTGCTCTCCACAGAGGTCAGTGCATGGCTGCGCGGCGATGCCGGTACCTCGCGGCAATATGGAATTCCCGTAGCTGAGCTGATTCGGCCGCGGCTGGCGGTTACAGGACGCCTGTTGCTGCGGGCTCTCATCCTGGCCTGGTCACTTGCCGTATGCGCGGCACTGCTTTCAAGCGCCCGACGCAAGCCGTCGCTGCTGTGGCAAAGCCCGGCGACGCTCCTGCTGGCCGTTCCAACAGCGGCCATGGCAACGCTCTGCCTGCTTGCAGATTACGGCGGCCCTATTCTCGTGATGGCAATTCTACTCGCGGCGCGGGATTTCAAGTTTCTGCATAGCACGCTGCGTAAGGCCTGGCTCGATCCGCATCTGTTGCAGGCAAGGGCTCAGGGAATCCGCCTGCCGCGGCTTCTGCTCGCGCATATTCTGCCGGCCGCCGCGCCACAACTTGCAGCTCTGGTTTCGCTCTCCATTGTTACTGCGCTGAGCGCGCTGGTCCCGGTGGAAGTCATCTTCAATGTTCCGGGCCTCGGGCAATTGGCGTGGAATGCGGCGATGAACCGTGATCTTCCCGTGCTGCTGGCCGCGACCGTCATCATGGCTTTCGCTGTTACGGTTGCGGGCATGGCCTCAGACCGCGCGGGCGGCTGGAGGAATGCATGAAGCTCAAGCTCGTAGCAGCGTCCGCGCTCGCCGTGCTGGTCCTCGCCGCTGCCGTAATCGTCGTCGCGCCCGGTGCCAGCTATGCCCGTCAGGATCGCGAATCTACGCTTGCGGCGGCATCGAGGCAGCATCCGGCCGGCACCGATGCGCTCGGCCGCGATCGGCTGGTACGAGTTTCGGCGGCTCTGCTGCTTAGTCTTGCGGGTTCGATTGTGGCCTCCGCCATAACCACAGCGGCAGCAGCGGGGATCGGCGCGCTTGCGGCTTTCGGTCCAGCGAGTGTCGGCTGGACCGCCATGCTGCTGTGTGACGTCTTTCTCGCTCTGCCGTGGCTGTTCCTGCTCATGATGGTCCGCTCCGCTTTGCCGCTCACCACATCTCCGGCCAACTCCGCAGCCATAACCTTCATGGTTCTCGCTGCGCTGGGCTGGCCTGCCTGTGCGCGCGCCGTGTACCGGGGAGCACTCAGCTTTAAAGGCACGGAGTGGATGCTCTATGCACGCGCGGGCGGTTTGCGCGGCGTGCAAGTCGTGCGCACTGTGCTTCCGAATCTGGTTACCCTGCTTCTGCCGCAATTTCTCATCTCCATTCCGGCCTTCGTCATGGCTGAAGCCAATCTGGGCGCGCTGGGGCTGGGCATCGGCGAGCCGCTACCGTCGTGGGGCGGTATGCTGCTCGAGCTTGACAACTCCGCCATGCTCTTCGAGACGCGGTGGGTCTACTTTCCCGTAGCGCTGCTTGTTACTGTTCTGCTGCTGCTGGAAGCCGCGGCAGGGGAGGCATAAGGAATGCGCCGACTGGTTACTGCACAGATCTCGATCGCGGCACTCTTCATTGCCGCACTCGCACCAGTTTGCGCCGCACAGGCAGCGCCGCGAATGCCCGGTGAACTGGCGTGGACTATCGGCTACGATCCCAAGACCTTCGATCCGGCGAAGGTGGACGATCAGGAATCCGAACTGGTGCGCTATCTCACAGCGGGCGTCCTGCTGCGCTTCAACCGCTTCACACAGAAGGTCGAGCCGCAGCTGGCTGAGAGCTGGAACCTTTCTCCCGACGGCAAGACCGTCACCTTCAAGCTGCGTTCGGGGCTGCAGTTCTCTGACGGCAGCAGCCTGACAGCGAAGGACGCGGCCTGGTCCATCCGGCGTGTCTTGCTGGAAGCTACCAAGGCGCCCGTTGCTGAAGAGTTTCTTTCACCCGCCGGCGTCACTGTGGTTACACCCGACCCGCGGACCATCGTAGTCCATCTGCCACAGCGCGTTCTCGGCATTGGCAAAGTTTTCGATGAGATCGCCATTGAGCCTGCGGATCGTCCCAGCGAGGGGCGCGTTACCTCCGGCCCGTTTGTAGTGGCCGACTACCGCCGGTCGCAATTCGTGCGCCTGCGGCCCAATCCGCACTACGCAAACCGCGATGCTTCGGGCAAAATGCTTCCCTATGCTGCCGGTATTCGGCTCGACGTGCTCGAAAATCATGAGCAGGAGATCAGGCTCTTCGAGCGCGGTGAATATGACCTGATCGACAGTCTTCCGCCAGACTATTTCGAGCTTCTCAAAAAGAGGACTCCATCCTCGGTTCGCGACCTTGGTCCATCGCTCAACACAGAGCAGATATGGTTCAATCAGTCTCCGCAGGCGCCGATTCCCGCATGGGAAAAGTCCTGGTTTCAGAACCGCGCGTTTCGCGTAGCGGTCTCACAGGCCATCCATCGCGCTGATCTGGCCCGCATTGCTTACCTCGGACATGCGACGCCTGCCTACAGCTTCATCTCACCGGCGAACAGCGCATGGTATGACAGAAAACTGAGCGCGCCCCATACAGACGTTGCCGCCGCCAAAGCGGGGCTTGCCAGCGCCGGTTTTCATCTAAGCGGTGGTGTGCTCCAAGACGCCTCTGGGCATCCGGTGAAGTTCTCCATCCTCACCAATGCGGGCAACGATGCGCGCCTCAAAATGGCAACTCTCATTCAGCAGGACCTCTCTGCGCTCGGAATGCAGATCACGGTTGTGCCGCTCGATTTCCCGGCGCTGATCGAGCGGTTGATGCACACGCAGAACTACGAAGCCTGCCTGCTCGGCCTGGAGAACGTCGATCCCGACCCGAACGCAATGATGAATATCTGGCTCAGTAATTCACCCAACCACCAATGGAATCCCTCGGAGAAGACGCCCGCGACGGAGTGGGAGGCGGAGATCGACCGCGCCATGAACCGGCAGGCTTCGAGTTCCAGCGATGCGGAGCGGAAGCAGGCCATCGACCGCGTGCAGCAAATCGTTGCGGACCAAGAGCCGTTTATCTATCTCGTCTATCCGAACGCGCTGGTCGCAGTTTCGCCGCGGCTGAAGGGCGTGCAGCCGGCTGTGCTGGACCCCTCGCTGGTTTGGAATGTCGAGAACCTCTATCTGGAAGGCGCGCGATGACAAGCGAACCTCTGCTGCGGGTGCAACTGGATGCTGCTTATGGCGGCAAGCCCGTTCTGCGCAACCTTCATCTCGAGCTGGCGCGAGGCGAGGTGCTTGGACTTGTGGGTGGCAGTGGAGCGGGCAAAAGCACGCTGGTTCTTTCGCTACTCGGCTTGCTGCCATGGCGCGGCGGGCGTCTTACGGGCGAGGTCACGCTCGAGGGCGAAAACCTGCTGACACTTTCCGAACGCAAACTGCGCGCCCTGCGTGGCAGCCGAATCGCTTTGATTCCACAGAGTGCAATGTCGGCATTGAACCCGGCAATCAGTCTGCAGCGCCACTTCAACGAAGCCTGGCGTGCGCACAGGAAATATCCATCGGAAGAACTCGCTGCTCGCATACGAGAGCTACTCGAAGAGGTGCAGTTGCCTAAGGACGCGGAGTTCCTGCGCCGCCGCCCCGCGCAGATCAGCGTCGGCCAGGCCCAGCGCGTGCTCATCGCTTTGGCTCTGCTCCACCGGCCCGCGCTCATCATTGCCGATGAACCCACGAGCGCTCTGGATCCTGTGACACAGACACAGATTGTCGCTCTACTGCGGCGGCTCAATCGTACCCATGGTACGACGTTGCTTTACGTGTCACATGATCTGGTTTCGGTCTTGCATCTCTGCGATCGAATTGCCGTTCTTCACGCAGGAACAATCGTCGAGGATCTCCCAGTAGAGCGGCTCGGTGAAGCGCGACACGAAGCGACATTGGCTCTGCTGGGCGCTCTACCGGCTCCTCCCGAAGTGTTGTTGCGCTTTCGAGAGCCGTCTAACCTCGGGAACTCACAAAGTTCCGCAACTCCGGAGTTGCTAGGCAGTATCCGATAGCGCCAGCTGAAGGAGTTCAGCTAAAGATTTGCACCGGACTCGGAGACGCTTTGTGTTCGAATCATCCGTCCTGGCAGCGACCCCGCAAGTGCGAAGTCGTTCACCGGCTCTGTTCCGCCGATCGCGCTTATTGTTGGCAACCGGTACCCGATCAGATGTGGTCGTTACACACTCTCGGAGCGAAGAGGAATCAGCGCTTCGCCCGGGTGGTGAGGTGGTTCAGCACAAACTCCCGGATGAGGTTGTCTAACATACCGCCTCCCAGGTCGCCGAAGCCATTGACCAGCACAAGGCTGGCGCCACGCTCCTTCGCCGGAAAATACGTATTGGAAAGTGCAGCGGCAGAAAACACGCCGAGAATCTCCGGAAAATTCAACTTTCGCGCGCCGTTGTCGCCCCGTGTCACGAAGGTCGACGCAATCGCGTGTTCTGCCCGTGCTTTGGTGCTACCGTGGCCCATGATGAAGTAACGCGGATCGGTATGAAATACCGACGGAAAGATCGCCCGCGTCAGCAACTCTCCCGAAGCATGAGTGGCGTAAGCAGCACCGTAACGCTTTCCGTAGCCTTCCAACCCGCCGCCAAAACTGGGAAAAATGTTCTCATATTGTTCCGCTCCCGCGACTGCTCCGGTGGTAATAAACGTGACTGGATCAATGAGAGTGCGGGTTGTCAGGCGATACTTCTGTTTCGGCAACATAGGTGGTGCATTCCAGTCGAAACTCGAGTAGAAGTTTGGAAAAACCTTGAGCACCCGCTGTTGCTCAGCAATTTTGACTTGTTCTACGGAGGCCGTTGCCGGGTCCATCACTGTTACGGTTGTAGTTGCGGCTGCAACGCCCAAGATCACGTTCGGCACAATCACTGACGCTCCTGATCAGATATCAACGGCTAACCGTATTTATGAACTACTCGCTATTCGATATGCGAGCGATCCAAGACTCTTTTTCAGGATGCCTGCTGTTCGACGGCTCTGCGTGTGTCGGGCTCCAGTGTGACACTTCTGTGACTACGGCAACCAAAATCTTGTGCCATCGCATCTGAATTGGATTAGCTTCGCAGCTCCATGGATAGGCAAGCGGGGGGAGAGCCATGGCCAATTCTGGATACCGTCCGACTATATTGGTCGTCGACGATGTAGCCGTCATTGCCGAGACATTAGCAAAAATCTTGCACAAAAGCGGATACGACGTGGTAACTGCGTACGACGGGGAGGATGCTATTCAAGCGGCACTACTGAGGCCGCCCGAACTGGTCATCTCTGACATCATGCTGCCCGGCATGAATGGTATTGAATTGGGAATCACGATTAGGCGCATTTTCCCAGACTGCAAGGTGATCTTGTCGTCTGGCAAGCCGCAAAGTGAAGGCCTCTTGGCAGCGGCACTTTCGGCGGGAAATCATTTCATCTTTCTTCAGAAGCCGGTTCCCCCGGACGTGCTCTTAGCGCACGTATCGCAAAGCCTCAAATCGCTGATGGCCTCCGCTTAGCTCGCCCTCCGCGTTAGAAGGTAAATCGACAGATGGTGCGAGAGTCGCCCGCGAAAGACGTCAGCCGGTAGGTAGCGGTGCTCGGAGCCACAAAGCGGACACCTCGCGACGATCTAGGTGTCGGGCATCGTTCGAACTGGCGCCGGGATATTCTCGTGACAACTCTTGCAGCAGATCGTGTAGTCGCAGAGCCGGGAATCGGGTAAGCCGAACATGTCCAGAGCATAGGCGAACAAAAGGAGAATCTACAAGTGGAAAAGTACTTGACTCAGAGGACCGCCGATCACGGCTGGAGAGGCGTTCAGAGAGGTTGGCCAACAAGGTGGGACATGAATATGTGTTCTGAGGTCAGTGGACTTTATAGCGTTTTCCTGCAGGAAGTGTGCAGATAAAAAAGCCGCCACTTCTGATACGGTGTTGAGACGGAAACGCGGATCATCGATGCCGATTCTCGGTCTATCCGTAATTCTTGGAATATTAGGGCTTTAATGGTGCGCCCGGAAGGATTCGAACCTCCGGCCTACTGATTCGTAGTCAGTCGCTCTATCCAGCTGAGCTACGGGCGCATCTCTGCATCGGTTCCTGGCAGAACCAAAGACAGATTAACAGGGTTCGCACGGTGGCGCAAACGCGGCTACGACGCCGAGGGGGCGGGTGCGGGCTCTGGCTCAGGCGGGGGGATGAGCGGGAGCTCCTCGGCGATGCGGAAACCTGCGAGAGAGATGAGCTTTGTCACGGTCGCCACGTTGAGGCGCGTGGCGTCAAACTCGACGAGAAGAGTGTGCGCGTCGCGATCGAGAGTGAGGCGGCGAATGCCGTAGACGTCGCGGGTGCGGGCCAATGCCAGGGCTACCTGCTCGGTGGGCGGCGTGGCGTAGCGATAGAGGACTTCTACCGTCGTCATAGAGACATGATAGCAAGATTGCGCAATTAGAGGGTCTTCAAGAAGGAGCGGATCTCGGGGCTCGACCAGTCCTGGGCGCCGACGAATTTGCGGCGGATGACGCCGTGGCGGTCGATCGCATAGGTCTCAGGCCACATGTCGGTGTGAAAGAGTTTGGGAGCGGACTCGCTGGGATCGCGGACGGTGATCAGGTCAATGTGCCGGCTGGCGATGAAATGCTTGTATGCATCGGGGTCTTCGTCAATGCTGACCGCGAGGATCGTGAGATTGGGCATGTCGCGGTGGAGCTGCAGGAGGGAAGGCAGCTCGACGACGCAGGGCTCGCACCAGGTGGCCCAGAAGTTGACCAGAACGGGATGCCCGCGGTAGCTGGCGAGATGAATAGTGCTGGTCCCGTCCGAGACAGTGAAATCGGGCGCGGGGATGTTGAGCTGTGCGGGATGTGCTCCTCGGTTGCAGCCGGTGAGCAGGGGCAGAACAGAGATCAGGATCGAGGCCAGAAGATGAGGAAACCGCACCTCCTTATAATACGGAGCGAGAGGGCTACGGCGGTTTCACAGTTGCTGTTTTTCCGAAGCTACTGCTGCGAAGTGGCATTTTCCTCAAGAAAATGCAACGTTCCGCGGCTTCAGCGACGGCATTTAAACTGTGGAACCACTCGAAACGGAACGGTGCGGTGTAATGGCGAAGGATGAGCCGGACGAAAGCGCTCCGGGAGGATGGAAGCCGGTGCTGGGACTCGCCGAGCCGGGCGAGCCCGTCGGGCGTGTCGACTGGCGGGAGTGGGCAGGCAAGACGGTGCCGGGGACAGTCTTTGACCAGCCGGAGCCGGAGCAGTTGATCGAGCTGACAGTGATTGTGCCGGCGCGCAACGAGGAAGACTGCCTGGGGGCGTGTCTGCAATCGCTGGTGAGCCAGTCGGAGGAGATCTTCGAACTAGGCAAGGACTGGGAGCTTCTGGTGGTGGACGACCACTCGCGCGATCGGACGAAAGAGATCGCGGCAGGCTTTGCCGGAGTCACTGTTCTGGCGGCCAGCAAGCTGGAAGCGGGCTGGACAGGCAAAGCGAATGCAGTGTGGACGGCGGCGCGGAAGGCGCGAGGGCGCTGGCTGCTGTTTACAGATGCGGACACAGTGCATGAGCCGGGCGACCTGCGGCGGGCGATCCACGAGGCTGAACGGCACCGGGCGGGGATGCTGAGCTATTCGCCGCGGCAGATCGTCCGGGGGCTGGCGCAACGGACGCTGATGCCGCTGGTGTTCAGCGAGCTGGCGCTGGCGTATCCGCCGGCGAAGGTTTCGGACCCGGCGCAGCGGATTGCGGCCGCAAATGGTCAGTTCTTGTTGATCGAACGTGAGGCGTACCGGCGGCTCGGCGGCCATGCGAGTGTGGCCGGCAAGGTGTTGGAGGATGTGGAGCTTGCCTTTCTGGCCAAGCGACGTAAGGTGGGGCTGCGCTTCCGATATGCGGCCGATGCGGTCGCGGCGCGGATGTATCGATCAACCACCGCGATGGTCGAGGGATGGAGTAAGAACCTCGCGCTATTGTTTAACAATGCGCTGCTGCTGGCAATCTGGCGGGCGGTGGACTTTCTTCTGCTTTTTGGGCTGCCGGTGCTGGCCTTTGAGCTTTGGAATGCGAAGCTGGCGGCTCGGTCTCTGGAGTGGCTGGGCGCGGGATGGATTCTGGCGCTCCTCTGGGTGCGGACACTGGTGCGGTTCTACGCTCGGGTGGCGAAATCGAATTTTCCGTTTTGGGATTGTGTGCTGGCGCCGCTGGGACTGCCGCTTTTTGTCGGGCTGCTGTACCGGAGCTGGTTTCTGCATCGGGTATTGCGGCGGGTGAGCTGGAAGGGGCGCAGTTACGCGGCGTGACGGACGGTTGAGAATTTCTGCCGTCCCGCCCTTTCGATAGAAAAAAGTCGAAAGGATGGAGCGCGGAGCTGCCTCAGCGATTTTCGGCTGGGTTTGAAAAAGGCTTGTGAGTTGTTGGGGTTACCAAAGGGATTGTCGATTTTGTGAAGCCGCGCTGTTGCAACCGGCATCCTGTCAAGCGAGGGTCTAGATGATTTTTCTGACGCGGCGGGCGACGTTTTCCGCCTCGCACTATTACTGGAATGAGAGTTGGTCCGCGGAACAGAACCAGCGCGTGTTCGGCAAATGTGCCAACCGCAATGGCCATGGACATAACTACACGATTGAAGTGACGGTGGCGGGAGAGCCTGATCCGGTAACCGGGTTCGTTGTGGACCTGAAGTGGCTGAAGGATGTGATCGAGCACGAGGTACTCGCGGCCTATGATCATCGGCACCTGAATCTGGAGGTTGAGGAGTTCAAAACTTCGAAGCTGGTGCCGACGACGGAGAACATCGCGATTGCCGTGTGGAGGCGGATCGAGCCGACGGTGAATGCGGCGGGCGGAGCGCAATTGAGCCGCGTGCGCGTGTACGAGACACCAGAGATCTTCGCAGAGTACCGGGGCGGGCGATGAGCGTGACGGCGGAAAAGGCATACTTCGGGCGTCGCTACGCACTGAGTGCGAGTCACCGGTTGCATGTGGATGCGCTGACGGCCGAGCAGAACCGGGCGGCGTATGGAAAGTGCAACAATCCGCACGGGCATGGGCACAACTATGTGATCGAGGTGCTGGTGGGCGGCCCGGTAGATCGCGAGACCGGAATGGTGGTGAACCTGGCGGATCTGGACGCCGTTGTGCGTTCGCAGGTGGTCGAACGGTTCGACCACGCGAACTTGAATCTTGACCCGGCCTTCATGGGGCGCGTGCCGACGACGGAGAATTTTTCAAAAGTCGTCTTCGAGCTGTTGCAGGAAGCATTGCTGCTGGGAGATCTCGATTGCGTCCGCGTGGAAGAGACGGAGAACAACTTTTTCGAGTACCGCGGTGAGTGATAGGGGAAGGGATTGGGAAGATGGCGCAGCCGGTTGTAGTCAGCAAATCCGTACGCAGAGCCGTTGAGCAGGAAGAGAATCTTAACGGCGTGAGCATGCAGGCGATGTACCGGGAGATCCTCACGCGTCTGGGCGAGGACCCAAATCGCGACGGACTGGCGGCAACGCCGGCGCGTGTGGAGAAATCGCTGGCTTTTCTGACCAAGGGCTACGAGCAGAACCCCACAGAGATTTTGCGCGGCGCCCTCTTCGATGTGGATTACGACGAGATGGTGATCGTGAAAGACATCGAGATGTTCTCGCTGTGCGAGCACCACATGCTGCCGTTCTTCGGCAAAGTGCACGTGGCCTATATACCCAAGGGCAAGGTGATCGGGCTGAGCAAGATTCCGCGGCTCGTGGAGGTGTTTGCGCGGCGGCTGCAGGTGCAGGAGCGGCTCACACGCCAGATTGCCGATGCGATTCAGGATGCGATTGAACCGCAAGGAGTCGGGGTGGTCATTGAGGCGCGGCACCTGTGCATGATGATGCGGGGCATCGAGAAGCAGCATTCGTCCACGGTGACGAGCGCGATGGTGGGCTGCTTCCGCGACAAGGAGACTCGGACGGAGTTCCTGTCGCTGGTGCGGCAGCCGGGGACGGCGGCATTGTGAATTGGCGTTTTTGCTTCCCACCCTGTCGACATAAAAAAAGTCGACAGGGTGGGGCACGGAATGTCGTGCGAAGTCTTTAGCGGCTTTGCGATCAGCGGATGGAAGGCGGCCTGAGATAGCGCTTACGCAGATTGTTTGCGGAGGCGAGCCCCTGGCGGAACTTTTGCTTTCCTACCTGATCGATCTTCTTTAGGAGAGCCCGATCGTCAGCCGGATCGAGGATCTTGCGGGCAGTTTCCGCTAATTGTAGCCAATCGTGCCATTCGCCGATTTTGTCTTTCACTTCGCCGAGAGCGGCGATCAGGGCAGCATTCGCGGCTGGGTCAGTCGGAGGAAGAAGCTGCAGGATGGAGCGCAGTTCCTTTACCTTCAGGCGGAAGGGATGGAGATTGTGCGCAGTGAGTGTGGGGCCTTGGCTGAGTTCGTGGACGCGGTCTTGAATGACGGCGCGGATGTGCAGCACCGAGTGAGCTTGCGCTGTATCGGATGGGCCGGGTCCCTGGTCGGCAAGTGCGCTCCGAACCAGCTTCGCGTACTGCTTGAGGATGCGCCGTGCGGCCTTGCGCTGCTGGTCGACGGCGTCGACCAGATCGCCTGCGCTTTTTTGTCGCTCGATTCCCAGCCGTTCCACGAGGCGGAGGAGCGATTCGCGGTAGCCGTCCTGCGGCAGGCTGAGCACATTGCCGGTGAGAACATCCATGTCACGCACGTTGCCGGCGGCTTTGCGGACAGGCTTGATGGATTTGAGCAGGCGCTGTGCTCTCTTCTCGCCCGGCTCGCTGAGCGCCGCCGCGATGGCCTCGATGTGCCGCGCGCGAGTGCGCAGCTTGTGCACAGTTTCCGGTGGAGGATCGGGTGACAACCGCTTCAGCGACTTGCGCATCTGGCGAAGCGGCTTCTGCACGCGTTCGAGCTGCATGTTCATCATTATTACAATGATGCTGCTGCCATGGATTTGGCAAGGCGCAGCGCGGCGGCTACAGTGAGAAAGTGAACGGGCTATTGGTCGTAGACAAATCGGGTGGCATGACGAGCCACGATGTGGTGGCGCGGGTGCGCAGGATCACAAGCGAGCGGTCGATTGGGCATCTGGGAACACTGGACCCGATGGCCACGGGCGTGCTGCCACTGCTGATGGGGAAACACACGCGGCTGGCGCAGTATTTTGCTGCGGCTGAGAAGAGCTACACGGGAACGATTCGATTCGGGTTCGCGACCGATACCTACGATGCGGAGGGCGAAGCGGCGGGGCCGGATCTGCAACCAATGCTGACGCTGAACGTTGTACAGGCAGCGGTGGCGCGGTTTCAGGGCGAGATCGAGCAGATGCCGCCGCCGTTTTCCGCAAAGAAGATTGATGGCAAACCGGCGTACAAGCTGGCCCGGGCCGGTAAGCCGGTGGAACTGCGGCCGTCAAAGGTGCGTATTTTCCGGTTTGAGGTCGCGCGCGTGGAAGGCGCGGAGGCAGACTTCGACTTGACGATCAGCGCGGGAGGGTACGTGCGTTCAATCGCGCATGAGCTGGGGCAGATGCTCGGCTGCGGCGCGCACCTGACGCGGCTGCGGCGGACGCGGGCTGGCGCCTTCACGCTGGAGCAGGCGCACACGCTGGACGAGCTGGAGAAGATGAGCGGAAACATAGAGGCAGTTGAGGCGTGCTGTGTGCACCCGCGGAACTTGCTTCCGGAGATGCCGGCGGTCTGCGGCGACCCGCAGGCATTGGGACGACTGCGTAACGGTGCGCAGGCCAATCTGCCGGAGTTTTCTGATGCACCGCTCGTAAAGGTTTTTGAAGGACAGCGGAACCTGGTGGGGATTGCGAAGAGAGTTGCCGGTGCACTGTTTCAACCGGTGGTGATGTTCAGTGGACAGTGAACAGGGAACAGTGGATGGAAGCCATCTGCGGGTGATCCAGCACTGATCACCGTCTTCGCGCTAGCTGGGGCTTGAGTACTGGCAGCAGGGTTCTGGCTATCATCGCGGAGCCTTTGGCGGTGGGGTGAATGCCGTCGGGTTGAATCGTGCCGGGTACATGGATGAGGTCTTTGTAGATCATCGGCACGAAGGCGACGTGATGGATTGCCGCGAGAGCGCGAAAGACCTGCTGAAACGACTGGATGTAGTCGGGGCCGTAGTTCGGTGGAAGGGTAATACCCGCCAGGAGGATGCGGATATGCGCAGCCTCGAGAGCGGTAAGGACCTGATCGAGGTTGCGGCGGGTCTGGTCGAGGGGAAGGCCCCGGAGTCCGTCGTTGCCGCCGAACTCGACGATCACCACGTCAGGATGCAGTGCGAGAATCAGCGGCAGTTGAGCGACCGCGTCTTTAGTGGTTGCCCCGCTGGTGCCGCGGTTGAGAACTTTGTAGTGGTATCCTGCTGCGTCTAAATCATGAGCGAGAAAGTCGGAATAAGATTGGCCTTCCTGGAGCCCGTAGCCGGCGGTAATGCTGTCGCCGAAGCAGACTAGGACGTGCAGGTCGGCCGCAACGAGAGGCTTCCCCAAAAGCAAGAAAAGAACGAATGAAACGAGAAGAGCGCGGCGAACGTCCACAGGAATAGTGTAGAAGACAGGGAACAGAGACGGGGGTGCGAGAGTTATGGCGACGCTGTGGCTTTGCGTCAGGGCACGACTTTAACTCGTGCCGCTAGAGACTCACAAAATCTGCGGGCTTTAGCCCCTGAGGAAACTCTCTAGGGCTTGATTGAGGCACTTTTTCAATTAAGAACACACGACGGATGCCGCAGGGGGGATTCGAGTGATTGAGGTACGGGATGCGAGGAAGTGGATCCAGAATGGCGCGCGGCGCGTGGACATTCTGAAGGGAATCTCGCTGACCATTCCGGCCGGGCAGTTTGTGGCCGTGGTGGGCGCGAGCGGAAGCGGGAAGAGTACGCTGCTGGGTCTGCTGGCGGGCCTTGATACGCCCAGCGCGGGGGAGATCTGGCTCGATGGCGTGCCCATTCACAACCTAGTGGAGTCGCAGCTTGCCGCGGTTCGAGGCCGGAAGATTGGGTTCGTCTTTCAGTCGTATCAGCTGATCCAGACATTGACGGCGCTCGAAAACGTGCTGTTGCCCTATGAGCTGAATCTCGAGGGCAATGGGATCGACAAGGCGCGACGTCTGCTCGATGAAGTGGGACTGAGGGAGCGGATGGACCATTATCCTTTGCAGCTGTCCGGCGGCGAACAGCAGCGTGTGGCCCTGGCACGTGCATTCGTCGCCGATCCTCCGATCGTGATGGCCGATGAGCCGACCGGGAACCTGGACTCGACGAACGGAAGGCATGTGCTGGATCTGCTGCTCGAGCGGAACCGCAAGATGGGAACGACGCTTGTGCTGGTGACGCACGATTCTGAAGTGGCGAGCCAGGCGGACCGGAAGATCGTGCTCAAGGATGGTCTGGTTGTGGAGGACACGCTGCCCGCTGCGGCCGCGAGCGAAGCCCTCGTCCAAAGCGAGGAAAAGAATGGCTAAGCGGGCGCTGAGCTGGAGGCGCGCGGCGGCGATCGGCTGGCGCGATTTGAAGTCGGCGCCGGGCAAGTTCGCGTTTGTGGTGCTCAGCGTTGCGGTGGGCGTAGCGGCTCTGGTAGGCGTGCGCGGCTTGAGCGACAGCTTTCGGCGCACGCTGTCGGGCGAGGCGCGATCGCTCATGGCCGGCGATCTGAGCGCGCGCATCTTCCACGATCCCACGGCGGACGAACTGGCGCATGTGGCCACCATCATGAAGAGCGGCGCAGGCGGAGCGCGCTCCACCTGGGTGACAGAGACGGTCTCAATGGCTTCAGTGCCGCACGATCCGGTTCCCCTGCTGGTGTCGCTCAAGGCCGTCGATCCGAGTGAGTATCCTTATTACGGGACCGCGCAATTGCAGCCGGCGATGAGCCTGAAAGACGCGCTCGCCGGCGATTCTGCAGTGGTGGCGGATGAGTTTCTGATCCGGCTGAATGCGCATGTGGGCGAGACGCTGCGCCTGGGCGGGCGGACTTTCCGCATTGTGGCCGTGCTGATGCAGGAGCCGGACCGCATCACAGCGGGCGCGGGATTGGGCCCGCGTGTGATGATCTCGCAGGAAGCTTTGAAAGAGACGGGGCTGGTTGCGCCCGGCAGCCGCGTGAGTGAACGCTTGTTGGTGAAGCTGCCCGACAGCAGAGGACGCGGGCTCACAGCGGATGCGGCGATTGGCGCGATGCGGAGCCAACTGGAGTCGGCGCTGCCTGATGCGCAGGTGATGGATTTTCGCGAGGGAAATCCGGCGCTGACGCGAGGTCTGGATAACGCGACATCGATTCTGAGCCTCATCTGTCTTGTGGCGATGGTGCTGGGCGCCATTGGCGTGGCAATGGCGATGCATGCGCACCTGGAACAGCGCATGGATATGCTGGCGATTTTGAAGGCACTGGGCGCGGGCTCTGGTGATCTGCTGCGCATCTTTCTGCTGCAGACGCTGGGGCTCGGCCTGGCCGGCGCGGTGCTCGGTGTAGCCGCGGGTGTGGGGGTAATGGCCGCGCTGCCTTCAGCATTTGGAAATCTGCTGCCCGTGCACGCGGTGCTCGGGGTACCGTGGCAATCGGGACTTGCAGGGCTGGGAACAGGCATATTGACGACGCTGTTGTTTTGTCTTCCACCGCTTCTCGATGTGCGCGGTGTGCGCCCGGTGCTGGTATTGCGCAGACTCGTAGAGCAAGGGCCAAGCGGTTTGCAGGGGCGCTTTGCCCGCTGGTTGAAACGATGGCCGCAGCTGCTGCTTTCCGCGGCATTAGTGTTGCCGCTCATCGGCATAGCATGGGCTCTCTCAGATTCGGCAGCCGTCGGCGTCCGCTTCGGCGCAGCATTTGCAGGAGCGCTTGTGGTGCTGCTCATTCTGGCAGCCGTCACGCTCGCGATGTTGCGCTTCTTGCTGAATCGCACGCGGCTGGGGTTGCCGTCGTCGCTGCGCCACGGGCTGGCGAATCTTTATCGGCCAGGAAACCAGTCGGCGCCGGTGCTGGCCTCGCTGGGTACGGGCGTGATGCTGATTCTTGCCGTCTATCTCATCCAGGTGGATCTGTTGCGCGATCTGCATGAAACGGCATCGCCCCGGCTGCCGAATGTTTTTCTCGTCGACGTGCGTACCGACGAGGTCGCGGGCGTGAAGGCGCTCTTTCAACGGCATCCTGGCGTGACGCATACGCCGGATCTGCTGCCTGTAGTGTTGGGGCGCTTCCTCAGCATCAAGGGTCAGCAGGTGGAGCGGATGAAAGGACAGCATTTCCCGCTACGGATGCTCGAAAGCGCCGAGTTGAGCTGGGCCGATGCGCCGCCGGAAGGCGACAAAGTGATCGAGGGTGCGTGGTGGAAGGATGCGAACGCGTCGGAGATCGCTTTCGGTGACGGCGTCGCCAAGCGGCTGCAAGTGCACGCCGGTTCGCAAGTGGAACTTGAGATTGGAGGCGGCACGCGCGCGCTAACGGTGGGCGCGATTTATCGCGCAGATGGGCAGCATCCGGGAGCCCGCGTGCAATTCGAGCTGCCCTCGGGCCTGCTGAAAGACCAACCGGCGACCTGGTACGGCGGCACACGCGTCGATCCCCGGCAGATCCCCGCGATCGAGCGAGAGTTGTTCGTCGCCTATCCCACGGTCACGGTGATCAACGTTGCCGATGTGCTGGACCGCATCGAAAGCGTGGTGGATCAGATTACGTTTGTGGTGCGGCTGCTAGCTGGGTTCTCAATCCTTGCAGGGCTGATGATCCTGGCTTCGAGCATCGCCAGTACGCGGTTCCGGCGGATGCGCGAAGCCGTGGTGTTGAAGACCCTGGGCGCGACGCGGATGCGCATTGTGCGCACGTTCAGCGTGGAGTTCAGTGTGCTGGGATTGCTAGCCGGCTCCGTAGGCGTAGTGTTTGCGAATGTGTTGACGCGAGTGCTGCTGCGCAGGCTGGATGTAAGCTTCCATGTCGAGTGGGGCGCAACGGTCATCGCCCTTGCGGGGACCGCAATACTGGCTACGGCGACGGGATGGATCGCCAGCTACCGCATCCTGGGTCTGCGGCCCCTCGAAGTATTGCGTGAGGAATGACGAGCGGCTCGTGCCGGTAACAGAAATTGCAACGCGCAGAATGGATGCAACCGCGGCGACTGTGCGCTGGACGCGACACGCCGTTGCTGCAATGGATGCAATACCGGACAGTTCCAATCCGATGCTCGATTGACCCCATAGCGGATTGTCTTTATGATGAGTAAGTTGGCTCCTGGCATCCAGCGTCCCGCTGCAGCCGCCCGACACGGTTTCCACTGAGCCGTATAATTGTTGCCCCCTCGTTCAATGGTAGGACAGCTGACTCTGGATCAGCATATCGGGGTTCGAATCCCTGGGGGGCAGCCAATTCAGCACCTTCCCGCACTTCTCCGTCCCTTCCCAAACCTCTTCGTACATGAGTAAATTGCTTATTTTCATGGAATTGACGCGATTCATGCGTTCGTAGGCGTTCGCCAGAGGTCTCTTCCTGCCTGACTTTTCTGTGGGTAATATTGTGGGTATCATGGACATTGGCTGTGGGTAACAGCAAAACTCGCCATTTTGGAGACACGCGAGTGGGGCTCACGATTAAGGAAATCGACAACGCAGGACCGAATGCCAAGCTGTACAAGTTGGCCGATGGCGGTGGGCTGTGCCTAGCAGTCAAACCCAACGGCTCAAAGCTCTGGTGGTATCGTTATCGCTTCGACGGAAAAGAAAGAACTCTCAGCATCGGGGAGTACCCAATCGTCGGACTCAAGGAAGCCCGCGACGAGCACTTTGCAGCTCGCAAGTTGCTGGAGGCCGGCACCGACCCAATGGTCGCACGCAGGGCCGAATCCGAAGCAAAACAAAAGGAAGTCGAGGCACAACAGAAAGAGGTCGAAGCTCGACAGCGTGAGGTAGAGAACAGCTTTGCGAATGTCGCCTGCAAATGGTGGGAATGGTGGGCAGTCGGGAAGTCGCCGCGCCATACCGACTACGTCCTACAACGCCTGAAGGCAGACACTTTCCCGGCGTTCGGTCACAAATTCATCGACGAGGTAACGGCTGCCGATATCCGGAAGCTCATGCTTGCGATCGAGGGGCGCGGAGCACGAGACGTTGCGAAGCGCGCGCACGAGACGACTGGGCAGATATTCCGCTACGCAATTGCCCACGGTATCGCCAGCCGGAATCCCGCTGCCGATTTCAAGCCTAGCGACGTTTTGGCTGAAGCCAAGCAGGAAAACTTCGCACGCGTCGACGCTAAAGAGTTGCCGGATCTGCTCATCAAGATGGAAAGCTACGACGGTGATGCACTGACGCGTCTTGCCATGAGACTGATGGCCTACACGTTTGTGCGCACGTCTGAACTCATCGAGTCAGAGTGGCCTGAATTTGACCTGGATAATACACGCTGGGATATTCCAGCTGGGCGCATGAAGATGGAAACTCCGCATATCGTTCCCCTTTCCCGGCAGGCGGTGGAAATCTTGGGCGCTCTCAGACTCTTGACCGGGAATGGAAGGCTGGTGTTCCCTGGTGCAAACAATAAAGAAAGGCCGATGAGCAACAATACGATTTTGTTTGCTCTTTATCGCTTAGGCTATAGGGGCCGCATGACAGGCCACGGTTTTCGTGGGCTGGCATCCACAATCCTCCACGAGAATGGCTTTGAAGAAGAACACATCGAGCTGCAACTCGCTCATCAGAAGCGCAATAAAGTAGCCGCTGCGTATAACCACGCGAAGTATCTAAAGCAGCGCAAAGCGATGATGCAGTGGTGGGCGGACTTCCTCGATGAGCAGTTCGCCAAAGGACGGGAAAACACACGCAAGCAGAGCGCTGTTCGAGAACCGCTTGATCGAAAGAAGAAGTCGAGCGGCATCAAGCAGCCGATCGCGAGGCCTCTACGCGCCCTACGGCCCACTGTCTGACTTCGGACTTCACCCAGGCGACAACACGTGGTCCAAGGCGCACAGGTGCCGGGAAATCCTTGACCCGAATGAGCTCGTAAATGGTGGTCTTTGAAAGCCCTGTGACTGCCTTGACTTCGGGCAATCGTATGAAGGCTACGTCGAGCAGATCGCTGGATGCCCCGTTGGCGCCAACTGGTGTTTGTGCTTCAGACTGAGGCATATTCTTCGTGACTGCTTGCGCAAGCGAAAACTGACGAGCTCGTCTCCTACCGTGAGGCTGAGCGGGTATTGTTGCACTTTTGACCAGAGCACCAGACATTTCTCACCTCTGCGATTGCCGAACGAGTTTGGGTCGGCTCTCAACGACTACCAATGCATCGGAAGGGCGACAACACTTCTGACCTAACATTCCGCAGCTGATCTCAGCGTGGAGCGAATCGATTTCTCGGTCCAGTCGTTTTTACCGAAGATCTCATCATAAAAGTCGATAAGGGGCGTCGAACGACCTGTGTGAAAGCGTTTTTGACCCTACTGCGGGCTGTGGATATCGCATTCGTGGGTGATCACTTATTGACGGGATGGCCCCATCTGGCACTCCACGAGAGTGCGAACACCGACAAAACGGTTTGGTGCCTGAAACACGTTTTGGCTCGAGGTTGTATCGGCCGTCACTTGACTTTAACCGCCCGGACTCCTACGATTTTCTCAATGTTGAGGTGAGGGAGTTCACCTTTAACCGCTGTCCCTTCCCGGACAGATGATGACTCCTGACAGGGAACCCTGTCGTGGAGTCTCTTGTCCCGGCATCGATCCCTGAACACAATTGAAGGAGCCTGGTTCCATGACGAATGCATGGGCCCTCTCAGCTTTGTGGGTGGGATTGGCGTTGGTCGCGACATTGCTCGCGATCTGGTTCAAGGTTTCGACAGCCCTCTCCGAAATCGTTGTCGGCACGGTCGCGCAGCTGGTCATTGGTGTCTTACTCGGCACCAGTGGCCTGCAAGGAAATACCCAATGGATTACGTTTCTCGCCGGCACGGGAGCCATTGTGCTCACGTTTCTGGCTGGTGCAGAACTTGATCCGGCCATCTTCAAAACCAAATGGCGTGAAGCGCTCATCGTCGGTCTGGCGGGTTTTTTCGGGCCGTTCCTTGGCTGCACTGCGATAGCCTATTTCGTTTTGCACTGGTCAGTCATGTCCAGCTGGTTGGCAGGCGTCGCACTTTCAACTACCTCGGTAGCCGTTGTATACGCCGTGATGCTCGAACTCGGCTTCAACGTTACCGAATACGGTAAAGCCATCCTGGCTGCATGCTTTGTCAACGATCTTGGAACCGTCATCGCATTAGGCTTGATCTTCTCCCCGTTCACAATCAGGACGCTGATCTTCGTGGGGGTCTCGGTGGCATCGTTCGCGATCCTGCCGTTTCTCACGCCTTGGTTTTTCAAAAGGTACGGCGGACGCGTCTCCGAGCTTGAGGCGAAGTACCTGCTCTTTCTTCTTTTCGCGCTCGGGGGGTTGGCTGTGTGGGCAGGGAGCGAAGCCGTGCTGCCGGCGTACATCATTGGCATGGTGCTGGCAGGAACGGTCGGGAAAGATCACGCACTGATCCGGCGACTGCGGACACTGACCTTCGGCTTGCTCACGCCGTTTTACTTCATTCGGGCTGGATCGTTCGTATCTGTGCCAGCACTGATCGCGGCACCCACGACACTATTGATTCTCTTCCTGGCGAAGTCCACTACAAAGGCCGTTGCTGTGTGTCCAGCCGTGCGTGCCCATCGGTATGACGGTTCTGCAGGCGCCTACTACACGTTAATGATGTCAACCGGCCTGACGTTCGGCACGATCTCGTCGCTTTTCGGCCTGAATCATCACGTGATCGACCAATCTCAATATTCCTTCCTGGTTGGGACGGTGATCGCAAGCGCCGTAATTCCGACGATGATTGCAAATGCATTCTTCCTTCCCCGTCACCTTCTTCCCCATACGCATTCCCAGGCAATCAAGACAGCAGAACAACCCGTGCAGCAAACCACGGCTGCGGAAGAAGTATAGGAGAGCACTATGGGAAGCCCGGTTTTTGTCGGAATTCAGAGAATACTCGTTGCCTACGACGGTTCACCGCATGCGGAGCACGCCATGAACGTCGCGCTTTCCATGGCCGGCGACATGAAAGCGAAGCTATTCGTCATTTCGGTAATCCGACCTCCCGAACCTGCCGAGAGTGCCGAGTTCCATGCGGTCGTCGATGAAGGACGAGAGAAGTATGAGAAGAGCTATATCCCGATTCGGGAACTCGCGAAGCAAAAGGATATTGAACTCGAAACAGAAGTTGTCGTCGGCCATCCGGCCGAGCAAATCATCCACATGGCGGACAAGATGCAGGCCAGCGTGATTGTCATGGGCAAACGCAGCCATACCATTCTGCACCGCTGGATGATCGGATCGAATTCCGAGCGCGTGCTGCGATATGCGCACTGCCCGGTCATGATTGTCCACTGAGAGAACGGTTATGCAATTCGTCATCGAACGAACAACGCCTTCAAAACTGGCGGCTTTCGGGCCGAGAAAGCGGAATCATTATGTCTGAAATTGCAAAACTCCAAGCACTTGAAATTCTTGACTCACGCGGCAACCCCACTCTTGCCGTCACGGTGACTCTGGCGAATGGAGTCGCCGCGACCGCGAAAGTGCCTTCCGGCGCCTCTACCGGAAAGCGGGAAGCAGTCGAACTGCGCGACGGCGACAAATCGCGCTATGGCGGCAAGGGTGTCCTGAAAGCAAGAGGGCACGTGGAGGGTGAGATTCAGAGCGCCGTCCGCGGCTTTGACGCTAACGATCAGAAGGGACTCGACAAGAGGCTGTGCGAACTGGACGGAACACCCAACAAGGGTCGTCTGGGAGCAAATGCAATCCTCGGCGTATCGCTCGCGTCTGCTCACGCTGCGGCGAAGGATCGCGGGATTCCTCTTTATGCAAGTCTGGTCGAAAAGCCCGCTAACCTT
>DATJNF010000035.1:0-64093 GCA_035508375.1 Occallatibacter sp. | reverse complement strand
AGCCATCTGGTGCGTCGGCGGCGTCGCGAACTTCGTAGCCTCCGGCGCGCACCTGGTCGGCCCTGCTGTCTCCTACACCATCGGCCAGGGAGCCACCATGGTCTCCGCACTCTGGGGAGTCTTCATCTGGCGCGAGTTTGCCGGCGCTCCCCGCGCATCCAAAGTATTTTTGTCTCTGATGTTCCTATTCTTTCTGCTGGGCCTGGGCGCCGTCGCCGTCGCTCCGCTCCCGCAATTCGCTCATTGAGGCTACGCACTTGTCCGAAACCAGAAAAAAAATCGTCGTGGTCGGCAGCGTCACCATGGATCTTGTGACGCGCACGCCGCAAATCCCCGCCATCGGCCAAACGCTGATCGGCACTGGCTTCGACACCACCCCAGGCGGCAAAGGCGCCAACCAGGCCGTCGCCGCAGCGCGTCTCGGCTATCCCGTAGCGATGGTCGGCAAAGTCGGAACGGACGCCTACGGTCCGGCGCTCCTCGAGAATCTCTCGAAAGCCGACGTAGACACCGCAGCCATGGAGCAGACCGAAGGCTCCTCTGGCCTAGCACCCATGTTTGTTGCGGAAAACGGCGCGAACACCATCGTTGTCGTGCCGGGCGCCAATGGCAAGGTCGATCGCGCTCTCGTCGACCGGCATGCCGCACTCATTCGCTCCGCGGGAATGGTGCTCTGCCAGCTCGAAATCCCCATCGACACGTTGAGCTACACGCTCGCCTTCTGCGCAGAAGCAGGTGTGCCGGTGATGCTCGATCCGGCGCCGGCGGCTCCGCTTCCCGATGCTGTATTTCGACAAGTAGCGTGGTTCACGCCGAATGAAACCGAAGCCGCCTCATATGTCGGCGATACCATCCCCGCCGAGGAAACAGCAAAACGCCTGCATGCCAAGGGCCTCCGCGGCGTAGCGCTCAAGCGCGGCGCAGAAGGTGCATTCGTTTCCCTCGCCGGCGAGAAAGCCGCGTGGATCAAACCCTTCCCCGTGCAGGCCATCGACACCGTAGCCGCCGGCGACTGCTTCAATGGCGCCTTCGCCGTAGCACTGCTCGAAGGCAACGATCCATGGACCGCCGCGCGCTTCGCCAACGCTGCCGCGGCCATCTCCGTTACCCGCCGCGGCGCGCAGGCGTCCATGCCCTCGCGCACCGACGTCGACGCATTTCTCGCCACGCATTCATGAACATTCGGAGAGAGGCGGGGGATTGATCCCCCGCAGAAGCCTCGTCCAAAAAGCGCGGGCTTCACAGCTTGCTGAAAAAATGCATTTCGGGAGAAGTCTTGTAACAGGGCACGAGTTTTACTCGCGCCAAAACTTACCCTGTCTTCTACGCGCGGCTTTAGCCGCGGAGGAAATCCTGCACAACTTCTTTCCGTGAATGCGGCTTTTTTCGAAAGCTCTTTCGGCCCCGGAAGGCTTTCGACAAGCCAACTCACGCAAAATCGTTGCCACCGCCGTCGTCGAAGCCACCCGAGTCGTCCTGCCCGCCATCGTCATAGCTCCCGCTGTCATCCTGTGCGGAGTCATCGAAATCGCTATTGTCCAGGCCGCCCTGATCGTCACCCTGCGTGTTGTAGCTGGCGTCGGAAAACTGCGCCCCGTCCCGATCCGCCGATTCATGGAAATGCTGCTCGCCCGAGCCCTGGTCCAGATTTCCCTGGCTGAACTCCTCGTGGTGCTCCGGCGCGCCGCCCGGTTGATCGTAGTAATTGTTGATCACTGTCTCTTCCACCGGACGCCCCATTCCGCCGCCCATGCCGAAACCACCCATGCCCATAGCCGGCTCACCCCATCCATACCCCGGATGCCCCATAATTCCATGCAGCGCGGCCTCAACGCCTTCAAAGGCCAGCGCGCCCGCGGCCACGCCGGCAGCAGTCTGCACAGCACCGCGCAAAAAGCTCGGCTGCCCCTGCGGAATAAACTGCGGCTGCGCGGGAATGTACTGCGGTGGCGGCGCAGCTACATACTGCGGTTGCTGCACAGGCTGGAAGGGCGGCGCCTGTTGCGATTGTGCGTACTGCGGCGGAGGCGGCGGCTCAGGCTGCGGATCGCGCCGTCCCAGCAAGCTGCCCAGAAAACTGGTTGCGTGTGCCGGCTGCTGCCGCGCCTGCTGCAATTGTTCTTGCAGCTGGCCGACTTGGGACTTGGCCTGCTCCAGCGCGATGTTCTGCACCAGTACGGTTTGCGCAAGAATGTACAGCGCGTCGGGATTCGAGCTGAAGCTGCGGTTTAACAGCGCTTCCGCATCTGGGTCTTTTTCCTGCAGTTGTGTGGAATTGACGCGCTCGGCGAGCGCTTGCAAAAGCTGATCTTCCTGGGGAGTCACGAAGAAAAACCTCCGACGGCGCATTCTTCCAAAGCAGCCGCCTCACACCATCAGACGCGGGCAGGCCATGCGAAGTTGCGGCGCCGGATTGATCTACGCAAAACACGGCTGTCGGGTTCCGGCAGTAGTATCCTCGGACGGCCGAGGCTGCACTGCTAATCATTCAATGTAGAGCGGGCTTGAGCAGCCGACGAGCACTCTTTCCCGATCCGCTCCGATCGGTCCTTAGTCCCTAGTCACTAGTCCCTACCTTCACCCCACCAGCGCAAAGGCCCGAATCATCTCCTTGCGCACCGTGAGCCGCTCGATAAGGTCTGTGCGGACCTCATAGCCGCGCCCAGGCGTATCGGGAATAGCAATCTCGCCCTGCTGCGAGACGGTGACCTCCGGCTCGATGACATCGTCGGTGAAGTATCGCGCCGAGGCCGACACATCGCCCGGCAGCGAGAAATTCTCCAGCGTTGAGAGCGCAATGTTGTGCGCCCGGCCCACGCCAGACTCCAGCATGCCGCCGCACCACACCGGGATGCCGCGCTCCAGCGCCGCATTGTGCACGGCAATCGCTTCAGAGAAGCCGCCGACGCGGCCCAGCTTGATATTGATGATCTTGCACGATTCCATCTCGATCGCCGCCAGTGCATCGCGCCGGTTACGGATCGACTCGTCCAGGCAGATCGGCGTTTCCATCCGCCTCTGCAGCATCGAGTGGAAATAGAAGTCGTCGTGCCACAGCGGCTGCTCAACCATGAGCAGATCGAAATGATCAAACGTCACAACGTGGTCCAGATCGCGCATGCGGTAAGCCGAATTGGCATCGCAGCTCAGCATAATCCCCGGCCAGCGATGGCGCACCTGCTCAAAGACCTCGGTATCCCAGCCTGGTTTGCATTTCAGCTTCACGCGCTGGTAGCCCGCTGCCAGTTCCCGCTCAATCGTCGCAAGCAGCGTTGAAATCGAAGGTTGAATGCCGATCGAAACGCCGCACGGAATCGTATCGCGCACGCCGCCCAGCAGCCGCGACAGCGACACGCCCTCGCGCTGCGCCTCAATGTCCCAGATCGAATTCTCCAGCGCAGCCTTGGCCATCGGATTATCCCGCACCTGTCGGAAGATGCGCGGGCACTCGCCGCCGTGCTCGGGATTCTCCGCGGCCAGAATCGGCCCCAGCTCCTGCGTGATTACCTGCCACGCAGTGTCCGTCGACTCGCCCGAGAAGTGCGGCCGTTCGCCGGCCGTGCACTCTCCCCAGCCAATCAGGCCCTCCGAGTGAGTCTCGGCTAAAAGAACTCTTCGTTCGCGGGTGACGCCAAAGCTGGTTTCAAACGGGCGCACCAGCGGCATATGCAGCTCACGCAGAATAATCGCATCAATTCTCATAACTTTTCGCGTTCCTCAGAACCTTCTCCGGTTTGGGTAAGGGCACCCAGTTCGAAGACTCCATTTCTCTCTGCATCCAGGGAAAAACCAATGACGGCCAGGCCCCGGGAAAATGCGTGTTGAAACTTCCGGCGGTTCTCCATCTGAACAGCGAGAGCTCGTTCCCGGTCTGCTTTGCTGGCCTTCCACTGGTAGATGGCGGCCGGGACCAGAATCCGTTCTTCTTTGATTTGTCCGGCTGCCGGCAGCCCCTCCAGAATGCCCTTCACTCTGGGCGAATCAAGCTCCCACTCGGCCACAAGGCGATCTGTCGGCAGCCCAGCCTGCAATCGAGAAGAGGATACACCATAGAAATCCGGCCGATAGCTCCGTACGATTGCTCCCAGCCTGTGGATATTGAGGAAAGCGTTTTTGATCTCCAGCGGATCAAAAGTCCACTCCATCCGCCGGATTCCCCGTGCCAGCGCCTCATCCCGCTGAAAACGCTTCAGTTTCACGCCTAATCCCCGGTTCCTGTAGCCTTCGCGCACAGCAAGCATATGGGAGTGCAGGTAAGCGTTCGCCGTGCCGTCATCGCTCTTGATGCCCGGCAAAGACATGGCGAATCCCACGAGCGTTTCCTTATGCGCCTTTCCATGATGACCCGCGGCATCCGTATCGAAGGCGCCTACCACCTGGCCGCCGATCTTTTGCGCTAAAAGGAACGTCTTGCGTGGGATGAGCTCGCTCTCGTCGTAGCCCCAGGTCTCAATCTGGAGCTGCACGCACGCGTCGAACTCGTCGAAGCCCTCGCAGGATCGAATCCGAATCATGATCTTGCCCCGGGTCCTGCAGCGTCGGCACTCTGCGCTGCAAGCCTTCGCTTCGCCTCCGCCCACAGCGCTTCCAGCTCATCGGCAGAGAGCTCTTCCAGCGGCCGCTTCGACATCCGCTCCATCTCGCTGAATCGTTGTCGAAATCGCAGGTTGCACCCGCGCAACGCCATCTCCGCATCTACGCCAAGATGCCGGCCAAGGTTGACCGCGGTGAACAGCAGATCGCCCAATTCCGCTTCCACAGCCGGTTTGCGCGCCGGATCGTCGGAAGCAGCTTCGGCCTCCAGCTCCGCCGTCTCTTCAACGAGCTTCGGCAGCAAATCGCGCCAGTGCGGCCAGTCGAACCCCGACTTCTTCGCCGTCGCACCCAGCTTCGCCGCCTCCGCCAGCGCGGGCAGCGCGCGCACCACACCGTCGAGCCTTGAACCCGCTTCAGTTGTTCCAGATCGTAAGAGCGCCCTCGGCGCCTCTGCGCCCCGTTTCTCTGCGATCTTGATCTCTTCCCAGTTGCGCAGCACCGCAGCTGACGAGCCTTCCACGTCCGCATTCACATCCGCGCGATTGCCCGCGGCCTTTGAAGCTTCTTCACCAAAAACATGCGGATGGCGCCGGATCAGCTTGCGGTTCAGATGACCGAGCACGTCAGCAATCGTGAAATGCCCCTCATTGGCCGCCATCTCCGCATAGAACAGAACCTGCAGCAGCAGGTCGCCCAACTCTTCGGCCAGATGCGGAAAGTCCCGCCGCTCAATGGCGTCGAAGACCTCGTAGGCTTCTTCCAGTGTGTATTTGCGGATGGAATCAAAGCTCTGCTCACGGTCCCACGGGCAGCCACCCGGAGCGCGCAGCCGCGCCATAATCGCCGCGGACTCTCGAAACAATTCCCCAGCCCGCGCCGGGTCCGTCACCATATGCCGCGTGGAAACCTCTGCAGCAGTACTCTCAGCCGGAAGATCCATGCATCTCCAGTTTAACCGGTCGAGCGAGAATCCAACATCAACGTCCTTTCGGTAGCTGACGCATTGAGCACAGATCTCCGTGCCCCATCCTTGCGACTTGTTTCTGTCGCAAGGGTGGGAAAGCAAGAACCTCAACCCAGCACGAAACGGGTGCCCCACCTTCGCCGCGTTTTTGTTTTTGCGGCTAAGGTGGGATACAAATACCTACAGTCTTTACAGCCCTTTATTCACACGCATGATCCGCATCCTCGGAACCTTCTTCGCCGCGCTCTCCGGCCTCGCCTTCGGCAGTTTCCTCAACGTCTGTATCACGCGCTGGCCACAGGGAGAAAGCATCGTTAGGCCCCGTTCACGCTGCCGCAATTGCGAACGCACGCTTACGTGGTGGGAAAACATTCCGCTCGTGAGCTGGCTCACACTGCACGGCCGATGCCGCACCTGCGGCGCGTGGATCGGCTGGCGCTACCCCATCGTGGAACTCGCCATAGGAGGATTGTGGGCCCTCATCGCCTGGCGTTTTCTGGATCTGTCCCGGTTCGCCGCATTGTCACAACCCGCACTGATTCGCGAAGCCGTTACAGCCGTCGCGTTCGCACTCTTCTGCTGGCTACTCGTCGCGCTCGCTGTTCTCGACGCGGAACACCTCTGGCTTCCTGATTGGTTGACGTGGCCCGGAATTCTCGCGGGATTTCTTTTCAGCGCGCTCCTGCCCGCCGCTGATCGTGCACCCCAACTCATCTCATGGGGACACAGCCCTCGCCTGCGAGCAGCCGCAGCTTCGCTCCTGAGCGCCTTGCTCGCGGCGCTTCTTATTCTCGTCATCCGCTGGCTCTACAAGCTCCTGCGCCATCACGAAGGCGTCGGTCTCGGCGACGCCAAGCTAATGGCCCTGCTTGGCGCATGGCTGGGACTTGAAGGCGCATTGCTGGCCTTCGGCATCGGGGTGGTGCTCGGTGCAATTGTTGCGTTGATCGCGCTCGCGCTTCCCGCATCCCGTTCCGATGACCAGCAAACCTGGGCACTCCGTAAGATGCCCCTCGGCACTTTTCTCTCGATCGGTGGCATCGTCAGCGCGCTCTGGGGCCAGCCACTCATCGCCGCTTATCTTCGCTGGGCCGGAATCTGACCGCTCGCCGCATTGCAGAACATTCTCCCGCATGCAGCTACTCTGTTTGAAAGAGCAGGGCTCAGCCCGGTCGGAACCACACCCACCCCCGGGGGTCCGAAAAGGCCTCCCTTTCCGGCTCTTATCGGGTAGCAACGCCTTCACAATCTGCAGATTAGCTGTTCCGATCCCGTTACCAATCAGTCATCAACAGCGGCTGATTCTGCCGTATTTTCGGCGCTTTATTGCGAGGCTTTCGGCTGCGCCGGCTTCGCATTCGCCAACTCCGGCTCATTGAGAGCCTTCTTCGCCTCTTTTGCGTGCTTGCTGTCCGGGTCGTACTCCATCACCTTCAGGTAATTGGTTCTTGCAGCGGCATAGTTGCCAAGATGACGGTTTGACTCTGCGAGTCCCCAGTACACATCGGGATTATCCGGATCGAGGACCATCGCCGACTGGAAACGCGAAAGCGCGGCACGCCAGTCCTTGTTGTCGAGATAATACTTGCCCACGTTCTCATCTTCGGCTGCATTTTCGTGGTGCTCCGGCACAATCTCGTCCTGCTGGTGTTTGCCGTGCTTGGTCGGCTCCTCGTCAGCCGGGCCGGGAATCAGCGTATCCATTCCGCTCAGGCTCGAACTGAAACCGGAGTTCGCGCCCGCACCGCTCGCCGAGGCCGGCCCATCGTCAGGGCTCTCCACCGGGTCCACATCGCCGGCCGGCAACACAGCGCGGCCGTCTGCAGATCCACCGAAGCTGCCCGGCGGCAAATCCGGAGTGTTGCGCGAAGGCAGCACCGGGACTGAACTTTCATCTTCTGGAAAAGCATTTGCGTTGGGCTGTGAAGGAGCCGGCGCTTGGGAGGAGTTCTGCTTCTTCTGATTCGTGTTGTTGCCGTTGCCCGCGGGCGCCTGCGCCTGCAGCCACACTCCTGCTGCCAACAGGCAACTGAACGCGACGACAACTCGATAGGCGGGTTTCACTCCAATTCCCTCACCCTTCCCCTCACCCTTCAATGTTACGATGCGGTCCATACGGTGTCGATTCACGAACCAGCAAAGGAATGCAACGCAAATTCGCATGGCACTCATGATCCGCTCCTCCGCCATTCATGCCGCGGGATGCTACACCACCGCGGCCATCCGCAAAGGCTCCCGCGTCGCCGAGTACACCGGCCATCTGATGAGCAAAGAAGAAGCCGACCAGCGCTACGAAGAGTCGCCCATCACCTACCTGTTTGGACTCGGCGACGGCTCGATGGTCATCGACGGCCACGCCATGGCCATGTTCATCAATCACAGCTGCCAGGCCAACTGCGAGACTGAAGAGATTGATGGCCACGTGTGGATTACCGCCATCCGTAACATTGCTCCGGGTGAAGAGATCACCTACGACTACTGCCTCTACGACGGCGGTGATGACGAGGCCATCTGCAACTGCGGGTCGCGAAAGTGCCGCGGCACCATGTATTCGCCGCAGGAAGTTAAGACCCGCAAAGCGTCACGCCGGAAACCGGCCAAAACGCGTAATAATAATGGCAGAAGGAAACCGCGCGGCGCAGGCAAGCGGTGACTGTGGAATCTGAAGTTGAAAGAAGAATCGCAACTACCGTCGCTCACTGTGGACCAGATGGAGGTCCTGCGCAGGTTTGCTCTCTTTGAAGTGACCATCGAAGAGATGCGCCGTTCCCTCGCCGGTGTATTCGATTTCCAGTTCGGGCCGAAACAGGCAGCCGCCGATGGTTATGCCCAGCGCCGGACCGCCACCGGGAACTTCCGCCTGCCCGAGCCCGGTATACGGATCACCCGCAAACACATCGAGAACGCGCTCGAACTGAAGCGCTTCGATCTGATCACCGAGCGCGATCTCGTGGTATGGGCCACGGTTCTGCTGCTCAATGACGCGTACGTGTGGGATCCTGCAGACGAAGACCTCATTGCCGAATGGCTCAATGACATCAGCCTGAACCTCGACGCCTCCTGATTTTTCCAAACTGCAAAGTGTGAAGGGTACGGGCTTCAGCCCGTACGCCTAGCCGCTGCTTTCCGATTTCCTTTGCCTCGCGCAATCGGGCCTGCTACTATCCTTGCCATTCCCCCGGGTAATCTCGCCTTTCGTGGAGGCCTTGTGGCAACCACCCGTCTCGCGCAACCGCGCCGTGATCCCCGGCCGCTGCCCGTACGATTTCTCGATGGTTATTTCTACTTTTCAATGTCGCTGCTGATCGCCGCAATCGTGATCTATGGCTTCAGCCACACCATCGGCGACAATCTCATTCACCCGGCCATTCCGCGCCCGCTGCTGCTCTACTTTCACGGCATATGTTTCTCTGCATGGGTCGCCTTCTTCATCTTCCAGTCCGCGCTGGTGAGGACGCGCAACGTCCGCATTCATCGCACGACGGGATGGTTTGGCGCAGCACTGGGCGCGGTGATGATCCTGTTGGGCTATTCCATCGCTGTCATCATGAACCGCTTCGACCTGCACACGCTCCATCAGCAGGATGCAGTAGCGTTTCTCATCGTCCCGTTTTTTGACATGACATTCTTCACCGTAGTGTTTGCCCTGGCCATCTACTGGCGCAAGAAACCGGAGCTACACAGGCGCTTCATCTTCCTGGCCACATGCGCCCTCACGGCCGCGGCCTTCGGCCGCTTTCCCACAAACTTCTTTCCTCCGGCATATTTCTACAGCGGCGTCGACATGCTGATTCTTCTCGGCGTAGTGCGCGACGCGGTCGTAGACCGCCGTGTGCACAAGGTTTATCTCTATGCCCTGCCGATCGTGTTCGTTTGCCAATCCGCAGTGATGTATGTCGGAATTCACAACTGGGCTCCATGGATCCGAATTTCCCGCGCGATCCTCGGCTGATTGGCAACCCTGCGCGGCCTGTCCCGCGCCAGCCTGAGACGTTACAATCTCCTCCAGGCCTCTTGAATTTTGGATCGGCCGTGAGGAGTCTTCGCATACATGGGTTATCAGGTTCTGGCCAGGAAATATCGTCCACAGCGCTTTGCCGACGTGGCCGGCCAGGATCACGTGACGCGCACGCTGATGAACGCCCTCAGCCAGAACCGCATCGCGCACGGCTATATCTTTTCCGGTCACCGCGGTATCGGCAAAACCACCATCGCCCGCATTCTTGCCCAGGCGCTCAACTGCCGTAACGAAGTGGGCTCTGCCGAGCGTCCCACGCCCGAGCCTTGCGGCGTGTGCGACTCCTGCACAGAGATTCGCGCCGGCAACGCCGTCGATGTGATCGAAATCGACGCGGCCACCAACCGCGGCATCGACGAGATCCGCGAGCTGCGCGAGGCGGCCCGCTACTCGCCCGCCCGCGACCGCTACAAGATCTACATCCTCGACGAGGCGCATCAGATCACCGAAGCCGCCTTCAATGCGCTGCTCAAAACGCTGGAAGAGCCTCCTGCGCACGTGGTCTTCATGATGGCAACGACCGAGCCGGAGAACATTCCGCAGACCATTCGTTCGCGCTGCCAGCACTTCAGCTTTCACGCCGTAAAATTCGATGACATTCTCGACCAGCTGAAAGCCATCTCAGCCGAAGAGCAGGTTGAGGCCGAAGAAGCAGCGCTCGCGCTCCTTGCCGAGGCCGGTGACGGCTCCATGCGCGATGCGCTTTCCATCATGGACCAGGCCATCGCCTCTGCGCCGCTCGAGAATGGCAAGCCGCTGCTTGCCGCCGCGCAGATCCGCGAACTGATGGGCTCGGTGCCGAATGCCGTCTTCGAACGGCTGCTCGAAGCCATCGCCGCCGGCCAAAGCGCCGAATTGATGGAGCAGCTGAATGTGCTCCTGAACGCAGGCCACAGCCCTTCGTCGCTGGCGCGCCAGATGGTCCGCTACCTGCGCAACACGCTCATGGCCAAGCTGGGCGGCGAGCAGACTGAGCTGCTGCAGATCTCTACGGATGAGCGCGCTCGCGCGGCGCGCACGGCGATGCTCTTCACCGAAGAGGATCTCACGCGCAACCTGCAGATCATGCTACGCACCTTCGACGATCTGAACTACCGGCAGGAACAGCGGTTCCATCTCGAGCTGGGCCTGCTCAAGCTCATCCACGCACAGCGCCTGCTGCCGATCGAAGAGCTGCTGAGCGGCGTGGCAAGTGGCGCAGCTCCGCGCAGCACGGCATCCGCGAGCGCACCACGTCCGACGGCAAGCGCACCGCGGCCCGCTTCGCCTGCGGCGTCCGCAAGCAAACCAGCGCCATCTTCCATCTCACCCTTCGCGACCAGCCGAGCACTTGAGCCTGTGCCCGGCCCCGCGCCAGCCATCGTCGCAAGAGCTGTCGCAGACGTTACGCCACCGGCCGCGCCTAGTGTTCCCGTCGCCATCCCCGAACCGCCAAAACCCGCGCCGGTTGCAGCTTCACCGTTTCCTGCCGCAGCCGCCAGCGAACCGGCGTTGGAGAGCGTATCGGCACCAGCGGAAGAGAACGCCGCAGCCAGCGCAGAAGCGCCTGCCCAACAAAGTCCCGCTGTCGACGCTCTGCGCACGGCTATTGTCACCGCTCTGGCCAGCGGCGGCCACGGTACGGCTTCCCAACTGCTCAGCTCCGGCAGCTGGATCATCGACGGCTCGAACCTGCGCATTGAAGTGCCCGGCATGGGCAAGAAGATGCTCAGCCTTACCGTAAATGCCGCGGCTGAAAAAATCATTCGCCAGGAGCTGACACGCCTCAGCGGACCGGCACGCTTCCTCGTAGTTCCCGGCGCGGGCTCGGCCTCAACCTCCGCTGCCACGTCCGCGCCCGTATCCGGAAGCGTTCAGGAAGAAGCGCTCGCGCATCCCCTGGTGCAGCGCGCGAGAGAGATATTCCACGCCGAGGTCCGCAGCGTGGTCGATCTTCGCCAGAAATAAAAACATCCGAAACAGGAGAACTTTATGTTCAATCCGCTCAAAATTTCTGAAATGCTTTCGCAGGCCGGCCAGATGCAGGAGGAGATGCAGCGCAAGCTGAGCGAGACGGTTGTCGAGGCAACGAGCGGAGGCGGCGCCGTGACCGCAACGATGAACGGAAAGAAGGAGCTCCTCAAGCTGCACATCGATCCCTCGGCCGTGATGAGTCTCACCGGCGGCCAGGCCGACGTGGAGATGCTGCAGGATCTGATCGTGGGCGCGGTCAACGAAGCGGGACGCAAGGCCGAAGAGATCATCAAGTCCAGCGTGCAGGGCGCGCTCGGTGGATTGAAGATTCCGGGCCTCACCTAATGATTCACGCATGCTGAGGGAGAGAACATCTTGTCACGTTATGCCGAGCCCATGGCCCGGCTCATCGAAGAGCTGAAAAAGCTGCCGGGCGTTGGCACCAAAAGCGCGCAGCGCTATGCCTTCCACATTCTGCGCTCCAGCGACGAAGACGCCGCCGCTTTGGCCGACGCCGTCCGCACTCTCAAAGCGAGCCTGCGACTCTGCTCCATCTGCAACAACGTGACCGACATCGATCCCTGTGTGTACTGCGCCAGCCCGTCCCGCAATCAGCGCCTCGTATGCGTCGTCGAGGAGCCGACCAACATCGCGGCGGTCGAGCGCACGCGTACTTACCAGGGCGTCTATCATGTACTGCACGGAACGCTCTCACCTCTGCATGGCGTCGGCCCCGACCAGCTGCGTACCAGCTCACTTTTAGGCCGCGCAGAACGCGGCGAAGTGGACGAAGTGATCCTCGCCACCAGCCCCACTCTCGAAGGCGAAGCAACCGCCAACTGGCTCGCGACCGCGTTGCGCAGCTCTTCGGTCAAGATCACGCGGATAGCGACAGGCATCCCCGCCGGCAGCGACATCGAATATGCCGACGAAGTGACGATGGCCCGTGCGCTCGAAGGCCGCCGCGACATCTAGCGAAAAAGAACGGGAGCGCACGGAGACGCTCCCGCTTTGCTCATGGCAGGGCAAATAACCAGCTGAAACTACCTCGAGACGCTATCGAGATCCAGGTTCAACTCCAGCACATTCACGCGCGGCTCACCAAGCAGACCCAGCTGGCGACCCGTGATGTGCTTGGTGATCAGCGCCCGCACCGCATCTTCCGATAAGCCCCGCGCTTTGGCGATGCGCGGCGCCTGGAAGTACGCGTTGTCCGGCGTGATGTCCGGATCGAGGCCGGAACCGGAAGTCGTCACCGCGTCGATCGGAACCGGCTTGCCGGGGTTTTCTTTCTGCAGCTTGTCGATATCACCCTGGATGCGCTGCGCGAGCTTGGCATTGGACTGCGCAAGATTCGATCCGCCCGAAGAGGTAGCGTCATAACCATTGCCTGCCGCCGATGGCCTCGGGTGAAAGTAGCGGTCTGACGTAAAGCTCTGCGCAATCAGCTCCGAGCCAACCACCTGGCCGTTACGCAGAATCAGGCTTCCGTTGGCCTGGTGCGAAAAGAACAACTCCGCAATGCCGGTGAGCAGCAAGGGATAACCCAGACCAAGCAGCAGCGTGGTCACGATCGTGTAGCGAATGGAGGTTCTCCAGACGGAATGCACGGTCGAGCTCCTTTGCGTTTCCTTGTGCGATGTTATCTCACTTACTTCCAGAGTAGCAGTCGAGTGCACGATCAATCTCCTTCCAGCCGAAGCCGGATACTTAAGCCATGTGCAAAGCAACCAGACACAGGTCGATGGCCTTGATGCCGATGAACGGAATAATGATGCCGCCCACGCCATACACCAGCAGATTCTGGCGCAGCAGGACGTCGGCCGAACGCGGCTCGTATTTCACGCCCTTCAGAGCCAGCGGGATCAGTGCGACGATGACGATTGCATTGAAGATCACCGCCGAAAGAATCGCCGACTCCGGCGAATGCAGGTGCATGATGTTGAGCGCGCCCAGCACCGGGAAAACGCCGAGAAACATCGCCGGAATAATGGCGAAGTACTTCGCCACATCGTTGGCGATGGAGAAGGTGGTCAGCGCGCCGCGCGTCATGAGCAGCTGCTTCCCAATCTCGACGATCTCGATCAGCTTGGTCGGATTTGAATCCAAATCGACCATGTTGCCGGCTTCTTTCGCTGCCTGCGTGCCGGAATTCATGGCCACGCCTACATCGGCCTGTGCCAGTGCAGGAGCGTCATTGGTGCCGTCCCCGGTCATTGCCACGAGCTTGCCTTTGCCCTGCTCGCGCTTGATCAGGTCCATCTTGTCCTTGGGTTTGGCTTCGGCGAGAAAATCATCCACGCCCGCCTCGCGCGCAATCACCGCCGCAGTCAGCGGGTTGTCGCCCGTGATCATGATGGTGCGGATGCCCATGGAGCGCAGCCGCGCAAGCCGTTCCTTCAATCCGCCCTTGACGATGTCTTTGAGATAGATCACGCCGAGTGCGGTCGAATTTTCCGCGACGACCAGCGGCGTCCCGCCGAGCCGCGCAACTTCTTCCACGCTGTCACGCACCTTCTGCGGCAGCGAGGTTCCCTGCTCTTCGAGGAAACGCGCGATCGCGTCGACCGATCCCTTGCGGATGCGCGTGCCCGGCAGGTTCACGCCGCTCATGCGCGTCTGCGCGGTGAACGGAACGAACTCAGCATGAATGCTGCCCAGTTCGCGCCCGCGTAGGTTGTACTTCTCTTTCGCCAGCACAACAATGGACCGGCCCTCCGGAGTTTCGTCCGAGAGCGATGCGAGCTGCGCCGCGTTGGCGAGCCGTTCATGGCTCACGTCGGCCGCGGGAATGAATTCCGTTGCCTGCCGGTTGCCCAGTGTGATGGTTCCCGTCTTGTCGAGCAGCAGTGTGTTCACGTCGCCTGCAGCTTCCACGGCGCGTCCGCTCATCGCCAGCACGTTGTACTGCACCAGACGATCCATCCCGGCAATGCCGATGGCCGAAAGCAAGCCGCCGATCGTCGTCGGAATCAGGCAGACCAGCAGCGAAACCAGCACAAAGACCGTCTGCGGCGCCTTCGAGTAGATGGCGAATGGCTGCAGCGTCACGACGGCCAGCAGAAAGATGATCGTGAGGCCGGAAAGCAGAATGCTCAGCGCGATCTCATTCGGCGTCTTCTGCCGCGTCGCGCCTTCGACCAGCGCAATCATGCGATCGAGAAAGGTCTCGCCGGGATTCGAAGTGATGCGCACCTTGATCCAATCGGACAGCACCTTGGTGCCACCGGTCACGGCTGAGCGGTCGCCGCCGGCCTCGCGAATGACCGGCGCCGATTCACCGGTGATCGCCGACTCGTCCACCGAGGCGACGCCTTCGATCACTTCGCCGTCACCAGCGATGTACTTGCCGGCTTCCACGTAGATCACATCGCCTGCGCGGAGCTGGCCGCTGGGAACCTCTTCAAAGCCGCCGCTCGCCGTGTAGCGTTGCGCAACGGTCTCGCCCTTGGCCTTGCGCAGCGTGTCCGCTTGGGCCTTGCCACGGCCCTCGGCCATCGCTTCGGCAAAATTGGCGAACAGCACCGTGAACCAAAGCCAAAGCGTGATCTGAAGATTGAACCCGAACCCGGGCCGGTTGTGGATGGCGTTGTCGATGAGCAGCGCGCTCGTGAGCACGCTGCCGACTTCCACCACAAACATCACCGGGTTCTTCACCATCCAGCGAGGATCGAGCTTGCGCACCGAATCGACCAGCGCCTGCCCCATGATTTCCGTATTCCAAAGACTCGTCTTTTCAGCCATGACAGTCTGTCTTCTCTCCGAAATCGCTCAAGGCGACCTGTTCTCTAGTCCCTAGTCTCTGTCTTAAAAGAGCTGCCCCGCCTTCAACAGCAGGTGCTCCAGAATCGGCCCCAGGCTCAGCGCCGGGAAGAAAGTCAGCGCGCCAAGGATCAGCACCGTTCCCACCAGCAGCACCGCAAAGAGCGAAGTGTTCACGGGGAAGGTTCCCGGCGAAGGCGGAACACTCTTCTTCTGCGCCAGGTTGCCGGCCAGAGCGATGACCGGAATCATCATGAGCAGCCGCCCCATCAGCATGTCCCACCCCAGCGCCACGTTGTACCACCAGGTATTGGCGTTCAGGCCGGCAAAGGCCGATCCGTTATTGCCTGCGCCGGAGGTAAAGGCATACAGAATCTCCGAAAGCCCATGTGGGCCGGGGTTGTTCAGGCTGGACAGCCCCTTGTCCGGCATCATCACAAAAGCTGCCGTCAGGCTGAGGATGATGAGTGGGAAGATGAGCGCATAGAGCATGGACATCTTCACGTCATAGGCTTCAATCTTCTTGCCGAGATATTCGGGCGTGCGGCCCACCATCAGTCCCGCGATAAAGACCGCCAGCACAACGAAGATCAGCATGCCGTACAAACCGGAACCGACACCGCCGAAGACCACTTCGCCCAGCATGATGTTGGATAGTGGAATCATGCCGCCCAACGGCGTGAAGCTGTCGTGCATGCCGTTCACCGCGCCGCAGCTCGCGTCCGTAGTAATTGTGGCGAAAAGCGACGTGTTGGCGATGCCGAAACGGACTTCCTTGCCTTCGTAGTTGCCGGCGGGCAGCGTGGCTGTGCCGCTCACTGTGGCCCCGTGGACTGCGCTGTAAGGGTGCGACTCAGCCCAATACGCCGTGGCAAAGCCCGCGGCGAAGAGCACATACATGGCTGCGAACACCGCCCATCCGTGACCGGGCGACCCGGTCATCCGCCCCAGCGCATAAGTCAGTCCGGCAGGGATGATGAAGATAGAAAGCATCTGCAGAAAATTGGAAAACGGCGTGGGATTCTCATACGGATGCGCGCTGTTGGCGTTGAAGAAGCCGCCGCCGTTGGTTCCCAACATCTTGATAGCTTCCTGCGATGCCACAGGACCCTGGCCGATTGTTTGTGTCTGGCTTGGCTGCTCCAGAGGATGCGCCACGGTGTAGGCGTGCAGATTCTGCGGCACGCCCTGCGCCACCAGCAGCAGCGCATAGATCACGCAGGCTGGCGCCAGGACATACAGCATTGTGCGCGTTGCGTCGACCCAGAAGTTGCCGATGGTGCTTGAGTTGGTGCGCTTGATGCCGCGAATCAGCGCCACAGCCACGACGATGCCGACGGCAGCCGAAAAGAAGTTATGCGTCGCAAGGCCGGCCATCTGGGTGAGATAGCTCATCGTGCTCTCCGGCGTGTACGACTGCCAGTTGGTGTTCGTAGTGAAGCTGGCGGCTGTGTTCCAGGCCAGGTCCGGCCCCACATTTGCCAAATGCTGCGGATTGAAGGGTAGAAGCGCCTGCAGGCGCTCGATGCCGTAGGTGACGAGCAGGCTCACCGCCGAGAAGCCCAGGACCGCGAACGCATATTCGCGCCAATTCATCTCGCTTTCGGCGTTCACGCCGGCGAGCTTGTAGATGAGCCGTTCCAGGGGGCGCAGCACAGGGTCGAGCCAGGTGCGTCCGCCCTCAAGCACGCGCACCAGGTAGATGCCGACCGGGCGAACGGTCGCAAGCAGGACAATGCTGTAAATGGCGAATTGCAACCAGCCATTAGCGGTCATTTCAGAATTTCTCCGGGAAAAGCAGGCTGACGGTGAGATAACCGAGCAACAGAATCGAAAGCAGCAGAGCGATCAACGTCACTACGTCAATTTGCATGGCGATCTACCTCAGCTTCTGACAGGCTCTGACGTACAGAAACGCCAGAACGAAGAATGCGGCGGTGAACAGCAGCATGGTTACGTCTTGCATGGCACCTCTCCGAAGTCCGCAGGCGCATTCATCACGAAGCACGCCTGCATCACAAGAATCATTTTGTCGCGCGTCAGGTTTGAGTATCGAAAAGATTTTCTAAATAAAGTGTAAGGACGCGCAGATATCCGCCGCCCTTTCGAGAGAAGTTCTTGTAAATGAGGGCCAAACGGATGCCGGCGGTGGAATCCGGCAACTTACTCTTGGGAGCCGCTGAAGCCTTCCGGAACGAAACGGTAGCCGACCCAGGGTTCGGTCTGGATGTACTGCTTTCCTGTCTCGTTTTCGAGCTTCTTGCGCAACTGCCCCACGAATACACGCAGATACTCGGGCTGATGCGCCGACTGCGCACCCCACACGGCAGTCAGAAGCGCCCGGTGCGTGATCACCTTGCCTGCATGGCGCGCCAGGTGAAGAAGCAGATCGAACTCTTTCGGCGTAAGATGAATCGGCTTGCCCTGCAGAGTGATGCTGTGCGCGTTGGCGTCAATAACGAATTCGCCCGCCGTGATGGCGCTGGTCTCGCGTTCCGGCGCGCGGCGCAGATGGGCGCGCACGCGGGCCAGCAGCTCCTGAATGCTGAACGGCTTGGTGACGTAATCGTCGGCCCCGGCGTCGAGCGCCTCCACCTTGGAACGCTCATGGTCGCGCACAGAGAGCACCAGTATCGGCGTCTGTCCCAGCAGGCGAATGGCTCGGCACACATCGACGCCTGTCATGCTCGGCATGATCAGGTCGGTGATCACCAGGTCGGGTGGCCAGTCGTGGAAGACCTGCAGGCCCTCTTCTGGCTCGTTGGCCGTGCGCACATCGTAGCCACGCGCCGACAGTGCCGCTCGCAGCACACGCGTAATTTGCGACTCATCGTCGATCACCAGGATTCGGTCAGGCATTACTTTCTACCCGAAGATTACATCATCGGGCCTGACCGTTATGATGACGCGGAGGGCGAAAAAGAGACAGAAACGTGATCGAGAGCACGCAGCCACGTTCAAACGCACTGCTTCGCTGGGGCGCCGTAACAGTCCTGCCGATTCTCTTTGCGCTTGTGCTCACCGGGCTTCACGCCAGCTCCACGACGGCGGGGATGGTCCTGCTGGTGCTGGTAGTCTGGTCGGCCGCCCAGGCGGGCGTGCGGCTTTCGCTTTGCAGCGCGGTCCTCTGCGCATTTTCCTTTGATTATTTTTTCCTGCCTCCCTATCACACGTTGCGGCTGGCCGGCACGGAGCAATGGATCGATATGCTTTCGTTTCTCGCCTGCAGTGTCGTGGTAGGCCGTGTCGCGGAGCAGGCGCAGCGCCAGACGCGGCAGGCAAAACAGCGGCAGGCCGACGTAGAGCGACTCTACGAGCTGAGCCAGGAGATGATGCTGTACGAAGACGGCGCCCGGCTGGTTCATGACCTGCCGCGTCTCATCGATCGCATCTTCAACCTGAATGGCGTCGCTCTCTACATTCGAGACCAGGACGCAATCTACACTTCAAAGACCGATACGCCCATGGGCCTTCAGGCCAGCATGCAGGCTGTGGCGCGGGAGCTGAACCCTGCCATCACCGCGCTTGCCGGATATCACACCACGGCGCTGATGCTGGGCCTGCGCCCCGTTGGCGCGCTGGCCTGGCAATCAGAGGAGCTGTCGCGCGAGGTCGCAGCGGCCGTCAGCGCCCAGGTCTCCATTGCCGTGGCGCGTTCTATCGCCATCGAGAGCACCGCTCGCGTAGAGGCCGCAAGAGAGGCCGAGCGGCTGCGCACTGCGCTCATCGACTCGCTGACCCATGAGCTGCGCACCCCGCTTACTTCCATCCGTGCCGCGGCAACCACGCTCCTCGAAGCGGAAGGGTTGGATCAGGCCGCACAGCATGATCTCGCCTCGATCATCGAAGAAGAAGCCGAACATCTGAATATGCTGATCGGCGAAGCCGTGGAGATGGCAGAGATCGATGCCAACGTTGTACAGGTTCATACGTCGCCGCACCATCCCCGTGAGCTGCTTGATCAGGCAGTGGAGGAATCGCGGAAGACCTTGGCCTCGCACAAGGTAACGATTCAGGCCGAAAACGCAGCCGGTGAGTCACGAGCTTCGGCACAGGACAAGCCGGTCTGGTTCGATCCGCACCTGTTGCGACGTGTGCTGCGTCACCTGCTCGAGAATGCAGCCGCCTACACGCCGCCCGGAAGCCGCATCGTGCTGAGCACGAACCGCAGCGGCGACCGCCTTGAATTCACGGTGGAGGACAACGGGCCAGGAATCGAACCCCTCGATCTCCCGCTGATCTTCGACAAGTTCTATCGCGGCAAGCGCAGCCAACGTGTCCGCAAAGGCTCGGGCATGGGCCTGGCGATTGCCCGCGCGATTCTCATTGTGCATGGAGGCGGCATCGAGGCAACGAATCTTCCCGGCAGCGGCGCGCGCTTCCGCTTCTGGGTGCCGCTGGTGGAGAAGGAAGCAGAAATCAAAAACTGATTGGGGGGGCAGCCGCGCATCGATCCTCATCTCGGCTCCCCACTCCAGTCGCACATCATCTCCCGGCGCTGCTCGGAACTCTCTGCCGCACGCTCCAGCAGCCGAGCCACACGCCATGCATCCACTGCCGCAACCGGAACGGGCGCTTTGCCGAGCAGCGCATCGCGTATGCCGGCATAGTAGAGCCGGTAATCACCGCGGATCGGTTCCACCGGCTGCGTCACCTCCCCACCCTCAATGCCTACGTGGAGCACACCCCAGTTCGCCGGCGGCTCCTGGCCCCATGCCGGATCATCAATCCGAATGATCTTGTTGAGCGCTGCCTCCTGCGGATCGACGCCCTGCTTCCAGTAGTTCCCATCGGTGCCTCGGATGTGAAACCGCGGCGGCGCGGGCAAGGACAGGCTGTTCGCACCCAGCGTGACCACCAGACCGGAATACCGCAGCCGCAGCGTAAACGAATCATTGGCGTCGGCGCCATCCCGCTCTCGCCGAACATCGGCACTCACTGATTCAGGCTTGCCAAACAGTACCAGCGCCTGATCTGCGAGATGGGTTCCCAGGTCCAGCAGAAGACCTCCGCCTACCGTGGGATTATTTTTCCAGACGCGATCCTTAGGAAGCACAGGCCGCCAACGGTCCATGCGCGATTCGAAGGATACGATCCGGCCCAGCCGCCCTTCATGCAGCACTTTCTGCACAGTCTGGAAATCGCCGTCCCAACGCCGGTTATGGAAGGGGGCCAACAGCAGATTGCGTTTTGCGGCGAGATCGATCAGCTCCGCGATCTCCGGCGGCCGCACAGCCATCGGCTTGTCGACAATCACGCTCTTGCCGGCGCGAAGGGTACGCCGTGCCAGGTCGTAGTGCGTGCCGTTCGGCGTCGTGACCACGATGAGATCGAGCGAGGAGTCCGCCAGCATCTCCTCGAGAGTGCGATAGGTGGTGAGATTGGGATAGCGCTCTTGCGCCTTGTTGGATGTGCGTTCTACAACCGCAGCCAGTTCCAGCCCTTCGACGGACGAGATCAGCGGCGCGTGAAAGACACGCCCGCCCAGGCCAAACCCGATCAAGCCAACGCGAATCATGGGGAACCCTCAGCGCGGGGCCGGTTCATCACCCCGTCAGCCTTCGAGTTTAAACCGCGTCTCCGCCAGCCGGTACAGCCTGCGCCACACCAGCCGATTCATGGTGATCACCATCAGCGAGATCATGATGGTAGCCAGCAGAAGCATGGGGAACCGGCCGCTTTCGGTAGCCGCGTCAATCTGCGCGCCCAGGCCAATCGTTTCCAGCGTGCGGTCCTTCAGGTGCGAGTACTCGGCAAACACGGACGCGTTCCACGCGCCTCCGGATGCCGTAACCATTCCCGTGATCAGATACGGAAAGATGCCCGGCAAAATCAGCTTCGTCCACCGCTGCCAGCGCGTGAAGCGGTAGAGCGACGCCACTTCGCGCAAATCCGACGGAATGGACATCGCGCCCGCAATGACGTTGAAGAGGATGTACCATTGCGTACCCAGCAGCATCAGTGCGATCGAGCCGATGCCCAGTCCGCCGCCAATGCTGACCAGCCCGATCAGCAGAATGGGAAAAAACGCCGTTGCCGGGACCGAAGCCATCACCTGCGCGAAGGGCTGCGCCACGCGCGCAATTCGCGGGTTGAATCCGATGGCTACGCCCACAGGGATCGTCCACGCCGCGGAGATCAGCAGCGCAGCGTTCACCCGCAGGAATGTGGCCGCCGCACCCTCGAACAGCAGCCGCAGGTCCGGCCATGTGATCGTGCTCAGCATGAAGAGCGCCTGCGCCGAGGCCCAGATGACGGCCAGTGCCGCCGCGCCGATCAGCATCCACAGGACAAGGGAGTTTCTCCGCGATGGATCCGCATCGAGCGGGTGCACCACGCGGCACTCCTGTGTTTGCGCCAGCCTTCGATAGATGGGCTCATCCAGCCGATGGGCGATGCGGCCGGGAATGGTGCTGAACAGTTTCGATTTGCGCAGCAGCTCGAGGATCGGCGACTTAACGCGGTCCGCGGACTCGACCTGTTCGAGTTTGAACTTGTCGCTCCACGCGATGAGCGGACGCCAGATCAGCTGGTCGGTCGCCACCACGATCAGGATGATGGCAGCGAACCCCGCCACCATGGCGCGGATATCGCCCGCTGCGGATGAGGTTTGTAGATAGGATCCCAGGCCCGGAAGCTGGATGAAATAATGCGTGCCGATCGGGCCCATCTCGCAGGCGATCAGCGCAAACCATCCGCCCGCCACCGAAACAATCGAATTCCAAACCAGCCCGATGGTGGCGTAAGGCATTTCGATCTGCCAGAAGCGTTGCCAGCCGGAGAAGCGGTAGATACGCGATGCCTCAATCATCTCCCGCGGGATGGTTTTCAGCGAGGTATAGAAGCTGAAGGCAAGATTCCAGACCTGGCCGGTAAAGATCAGCAGGATGACACCCAGCTCAATGCCCAGCTGGTGGCCGGGAATCAGTGCCACCATGGCCAGCACCACCGGCGGCAAAAAGCTGAGCACCGGGATGGACTGCAGGATGTCCAGCGCGGCAACCATCCACGGCTCGACCCGCGGATTGTAAGCCGCTACGTAGCCATACGTAATGGCGAAGATCAGGCTCAGCAGGTACGCAATGGCCATGCGCACGACGGAATAGAACGCATACAGCGGAAGCGCGCTGATCGAGTTCGAGATCGGCACCACCGGGATTGGCTTGCTCAGCCAGTACACGCCGGTGCTGATCACGCAAAAGAAGAGTGCCAGACCGCATGCCGCAACGCCCATATCGATGAAGAAGGGCCAGGTACGGACAGTGACCAGCGAGCGTGCAAATGGATACTGGATCTTCACTCGGCTTCCCCGTCCGCTGCAATCTCCTCCTCCTGCGAGTCGGGCAACACGAACCGTCGCCGGCCGGCGTCAAAGTCAAATAGCTCGGCATAACGTCCCCAGGCGATCGCCGTCTCCATCTGCCGCTGGCTCTCCTCTTCGCTGAACTGCTCGTCGAGCATGTCGAGAAAGAACTCATCGGGTACCGTGTGATCGCTCTTCGATTCCAACGCGCGGCGAATCTGGCGCAGCAGGAGCACGTTTTCGAGCACCGCATCGCGGAACAGCTCTTTCTGCCGCAGAATCTCGGAGTTCGCAAACTCCGTGCCGCTCGTGGTAATTGTGGCATCGCCCTCTTCAATTTTGAGGAAGCCCAGCAACTGCGCGGCGTCAACAATCGGCAGCAGGTCGTCAATCTCGAAGGCCAGGTCGTCCGCCAGCCGGTAGACGTCGTCCCGTCCACCCTTGTCCAGCAGCAACTCCAGCAAGCCCGCCACCCCGCCCGGTCGCACATGCGGCAGCATCTGGTAGCGCATCTGGCGCTGGTCGCGCACGCGGCTTCCGCCGGTCTGGTCGGGAACCTCCGTTGGAGCCACGTCGGGCCGCGTTAGCACCTTATAGATAAAGTCCACCAGCTGTGTGAACCCCTCGGCCTTGCGGTCGCGCGGCTGCGGCAACTGCACGCGAAAATCGGTGCGGATGTGGCCGGGATTCCGGCCCAGCACGATGATCCGGTCAGCCAGAAGCACCGCTTCTTCAATGTTGTGCGTCACGATGAAGACGGCCTTCGTGGGCATGGTCTTCTTCGCCCACAGCTCCAGCAGTTCACTGCGCAGGTTCTCGGCCGTCAGCACATCGAGCGCGGAAAAAGGCTCGTCCATGAACAGCACTTCAGGCTCAACCACCAGGGCACGGGCAAAGCCGACGCGCTGGCGCATGCCGCCGGAAAGCTCCTTGGGGTACGCCCCCTCGAAGCCGTCTAGTCCCACGGTATCCAGCATCTTCATGCTGCGTTCGCGCCGCTCCTCGGGCGGCACGCCACGCGCCTGCAGAGGTGCCTCTACGTTTTCTAGGACCGTGAGCCACGGAAAGAGCGCAAAGCTCTGGAAGACGATGGATACGTTGATCTCGGCTTCCGTAATTGGCTTGCCGTGCCAGTAGACCTGGCCGGCCGAAGGCGACGAGAGCCCGGTGAGCATGCGCAGCATCGTCGATTTTCCGGAGCCGGAGGGCCCCAGCAAGGCCAGAATCTCGCCCGGAACGATGCTCAGGTCGGTTGCTGAGATCACCTGGATGCGGTTTTCGCTGGGTTGCGCGTAATACTTCTCGATCCGCTCGGCGCGGATGATCGCCTCCACAGCCGGAGCGGCAGCCAGGGGCGGATTGGGGATGGCAGCTTCCTGCATGAGTCGTTCTCCGGTGCGGATTCAGTGCATTACTCCCTTTGCAGGGCGGTAAGGCCAGTCTCCCGAGGCGGCTTCAGCAGCCGCAAATCTTACAATTACTCGCTCAGCCTTGGGAGGTATAAAAGGTTGCTTGGTGGCGTACAACTCGTTCTGTTTTCTATGCGTCTTTTCAATCGTAGGCGTAGTGCTTTGCTGCCAGATGAATGCCGTCGGCTGGAAACGGCCGGGCCGCCTGGAAACTGCGCTGTTTTGGGGAAAGGAATTTCCTTCCCTTTACATCAATAGGAGAAATTCCCCAGCCGAGGGTATCATTGAAGCTGGACAAATAGCCAGTGAAGCACCCAACCGGACTGCGATTGAACGACTGAAGCCACCAATTCATTTCCACTTGCAAATCCAGGAGACTATGCCCGAACCAACAACGAAACCCAAGGTGCTGGTTGCCGACGACGAGCGTGTCATTGCCGACACGCTGGCCATGATTTTGAACCAGAGCGGCTTTGATGCACGTGCTGTTTACTCCGGAGAACGGGCCCTTGAACTGGCTCCAACCTTTGCGCCCGACATGCTTATCTCCGACGTCATCATGGCCGATTTGAACGGTATTGACGCAGCCATTCGTATCCGTTCCTTGTTGCCTGCGATTAAGATTCTGCTTTTCTCGGGCCAGGCCGCTACCGCCGACCTGCTCGAGAAAGCCCGCGCCCAAGGCCACGAGTTCGAGATTCTCGCAAAGCCTGTCCACCCCCAGGACCTGCTGAGCCGGCTCCGCCAATAGCGTATTTACATTCCGGCAGTCGCCTGCGCCAGCTTCGCTGGCGTAGCCTGCATGTGTGGTCTCTTCGTCCCAATTCCTTCCGTGAGGGCGCCTTTCAGGGGTTGCCCTCAGCCTCCCTGAACAGCGAAAGGAGACAGAATGGCATCCGTCTTTCGCTCGACTCGGGTCCTCACGCCCGCCGGTCTCCGCGCGGCCACTCTCGTTGTGGAGGGAGAGAGAATAGCCCGCGTCGTGAATTGGGGCGACGTTCCGGCCGGGTCAGAACTTCGCGATTTCCGCGATCTCGTCCTGCTGCCCGGCCTTGTTGACACACACGTCCACATCAACGAGCCGGGGCGCACCGAGTGGGAAGGCTTCGAAACGGCCACACAAGCGGCTGCGGCAGGCGGCGTCACCACTCTTGTCGACATGCCGCTGAACTGCGTACCGGAGACGATCAACGCCGAAGCGCTGGAAGGGAAACTCCGCGCCGCCGCAGGCAAAGCGTGGGTTGACTGGGCCGCCTGGGGCGGCGTGGTTCGTGGCAACGCCGATGCCCTTTCTGGCCTGATCCAAGCCGGCGTGCCGGGGTTCAAATGCTTCCTCATCCATTCGGGCATTGACGGCTTCGCCTGGGTCGACGAGGCCGACCTGCGTCTCGCCCTCGAAAAGCTGCGCGGCACAGGCCTGCCGCTGCTCGCCCACGCCGAAGTTGAGGGTCCGGTGACTATTGCGACCGATTCCCTCCATGCCAAGGGAGCCGACTGGCGCAAGTACCGCACCTATCTCGCCTCCCGCCCCGACGCAGCCGAAGTCGAAGCCATCGCACTGCTCATTCGCCTCGCCGAGGAGTATGCTACCCCAATCCACATCGTGCATCTGGCCAGCGCATCGGCGCTTCCGCTGCTCGAGTTGGCCCGCAGCGGTGGAACACCGGTGACGGTCGAAACCTGTGCCCACTACCTGTGGTTCGCTTCCGAAGAGATCCCCGACCGCGCAACGGAGTACAAATGCGCACCTCCCATCCGCAGTGCGGAAAACCGCGAAAAACTCTGGCAGGCGCTCGAATCCGGTTTGATCGACATGATCACCACTGACCATTCCCCCTGCCCGCCAGCCATGAAACACAAAGAGGATGGCCGCTTCGGCCAGGCCTGGGGTGGCATAGCTTCGTTGGGCCTCGCCCTGCCCGTCGTCTGGACCGCCATGCGCCAGCGTGGACTCGGAATCGAGCGCATCGGCGACTGGATGGCAGGAGCTCCCGCGCGGCTCGCCGGCCTTACCGGACGCAAAGGGGCGCTGGTTCCCGGGACGGACGCCGATTTCGCCGTCTTCGATCCCGATGCCGAGTGGACGGTGAAACCCGAAGACCTGCGCTTCCGCCACAAGCTTTCTCCGTATCTCGGCGCCAGGCTGCGTGGGCGCGTGCACGAAACCTGGCTGCGCGGCGAGCGGATCTTCGCAAACGGCCAGATCGCCGGCCCGGCACGCGGCCGGGAGCAGGTGCGCCCATGATTGAGCGCGCGCAACGTGCCATCGCCGAATGCCGCCGCATCGCAACCATGAGCGAAGAGCCCGGACGCAGCACGCGGCGCTTTCTCACTCTGCCCATGCACGATGTGCACGCCCTTCTGACCGACCGCATGAGCGCTCTCGGCATCACAGTCCACATCGATGCAATGGGCAACCTGCGCGGCCTCTGGCGGCCGCCGCATGCCGGCAAGAAGCGTCTCCTTCTCGGATCGCACATCGATACCGTCCCCGACGCGGGCGCATTCGACGGCGTCCTCGGAGTGACGCTGGAGCTCGAATGGGTCGAACTGGCGAGAGAACTCAATCTGCCGCTCGCAATCGAGCTGATCGCGTTCTCGGAAGAAGAAGGCGTGCGCTACGGAGTTCCCTTCCTCGGCTCGCGCGCCGTGACGGGCACCTTCGACAAATCGCTGCTCGCCCGCGAAGATTCCAACGGCGTGCGCATGGAAGATGCCATCCGCGCCTTCGGGCTCGATCCCGCAAGAATCGATGAGGCCGCACTTGATCAAAACGTCCTCGGCTTTGTTGAGATCCACATCGAACAGGGCCCCGTTCTTGAAGCGGAAAACCTGCAACTCGCCGTGGTCGAAGGCATCGTCGGGCAGACGCGTATGGCCTTCCGCTTCACCGGCCACGCCAACCACGCCGGCACCACGCCAATGCATCTGCGCCACGACGCGTTGACGACTGCCGCAGAATGGATCTGTGCCGTAGAAACCACGGCGAAGGACGAAGCCGGGCTCGTGGCGACCGTGGGCAAACTTGATCTCAAGCCGAATGCCGGAAACGTGATCCCAGGCCAGGTGGACCTGAGCCTTGACGTGCGTCACATGAAAGACAGCACCCGCACTCACTGGGTGCGGCATTTGATCAGCGAGGCGCAGTTGGCCGCGCACAAACGCGGCGTTAAGGTGGAGTGGGACCTGAAGCTGGATCAGCCAGCCGTGGAGATGGACCCGTTTCTTAGCGACCAACTGGCGTTGGCCCTTGACGACGCCGGATTTCCGGTAAAGCGCATGCCCAGCGGAGCGGGCCACGACGCCATGGTGATGGCCGCGCGCATGCCCACGGCGATGCTCTTCCTGCGCAGTCCCGGCGGAATCAGCCACCATCCCGATGAGGCGGTGCGCGAAGAGGATGTGGAAGCCGCGCTTCATGTTGGCCGCAAATTTCTGGAACGCTTGGCTGCAGGCCTCGGTTAAAATCGAGCAACGCCTTTCAACAGAATTCTCACCGAGGTCGCGCTTGCATCATCTGGGAGCAACCCGAAGCAGCTTGAAAGCCGATCATCTGCTGCAGACGCCCGACACCTTCATCCGTACCCCCCTGCCCGGCGCAGAAAACGTTGACTTCATCATCCACGCCGCACCGCAGCTGGGCGCCCGCTTCACGCAGATGACCGCCGAGTTCAAACCCGGCGGCACCCTCGGCCATACCGCAGCGCAGCGCTTTCTCTACGTGCTCGAAGGCAAGCTGGAGTTGGAGGCGGGCGGTAAAAAGCACCCTCTTGCGCCCGGCTTCTATGCCTATCTGCCCCAGCACATGCCGCACGCAATCAGCGCCAAAAAGACCGCCCGTGCCGCGGTCATCGAAAAGCCGTACGAGCGGCAATCGGGCGCCGGCCGCCCGGAGATGATCGTCGGCAATGAGTCTGAAGTGGAAGGTAAGCCGCTGATGAGCGACGAAGATCTGCTCGTTCGCTCGCTTATTCCTGATGGACCGACTTACGACTTCGCCGTCAACACCATGACCTACGCACCCGGCGCAGCGCTCAGCATGGTGGAGGTGCACGTGATGGAGCACGGCCTTCTGATGCTCGAAGGCGGCGGCATCTACCGCCTCAGCGATTCGTGGTATCCCGTTGCGGCCGGCGACTTTATCTGGATGGGCCCCTATTGCCCGCAGTGGTTCGGTGCGCTCGGCAAAAAGCCCGCGAAATACCTTATCTACAAAGACTGGCGCAGGCATCCGTTAGGAGCGTGAGCGCATGACCGCCGCCCCCCCGTCACTCTCGCGTCCCGAACTTTCTATCGACCGCCTGATCGGCGAACTGCAGACTCTCGCGACGATCTCCGAGGCCGAGCCGCCAGTCGTCACGCGCGTGGTCTTCGGCGAAGCCGACATGCGCGCCCGCGCCTATGTGCGCAGCCTGTGCGAAGGGGCGGGCCTCACGATCCAGGTTGACGCCATCGGTAACACCTTCGCCCGCTGGCAGGGTAGCGATCCCACGCTCGCCCCCATCGGCACCGGCTCGCACATCGATGCGATTCCCAATGCTGGTTTGTACGACGGCTGCGTGGGCGTGCTCGGAGGGCTCGAGGCCATCCGCGTTCTGCAGCAGCTCGGATTCAAGCCGCGCCGCTCCATCGAGCTGGTGATCTTCACCGCCGAAGAGCCAACCCGGTTCGGCATCGGCTGCCTGGGCAGCCGCATGATGGCCAGCGTTCTCACGCCGGACAAGGCGCTCACCCTGCACGACAACGAAGGCCGCGGCCTGGAAGAGCTGCGCACGCAAGCCGGCTTTACCGGCAGCCTCGAATCCGTGGCGGAGCCTGCAGGGCGCTGGCACCAGTTCATCGAGCTGCACATCGAACAGGGCCCGATCCTCGAAGACGAAGGAATTGACGTCGGCCTGGTCACGCACATTGCTGCGCCAGCCAGCCAGCGCATCACCATCGAAGGCGAAGGCGGTCATGCGGGAGCCAGGCTGATGCCCGGCCGCAAAGACGCGCTTACCGCCGCGGCGGAACTGATTCTCGCGCTCGAAGCCGCGGCCAAATCCTCGGGCGCAATCGACACCGTCGCTACCGTCGGTATCTGCGAAGTCTTTCCCGGCGCGGTCAACAGCATCCCGTCGCGCGTGCTCATCACCACGGATGTACGCGACATCGACAAAGCCCGCCGTGACCGCGTCCTTACTGCACTGCAGAGCGCATGCGATCAGGTATGCGCGCATCGCGGCGTGCGAGTTACGACAGAGTTGATCAACGCTGACCCTCCCACGGTTTGCGACCCAGCCATTCTCGATGCGCTCGAAGAGTCGACAAAGGCCGCAGGCAAGTCGCACAAGCGCATGGTGGCGCGAGCCTATCACGACTCCTCGTTTGTGGCCTGCATCGCGCCCGTGGCGATGTTGTTCATTCCCTGCCGCGGGGGCGTCAGCCATCGGCCCGATGAGTACGCATCCCCCGAATGGATCGGCGGTGGCGTGCACGTGCTGGCGCGCACTCTGGCCACGCTAGCCTCGTAAGCCAGGCCGCTTTGCATCTTACGCGCGTCGATGTATGCTATCCCTCAACCCGTGCGGAATTTTCGTCATCCTCAACCATGAGCACGTCCGCGACAACCCGCATTGTTGGCGCCCCCGTCCCTCGCAAAGAAGGCATCGACAAGCTTGTGGGCCGTGCACAATACGTCGACGACATCACTCGGGAGGACCTCTGGCACGGCGCGACGGTGCGCAGTACGATCCCGCGCGGCATTATCCGCTCCATCGCCTTCGATCCGCGCATCGAGTGGAGCGAATTCACCATCGTCACGGCGGCTGACGTGCCGGGCAACAACCACATCCAGCTGATCGTCGCTGATCAGCCCTGCCTCGCCGAAGGGCGCGTGAATCATTGCGACGAGCCCATCCTGCTGCTCGCTCATCCTGACCGGCACAAACTGCTCGAAGCCGCAGATGCCGTGCACATCGAATACGATCCCCTGCCCGCAATTCTCAGCATCGAGGAAAGCGAAAAGCAGCGCGAGATCATCCTGGGCGAAGACAACAGCATCAAGAGCTTCGCGCTCGAAAAGGGCGATGTTGATTCGGTCTGGGCTAGAGCGGCGCACATCGTTGAAGGCGAATACCGCACCGGCGCGCAGGAGCATCTCTACATCGAAAACAACGGCATGATCGCCGAGTGGAGCGCTGAACACGGCATCACCGTCTGGGGCTCGCTGCAATGTCCGTATTACGTGCACAAAACGCTGCGATCGGTCTTTGACCTGCCCGACGACAAAGTGCGCGTCATTCAGACCGAGACCGGCGGCGCCTTCGGCGGCAAAGAGGATTATCCCTCCACGCTCGCCTCGCACGCAGGGCTGCTGGCGATGAAGAGTGGTCATCCGATCAAAATGATCTACGATCGCATGGAGGATCTTGCCGCCACCACCAAACGTCATCCTTCGCGCATCCGTCACCGCACCGCGGTGGACAAAGACGGCAAGCTGCTGGCAATGGAGATCAATCTGGCCATAGACGGCGGCGCTTACTCCACGCTGTCGTCCACTGTGCTCTCGCGTGCCACGCTCCACGCCTGCGGCCCTTACGTGTGCCCCAACATTCGCGTCCGCGCGCGAGCCTGGGCAACAAACACCGTTCCTTACGGCGCATTTCGCGGCTTCGGCGCGCCACAGGCCATCTTCGCGATGGAGCGGCACATGGACGAGATCGCAGCGGCAACAGGTCTCGATCCCGTCGGATTACGGCGCCGGAATTTCCTCCATGAAGGCGACAGGAATGCCACAGATCAGCTCATGCGCGAGCCCGTGATTCTCGATGACCTTCTTGATCGTGCTCTCAAAGAGAGCGACTACTATGGCAAGCGCGTGCGCTATGCACAGGAGAATCCCAAAAGCGCGGTGAGGCGCGGCATGGGCATCGCCGCGTTCTATCACGGCTCCGGCTTTACCGGCTCAGGTGAGCTCTATTTGAATTCGCTGGCCGGCGTCCACGTTACACCCGACCGCAAAGTGCGCGTTTTGGTCTCGAACACCGAGTTCGGCCAGGGCACCAACACCATCCTCACGCAGATCGCCGCCGAAGCACTGGGCCTCGACTTCAGTGATGTAATGATGGCCCCCGCCGATACAGCACAGATTCCCAACAGCGGCCCCACAGTCGCCTCGCGCACCTCCATGGTCGTGGGCCGGCTCGTCGAGCGCGCCAGCCTGCAACTGCTCGCCTTGCTCCGTGAACACGCCGCGCTTGCCGATCATCCCACACGCGACGAGTTCTTCGCTGCCTGCGATCGCTATCGCGCTGCGCACGGAGCAGTTGAATCGCTCTGCCGCTACGAGGCGCCGCCCGGCATCTACTGGGACGACGCCACCTATCACGGCGAGGCCTACGGCGCGTATGCCTGGGCTATCTACGTCGCCCAGGTCGCCGTCGACACCGTCACCTATTCTGCCGAAGTAGAAGACTTCTGGGCCGTGCAGGAAGTGGGCCGCGTGTTGCATCCGGTGCTCGCCAAGGGCCAGATCGAGGGTGGCGTCGCGCAGGGCATCGGCTATGCGCTTTACGAGAAAGTCGTGCTCCAGAACGGCCACATGGCCAACAACCAGATGACCAATTACATCATCCCCACCGCTGCGGACGTTCCGCCCATCCACGTCCACTTCGAGCAGATTCCCTTCCGCTATGGCGGCTTCGGCGCCAAAGGCATCGGCGAGCTGCCGCATGATGGCCCCGCGCCGGCCATTCTCAACGCCATACGCGATGCGGCCGGTGTCGCCTTCAATGCGATTCCGCTGCTGCCCGAAGATCTCTTCGCCACGCTCGCCGCGCGCGAACCGGTTGAGGAACCGGTCGCCCTATGAGTGCCTGCCGGTCCACGATTCGCATGACGATAAACGGCCAGCTTTGCACGGTGCAGGCTCCTCCCATGAAGCGCCTGCTTGACGTGCTGCGCGAAGACCTGCGCTTGACCGGCACGAAAGAAGGATGCGGCGAAGGCGAGTGCGGGTCGTGCTCCGTGCGCATGAACGGCGAGCTCATCAACAGTTGCCTCGTTCCCATATTGCAGGCCGAAGGCGCAAGCATCCAGACGGTCGAAGGTCTGGCATCGCATGGCGTACTGCATCCGCTGCAGGACGCATTTCTCCAGCTCGGCGGCGCACAGTGTGGCATCTGCACGCCGGGCATGCTGATGGCCGCGGCGCAGTTGCTCGAGAACAATCCGCATCCCAGCATGACCGAGATTCGCGAAGGCCTCGCCGGCAATCTCTGCCGCTGCACTGGCTTCATGCGCATCTTCGAGTCTGTACTGGCCGCCGCAACGCAAACCTCTGAGAAAGCACTGGAGCAGCCTCATCATGCGCGGTAATGCGGAAGCACATGAACTCATCGCACCGGGCAGCCTGACCGCAGTGCTGAATCTCCTTGCAACCGAGCCCGGCGTGTGGACGCCGATCGCCGGCGGAACGGAGCTGATGGTCGCCTACGCAGCCGGCCGCCTCAACGCGACCAGGCTCGTCAGCCTCTGGGGCCTCTCTGAGCTGCGCGTCATTCGCGCCACTGACCAACACATGAGCATCGGAGCCGGTGCGACCTTCACTGATCTGCGCAAGAGTGCAATCGTCTCCGAGGAGTTCCCTCTGCTCGCGCAAGCGGCAAGCTGGATCGGCTCCATCGCCAACCAGACTCGTGCTACGGTCGGCGGCAATCTTGTGAATGGCTCGCCCGCGGCGGATTCCTCGCCCGCGCTGCTCGCATACGATGCGGGGATCGAACTGATCTCCGCGCGCGGCAGCCGGCGCGTGCCTTACAGCGAATTTCATACCGGATACAAGCGCACAGTTCTTGCTGCAGACGAACTGCTCTACGCCATTCATCTGCCCCGTCGCTTTGCGCGGCATCGACAGTATCTGCGCAAAGTGGGCACGCGGCGCGCCATGGCCATCGCCAAGGTTGCGCTGGCGGGCACAGCGCTCATCGAGTCGGGAACGATTCGCGAGGTTCGTCTCGCAGCAGCGAGCCTCGCCCCGTCTCCCACGCGGCTCTACCGTACGGAAGAAATCTTGCTCGGCCGGCAGATCACGAAGGAAACCCTTCGCGCAGCCCGCGCCGCGATTCTGGCCGAAGCGCTGCCCATCGACGATATCCGCTCCACGGCTGCGTACCGCCGCCGCGTGGCCGCCAATCTCCTGCAGGAATTTCTGTTTCAACTCGGCGGCGAGGAGTTTCGGCCATGAACGCGACGCTGGCAGCCTGGAACGAAGCCGATGAGCCGGAGGCTCTCGACGCGATGCTGGCCTGCTGTGGCTCGCGCCGGTGGGCCAAGGCCATGGTCGCTCTGCGCCCCATCGCCAGCGTGGAAGAGTTGTCCGCCGCCGCAGACCGCCTGTGGAGCACGATGGAGGAGCCGGACTGGATGGAGGCCTTCGCCTGCCATCCGCGCATCGGCAAACGGAACACACAGCACGCTGCGCTCAAATCCGCCGCGTGGTCCGCGCAAGAGCAGTCGTCCACCGCGCAAGCCGCCGACCGTGTCCTCGCCGATTTGGCCGCCGGCAATACACTCTACGAGGAGCGCTATGGTTTCACCTACATCGTGTGCGCGACAGGCAAAACTGCTGAGGAAATGCTGGCCATCCTGCATCGCCGTTTGGCCGGCAGCCGCGAAGCCGAGCTGCGCGAGGCTGCCGAGCAGCAGCGCCAGATTACCCAAATTCGTTTAGGAAAGTGGTTAGTAGAATGAGCATCATTACGACACATGTCTTGGATACAGTCCGAGGAAAGCCCGCTGCCGGTGTCGCCGTTCGCCTGGAGCGGCACGAGATCGACCGCCGCACCGCCGGGCGCTGGGCGCCTGTCTCCGCTGCGGAAACCGACACCGACGGACGCTGCCGCAGCCTCGCACCGAATGCAACCGCCGGCATGTACCGGCTCACCTTCGAGACCGGCGAGTACCTGAAGCGCGATGGCCGCGCCAGCCTGTATCCGGAGGTCTGCATCACTTTCGCCTGCGACGGCGAGGGGCACTATCACCTGCCGCTGCTGTTGAGCGACAACAGCTACACCACCTATCGAGGAAGTTAGAGAGATGGCCAGACTGGCAGAGAATCGCTACGGAAAATCGCGGGTACGGCTGTCGCGGATCACGCGTCTTAAAGGTCCGAATGGGGGAGACCGCCACGAGTTCCAGGAGTGGACCGTCCAGGTGCTCTTGCAGGGCGACTTCGACACAAGCTTCACCGCGGCGGACAACAGCAAGGTTCTGCCTACCGACACGATGAAGAACACCGTGTACTCCATCGCACGCGGCTCCAAGGCCGCAACCATCGAAGAATTCGCGATGGAGTTGGGCGATTATCTCCTCAGCAATAATGCACAGGTCTCGAAAGTAAGCGTCGAGATCGCAGAAAAATCGTGGCAGCGCATGATCGTCGAAGGTGCGCCAGAAGCCACGACCTTCCAACTCGGCGGCCCCGAACTGCAGACCGTCGCTGCCACGCGTGCAACCAACGGGCCGTGGACGATTGTCTCCGGCATCGACGGGCTGACTATTCTCAAGACGACCAAATCTGCCTTCACCGGCTACATTCAGGACAAGCTGACCACGCTCAAGCCCGCAACCGATCGCATCTTTGGCACGCGCGCAACCGTAAAGTGGGACTTCGTCTCCTCTGCACAGGACTTCGCCGCCGTGCGTGCACGCATCCTCACCGCGCTGCTCAAAGAATTCGCCGCGCACAACAGCATGAGCGTGCAACACACCCTATTCGATATGGGCAAAGCCGCGCTCGACGCTGCACCCGAGATCGCGCGCATCCATCTGGCCATGCCCAACCTCCATCACCTGCTCGCCGACCTGAGCCCCTTCAGCCAGGACAATCCCAACCACATCTTCGTGCCGATTGACGAGCCGCATGGCTCCATTGAAGCCACAATCGAGCGGTGATTGGCAGGCAATAAGCCTTAACCTTGCGGTTCGCTCTCCGGCTGCGCCACAATCAACAGCACCAGCCCTACCACGGTGAAGTCTCGGACAGCCGCCTCCTGCCCATTCCACAGGTGCGACTGCCACATCAGAAACCATTCGCCGCCCACGGTCAGGAAAGCCACAAGCCACATCAGCAGCGAAAGCGTAAGCCCTGCCACGGCGATCCGCTGGGATGCGCGAAAAGCGGCGGTTGCCGCGCGCCGCTTACGCAGCATTTGGACAGCGGCCCACCACAGCAGCACCGCCGTCACTATCTCCCACGCGATGATGGAAAGATAAAAGGCCAAATGAATTGCGGGCGAATGGATCGCGCGACCCATACCTCGATTGCCCGGGAAGGTTGAATCCATCATCAGCACATGGCGCACAAACTGATAATTCGAATCGAAGTCGGTGAGGTTATTGAACACAATCAGCGAATAAAAGAACGCCACGCCGGCAACCAGCGAGATCTTCGCGAGGCGTGGAATCATTTTGCCCTCGCTTCGGTGGGTGAACTGGAGAAAGTGCGGAAGTACGCTGTTAACGCGTCGAGCGTGGCGTCGTTATAGCCCGGCTCCCCGGGCATCTTCGCGCCTAGTGTCTCCGCTGCAGGGTTGCGGATAATCTGCCGAAACCTCGCCGGGTCGGTGCGGGCAATGGTGCCGAGTTGCACCCAATCCCGTCCTGCCACCTGCCCGCCCTGTGCGCCGCGGTTGTGGCAGCGGAAGCAATCCTGCCGGGCAATCACATAGCCTTGCACAATCGAAGAATCCGACGGCCAACGCCCGGGCGGACGAATCGCGCCAAAGACCACCGACTCTCGCCGAAACTCGATCCGTGTTACACCAAAAGGAATTTGCGGTTCGTCCTCATGTGAGAGCACTTTGAACGACGGATGAAAGAACGGGTGCGATATGAGATACGGTGCGAGCGAACGGCCGTCACCTGCGCGCGGCCACTCATCGCGGAGCTTGCCGTCAATCCGCAACACCAGCAATGGATGGTGGGCGGCGAGGTACTCGCGCGGGTAGTTGGTGCGATAGCGGTCATAACAAATCGCGACGATCAGGGCCGACTCCGGCGACTGCCCGAAGAGCCGCGCCAGTGTGCTGAGAGCTACGCCGCTGATGACAGTTTTGCCTGGGAAGTTCGGGTCGTCGCTCACGGTATAGGTTTCCTGAGGCAGCCGCAGCAGATCTTCATAGCGCAAGTAGCGCGTAGCACCCTGCGGCAAGCCGGCAAGATCGCCGCCCACCTCGAGGTCTCCGGGCGAAGAACGCTGTTCCCGCAGCATCGAAGCCGGATTGGCGACGACCGGCGCTGTCCATAGGGCAAGCGCCAGGACACCCAGGCAAGCTTTCAGCATGGCTCATGCTAACGTGAGCGCATCGCGCGGCCCAAGAGAAATCGCAACGCAACGTGCTACAGTCGAATGCAAATGGCAAACACCGTCTCTCCCGAAAAGGTTCTTTCTGACCTCGGTCTCGTGCTTCCTACTGCTCCATCGCCCGGCGGCAACTATGTTCCCGCGAAGCGCGTCGGACCGATTCTGTATCTCTCCGGAGTGATCTCGACCGGGCCAGATGGCATCATCACCGGCCTTGCCGGCGCCGACCGCACCGTCGAGGAGGGCTACGCCGCTGCGCGCGCTTGCGCGCTCACGCAGCTTGCAGTCATTCAGCGTGAGCTTGGCTCGCTCGATCGCATCGCTGAGGTAGTCAGCGTGAATGGGTACGTTAACGCCGTAGTAGGATTCGGCGACTCGCCTGCCGTCATCAATGGCGCTTCTGATCTTCTTGTGCAGGTCTTCGGCGAGGCGGGTCGCCACGTCCGCGCAGCCTTGGGTGTCAGTGCTCTGCCGCGCAATGCGCTCGTGGAAGTCCAGATGGCCGTGCGGATAAAAGAATCATGAAAGAGCACGAGCTTCGCGCCGAGCCCACCCACTCCGTGTGGGACCGCTCGCTGACTCCTCGCCTGCACATTGCACCGGGCGACCAGGTGCAGATTGAGTGCGTGGATGCAAGCGGCGCTCAAGTGCATCCCGGGATGGCGGTCGCCGAGTATCTCGCGATCGACCGAACGCGCATCCATGCGCTCACCGGCCCCATCTGGATCGAGGGCGCCGAGCCCGGCGACGTCCTCGAGGTCCAGGTACTCGCAACCCGGCACTACGGCTGGGGTTGGTCCAGCATCGTCGAGGGCCTCGGCTTTCTCAAGGAGCGCTTCCGCGAGCCCTACCTTTTCCAGTGGCATCTCGAGGGAGAGTTCTCTCGATCACTCTTTCCCGCCGTGGTGCCGCTGCGGCCGTTTCTTGGCGTCATGGGTGTGGCCCGAGCGGAAGACGGCAGATTCCGCACTCGTCCACCCGGCCCCTTCGGAGGCAACCTCGATGTGCGCGAGCTCTGCGCCGGCGCGCGGCTCTATCTCCCCGTTTTCAATCGCGGCGCACTCTTCAGCTGCGGCGATGGACATGCCGCGCAAGGCGACGGCGAAGTATGCATCAACGGCATTGAGTGCCCGCTCGACGTCACTCTGCGTTTTCATCTGCACAAGAAGCAGCCGCTCGCCGCACCGCTTGTCGAATCCAGCGAAGCTACGGCGCCGGACTGCGGTTCGGACTCCTGGGTCGTGGTGGAAACCGGAACAGATCTCGCCGAAGCCGCTCGCAGCGCCACCGGCCGCATGGTTGATCTGCTGGTAAGCCGTTGGGGATTCAGTGAGGTCCACGCCTACATTTTGTGCAGCGTTGCCATGCGCCTGCGCCTCAGCCAGGTGGTGAATGAACCGGTGCACACCGTCAGCGCCGCACTGGCTAAGCAGATTCTCCCCGGTCGCGTGCTCTTCCCTGTTTAATCACGGCCAGCGCTGCACGCGATCGTGTCGGTGGATGTGGAAAAGCCGCCAACAACTTTCTGCGCCGATCCGTGCTTCATGCGGACGCTGCGCAACGCCTGATTGCGCAAGCATTCCAGCGACAAAATCGAAAATCTTATGTGAATTTTATGACTGAGGGCGTACTCTACCTATACCCCGTAGTGCGAAGAGGATCAGACTCAGAGACGGCCAAAAGTTGTGGCGTTTCACCTTCCTTCATTGAGCTTGAACCACGCTGAAACACGGAATTCTCATTGACCACAATTTTTCCTGTCTCAAGAAAAAACTAAGGGGTATCTCTATTCCGAGGTTGGTTCCTGTGAGGCATCTGATGCAAAGCCCCCTGTCTACGCTCCCACGGCTGTTTGCGGTTCTGGCGGTCGCAGTGCTGTACAGCTCGTCTCTGCTGGCGCAACAAACGCTTGGTGGAATCACCGGCGAGGTTACAGACGCATCCGGAGGCGTGATTCCCAACGTGGCGGTCAGCGTTACAGACGAGCAGACCGCGCTCACGCGCACGACGACCACGAACGGACAAGGAGTCTACACCTTCGTCAACCTGCCCATCGGCACCTACACGCTCACCTACACGGCTACCGGTTACGAGGCGCAAAAGACGCCACACATTACCGTGCAGGCTGACCGCACCGCTTCAGTGAATGCGGCGCTCAAAGTAGGCCAGACCAGCACCACCGTGGAAGTGGAAGCGGCACCGCTGATGAATGCGGTCGACACTACCAACGGCTACGTGATGGAAACCAGCCAGATCGCGGCCACGCCGCTGCCCACCGGCAGCTTTACCGGGCTGGCCATTCAGTCGCCCGGCGTCAATGCCGAGCTGCCCGGCGGCACTGGAGCCAACTCCGGCCTGGGCAACTCGCCCATCTGGGCCAACGGCCAGCGCGACACTTCGAACGCTTTCCTGCTCAACGGCGTCGACGCCAGCAATCTCTTCAACGGCAAAACCACCAGCCAGGTCGATTCCTTCCGCGTCGTGAACAACACCGGCCAGGCAAACAACGCCGCCGGCGGCGTAGTGCCCAGCGCGGCATCTGTCTATCTGGCCATCGGCAACGCAATTCCGACACCGGCCCCCGAGGTTCTGGAAGAGGTGCGGGTCAATGCCTCGATGTACGACGCGCAGCAAGGCTCCAGCAGCGGCGCGCACATCGACATGAGTACCAAGGCCGGCACCAACAACATCCACGGCGACGCCTACTTCCACCGTGGCACCAACTGGATCAACGCCGCGCCCTTCTTCTTCAAGAAAGACGCCAACATTCCGGCGAGCGATAAGAATCCGCAGCTCCACCGCTATACGCTCGGCGGTGACCTCGGCGGCCCGCTCATCAAAGACAAGCTCTTCGGCTTCGTCAGTTATCAGCACCTGCACGTCTCCGATCAGGAGACCGGCGACGAGCTGCTCGACGTTCCGCCCGGGTTGCCGTCAGCCGCAGGCAGCCGCGGCCCCGCGAGTCTCGCAGATGTCGCGAATAACGATTGGACCGCCAGTGAGGGCATCTCCGGCGTGGATGTCAGCGCGCAGAACTGGTCGACCAATCCAGTCGCTCTAGCGTTGTTCACGCATCCGGCGCTGCCGGGCGAACCGGGAAACTATCTGGTCCCCAGCCCGCTGCCCAACGCAAATCCGAACGTCTTCTCCCCTTACAATGCCTTCCTGCCCGGCACCTCGTACTTCACCGCCGATCAGGCGGTCGCCGACGTCGACTGGAACGCAAGCTCCAAAGATACCGTCTCGATCAAATACTTCTACCAGCATGACCCGAGCAGTTCGCCCTACGCCTATTCCAACGTCCCCGGATTCACCGAGCACATGGACACAGGCTCACAGGTCATCTCGCTCAGCAACGTCCATACCATCGGCTCCGCGCTCAGCATCGCTGAGACGGTCGGTATTCTTCGCGAAAAAACCTACAGTACGAACGACCAGGCCTTCGGCCCCACCGACGTTGGTATGAGCTCCGCCTTCGGTAACTACTTCCCCGGCGTCACCATCAACGACGCCATCGGCGATGGTTATGACTCGTCCACCGGTGCGCTCTACGGCCTCACCGCGCCATCGCTCTCCATCGGCCCCAGCGCGGCCTTCCAGGGCTCGAACACCGGCGTCTTCCAGAACCGCATCATGCCGTCGGCTACGGCGATCTGGTCCAAGGGAAGGCACTCTCTGAGCTTCGGTGGGAGCTGGTCTTATACACAGCTGGATGTCCGCGACCGCCGCACCGGTACCGGCATGGTCGCCTCGCCGGACTTCGTTACCTTCGCCAATAACTGGGTCACACCTTACTCCACGCAGAATTTCACGGCGACGACGTTTCTCCAGGGCAACGCCAACCGCTACTTCCGCGCCAATCAGACCGGGCTCTTTGTGCAGGACAAGTTCCAGTTGAAGACGAACCTGAGTATCACCGCGGGCCTGCGCTACGACTGGGACGGGGGCCTCACGGAAAAATACGGCAATCTCTTCAACTTCGATCCCAGCGCCAACCCTGACAGCTGTTCGAGCAACAGCAGCGATCCGAACGAATACTCTTACTGTCCGTCTCCCACTCCGGGCGGCGACAGCTGGCTGCACACCGGCTTCATCATCGCCGGCAATAACGCCAACGGAACCAAAGGCGTGAGCCCCACAACCCTCACCGGCCGTCAGTGGGGCCTTGCACCGCGCCTCGGATTCGCCTGGCAGCCCGCGGCCTTCCACCAGAAGATCGTCGTCCGCGCGGGCAGCGGCTTCTACTATGACCGCGGCGAGTTGTTTACGTATCTCTCGCCCGGCTACGCAGCAGGCGAAGTGGATGGCGGACCCTTCGGCGTGGTACAGACCGCACCCTTCGTCAGCCAGCAGCACTGCTCGTATAGCGCGTCGTACAACAGCGCGAATCCCACGTATCTGTACCTTTATTACATTCCCATCTGCGGCGGCAACGGGCTGGACTTTACCGTGGACAACTCACAATACAACCTGTCCACGCCATGGGGCCCGGTGCGTTCCTCGCCTCCGTCGAATCCCAAGGCTTCCGATGTCAACAACTACCTGCCTGATGCAGCGGCCATCATCGATGGCACCGTGGGCGCCAACAATGCCGGCCAGCCCTTCACGCTTGGCGTCTACAATCGCAGGAACAAGCTGCCCTACAGCATCAACTTCACCTTCAATATCCAGTACCAGCCGCGCAACGACGTGATGTTCGAAATCGGCTATGTGGGCAACCTGGGCCGTCACGAAATCATCCCCGTGCCCTTCAATCAGGCGCAGATCGCCACTCAGTCCAAGCCCACGCACGCCACCGTACCGAACCTCGCGACGCAGTACTTCAGCTACGGATATACCGTGCTCGATCCGGACACCTTCTTCCCCGAGTGCGTGAATCTCGACGCGAACTGCAACTATGGCACCATGCTGAACAACTATGAAGGCGGCAACGTCGATCTTCGCGTGCCGTATCTAGGCTACTCATCGGAGTCGCTGTCCTACACCGCGGCCGGCATCTCCGCCTACCACGCGCTGGAATCGCATCTCGAAAAGAAGTTGAGTCACGGATTCCAGGCCGGCGTCTCGTACACCTTCTCCCACGCGACCGACGAGCAGAGCGGCCTCGGCCTCTTCTACAATGGTAACAACCCCAACAATCTGCGTGGCGGCTACGGCTCCTCTGACTTCGACCGTACGCACGTGATCAACTTCACCTACAGCTACACCACCCCGAAGGCGTTCAGCAACGGCACCCTGCTGGGCAAGGTGGCCAACAGTTGGGGCATTCACGGCCTGGCCATCGTCCAGAGCGGCCAGCCTTACAGTGTCATCGATTACTCAGGCGCGGTGGGCAGCATCTACTACAGCACCTTCGACGGCATCACGAATCCCATCGTTCCTTTGGCGAAAGGCTGCACGCCCAAGACCGCCCTCACCGGCCAAACCGGTGGCTTCTACGACCTGAACACCGGCAAAGGCGCCGCGCTGAATCCTGACTGCTTCAGCATTCCCATCCTCACGCCGGGCACCAGCGGCGTTCCCCAGGGCGACGACTTCGAGACCGGCTTCACCAGCGGCGAGCGCAACATCTTCCGCCAGTCGTGGCAGAAGCGCACCGATGCTTCGCTCGTCAAGGAAATCCCCCTGCGTGAACAGCTCAGCCTCCGCTACACCTTCGATGTCTATAACCTCACCAATACGGCCAGCTTCGACATTCCGCAGAACAACGTAAACCAGAATCAGGCCTTCAACAACGAGCCCCTCGCAGTCGACTCGACTGCTGCCGCGCTGCCCAGCGGCTGCGGCACCACGAGCCCCCAACCCGGCGGACTCTACAACTGCCCCGCCTCACTGGGCATTGTGAAGCACACCATCGGCTCGCCACGCCAGATCCAGATGTCCCTGCACCTGAACTTCTAACCCAGACCCAGACAGGAGAGGCGCCTCACGCGGGCGCCACTCCTGGCTGCTCGCCAAATTTCGCTAAGGACTATCGCGTTAGCGTCACCGTGAGCATCTTCTCCCGCGCATCCGCAAACGCCTCTTCCAGATCCTCCGAGCTGCGAAACGTCGTTCCTTTCACATGCCGCGCGGGAAGAAAGAAGTTGAGTTGCTTTTCCATAAACGGCCACGGCGACAGCCGGAAGTGACGCTCGGCAATCGGCGTCACGCACACTTCCTTGGCCGTCCCGTCGTTGAGTGGTAGCGGATGCAGCAAATGCGCAGGCTTCGAGTATGCCACGCATGCCAGCAGCGAAAGATTGTCGCAAGCCTGCAGCAGCCGGAAATGCTCGACAATTCTTTCACCGGTCTTCTGCTCGGGCAAGAGGGTCGGATCCGCTGCAATCTTCGCGTCCAGGTCTCGTTGATACATGCGTTGACGGTGCAGAAATGCGTCCAGCATCAGAAGACTGCCCGGCGCGATTGTCGAGCGGTCGGTACGCTCGGCCAGCAGGTTGTACGTATGCATGGAAACAAGCAGTCCCGCATACGGATCTTCCTGCGCAATCAGGCGTACTGCCCGATCGCGTACGGAGAGATACTCTTTAAGGTCGATCTCCTCGAACGCGGAATACTTGCCCACCAGTTCGATCGAGAATGCCGAAGGCTTCCCTTCCCGCGTAATCACGGGATGCGCATCGCGTGAGACCCAGCCGTCATCGTGGCACCCGATGCCCAACAGCACGCGCTCCCGCGGCTCCGGCCGGCGGAATTGTGCATTGCCCCACTCGGCCGCAAACGCGCCCGCAAGCCGCGCGTGGTTCTGATGCGTGATCAGCCACCATCCCGATTCCGATTCCAAGCGCAACATCGATCTAGCTCCTCATTCAGCAATCTGGGCCCGTTTTGACTCATGCCAGTGATGCAGCGCCAGCCATTCGAAGAACATCACCAGAAAGAAAAAAGAAAATCCCAGCACCGCCGCCGCCAGCACCAACGCGAACAGATAGCTCGTCTCCATCTGATTATTGGCATAAATCATGGCATAGCCCAGCCCACCCTCGCCTACGCGTGTCGATCCGGCAAACAACTCTCCGGTGATGCCGCCGATCACACTGATGCCGGCCGAGATGCGAATGCCTGTAAACAGGTTGGGCATCGCGTTCGGCAAACGCAGCTTGAACAGGATCTGCGCGGGCGAAGCCTTGTGCATCACAAAGAGATGGATCAGATTCTCGTCCACGCTGATCAGACCCTGCGTAGTGTTAGCAATAATCGGTGCGAGGCAGATGATAAACGTTACGATCGTCACTGCGAAGATTCCGGCGCCCGCCCAGTTGATGATCAGCGGCGCAATCGCCACAATCGGCACCGTCTGCAAAAGGATGGTGTAAGGATAAAGCGTCTGCCGGAGCCAGCGCCATTGCGCGAAGAGCATAGCCACTGCAATGCCCACAATCACGCTGGCTGCCAATCCCGTCGCCGCTTCTTCCGCGGTAATCCACAACGACCGCAGCAGCACCGGATACCGCGCAGACAGCACCCTGGCTACCGCCAGCGGCCCCGGCAGAATATAGGCCGGCAGCCGGTTGAGCCAGATGACCGTCTGCCACAGGCCCAGCAGGCATATCAGCACAAGGATGCTGTTGATCGCCAGCCAGCCGCGCTTGCTCATGCGTGAAAAACTCCTCGCAGCAGCCGCGACGCGTGTGTCACCGCCTCTTCGAAAGCAAGAGACTCGCGTGTTTCCGCCGTACGCGGCCATGGCAAGCTAACGGGAATCTCGTGCGCCACCCGGCCTGGATGCGCCGCAAGAACCACGATCCGTGTTGAGAGAAAAACCGCCTCCGCCACCGAATGCGTTACAAACAAAACCGTCCATCTCTGTTCCGCGTACAGGCGCAGCAGCTCTTCATTCAACCGATCGCGCGTCATCTCGTCCAGCGCGGCAAAGGGCTCGTCCATCAGCAGAATCCGCGGCCGGCTTACCAGCGCGCGGGCAATGGAGACGCGCATTTTCATGCCGCCGGAAAGCTCTCGCGGATAACGGTTCGCCACATGCCCCAGGCCCACCAGCTCCAGCATCCGGCTCACACGTTCGTTGCGGAGCGCGCGCGCTGTATGATCCAGCTCCAGCCCGAGTCCTACATTTGCTTCCACGGTTCGCCAGGGTAGCAGCGTTGCATCCTGAAAGATGAAGCTCAGCAGATCGCGGGCGTTTTCCGGCGTCATGCCATTCACGCGCACTTGGCCTTCGCTCGCCGGACTCAAGCCGGAAACAATCTTCAGCAAAGTTGACTTACCGCAACCCGAGGGACCCAGGAAGGTGACAAACTCGCCGCGTTCGACACGCAACGAAATTCCATCGAGCGCCACAGTCGCATTCCTGTACCGCTTGCCAACGCTCGCAAGTGCGATCTCTGGAACCGAGCCTGCGGCCTCGCTCACCATCCCGCCTCTCCCGTCACCGGCAGCAAAATCGCCGAAGGGTGAGCTGCTGTATGGACGACCTGCTGCGTCGAACGAGCCCAATTCCAGTTGTCTGCAAGCTGTGGCGGCGTATCGTTTGAGGGGTTGCGATCATAGAGCGGAAACGCCGAACTCGCAACCTCCAGCCGCAGGCACTCGCCCTCGGCAAGCACAAATGAGATCGGCTCCAGCGTGAACTCCCACCGATGTATCGCGTCCGCCGCATAGCCGGCCTCGCGAAACAACCACGAACTCCGCGCAATGCCAATGCACAGAAACTCCGCACGTCCGTCCGGCTTCACGCGGGCGATCTTCGCCGTAAAGTCGGTGCACTGCGCAGATGTCGCAGCCCACAGCACAACACGCGGATGACCGAAGACCACCGTCTCGCGAGTAACCGGCGCGGAGGTGTAAACCAGCAGGTTGTTGCCCAGTTCCAGCGTCGCTTGATCGAAGGCACCGCTGAGCGACTGCGGACCGCCCGGTGCAAGCACCGGAACCTCGGGGTCGTAGACAAACACATCGCATGGCTCATCACCCGCCGGCGCTTTTGTGGCCAGCCGCCCATCACCCTTGCGCGAATTTGCCTTTCCCGCGCTGCGCAGATACAGCGGATACGCCGCTTCCTTCGGCCATTCCGCAGCCATGCGCCAGCCATTCGGCCCCAGAGCGAAGTGCCGGATGCGTGGCTCGCGTGTAAAGTCGCCCGCATCTTTCAGCCAGTGATTGAACCAGCGCAGAAGAATCACATCCGTGTCTACATTCGCGGCATCGCCAATACTGGCATCGCCGACGCGATCACCCCATGGAATATGAACCCACGGCCCGGCGATCAAATACTGATGCTGGCGCGCAAACTCGCTGCCCGCGCCGTTGCGCAACGCGCAGTAACCGGCAATCGAGCCTTCCAGGTACGCATCGAACCATCCAGCGATGTGCAGGGCCGGCACCTGAATCCTATCGACCCGCGCACTGATGTCCTGCTCGCTCCAATACTCGCCGGGTTCCCGATGCGAAAACCAGTCGCCCACATAGCTCGGCAGTGCCGGGTCGCTGATCGCCGGGTGCATGGCGTAGGGCGCCCGCATCGCCTGCCCGCGCACATTGGCCCAGGCCGCTTCGAGCTTGTCATTCGCTTCCTGCAATCCCTTGCGGCGCGCATCCTCGCGCAACATCTGGATGCCCCAGCCGAGAGCCGAACTCAACCGCAGGGCGCCGTGGTGATAAAACCAGCCGTGATACAGATCCGCCGCTGTCATGTGCGGCGCAATGCAAACCAGCCCCTCCGGTTGTTCGGCCGCGGCCAGCAATTGCGTAGCGCCCTGATACGAGAACCCGTACATGCCTACGCGCCCGTTGCATGCTGTTTGTTGACGCAGCCACGCAATCGCCTCCGCTCCGTCGCGGCCCTCGAAACGAAACGGATAGAATTCGCCCGTTGATCCGCCGCGTCCGCGCACATCCTGAATGGCCACGTGATAGCCATGCCGCGCAAACCACGTTGGATGCGCGTAGACCACCGTCGACGCAATATCGCGCCCATACGGCTGGCGCATCAGAAGCGTCGGCCACGGACCCTCGCCCGCCGGATAATAGTGATCGGAAACCAACGTGGTTCCATCGCTCAGGCGGCACTCCACGGCGCGTTCCAGACGCACGCCATTTCCGCAATCGATCGATTTCTGTCCAGGGGCCATCCTCAGGCCCCCTGCCGCGGCTCGAAATGGTACATCGCGACAAGAATCTCCGCGATACGATCTGCCGCCTCATTCGCCCATAGCTCGCCATTCTCCGCCGTCGCCACCGAGGGATCGCCGAGTACGCCGCTCGAAGCAATATCTTTCGTGAGCCACGCAAAGTTTGCCGCGGAGCCTTCGGGCTTCAGCAGCTCCGGCTGCTCCACACGCGCAATGTAATTCGCCGTGTATTCCTTGCGATGAACCAACGAGGGTGTCGCGTGCAGCAGATACGCAGTTTCAATCTCCCCTGCGTGGAAGCCGTAAGTCCGCTCCTGCGGCTTCACGCCTTCAAAGGCAACGCCCGGCGAGCCAAAAAGCGAAAATGTCCGCAGCCCGAACTCCGCGCGCAGATCGCGCGCCAGCACATCCACAAGCGACGTATTGCCGCCGTGTGTGTTGTACAGCACAACTTTCCTGAAGCCGCTCGCCGCGATGCTCGCACCCAGATCGCGCACCACGGCGAGAAACGTCTGCGCGCTCAACGAAAAGGTTCCGGGAAAACCAATGTGCTCGTTGCTCTTTCCATAGCAGACCGGCGGCAGCGCATAGATCGGCAAATCCACGGGCAGCAATGCCAATGCCTTGCCCAGCAGCAGATTGTTGATTAATGTATCGGTCGCCAGCGGCAGATGATGCCCATGCTGCTCTATCGCCGCCGTAGGCAGCACCAGCAACGTGGTCTCGCGCGGCAGCGCATCCACCTGCTTCCACGTTAAATAAGCGAAATTCCGTTCATCGGGAACCCACGTCTTCACGCCGCACCCTCTTGTTTGCGGAAGCTGATCATCTTGCCGGGATTGAGAAGGCCGCGGGGATCGTACTTCTGCTTGGCGCGCAGTTGAATGTGGTCGGGCCGGAATCTGCCTCCGTCTTCGAGATAGTTCACGTGCGGATTCGCGACAAAAACACCGATCGAACGACAGTAAGCGATCATGTCATTGAGCCTCGCTTCCGTCGTGAAGCGCACCACCGGGATCGCGCCCGGAATCACCACACCATCACCGTTCTTCATAAACTCGATATGGAACAAGATCTCCTGCCGATAGCGCTCGCGCAGCAGCCGGAATTGTTCCCGTGACTCCATCGGCGAAAATCCGCATTGCAGATACGTGTATGCCGGATCGGCCTTCATCGCCCACAGCGTCGTGTGGTTCCACGTGTAATCGCTCAGCAGCGGCTGCGTGCGCGGCCCTTCATACGAACCCGAAAAGGTCACCTCGCCCCCGGCCCGTTCCGCCGAAGCACGAAAAGCGTCAGCCTGCGCCGTCGCGATCATCACCAGCACCAGCGTTTTTCCGTCACGCACCACATTCTTTACCGGCGTGAAGAACGAAGGAATGGGCCACTCGAAGACCGTCGCCAGCCGCTTGGTCCAATCCGCGCTCACCGCAACCGACTCCGTAAAATCGAACGCTTGTGCATAGGTATCGAACGCCGCCGTAATCTGCGTCCACTCGACGGCCGGCGCCAGCGCGAACCAGATGCGCGTGAGGATTCCGTTCGTACCCCACGCGTGCAGAATCTCATGCACTGCCGGGCCCTCGTGCAGCACCGCGCGCGGCTCCTGCTCCATGGTTACCACTTCAAAGGCGCGTACATTGTCGAAGTCGCGCAGCCCTCCATACATGACGGAACCGATGCCCCCGGAGCCTCCGGCGAGAAAGCCTCCTACCGAGGCCTTCACAAGCGTGGAAGGATACATGCGCAGCTCCCATCCTTGCCTGCGCGCCTCAGTCTCCAGCGCGCCAAGCCGCAGTCCAGGCTGGCAAACAGCCACTCCTTCCGGCGTGATCGCTTCGAGCTTGTCCATCAGCGAGAGGTCGAGCACAATGCCGCCTTCCAGCGGCACGCACTGTCCGTAGTTGCCCGTGCCCGCGCCGCGCACCGTTACGGGAATTCCGCGCCCGCCCGCGAATCGCAGCAAAGCCAGCACCTCATCCACGTTCAACGGTTGCACAGCCACATCGCCGCACTTGTCCGCGAGTTGCGGACGCAGTATCGGCGAGTACCAATAAAAATCATGCGAGAGGCGGTCAAGCACCGCCGGCGCGGTCATCACGCGCGTGCGATCTCTAACAATCTCTGACAACGCTGCTGCGAGTCCGTCGTTCAAGTGCGAAGACCCCTGTCGATTATTCGGCTGAACAGAATCTAGCTTCGTTTCCGTGTCGGCCAAAGCCGAAACGCCTTCAGCATCTGCGGATGCGTAAACAGCGCGTAGCACTCATCTCGCGCAATGGGCCCATCCACAACACAGCGCATGTCGCTGCGCGCGGCTACTTCCCTCGCTGGAATCTGAATCTGATTGCAATGCCGGTTTGCGTCTTCGATCGTCGCGCCATACACTACGCGATCCACCCCGGCCCACAGCGCCGCGCTCATGCACATCGGGCACGGTTCGCAGGTAGTGTAGAGCGTGTAGCCGACCAGCGAAATCTGCTTCAGCTTCTTGGTCGCGAGGCGAATCGCCCGCACTTCCGCATGGGCGCTGGGATCAAACTCCTGCCGCACGGCGTTGAGCGCGCGCAGCAACACCTTGCCTGATTTTGTGTGGACAATCGCAGCACCGAAGGGTCGCGGAGACTGCGTTCGCATCGACCGGCCCGTAAAAGCCGCAAGCGCCGTCATGCGCTCCAAATCGACAGGCAGATCGGGAGCCGCAGTGCGATTGGCCCCGCGCACATTTCTACGCTTGCCAACCAGGTGGGCAGCTACGCCGTTCGTGATCCCCATAACTGAAATTAGCACGGCACATCGCTTGCGTGCCGCACAAAATTTCATTGCTGCGCGCGTGCCCTTGCTCACCTCATACAATCAACGGATGAGCAGTTCTCCCGCGACAATTCGCGCTTTGCGCCAGGCCCTGGCCGACGGCTCCGTGCGCCCCTCCGATCTGGTTGAGCAGGCGCTGGCCCACTCCAGCACTAATCCAAGCCACAACACGTATCTTTGGCAAGATGTTGCCTGGACACGCGCCGAAGCAGCGAAATCCGGGAGCATGGCGCGCGGCGAAGGCGGCCCCTTCGGCGATGGCCGCTCGGCACTGTGGGGACTGCCCGTCTCCGTAAAGGATTGCTTCGATCTGGCCGGCTCCGCCACCACTTGCGGCACCAATTTCTACCGCGACCAAAACGGAATCGCGGCACGCGACTCCTGGCTCGTGGAAAAGCTGCGCGCAGCCGGAACTGTGATTGTCGGCAAAACTCATTTGCACCCGCTGGCCTACGGCATTACCGGCGAGAACCCGGAGTTCGGCGATTGCCTGCAGCCCGGCAACCCCACCGCGCTTACCGGCGGTTCGTCCAGCGGAGCTGTCGCCAGCGTGATGGAAGGCTCAGCCCTCGCCGCCATCGGCACTGATACCGGCGGCTCCGTGCGCGTGCCCGCTTCCCTCTCCGGACTGGCCGGCTATCGCGCCACCTGGGGTCGCGGCGACTGGCGCGGCGGCGCGCATCTGGCCGAATCCTTCGACACCATGGGCTGGCTCTTTCGCGATCTCACCGACGCGCCGTTTCTTGCCGCGCCCTTTGCGCCCGGCACAATGGCGCCCATCCGCGCCTTCAGCCGCTTCGCCTTCATCGGCGACAATTTTCTGCACGACTGTGAACCGGCCATCCTCGAAGCCTATCGATCCACCATCCGCGAATTCGAATCTCTGGGTCTCGAACCCCATTCCATCGATCCCGATTGGTGGCGCAGCTCGACCGAAATCTTCGTGCCCATTCAGGCCTGGGAAGCAGCTCGCTTCCACACGGGCCATTTCGATCGCTTCGCACCGGCCCTTCGCGAGCGGCTGCAGTGGGGCGAGGGCATCGGCTCCAGCGAGATCGCCAGCCTGCGCAAACGCCACGCGGAGTTTCGTGCCCGAATGGACGAACTCTTCGCACAATTCGAGCTGATCCTGCTGCCCTGCGCTCCCGTCGCCAAGCTCGAGGCGGGCGCCGATCACAGCGGTACGCGCAGCCGTCTGCTGCGCTACACCACGCCCTTCAGTCTCGCCGGCACTCCAGCCGTTGCGATTCCCTGCACTGCTGGTGGCGTGCAGGTCGCTGCAGCGCGCGATGCCGACGAATCCCTCCTCGATCTGGCTGCGCGCCTTGGAGAATGGAAGAAGGAGAATCTAAAAAGTTGACGCGATCCTTATCGCCTGGGTGATAGCGTCTTCGTCAAAGGCGTCTGCCAAGCCTCCGAGGTTCTCTTTGAAATCCGGAAGATTCTTTTCATTCCTGGCGATTCTCGTCTTCTTAATCGCTGGATGCCGCCGTTCGCACCCGTCCGGCACGAACGGCCTCTTCCCGGTCCGGCTGCAACTTGACTGGTATCCGCAGCCCGAGCACGGCGGCTTCTACACCGCGCAGATGCTGGGCTACTACAAGGCTGAAGGCCTTGACGTGGCGATCATGCCCCTGCCGCAATACGGCAGTGTGGCGCAGCTCATCTCAACGGGAAAGGCCGATGTCGGTCTCGGCTCCAGCGACCAGATTCTCGAATGGGATTCAAACGGATTGCCGCTCCTTGCCGTTGCCGCCACCATGGAACATGATCCGCAGGCTGTGATGGTGCATGCCAGTTCGCCCATCCACGACTTCAAGGATCTCGAAGGCCACACCATCTCCGCACAAACCGCTGCCATATGGCTCAAATATGTGATCAGCCGCTACAATCTGCACAACGTACGCCAGGTTCCTGCCACGCTGTCGATCGCCAATTTCCTCGCCGATCCGAACTATGTGCAGCAGATCTTTATCACCAGCGAACCCTTCTTCGCCAGACAGGCCGGTGCGAAGGTGCGCACGCTGCTGATCAGTTCATCCGGCTACGATCCCTACCGCGTGCAGTTCACCACGCGCGACTTCGCCGCGCAGCATCCTGATGTTGTCGCGAAGTTTGTACGCGCCAGCATGCGCGGCTGGCAGGAGTATCTTCGCAATCCCGCACCCGCCAATGCGTTGCTGCTCAATCTCAATCCGGCGCTGAATCCTGCGCAGGAGGCCTACACCGCACAGGCGCTGCGTGATGGCGGTTTTATCACCGGCGCAGCGCCGGATCAAAGCGCGTCCTCTCCCGACGAGGCAGGGCACATGACCGCTGCCCGCTGGCAGGCCGGCTATGAGCAGCTCAAGGAGCTTGGAATCCTCCAGGGCCCCCTCGATCCAACCACCGCGTACTCACTCAAGTTTCTTGAATAGGCAGCCATCGCTATGGGAGTCGCTAGGGATGCTTCACGGTCACGCGCACCCAGTAGAATCCGATATTGTCGTTGTAAAAGAGATTCCGGTTGAGCGCGTCGGCATATTGCACATCGTTGACCGTGAACCATAGCCAGCCGTCATTGGGCGCCACCCATTCGTTTCCTCGGTGGGCAACTTTATCTCCCACTCCCACGAAGAAGGCGCCTTCTTTGGGAGGCTCTCGATACGCCTCGCCGATGGCTGCCACCAGGCTGCCCGCTGGCTCCTCAGGCAGCAGATACCGCTCGCGTCTCGATCGAAAGCTGGGACGAAACACATCGAGACTGAATCCATTTGGATCGACCCAGGGGCGATCCAGGATCAGGTCGCGTTGTTCCCTCTCTGTGAAATAATCCTCCGGCACCCTGGTTTCCGTACGGTCATTGGTGCGGATCTGCTTTCGTCGGGCCCATTCGTCCTCATACTTTTTTCGCTTTGCGACCATCTCGATGATGCTGTTTACGTCGATGCAAACTTTGCCGCCGGCAGCAAAGCGGACTTGATCTCCTTTCCGCACAGAGATGCCCGATGGCTGCCAGCCCTGAGGACTCACAACCAGCACATACAAACCATTCCCATTTTTCTCAACGCTCTGGATGACCAGGTGCGACTCGGCGCCGCCAAGTGTGAATTCTGTCGTCTGCGCCGAAAACAGGCGGGGAACCCAAAACACTCCGGCTATGACTGCAACCCACACCAGCGCGAGGAAGCCCAGCAAAGGGAGCCACATTCGCGGTTGGACGAGCAGTTCCCCCGCTACGTCGGCCCAGGTTCGGCCATGCGTGCTCGGGTTTTGGTTCGCTTCGGCGTTCTCTCTGGTTGGCCCGTTGCCCTCGCTCATACCTTGCTCCGAGGAGTGCCACGATGATCGTCCTATCGTGTTCTGAAAACGGAATGGGAGTCAACGAAGAAAACTGGTCTGCCTTGGGGGGCATCCTTTTCTACATCACTCCTCACCAATGTCTTCGTTCCACACATCCGGACGCGCGGCGATGAACTTCTCCATCAGTCCGCGGCAGGCAGCGTTGTCGAGATCAATTACGTTGACGCCGTTCTCGCGCAGCCAGTCGACACCGCCTCTAAAAGTCCGGCTCTCACCCACCACGACCGTACCAACGCGAAACTGCCGCACCAGTCCGCTGCAGTACCAGCAGGGCGCCAGCGTCGTCACCATCACCAAGTTGCGATAGCTGCGCTGCCGCCCCGCGCGCCGAAACGCATCCGTTTCGCCATGAATGCTGGGGTCGCCCTGCTGTACGCGGCGATTGCGTCCCCGGCTCAGCAGCTTTCCTTCCTGGGTGAAGAGCGCCGCTCCCACAGGAACGCCACCCTCCGCAAAACCTTCGCGCGCCTCCTCGAGGGCCACATCCAGCATCCGCCGATACGGGTCTAACTCGTCCAAATCTGCCTCCAGCATCGATTCCATCAACCGCAAACCGCCGTCCAGGTAACCATGGTCTTGAACCGCATGGCCCCGTTCGCCGTTGGGGACACTCATCGAGAAAATGATGCGTTCGAGTCCCACTTACAGCAGCCGCTAAGTCCAGTCAGGCCACTTCTCACTTTCGAAAAGATCCCTTGCCTTATCTTAAACTTGCCCCACAGCAATGCTCCCTGGAACGATGTAAGTGAGCGCGCTTACAAAGCCCGGGATAACCCACATTCCCGCGCCGGAACCCGAGCATACAGGAGCCATTCCCAGCGGCGTAGCGAAACTTTAACAAACTTTGGTAATGTCTTATCCCTATTATTAAAGTTCTAAATTACCCTCTAGAGAGCACCAAATCAGTTACTATCAGTACTTCCAGCAGAGATAACATGTTTACACCCTGTTCCGGGTATCTCTTCTGTTTTGGCGAACACTCGCGCAGAGCTTCGCGTTGCTGTCGCTTTTTTGCCCCTTTCCGGATCTGCGTGTTGGTTCGAAGTAGAAGTTAGTCGAATCTTAGCCGACGATTTATATACGGCTGAAGAGAGCGCGGCACGCAACAGTGGCCAGGAGGGAGGTAATGCCAGTGAACACAGGCGTATCACAAAGCAACGCCGACACGAGATATCCCGATTCTGTCGGGTCTGAGCTCCTGTCAATCGCTCTCATCGGTCCGGACGAAGGACGCCGCCTTGAACTGGCCGCTGCTCTGGCCGAATGCCGCGAAGCCAAGGTCCGCGAGTTCACCACATACCCTCGCGCCATCGACGACCTTCCGCGACTGCTGGAGCTCTCCTTCGACGTCATTCTCATCGATCTCGACAGCGACATCGAATTCGCCCTAGATCTCGTCGAGACCATCTGCGCCAAAGATTCGGCCACAGTGATGGTCTATTCGACTTTGGCGGATCAGGATCTTGTAGTCCGTTGCATGCGCGCCGGCGCCCGCGAGTATCTTATCCCCCCGTTCGACCGGAGCACCGTCGCCGAGGCCCTTGTTCGAGCTTCAGCCCTCGCCCGCCCCAAGGCCCGTCCCACCAGGAAGTCCGTCGGCAAGTCCCTCGTCTTCCTCGGCGCCAAGGGCGGCTCGGGGGTCACGACCATTGCGTGCAACTTCGCCATCGCGTTGGCCCAGGAAACCAGCCAGAGCACGCTGCTGATCGATCTAGCCCTCCCCATGGGTGATGCGGCGCTCAACCTTGGCATCGCAGCAGAGTTTTCGACCGACAACGCCCTTCAGGATCCCGAGCGTCTCGACGCCAACTTCCTCCATCATCTTCTCGCCAAGCACCAGTCAGGGGTCTCCCTGCTCGCTGCTCCCAGTAAAGTCCCCGAGGTCGACGCCTCCAAAGAAGCCATCGACAAGCTGATGGCAGTCGCCCGCCAGGAGTTCGACAACGTCATCGTCGATGCCGGTTCCAGAATCGACCTGATGAACACCAGCCTCTTCCGCGATGCCTCGACCATCTATCTGGTGACCCAGGCCGGCATCTCCGAGCTGCGCAACTCCAACCGCCTTATCTCGCGCTTCTTCGCAGAAGGCGGTCCCCGGTTGGAAGTGGTCATCAACCGCTACGAGCCCGGGTTCCTCGGCGTCACGGAAGAAGTCATCACCAAAGCCATCAGCCGGCCGGTGCGATGGAAGATTCCCGACGACTACGATGCCACGCGGCAGATGCAGAACTCCGCGGCCGGTCCGTCGCTCTCCGACTCGCCCATCTCCCGCCTCATTCTCGAGATGGCCAGTTCGGTGACCGGCATTCCTGTGCCTGCGGAAAGAAAAAAAGGATTCAGCTTCAAAGGTCTTGGCAGGAACGCCGGCGACAAGAGTGCGCCCGCCGAGAAGGCGTCCTCAGGCCTCAGCGTAGTGCCATCCTCTCCTTCGCCCTCCCCCACGACTACTTCATCCTCGGCGGCAGCGGCTCCCGGTGTTCCTGCCGCTGTCTCCTGGGACCCGCCGGAGCCGATCCCTTACGGCACCCGGTTGAATTCCAATCAACTCAATGCCGAGGCATCGGTCCCGGGCAAGTTCGTCTACGCGCCGGGTCCCGGCTACCTGCTTCCGGCCGGAAACCATACGCTGTGGGTCACGTTCAATCCGGCCGACGCTCCCGAAGACGCGGCCGTACAGGCCTCCGTTCCCCTCACGGTGACCAAAGCCACGCCCGCTATTCAGTGGCCCACACCCTCCGACATGCCGTGCGGGTCCGCACTGAGCGCGGCCCAGCTGAACGCCACGGCTTCCGTAGCGGGAACCTTCGAATACTCGCCCTCTGCCGGTGAAGTGCTCGCCTCGGGAACGCACACTCTGTCTACTACGTTCACACCGAAGGACAGCGCGAACTACATCTCGGCCGAAGCGAGCGTATCGGTCACAGTCGCACAGACCGTACCGGACATCGATTGGCCGGAGCCGGAACCAATTCTCTTCGGCACGCCACTCAGCGCTGCGCAGCTCAACGCCGCCGCCTCGGCGCCGGGCACATTCGAGTATTCTCCCGCTCTCGGCGAAGTACTCGCCGCAGGCACGCATACGTTGTCGGTCAACTTCGTTCCATCGGATGGAGCGAGGTACGCGCGCGCACATGCCACCGTAACGGTGACCGTTGCCAGGGCGACACCCGCCATCACATGGCCCACGCCGGAGAAGATCACCTACGGCGCCATGCTGGACCACGATCGGCTCTGCGCCTCCGCCTCGGTTCCGGGCTCGTTTGCCTACACGCCGGCCCTCGGCTCAGTGCTTGCTGCCGGAGAGCACACACCGGGCGTGATCTTCACGCCGGACAACCTCTCCGACTACACGCCCGCCCACGCCGCTGTATCGCTCTCCGTTGCCAAGGCCGTCCCGTCCATCACCTGGCGGGCTCCGGAACCCATCAGCTGTGCCACTCCGCTCAGCGCCGCGCAGCTCAACGCCAGCGCCTCCGTGCCGGGCGCCTTCGCTTACACCCCTGCAGTCGGTGACACGCTCGCACCCGGAGCGCATACGCTTACCGTCACCTTCACGCCCGCCGACAGCGTCAACTACACGTCTGTACAGGCGACCGTTCTGCTGAATGTATCCGAGATCACGCCCTCGCAGATCGCGTGGTCGGCTCCCGCGGCCATCGCTTACGGAACGCCGCTCAGCGAAGCGCAGTTGAATGCCTCCGCGTCCGTACCCGGATCTTTCGTCTACGCTCCGGCGATGGGAGACGTACTTCCCCCAGGAAAACACAAGCTGCTGGCGATCTTCACCCCGGAAGATGCCGATAGATATGCCAAGGCTCAAGCCGCGGTAACGCTCCTCGTGGAGGGCTTACCGAATGTTGCTTCGCTTATGAAGGCTGCGATGCCTTCGGCGCCCAGCCAGCCCGCGAGCGCACGGCAGAGCGCTTCCCCGGCGGAACGGAAGAGCAGCATGCCGGCTCCAAAGGTTCAAAGAGAAACCCGCACTTATAAGGGTGCTATTTACGAGAAGGGAGACGATGGTCAATGGCATCTCCAGCAAAAATAACGGAGGTTTTGCCTGATACATTACCCGATGATTTTGGGGAATGGGATAGTGCAGAATCGCCGTCATCTCAACCTGCCAACCCGGGCAACGCAGAACCTGCTCCGGGTTTAGGGATTGTTCCCAAGCCAGCGAACCAGCCTGCAGAGACCCAGGCTGCCGCAGCGCCCTCGGGAAATTTGTTGCGTGGTACACCTTTGCCTACGCCGGCGAAGGACTTCGCAGACGATGGAGCGTTCCTCCACCGTGTACGGTCTCTCAGCCCGGCAGCGGAGCGCGCCGAGGTGGTTGTGCCGCGGCAGATGACCACTGCCGCAATCGACGAGGTTCGCTTCTCGGCTCCCCGCTCCAATGGCGCTGCCGTCGCAACGCCGCGTAAGCCTGTAGCTTCAGCTCCAGCGCCAGCGCCGGCGCCGGCAGTAACCGAAGTCGTCGATCGCAAGCCTCCCGTCGCCCAGGCGACGGCGATGAGCGAGGCCGACGAGGTTCTCTTCCACTCCTTCCGCACCAACACGGCCGAAGCCCTTCAGCCCAAGCCGGTCCAGAAGAACTGGGCCAAGATCGCGGCCATCGGCGGCGCGTCGGCCGTGGTTGTCGTGCTTCTGGTCATGATTCCCTTGTTCCATCACAGCAAGGCATCGGCGCCGAAGGCCGCTACGGTTGCACAGCCCTCCGTCACCGTCATCGAGCAGCCGGATGCCAACCTGGACAAGCCGTCGCCTGCCATCACGACAACGGCTGCGGCTCCGGCCAAGTCTCAGGACGCCGACCACAGCAATGACTCCTCCTCCGATGCACAACCGGCAGCGGACCAGCCAAGTGCTGGTCCGTCTGACGCCCAGTCGCAGCTGATGAACGAGCAGCTCAATGCGCCGGCGCGCATTCAGCGCACGAAAGCCGACACAAGTGAAGTCGCTCCGCCTCCCTCCGGCGGCTTCGGCATTGCGGGTATGGACCAGGCAAGCGGCAGCAATCCAGTCGGCAGTGTCTTCGGCTCCCAGTCAGCACCCAAGGTGCAAGCTGCGGCTCCGAAGATCGTAAATGTCTCCGCCGGCGTCGCAGTCGGACTGCTGGTTCAGAAGACCCCGCCCGTCTACCCGCAGATCGCGAAGGCGGCACGGGTCTCCGGCACAGTCGTTCTGCAGGCCAGCATCTCCAAGACAGGGGCAATTCAGAACCTGCGTGTGGTCAGCGGGCCTGTGATGCTGCGCCAGGCGGCAGTCGATGCCGTCCGCACCTGGCATTACAAGCCATATCGGCTCAACAACGAACCGGTGGACATCGAGACGACCATCAACGTGATCTTCTCACTCGCAGGATAACGGATTCACTTTTTACAACACTGGAACGCCTTCATCCCCGTCTGTGCACATTGGAAAACTGGGGAGCTGAGTGAGCCTCGGCCAGAAATGGCCTGGAGGAACCCGCTTCGGAGCGGCGACGCGTGCCTTCCCATCCATAGATCGAAGGAAGTGTCTGCTAAGCCCCTTTAGACACACCCTACCGCGGCGGCATTTGAATCCACAATGCCCGAGCCGCGGTTGCTTCATTCTTCGCGAAGGGTCTGCGCAGGAGCGATCTTGGCTACGCGCTGTGCCGGAACAATGGCCGCCATCAGGCTTACGGCCGTAAACACCAGCGCAACGCTGAGAATCGTCGGCCCATCATAGATCCCCACGCCGTAGAGCACATTGCGCAAAACGCGCAACGCTACGGCGCAGAAGGCCAGTCCTGCGATCAACCCGCACCCCGAAGCCAATACAGCGGGCCCAGCCACCGTCATCATGGCGCGGCGAACCGAAGACCCCAGAGCAATGCGAATGCCGATATCGCGCGTCTTCTGCGACACCACATTCGCTACCAGCGAAAAGATTCCGACCGCGCTCATTAAAAGCGCCAGCCCCGCCATCGCGCCCAGCAGCGCCACTTGAATGCGCTGCATCGCCAGCGTGCGCGCCAGCACATCATTCATGCTGTAGAAGCCGGAGAAAGGCAATCCCGGGTCGACGTCGGCCATGGCGCGCTGCATCTGCTCCGTCAGCCCCTGCACCGGCCCCGCGGTGCGCACAATCCAGCTTGGCTGAAACCATGTATGGATGAGCGTGAGGTACTGCGGCTGTATCATCTGCGCCGCCGGAATATACATCGTTTCTTCGGTCTGCAGCGGTGCAATCGGGTTCAGGCCCGAGGAGAGCTGCACATCGCCCACTACGCCCACAATCACGATTCCCTTATTGAGCGTGCGGCCCACAGGATTCGCGTCATGATAAAACCTCTTCGCAAACGACCGGTTGACGATCGCGACAGGTGTCGTGTTGGGCCCGTCTGAATTCGTAAATGTCCTCCCCGCAAGCAGCGGAATCTGCAATGTCTCAAAATAGCCCGGTGTCACGTAGACAAAATCCGTGCCCACGTGCTCGCCCGCCTCTTTGCCGTCTCTGAGCATCACCTGGTCATTCAGCGTACGCTCGAAAGGCAGAGTGATTCCAACTGCAGCGCTGGTGACGCCCGGAATGCGCAGCATCGCCGCGGTGCTCTCGTCGAGCAGTTCGCGAAACACTGTCGGATCGCTGAAGCGCGCATCATTGAGTGAGGCCTTGGCCGTCATTACGCCTTGCGGCACAAATCCCGGCGGCAGTGTTTCCAGGTGAAGCAGCGTGCGGATCAGCAGGCCGGAACCGGCAAGCAGAATCACCGTGAGCGCCACCTCACCCGCAATCAGCGCTTGCCGCAACCCCATCCGCTCTGTGCTCGCGGCGCTCCGGTTGGCCATCGCGGACCGCAGATCGATTCGTCGCGTAGCCAGCGCCGGCAACATCCCAAAAAGAACGCTCGTGATGACGGAAACGATCAGCGTAAAGGCAAGCACCCGGCTATCGAGCCTCACCTCTGCCACCGGCAAAAACCGCAACGGCAGCAGAGAGAGCAAGCCGCGCAGGGCCGCATAGCCGACAACTACGCCGGCCGCACCGCCGGTCATGGCCAGCACCAAATTCTCAACCCAGAGCTGCCGCTCGATCCGCCACCGCGAAGCGCCCAGAGCCAGCCGCGTGGCAATCTCCGGCGCACGCCGTGTCATGCGCACCAGAGTCAGTCCCGCAAGATTGGCACAGGCAATCAGAAGGATCAGCCCTGCTGCCAGCATCAGAGCCAGAGCCTTCGGCCGCAGCGAGGCCGTCTGGCCTTCCTGCAGCGACCGCGAGTAAAACGAAACCTTCGCCGCATCGTTTTCATTCGCCAGCATCGCCGCCTCTGCAGCCCAGGCGCGATTGATCTCGGCATCTGCCTGCTGCCAGCTCGCGCCGTCGCGCAAACGCGTAATGACGCCGTAATTTGTGCCTCCGCCCTCGCCTTGAGTACTGGGCTGCAGCGCGGTGTAGATGTCCGCATTGAGCGGAGTCGTTGCGCCTTGCGGCAGGATGCCGATCACGGTGTAGAGATCTCCCCGCAGGTGGATCGCCTGCCCAACGATGCCGCGGTCGGCGCCGAAGATATCGCGCCAGAGGTCGTAGCTCAGAATCGCGGCGTTGGGCCCGTGCGGTGTGTCCTCACTCGCGGAGAAGCCCCGGCCCGCCGCCAGCCGGATGCCCAGCACATCCAGATAGTGCGCGGAAATCCGCCCATCCTGCACATACGCGACTCGCGTGCCGGCCTTCAGATTCACTCCCGCCGTAGCGCCCGAAACCGCCGCAATCAGCGAAGGCACATCGTCGCGCAATAGCTCCCACTGCCTTCCGTCGATGCCGTGGGGCCCATCGTACGGCCGTCGTCCTTCGACATGCCGGAAGATCGTTCCCATCTGTTCGGGATGAGGATAGGGCAACTCATCCAGTATCAGGGCATTCACGATCGAAAAGATCGCGGTGTTCGCCCCGATTGCCAGGGACAGCGTAATGATGACGGCAGCCGTAAAACCTGGATTGCGGCGCCACTGCCGCAGGGCAAATTTGAGATTTTGCAGAACTGCCTGCATCGGCACTACCCTCCCTGCCAGGATTCTCCGCCGCACCGAACTGGTGAAAAAGCCGTACCGCAGGGTCCCTCAGATGCCGGCGAGAATCGACGCCCGCTACAACTGCACTTCCCATGCCGGGAGCGCGGTTCTGCTAACTCCAAGCCAGTTGCAGATTTCCAATCTTCGCGTGAATTGCTCGACCGGGGCGTCCATGTTCATTTCTGGACATCGGCGTGCGGGCGCGGACACGCCCCGCAGCATCATCACTCCGCCCAGAAGAGGACAGTCGACTCACTCCCAAACCAGCTTCAGGAGATTCCCACCATCACGTGCGAAGCCTTCACCACCGCACTCACGGCATCGTCCTGCTTCAAATCGAGTGCCTCTACGCTCTCCTTGGTGATGGAGGCAATCAGCACTGTGCCACCCGGCAGGCGGATTGCCACTTCGCTGTTCACCGCACCCGCGTGCAGCTCCGCGACCTTCCCGGCAAGAATGTTCCGTGCGCTCAGCTTCGTATGCGCGAGGTCTTTGCCGACCATCACCTCTGACGCTTTGATGATGGCGAACGCATCAGTCCCCGCCTGCAATCCCAGCCGGTCCACGCTCGAGTTGGTAATGATGGCCACAATCGTCTCACCGCCGCGAAGGGCCAGCACAACTTCGGCGTTTACCGCGCCCTTCGTGACGCTGCTAACGGTTCCCGGAAGCACATTGCGCGCACTGATCTTCATCCAAACGCCCTCCAACACCCTTAGGGTACACATAGCGTCGACGAGTTCTGCCGTGGAAACGAGATCCGCAATCAGGCAGAGGGTTCTAGGTTTCAGGGGAGGCGGCTGTGAGGTAAGGTTTGGCCCTGGTCAGATTGGTGGGCAGTGAGGGACTCGAACCCCCGACTTCCTGCTTGTAAGGCAGGCGCTCTAACCAGCTGAGCTAACCGCCCACGCTCATGCCATGGCGGAATCATGACCTGCTCCCATCATACCAGCCGGACAAATGGAGGTTGTACCCCGGGTTGATAGACTCCTCTGGTGAGGCAACTCATTATCAATGGGGACGACTTCGGGTTGACCTTGGGGGTCAATCGCGGCATCGCCGAATTGCACGCCGCGGGAGTCTTGACCAGTTCGACGCTGATGGCGCGTGCCGATGCAACCGACGACGCCATCCGACTGGCCCAATCCAATCCGTCTTTAGGCGTCGGCTGCCACGTTGTTCTCGTCGACGGAACACCGGTGCTTTCAGCCACTCGCGATGTCCCGCATCTCGTCAATCGTTCCAACGGCCAGATGCCGCCTGGCCTGGTCGGTTTTATGGGGCGCCTCTACGCTCGCGGAAACTCATTACAGCTCTCCCAGGAGATCGAAGCAGAAGCTAAAGCACAAATTCAATTTCTGCAGGGCAAAAGTCTCAATCTAAGCCACATTGACTCCCACAAACACACGCACATGTTTCCCCAGGTGCTTCGGCCGCTTTTACGCGCCGCGCGCGCGGCCGGCATACGCGCCGTGCGTAACCCCTTTGAGCCAGCCTGGGCCGTCAAAGCTTCCGTTGGAGCGAGCATGGCGCGTGTTGCCGAAGTCAGCGTCCTGCGGTGGCTGCAGCCCGTCTGGAAGAAAATTCTCAATGAAGAGGGCTTTGTTACCACCGATGGAACCATTGCCGTGGCTGGCACCGGCGTTCTCAACGCCAACATGGTACGCACCCTCTTGCGGGATCTTCCCGAGGGCACCTGGGAACTGGTCACCCACCCCGGCTACAACGACGCCGATCTTGAACGCATCGATACCCGGCTCAAAAAATCGCGCGACATCGAACGGGAAGCTCTCATGGCCGTGAAGGAGTTTCCGGATATCCGGCTCATTTCGTTCCGCGATCTACGGCCGGCAACTAACGTTTAACCCGCGTGCTGAATCTTCCCCACCTCGGCGCGCGTCAAAAACATGGACTCATTTTCTCTAACTTCTTTTCAGCAAGGGATCTATGCGCATCGGCATCACATGCTATCCCACCTACGGTGGCTCGGGAGTGGTGGCCACCGAGCTGGGCATCGAGCTGGCCGCGCTCGGACACCAGGTGCACTTCATCTCCTACTCGCAGCCGTTCCGGCTCAATGGGCGCGATGAGGGAATCTTTTACCACGAGGTGCCGGTATCGAACTATCCGCTGTTCGAGTTTCCCCCGTACGATCTGGCACTGGCTTCGCGCATGGCCGAAGTCGCTGAGTATTACGAACTCGATCTGCTGCACGTCCATTACGCAATTCCTCACTCCGTAAGCGCGCTCCTTGCCCGGCAGATGCTCGCAGCCCGCGGCCGGCGCCTCCCTTTTGTCACCACCCTGCACGGTACAGACATCACGCTGGTGGGACTCGACCGCAGCTATCTGCCCATCACGCGTTACGGCATTCAGGAAAGCGATGGCGTCACCAGCATCTCCAATTATTTGAAGGAAAAGACGATCCGCGACTTCGGCGTCTCGCGGCCGATCGAGACCATCACCAATTTCGTAAACTGCGACGTCTACACGCCCTTCAAAGACGAGGCCGCCCGCGCTGAAGCCCGACTCCACTTCGCCCAGCCCGATGAGGCAATCCTCATCCATCTCTCCAACTTCCGGCCGGTCAAGCGCGTAGTCGACGCGGTGAAGATCTTTGCGCACGTCGTCAAGGAACGCCCCGCGCAGCTCGTCCTGGTCGGCGACGGCCCCGACCGCTCGGCGGCCGAATGGCTGGCGCACGATTTGGGCATCCACTGCCGCGTACATTTTCTGGGCAAGCAGGAGCGGGTCAACGAGATTCTGCCGCTCGCCGATCTTCTCCTCATGCCCAGCGAGCTCGAGTCCTTCGGCCTGGCGGCGCTCGAAGCAATGGCATGCAAAGTGCCCTCCATTGCTACCCGCGTAGGCGGAGTGCCGGAGCTGATCGATGAAGGTATCACGGGTCTACTCTATTCGGTCGGCGACATCGATGGCATGGCCGCGGGAGCATTGGACCTGCTCAAGAACCCCTCCCGACACGATGCAATGCGCGATGCGGCCCGGAAAGCCGCACAGCAGCGTTTTTGCGCAACGCTGGTCGTTCCCCGTTATCTCAGCTTTTATGAGCAGGTATTGGCCAGCTCTTGACCCCTGCTGTGACCTTTTCGTCTATCCTGAATCTGTCCACTCCGGAGGTCTCGGATGTTTTCCCCCGCCGTTGCCGCCCCCGCCGCCCCCACGCCCGTTGAAGAGATCGCCGCCGCGCTCGAACGTATCGGCCCGCTGCACGGCCTCTCACTGGACGAACGCCTGTGGATCGCCCGGCACGGCCGCGAAGTTGTCGCCAATGCCGGTGACGTGCTGTTTGAAGAAGGCGCTCCGGCAGAGCAGATGGTCCTCATCCTCAAGGGCGAGATTCACGTGCGCCGCCAACACGGCGGCCCCATGGCGCTGTTTATCGGCCGCGCCGGCCAGATGACCGGCCTTCTTCCCTTCTCGCGCATGGTCAGCTATGGCGGCCAGGGATTCGCTATTTCACCGGTCTCCTGCCTGCTGGTGCATCGCTCCGAATTTCCAGAG
>DATJNF010000034.1:0-41477 GCA_035508375.1 Occallatibacter sp. | reverse complement strand
TCCGTGTTCCTGCGCGGAGCTGACGCCATTCATCTCGGAACTGCGGTTGAGGCAGGTTTCGGTATCGTCTACTCGAATGATGCACACCTGCTGGCTGCTGCCAGGCACTTCGGAATTGAAGGCAAGAATGTGATTTAGGTTGGCGACTCCTGAAGTGATTTCGGCCGCAGGCGCTCAGGCGGTCGAGGGGCGAACTGCTTCTTACCGGTTCGTAATGTACGTGTAGCCGACCGACCACCAGAACCTCGACTGTTACACTCGCATGCAGGTCTTGAATCCGCCGATCTGATCGCCTTGAGCGAATGACCCGCTAACCGGAAGTTTGCTGGATTCTGGCCGCCAGGCGGGTTACTTCCGGTTTGTCCTCACTGATTGAAACCGAGAAATATCGCAGATAGAATGATTGCGGGCCTTACTCCTCTCGTGATGTGACGGGCAAATCCATCTGGAAGGAGAAAGGCTATGGTAGACCACGTCCTCTACGAAACTAGCAGCAAGCGACGTAAGGGCTTCCCATCCGAAACGAACGTGAAACGCGGCTTTCCGCGTTGTCCACGGGGATAAGGAACTCTTAGAGAAGCTCGGCCGAAATGATCCCTGTCCTTGTGGTTCTGGACGCAGATTTCAAGAAATGCTGTATGCGTACCGGCCACTATGACGGCTCTCGGCGAGACTACTACAACCGATAAAACAGCGGGCACGGCGCAACGTCGTGCCCTTGCTCTTTTGTCTTCCTCCCGGGTGGCCAGCTATGGTTCAGTAATAGCTTGGTCAATAGCCTGCTTACCCCGCACAGGGGATCATGTTCGTCAAATCGCCGGTGGGGCAATCACTCCGTCACCGGTTGCGGCGGCAGCGCCTTCGAGCTCTTCAGATGCGGTGCATTGGGCGGGACAGGCGGTTTGGGAACACCCGGGAACGCGTCCGCGTTCGGAGCCGGAGGCGCGGCTGGAAATGCCGGCCCCTTCTTGATCCCGAGGTCGCCGTTATCGGAGCTCAGATAGATCTTTGCCGTTCCTGAGCCAATCTTGCCGCTCACTGTCTTGTTCTCGTCGCCGCTGATCGTCAGCCCGTAGTCCGTCACGATGTCGCCGTTGCGCGTGTGTCCATCCACCGTGCCCGACGCGTTCGGAGGCAGCGTGATCTCTACGTCGCCCTTGTCGTTCTTGGCTTCGATGTTGTAAGGGCCGGCCGGTTCCACCGCGATGCGCCCGTCGCGGTTCTCCACGTAGCTATCGCCATAGATCTGGCTCAGATCCACGTCCTTGGCATGCGTCGACACATGCACCGCGCCCTGCGCCTCAGTCACGCGCAGGTCGTCGGAATCGAGGGTCAGATCACCGGGCAGCGATGCCACGTCAATCTCAGTGATGGATGTGTGCAGTTTCACCGGCCCGGAGATGCTCTCCATGTGCACTTGGCCGAAGATTTCTCCATTGGTGGTGATCCGGCCCTTCACTTCAGAAATCGTGAAGTCGTTGCAGTTGCCGTCGGCCGTCACGTCGCCGGCAATCTCGTGCGCGGAAAAGTCATGCTTCCCGCTGGCGAAGTGCGCTTCCACCGGTCCGGTAATGGAGTTCAGATGCATATCGCCGTGCGGCGCGCTCACGGTAATGCCCGAGCCCAGCCCGGCGGCCGTCACATCGCCCCGGCCCGCATTCACTGTCACCTTGGCGCCCTTGGGGACTGACACCGTCAGGTTGAGCCGGCCCCGATTGTTGCCTTCGGACTTCACCAGCACCGTGCTGCCGCTCACTGTCAGGTGAGGCGCCTCTGCGCTCCAGATGCTGCGTGCGCCGCTGTCAGAATCGGCAAACGCCACCTCGTGCGCCTGCACCTGGATGTTCTGGCCGTCGCCCGCCGCTACGCTCACATCGCCGCGCGGATTCTCGATATCCACTGTCGCATTCGCGGGAATCTGCGAGTTCAGCACTTGCTGGTCGTTGTCGTGTTCCGGCATTCCGAAAGAGTTAAAGAAATCGTCGTTGTTGTCATTCCAGCCATTGACCCACGGCCCCATGTGGTGCCAGCCGCTCGCGCCGAAGCCAAGAAAAGCCAGCAGAATCAGGATGCCGACAAAGTTGCCGCTGCGCCGCACCGGCGTCTCGCGGCGCATGTCGAGCGCCCACTCGCCCAGCAGAGCCAGCCCCGCACCGATCAGAAGCAGCGGCCACCAGCGTGCGTACCAGTCCCAGAACTCGCTCGCTGCGATGTGGCCGGTGAGCACCAGCAGAGCCACAACGCCAATCGCGATCAGAATCAGCGGACCCACCATCGAAGGCACGCGCGGCCCATAGGCGCCTCCATAGGCATAGGCTCCCTTCCATGCGTGGCGCTGGGCTCTCCATGCGTCGCGCTGCGCCCGCCACGCTGCCCGTTGCTGCTCCCGATAAACCCGCCACTGGGTCTTGGGATCGTAGGGCGGTACTCCGCCCGGAGGTACATTCGGAGGAACGCTGCTCATAGCTGACCTCCTTGCGAGCCGGTGCCGAAATCATTGTGCGATGGCACAATCGCGGAGCCCGGTTGCGGCTGCGGCGCGTTCGGATCGACACTCTGCCCAGGCGCTCCCGGATACGGCGCACCGGGGTAGGGTGGAGGCGGATAATCCTGCCCCGCCAGCGCGGCGCGCTCGGCCAGCATCAGAACGCCAAACAGAATCAGATACAGCGGCCAGCTCCTGCCCCAGCTCAGGATGTGCATCTCCGACAGCAGGGCCATCACCCCGACGAGGAGCAAAAAGGCTGGACCGCGCAGACGGCGAATCAGAAAATAGCGGTTCATCGGGAGCCTCCTGGCGTGTCCTGCAACCGCCGGACAATCAGCCACGCACCCAGCCCGATCAGCATCAGCGGCCAGGCAAACTCAAACACACGTCCGGAAAACAGATCCAGCTGGCCCAGAAGGAATAACAACCCGAGGGCTATCAGGATCACCGCGCCAACCGGCTCCCGGCGTTTCCAGTAAAGCGGCGGCGCTGGCGGAACAGGCGGCACGCCCGGATTGCCATACGGATTCGTGTACCCGGCTTCCTGCGCGGGTGTTCCCTGGTAAGGCGCCTGCCACTGCGCCTGCTGATAAGCTCCCGGTCCCTGCCCTGCCGCATACGGATTTCCCGTAAAGGCGGGGTTCGGATTCGCTGCACCGGGTGAGGTGGACGCCGTACCTGCGCCCGGCTGTGTCGGCTGGTGCGGCCGTCCACTCAGGTTCATCCAGTTGGCGATCTCATTCAATCCCAAAGGATCCGGCAACGGCTGCCCATCGCGCCGCGCCTTGGCCACGTGATAGGCCTCGAAGACCTGGTAAAGCACCCACGCCGGGATGAACAGGCCGAAAATCCCATAATGCCCAGCCGTGCTCACCAGCACAGCGAAGACGAACACATGGATCAGCCCTTTGAGAAACTGTCCGTTGTACATCGCGCCGACGCCGGGAATGATGCCGAGCGCCGCCGCCACGGTCGGATTGGGCACGTCGGAAGGCGTGCCGGCAAACGGCGGATGTACGGTGTGCCACGACGTCCAGCAGGGCTCGCAGAAGATCTGCCCTCCCGGAGCGTTGCGCACGCACGTAGCGCAGAGCGCCTTGCCGCAGTTCTGGCAGTAGGCGGTAGCCGCCACACCGCTATGATTCGCGCAGTCCATACCATGCTCCTTTCCCGTATTGCTGAGCGGAGCCGCCTGAATGCGCGGGCAGTGCTTCAAACGTTAGGGAAGATTCCAAAACTTCACCGGAGATGACGGGCGCCGGCCAGCTTCCGGGATTGCCCGACTGTTGCGGAGGGTCCACGCGGGAACCGCCGTCTTTATGAGGAGGATTCTGCCCCGCAGGACCCTTTTTCGATTCGCCCGGCTGCACGTTGTTCGGCTGCTGGTTGTTATCGTTCTGCTGCTGGCCTTCCGGTGTCGTGCCCCGCAGCTCCCGCATCTTCGATTCCACTTCGTACACGAAGCGCAGATGGTCGTAGTAGCGGATAATCGGCACCGACGCCATCGTCAGCTGCCGTTCCATGAACGAGCGGATCGCCATGGGCCGCAGGTCGGAAAGCCGCAAGCTCGTTAGCCGCACGCCGGTGATGTTCAGCGTGAGCGCGATCGAGAAGAACGCCATCGCCGCCGTCATCATCAGCCGCGGTTCGGCGAACCGATGCACAAAGCCCATAAATCCCGGCCGCTGCCAGCCCGGCGTGATTCCCTGCGCAACCGGCAGCATGCTTCCGTCGGCAACCAGCGGCAAAGCCGCTGCATGGCCCGGTCCGGTATGCGCCAGAATCTTGTCAACCAGCCCTGCGGGCACCTCGGGTTCCGGCGAGAGGAACTCCAGCCATTCGCGCCCCCGGCGCGCCTCCTCGAACAGAGCCGTGCAGGCTGGGCAGGCAGCCATGTGCGCGGCAAACGTGGCCTCATCGGCGGGCAAAAGCAGCCCGTCCAGCGCATCCGCTAGAAGCGTCTCCCACTGCCCGCAGGCCGGAGAACTGGGAATATGTGTGCGCTCTGCCATGTCACATCACCTCCCGTTTATTACGTTCCAGCAGCCGCGCCAGTTCCGCACGCCCCCTGCTGATGCGGGACTTGACCGTCCCCTCGGGTATGCCCAGCACCTGGGCGATCTCCTTGTAATCCATATCCTGCAAATCTCTTAGAATCACCGCCTCGCGCAGCTCCACCGAAACCCGGGCCAGCGCTCCCTGCACCATGCGGGCCAGCTCCTGCTGGGCCACCAGCTCGTGCGGCGACCTTCCCGGGGCCACCAGCCGGTCCGCCGGCTTCAGCTCCTCGGTCCCGTCCCAGCCCTCATCTAATGAAGACGTTGCTCGCTGGTTGCGGGTACGACGAAAGTTGTCCACCAGCAGGTTCCTGGTCATGGTCGTGATCCACACTGCGAGACTCCCCCGCGCCCCGTCGAAGCTGCCCAGGTTGGAATAGATCTTCAGGAAGACGTCCTGGGTGAGATCCTCGGCGTCTGTGGCGTTGCCGGTAAACCGATAGCACAGCCCGTAGACACGCCGATGGTGCGTGCGGACCATCTCGGCCCACGCGGCAGAATCCCCGTTCATGCAGCGGCGGACGACTTGGGACCAGTCGGTCTCCAGCTTGCTACCCTCCACGCGTGTTGTCAGCATTCCGGGCGTCGCGGCCCGCGGTCCCCCGGCGCTGCCCGTCTCCGGACCGCCCCCGCGGTGCAATGGCCCGCCATCGCGTTGAGCCGCGGATACTACCGGCCGCATTCCTCTTGGCCGCGCGACCGCCACTCCGGGCCAGCTCCAGCTTAATGTACCTACGCACTGCATGAAGTGCTCATACGCACAATGCCGACGTCCGGTTCCAGACGGCGGAGCAAGCGCATCGCAGTCCGACCCCTAACTTACCCACCTGTCCCCACAAGCGAGCCCCCAAAATTAATCTGCAAATTGCCACTTAGTTGTAGAAACCTGATTTCACATCGGTCCACCCATGCATGCTTCAGGAGGCAAACACGATGAAGAAGCCTCTGCTCCTCGCCGCCGCACTCGTCTTCTTCCAGGCCGCGGCACCGGCCCAGGAATCGGCCCCCAAACGAGCCCAGGATCTCTCGCAGGCAGACCGCGACAAAGCCTGCAATCTCTCGAGCAGACCCGCGACGCCATCGTCGCATCGGTGAAGGGTCTTTCGAATGCGCAGCTCAACTTCAAAGCCGGTCCTGATCGCTGGTCCGTCGCGCAGACGCTCGAGCATATCGCTCTTGCCGAAGACATGCTGCTCAAGAACGTCGAGTAAAACGTCATGAAGGCTGGCCCTGGCGCCACAGATCGCGACACCGCAAGGATCGATGACATGGTGCTCAAGCTGATCCCCGACCGAGCCACAAAGCCCAGGCGCCGGCCGAGCTAGAGCGGTTTCACAGTTCCCTTACACTTGCAGAAACAGCGGAAGGTGGCATTTTCTTGAGGAAAATGCCACTTCGCAGCAGCGGCTTCGGGATATAGCAACTGTGAAACCGCTGTAGTGCCCACCGGCCGCTGGACGCCTACAGAGACTCTCGGCCACTTCCTCCAGAGCCGGGCCAAAACCATCGCCTATCTTGAAAACACGCCCGACCTGCGCGCACATGCAACTGACAGCCCTCTCGGCCAGCAGCTCGACGGCTATGAGTGGATCTTATTCATCTCCGCCCACAGCCAGCGACACACCGAGCAGATCAACGAGGTGAAAGCCGACCCGAATTTTCCCAAGAGTTAGATATCCCGACGGAATCGTGTGGATACTACGCCGCGCTACCATGCCGGCGTGCCCCTGCGCTCACTGCGCGGCGTTTCCGGCCGCAGTCGGCAACGCTTTGGCGGGAAGCTCCTTGCCGTGCTCGGGATCGTACTGCTGCGCATCCATCCACTGCTTGAAGGAGGCCGAGGATTCTTCCTCGATGCGGTCATTGTTGGCGGTATAGGCGAGGCCCTCCTTCAGAGCCACGCTGACGACGCAGGTCTTGTCTGTGGCCGGCTGCACAATCTCCAACTCTCGCCCCGCAGTCTTCCAGCGCGCGCGGTAGGTTTCATAACCAACCGAATCCATGAGACGGGAAGAGCAGCGATAACTGAAGTCAAAGGCGTGCGGCTGCGAGTTCTCGTAAAGATTGGCGCGGCCTTCGCCTTCAACCGTATCGAGGACTCCCTGCGAGGGTGCGCTGTAGTGCGAGACGCCCGTATGCGTGAAGATGTGCACGCGCAGAGGGAAGCTGGCGGGATCAAGGCTGCTTGCGTCCACCTCCGCCGGCTTCACAGGCATATTCTTGCCGTGCTCTGGATCGTACTGGTACTTGTCCATCCATTCCTTGAACTTGTCCGCCGGCATCTCGCCGAATCTGCCATTAGGCGAGTGGTAGGCGACTCCATCTTTCATGGCCACGTGAAACCTGCAGGTCTTGCCGCTGAGGGGGAGCAGGACTTCCAGCTCGACATTCGCTTTTTTCCAGCGCGCGGGCAAAGTATCGAAGCCTTCGGAGTTCATCAGGCGTTCCTCGCACTGGTAGTGAAAGTCGAAGGCTCGCGCCTGCGAGTTTTCATAAAGGTTGGCGCGGCCTTCGCCGTCCACTCCCTCCAGCGATCTCACGCCGTTGAAGCCGTAATAGTGCGAGTAACCGTTATGGTTGAAAATGTGAACGCGCAGCGGAAAGTCGGCCGGGTTGTGAGCCGCAAATCCGCTCAAAGGCAACAGCAAAGCGACAACGGCAGCAGATAGAACCAGGTGCGCATGACGGAACATGGCTTACTCCTTCACGATTCTTGCGCAGCCAGTAACGGCGATGAGGATTCGCGATTCTGGTTGGTATTCCGGTTGGCTGAGTTCGGCGGGCTTCGCGATAACTAGGACCCTGATAGGTTGGATAGCGCGGATAACATGGATCTGGATAACTTCGACTTTGATCCATGGTTAGTAACTCGCGATCGCGCCATAGTGGCGCACGTCTCTGACAAAGAGAGCGCGTCCACAAATGTCTGAACATCCTCGCAGACATTTCCGCTTCCTGTGGGATTTAGTTGCGGCCCATTATAGGTCCAATTGAGCAGAAATAAAGTGAGCTTCGGGCTTCGAAATGCGCGCTAAATAGAATTTGTCGAGATGAAGGGCCGTCTTTCAGCTAAAGAAGTACTAGTTCCACTTACTTAGCGTGATCTAGATCACTTTCGACCTCTCTGAGAATCCCAAAATCGATCCTCTCTCCTGCACAGACTCACAAGTTGCAGGCTCGTCGGATCGAGCGCAAGAAGAGACTGATCGGGATAAGTGCCTTATGCCGATTCGCCCGCTCGGGATCGCCCTATAATGATGGCCGTGTCAGGAGGTACGCCCATGTCTGACGCCCATGCTGAAGTTCGTTCCCTTCTTGCATCCATCAACGCTGCCTGGCGAGAAGGACATCCGTCATCGATGCGCGAATCCCTTCATCCGGACATCGCCATTGTTCCGCCCGGATTCACACAAACTCTTCGTGGACGCGACATGCTTGTCGCCAGCTTTGAAGAGTTCTGCAAGAACGCGAAGGTGCTCGAATACGAAGAAACCGATGAGCATATCGACGTGGTTGGCGATTGTGCCGTAGCCACCTTTCGATTCCGGATGCTCTATGAACGCGCCGCCTATCGCGAAGACTGCTCTGGCCGCGATCTTTGGATTTTTGAGCGGCGGGATGGGCGCTGGCTGGCGGTGTGGCGCGCCATGCTGGAGTTGAAAGCAGAGCGCTTGCCCGCGGCGGCCGAGCCGGCCTTTGCCTCTGCCTAGAAATCGAGTGGCCAGCGCCGAACGAAGGAGCGCAGACGAGTGTCCGCGCTCCTTCGCGAGAACACCGAGGGCACATAGACTGTGAAACCGCTCTAATACCGGTCGCCAAACTCCGGATCGACGGGATTCTCAAACAGCGAAGCATCCCGCGTAACAATGGTCAATCCCGACGGTGTGACAAAGTAGCGGCGCTTGTCTTCTACCGGGTCATAGCCGATCACCGTACCCTCGGGAATATGCACGTCACGGTCGATGATGGAGCGGCGAATGCGGCAGTGCCGGCCAACATTCACATGCGAGAACATAATGCTCGAGTCCACTTCTGAGTACGAATTCACGCGCACGTCCTGCGACAGGATCGAGTTCGAGACAGACGCGCCGGAGATGATGACGCCGGCGCTGATGATCGAGTTCACCGCCATGCCCGACCGTCCCGGCTCGCCGAAGACAAACTTCGCCGGCGGATACTGCCGCACTCGTGTGCGCATCGGCCAGCTCTTGTCATACAGGTTGAAGATCGGCGACACCGAGCACAGATCCATGTTGGCTTCGTAGTACGCGTCCAGCGTGCCCACATCGCGCCAATAGAGAGCCTGCTTCTTGTTCTCGTCCACAAAGCTATAGGCCACCATCTTCTTCTTGCCCAGCATGTCCGGCAGAATGTTGTGCCCGAAATCGTGCTTTGAATCCGGATTGTCCGCATCCGCAATCAACGCCTTGATCAGGCACTCGGTATTGAAGATGTAAATGCCCATCGATGCATCCACCGCATTCGGATTGAACGGCGAGCGGATATTCGTGGAAGCCGGCTTCTCCTGGAATCCTATGACCTCTCCGCTATGGCTCACCTCCACCACGCCGAACCGCGACACTTCATCGGGCGCAATCGGCAGTGTGGCCAGTGTCGCGTCCGCCTTGGTCTCGCGATGGTGCGCCAGCATGCGGCTGTAGTCCATCTTGTAGATGTGGTCGCCGGAGAGAATGATCACGTGCCGCGGCTGCTCGCTGCCGATCGAATAAATATTCTGATAGACGGCGTCGGCCGTCCCCATATACCAGTTGGCGCCGGTGCGCTGCATCGGCGGCAGCAGCTCGAAGAACTCGCCCAGCTCCTGCGCCACAATCCCCGTCCACCCTTCGCGGATATGCCGGTTCAGCGACAGCGCCTTGTACTGCGTCAGCACATACACCCGCCGCAGGCCTGAATTGATGCAGTTAGAAAGCGTAATATCGATGATCCGGTAATGCCCCCCAAAAGGCACCGCCGGTTTGGCGCGGTCACGCGTGAGTGGAAACAGCCGTTCTCCCGCACCGCCCGCGAGCAATACGCCAAGAGTGTCTCTCATGTCCATGGACTCCCGCCCCTATCCCCATTTCCAACGGTCTCGCTCGATTGGGGGAGTGCCGCAATCCGGAACAGCATATTTGCAGACGGCACTTTCCTACAAGCGTCATCGAACGCAGGAGGATACCACATCAAGATGAACTTGGCAGCCTCGCTCTTGAAGAGATGATTCTGAAAACAGGAGAGTTGCCGCAGACACGGCGCAACACGTCAGTTGCGCCGCGCCGCACACCTTGCGCCACGCGCCATCCGGCCCGTCGTGTGCCGGTGATCGCCTACCAGCCGGAAACCCAGTTCTCTTTGCGCGTCGAACGCTTGATCTTCGTGAACTTGTATTCCATCCCTACAGAGATGGCGAAGTTGATATCGTTCGCCGTGACCTTCGGCGCGTAATTCGTGCTGTAGCGTGTCCACACCGCATCGGGGGTGACGCGGAAGACCCAGTGCTCCGAGCGGTTCAAATCGAAATGGCCGCCCATAATGAAGGCGGGCGCAAACTGGTTCGGATAAAACGCGACCACAGAAGCCGGCTTGCCCAGCAGGCTGTGCTGAAAGTTGCCGTACACGCCGCCCGCCATCACATGCGCAATAATCGCGGCGTGCTTGTTGTGCGGACCCAGCCACTCGGGGCCCCCGGCAAAGAAATACTGCGCCACAAACGGTCCCTTGATCGGCCCGCCATTGGCGTTCGCGTCGTTCGGGGCCGCGCCGCTGGTGCCCACATAGGTGCGGTCCGTGGCCTCCACCGCCCAGTGCTTGGTCAGCCACATGGAGGCGTTAAAGTCCAGCCCGCCCAGGTTCGCGCCCTGCAGCAGGTTCGGACCGGCCTTCATGTGGTCGTAGGCCGCACCCAGCGACAGGTCCCACCGGTTGTCGTACCGCACCTTCGCCAGCGGATCGACCACCACGTACGGCGTCGCCGATACCGACGGCACCGTCGTCGTCTGGATACCGGAGCTGTTGCTGGAACTGCTTGAGCTGCTGCTCGAACTGTTGTTCTGGGCTTGACCGCTCACTACGGCGCACACAACCGCTGCCGCGGCGATCCAACGGGGACAAATCCTTACTGGAAAACGCATCACCAACCAGCTTACAAGACCATACCGGCCAGCCACAACGCGCCGAACATCCCTAATTCCTGTTCCCTTTTTTCCGCTTTTTACGGTTCGCATCTTTCCATTGGACGCGCCCAGACCAGATACCGCACTGTCTTCAGCGTCTCCAGCAGCGCCTGCGCGTCGCCGTGCCACTGCGTCCCCGGCTCCAGCGGCGGAGCCGCATGCGCCCGCCATGCAATCGGCATATGGCTGAAGATCAGCCCCGCACGCCGCAGGTGCCACGCACTCGACACCACCTCTGCCGACTCCCAACCGCGCGCCTTCATCAGCCGCACCGCGTAGCACGCGTTCTGAATCGTGTCCCGCGCTTCAGGCTCCACGACGACAGCTGGCGCAGGAATCCCCTGCGCCTCGGCCGTTCGCGCCATCACCTGCGCTTCCACAAACTGGTTCTTCACTGCCGCGCCGGTGAAGATGATGTGCGCCGCCACGCCGCGCTCATACTCGTGCACTGCCTCGGTCACCCGCGCCAGCTCAACTGGCGTCGGATTCCCATCCGCATCCGCCGGATCGCCCAGCACGATGATCGCGTCAAACCGCGTCTGATCTGTATTGCCCCGCGGCGCCAGCCGCCGCGCCAGATACCCCCACAGCAGCAGCCCCACAATCAGCACCACGGCCAGTAAAACGCCGCGCGTCCGCCAGCTCATCCGCGGCTTTCGCCGCACAGGCCTTCTCCGATGTGCACTCCTGCGCACCGGCGTCCGCCGCGCCCCCTGAGGATTCGTAGAAGTTGTCGGCCGTACCGCCAGAACGCAGCCCCTCCAACCTCCACTCTATCGCGGGCAGGAGAAACGCAACAGGGACCAGGGCCTAAACAGGTTTCCTAAATCGTCTTGTGAAAGGGCACGACTTCAGTCGCGCCGCACAGGCGCATAAAAGCGCGGGCTTTAGCCCCTGAGGCATCTCTTTCGTCGAACCAAAACGGTCTCACAAGTAACTGGGATGGCTGAATGCGCAACTATGGGAACCAACAACGAAGTGGGTCCCAGGTGGTCGGCATGTTGATGAACTCAGCTTATGAGACCTGTTCTAGCGTCCTGATGCAATCAGTTCTGGAAACGGCCCAGTCCCTGTACGGCCTAACAGCTGAGAACTCTGAACTACGAACTGTTCCCTGTTCCCTGTCTTCTCACAGCTTCATCTCCTCGCCCCACTTCGCAAACACAAACTCGCTCAGCGCCTTCCGCTGTCGCGGCTCCGTCTCGCGCTTGATGAGCTCTTCGTTCCCCAGCGTCTCCGGCTCGCCCTGGTAGCCCAGCGCCATCACCGAGCCAAACTCGAATCCCTCGGGAATTTCAAGCAGCTTCCGCGCCTTGTCCCGGTCGAAGCCCGCCATCTGGTGCGTCGCCAGCCCCAGCGCCGTGGCCTGCAGCACCAGGAATGCGGTCGCCGCCCCCATGTCATAAAGGGCGTATGCATTCGGTGTGTTGTTGCGGCTGAAGGTCGTCTTCGCCACCCCCAGAATCAGCACCGGGGCCTTCCCCGCCCACTGCTGGTTGAACCCCACCAGCGACTCATAGATCTTCTGGTGCGTCTCTGTGCCGCGCGTGCCCACAACGTAGCGCCACGGCTGCTCGTTCGAGCTCGAAGGCGCCCACCGCGCCGCCTCGAACACCCGCTTCAGGTCTTCCCGTGCCACGTCCCGGTCCGCAAACGCCCGCGGGCTCCACCGCTCGTGGATCACCGGCAAAACCCCCGGCGCCGGAACCGCCTGCTTGATCTCGTGTACCTCGCTGGCGCTTAACGTCATAACAGCTCCCCTCCTCCAAATCTAGGATGCGCTCCTAAGGATTCCACAGCAACCCGCAAAGATTCCCACACGCTGCAGAAACCTGTTGAAGGGGGCATCTACTTCTATCAGCCATCAAAGTGGGTGCTCTCGATCGCGAGTTCACTCCAAGTGCAATAGCCTGGATGCCTGAAAGCCACGCTCAGTTTTTGGATTCGTGTGCTGATTTTGTCTGTGCAATCAGCCGCAACCTTGCTTACTGCGAAGTAACTTCCAGGTAGGCGACCAACCAGCAGTCAATCTACGGCAGCAAGCTTTGTCAGTTCATGCTGAAGGAGGGAATAAGGTTCTTTGCGTGATGGAGGATTACGCATGATGCACTGCTTCCGTGCCGTATCTGCATGCGAAAAGCCCGAGGGATCATGTAGCATCGCGCGTGTGCGCGGCCCCGAGTGAAACCGCCGCGCTAAACTTCGTGCCGATTGAACAGATCGTCCTTCTCGCGGCACCCGCAGTTCGAGCACTCCAGGCAGCACGCAAGAAGGACGGCAACACCCACCGTGATCAGCACGGCGAGTATGTTCCCATTCACTCCCAGCCAATGCAATAGATTGCTCATAGTCGTTTTTACCGGTGGTAGGTGATAACTTGCCCCCAAGCATATCAGCTTTGGCCCCGGTACCTCCTCACCCTTCTGTTGGACGTAGATTACTTTCGGCAGGTTTGAAGCTCCGTCATCTTTGCGTCATTTTTCCTTGTAGCTGGGAAAATAAAAGGCGAAAATAGAAGCAGCATGAGCAGCCTGGCCTCCAGTCCGTTGGGCCCGTTCTACGTCCCGGCGGCCATGCGCGCGGCACCGGCCCAGGCAGACGAACCCCACGTAAACTGGCTGTTTGTCGACTTAAACTCTTACTTTGCTTCGGTGGAACAGCAGGTGCGGCCGGAGCTTCGGGGCAAGCCTGTCGCGGTGGTGCCCACCCTTGCCGACACAACGGTCTGCATCGCCGCCAGTTACGAGGCCAAGGCCTTCGGCGTCAAAACCGGCACCGTCGTGGCCGATGCCAAGCGCCTGTGTCCTGAGATCGTGCTTGTTGAAGGCCGCCACGAGATCTACACCGAGTACCATCATCGGGTCGTCGAAGCCGTCGAGAGGTGCGTGCCCGTCACCGCCGTCTGCTCCATCGACGAGATGGCCTGCCGGCTGATGGGCCGTGAGCGGCCGCTGCTCTCTGCCATCGAGCTCGGCCTGCGCGTGAAGGAGCGCATCAAGCAGCAGGTCGGCCCCATGCTGCGCAGCTCCGTGGGCCTGGCGACGAATCGTTATCTCGCCAAGGTAGCCAGCGATATGGAAAAGCCCGATGGGCTGGTCGCGCTCACCCTCGACATTCTGCCCGAAGCACTGCGGGCCCTCACGCTGCGCGATCTGCCCGGCGTAGGCGCGCAGACGGAGAAACGCCTGAACGCCAAAGGCGTTCACACCATGCACCAGCTGCTGGCCCTCGACTGCGAACAGGCCGGCCAGCTCTGGGGTTCGGTCTGGGGCGAGCGGCTCTGGCACTGGCTGCGCGGCGAAGACTTCGAGATGTCCGAGACCGACCATCTCAAGTCCATCAGCCACCAGCACGTGCTCGCGCCCGAGATGCGCACGACGGAAAAGGCCTGGGCCGTGGCGCACAAGCTGCTGCACAAAGCCGCCATGCGCCTCCGCCGCCACAAGCTGTGGGCGAGCGGCATCGGCCTGGCCATCGGCTTCGCCGTGCCGCGCGCGGAGAACAAGCCCGTCTCCAGCTTCGGCGTACCCACCCGCGGATGGAAGAGCGAGATCCACCTCAGCGAGTGCCAGGATAATCCCACCCTCATCGCCGCGCTCTGCCGCCTATGGGAGTCGCGCCCGAGCGGGGGCGAGTATGACCATCCCTACTTCATCGGAGTCCACCTCACCGGCCTCGTGCCCGACCATCTCCACTCGCTCAACCTCTTCGACGCGCTCGAAGACGAGCAGTGCCGCGCCCGCCTGCTTGAGACCATGGACCAGATCAACAACAAATACGGCCTGAGCACGGTCGCCCCCGCCACCATGCTGACCGCGTTCAAAGCCGCGCCCACGCGCATCGCCTTCCACAGCATCCCTGAGCTGTTCTGAAGGGACGCATCTTCTGCCGTAGCGCCGGTCTCTGACCGGCTGTCGTGCGGGCCTTTGGCCCGCACAATCGCTGTCGGCGTGGACGTCGCCAGTACAGTCGGCCAGAGGCCGGCGCTACACCAGCACACGCGTGAAAAAGCCTCTATTGGGCGCCGCTCCTCGCGCCGAGCGCCTGCGGATCGAGTTTGCCGATGAGCCCATGCGGACCAACGGCAAACGGCAGCGAAATCGCGTTCCAGTTGCGGTCGGCATCGGGCGCTTCGCGCAGAGACGTGTCGGGATGTACTGCGCGCCAATTGCGGCCGTCGTCGGTGGAGATATCGGTGCCGTTCGGGCCTACGGTGATCCACGTCTTCGTTTCGGCATCGTAGGCTACGGAGGAGCGATAGCCGTGAGGCATCGTCTGGGCCTCATGCCAGGTCTTACCGCCGTCCAGTGTGTAGGCCGCCGTCCCCATCGATTCGTCGGGCTTGAGATAGTCGCCGCCGACCGCTACCCAGCAGCACCAATCTCTAGCGTCAATGGAAAATCCTCCGGCGCTATGCGAACCATCTCTGAGCGGGAGTACTTGGGCGCTGAAAGTTCCTTTTGATGTGTCGTTTTCGTTAATGAAGATCCGCGCTTCAGTGAGGCTACCCGTAACAAAACCGGTTGCGACTCGCTCATCAAGGAAAAGCGCCGAATTGCTGGCAGCAAATGCGCCCTCCCCGTTGAGTGCGTGGAGACCTCTTGCTCCGGATCGTGTCCAGGTCTGTCCTTTGTCCTCTGTTTCCCAGAGCATGAATCTACCGTCTACCGGGTCACCCAGTAGCTCTCCATCTTTGTCATAGCGATTCAGAAGCAGCGCATCCCAGAACCCATCCTTCTCCGGATTCGTGAACACCAGCTTCCACGTCTGGCAGCCATCAATCGTTTTATATAGCCGCGAAAGATCGCCTTTGCCACTCGACATCACGATGGCCGTGTTCGCGTCAAAGGCCTGAATGCCGCGAAAATCCAGGTGCTCCGCTCCGGGCGGCACGGCACACGGCTGCCACTCGTAGCCGCCGTCCTCGGTGCGCACAACCGTACCATTGGTTCCCGAAGCCCAGGCCACGCCGCCGCCCACGCTATCGATCCCGCGTAGATCGGCAGTTGTCGTGGAATCTTCGAGGGCCCATTGCGCTTGTATGCTACCCATTGTAACATTCAGGAGTCCAACTAAGAGGACCAGTCCGCGCATAGCGAACAGTGTAGGGCATCGTTGAATCAGTCGTAGCGCCGGTCTCCAGACCGGCTGTCGTGCGAGCCTGCGGGCTCGCACAGCCGCCGCCGGCGCGAAGTGCCACCAAAGCCTGCATGGGCCATAGGCCCACGCTACAGCCGGCGTGGACGTCAGCGCTACTTCAGAACTTTTTCCTCCCAGGTCTCGTAAATCTTTGCATCCCGATCCGCGCTCCGCTGCGGATTAGAAAGTAGAAGCGAACCGATGGCCCGCGACTGGCAGCCGGACTTCGAACAACTCGTCGACGAGCACCAGTCCATGGTCTATTCGCTGGCAGTCCGCATGACGGGCGACCGCGGCCTGGCCGAAGAGATCGCGCAGGATGTTTTCTTGGATTTGGACAAGCATCTCGGCAAGATCGAGAGCCCTCTGCACGCGCGCCTCTGGCTGCGCCGCGTTGCGATGAGCCGCACCGCCGACGCGCTGCGCAGGCAACGGGTGCGGGGCATGGATCTCTGGGTTGAAGTGGAGGAAAGTCACGGTGCGTCCGCGGAGGTGCGGCAGTCGCCGTTAGGCGCGCGTCTCGAAGCCTTGCTGGCTACACTGCCGGAGCCGCAACGCGCGGCGCTGGTGCTGCGCTATCAGGAGGGCCTTACGCCCGACGAGATTGCCGAAACCTGCGACGCGCCGCTTGCAACGGTGAAGAGCAACCTGCAGCGTGGATTGAAGCTGCTGCGCGCCAAGGCCCAGAATCACCTGAAGGAGTTTATCCGTGGCGCCTGAACCGGTAGACGATTTTGAACGCGAGCTGCGTCAGGCCTTCGAGCGCCGTCCAGCGCCGCCCAGCCTGAAGCGCAAGATCATGGAGCGCAGGCGCCGGCAGAATACCGAGCGGATCCATCGGCGCGTTGTCTTCTGGCAGCGGCTTGCGGCCAGCGTACTGCTGGCAGTTGCCGTGAGTGGGGTCTTCCTGTGGCGCGATATGGACGAGCGGCGCAAAGGCGAGGCCGCGCGCGACCAGGTCTTTACCGCGCTGCGCATCGCGCATCACGCGCTCAGCGAGATGAATGCGCAGCTCGCCGCGAGCGGACGGGGTGCGCAATAAGTAAGGAGAGAAATATATGAAGCATTTAAAAATAGCTCTCGCATTGGGACTTCTCGTGTTGACTTTATCTACGTTTGCACAGAACGCCGCGCCGCCGCTGCCGTTGCCGCCTGCTGTCGAAAAAGAGCTTGCTTCGAAGGCATCGAACGTCACCGAAGTCACGCTGGGCAAAAACATGCTCGGCTTTGCGGCAAAGTTTATGAACGACAAGGACTCCGATGATGCCGCAACCCGCCAGTTGATTGCCGGTCTCGATGGCATCTATGTCCGCAATTACGAATTCGACAAAGAGGGGGCGTACTCGATGGACGAGGTCGACAAGCTGCGCCAGTACTTCGAGACCAGCGAATGGACGCCGATTGTGCGAAGCCGGGAAAAAAAGAATGCTGAGTTGACCGACGTGATGGTGAAGATGGTCAACGGCGAGTCGCGCGGCATGTTCATTCTGTCGGCTGAGCCGAAAGAGTTGAGCATCGTCCTGATCCTCGGGCCCATCCGCATGGACCAGCTCGGCGCTCTCAGCGGGCTCGGCGGCCTGGGCGGATTGACCGACGTAGAGAAAAATACGAAGGAAAAAACCAAGGCCGACGACAAGGCCAAGAAGAGCAGCAACCCATAATTCACTTATGAATAGTTTGTTATCGCATTGCTTCTTACAGTTGGCGTGATAATCCTGTTGCGGTAATCAAACCTGCCATATACCGCGCATTCGTCGCTGGCTAGACTGATACTCAGAATGGCCAGCCTCGCTCCAGCGCCGACCTCCAGTTATCGCGGCCGTCTTGCACCTTCGCCCACTGGCTACCTGCATGTGGGTCATGCGCGCACGTTCTGGACTGCCTGGCAGCGCGCGCGCGACGCAGCGGGTGCTTTAATTCTGCGCATGGAAGATCTGGACGCCGAGCGCAGCAAGAACATCTACGCCGAGGCTGCGTTGGAAGACCTGCGCTGGCTGGGCATCCGCTGGCTCGAAGGGCCGGATGTAGGTGGTCCGCACGCGCCCTATGCGCAAAGCAAGCGTCGCGCTCTGTATGTCGAGGCGTGGCGCCGTCTCTTCAGGCGCGGCAGCCTCTTTCCGTGCCGTTGCTCGCGCAAAGATCTTGCGACTATGCTGGCTGCTCCGCATGAGCGAGTGCAGCGCGACCAGGCGGGCGCAAAACTAGACGCGGCGGACGACGAGCCCATCTATCCCGGCACCTGCCGCCATGAGACCTACAAGCGGCCGCTGCCGACCTCGCTGACCGGTGAGCCCGATGTTCCCCCCGGAATCAACTGGCGCTTTCGCGTGCCGGACGGTGAAGCGATCGAGTTCGAAGACCAGAATCTCGGCCCACAGCGCTTTGTCGCCGGCGAGGATTTTGGCGACTTCCTCGTCTGGCGGCGCGATGGCGTGCCCAGCTATCAACTGGCCTGCGTCGTTGATGACGCCACCATGCGCATTACAGAAGTGGTGCGCGGCGCCGATCTGCTCAAATCCACCGCACGCCAGATTCTGCTCAACCGCGCGCTTGGCTTCAAGAATCCCGCGTGGTACCACTGCCGCCTGGTGCTCGATCACAACGGCCGCCGCCTGGCGAAACGCCACGACGCGCTGAGCCTGCGCGCTCTGCGCCAGCGTGGGCTTACGCCGATGAATATCCTGTCGGCGGAATTGCCGGTGGAAGTCTAGAGCGGTTCCACGGTCTATGTGCCCTAGTTGGATCTGCGGAACTGGCATTTTCTTGGGGAAAATGCCGCTTTGCAGCGGCGGCTTCGGGATACAGCAACTGTGAAACCGCTGTAGCCGTTCACTCCACCGGCGTCATCTTGCTGTTCGGCGGATCGGTGGGATTGAACTTCCGCGCCAGGTCCGGCGTCGATACCACTTCGTCGGCCGGCGGATCAACTGCCTTGTCCACCTCGACGCCAAACACATAGCTCGGACCGAACATGTTGCTGGTAAAGATCACCAGCTTTTTGTCCGGCGAGAAGCGCACGTTGGGCTCTTCGCGGTAGTAGTGGTGCGACATGTTCACAAGATGCTCGGCATGAAAGACGCCCGGCTGCCAGAAGTCGGGGCTGTTCAGCGTGCCGGGTCCATCGGTGATCATCTGCGGATGCAGCAGCTCAATCCACTCGCCGTCTTTCGCGCGCGCCACCTGTCCCGGATCGCCGCCGTCATCGCAGAAGAGCGAGAGGTCACGCGTCAGGTTGAAGTGAATGCCCCACTCGTTCCGCTGCATGTGATACGCAGTGCGCTGGCCGGTCTTCAGGTTGTAGCCTGCCAGGAAGAAATCCTCGCCCTTGGGATACTGCCAGTCATACCAGATCGTCTCGCCATCCAGTCCCCAGAACTCGTGGCCTGCGATCTCCATCGTCATCGTCCGCTTGTGGATGAGCGTGTTGTGCGTCCCGTCGGTGTGGATCATCCAGATGCGGTCCACTTTCTGCCATGGTCCTTCGTGGCAATACATCAGCAGGTCGGGATCTTTGGGCGAAAAGAGCAGATGGTTCACCCAGTCCGTCGAGTGCAGCAGGATCTTGATGTCCCCGGGCTTCTCGCCGTGGGGTCCGGGTTCCAGACGAATGGTGAACAGCACCAGCGGAAGCCGTGCGGCCAAGCGCCGCTCCATCATCTCGCCCTTGTTGAATGGCTGATAATGCGGTCCCTGCGCCGCGCTGGCTACCCGGTTATCGGAAGCGCCCGCAGGCTGTGCGGGCGCCGGCAGGTTCGATCCGAACTCCTTGCCCGTCGCATCGCCCTCGATATACGTGCCGGCCGCGAGCGTCTCATCAGCATTCACGCTCACAATCATCCGGTGCGCCGGCAGATCCACCAGCTTTCGGACCTCGCCGGTATTCGTGTCCGCCTTGTACACCGAGTTCACGCCCGTCGCCGGGTCCATCTTGGTAAAGAACACGCTGTCGGTCTTCGCGCCCACTACCAGCGCGTGCACCATCCCGGCTCTCGGTCCGCGCTGTTCCTGCGCGCCCGCCTCACGCGGCGGATTCGGCACCAGCAGCTTCGTCGTGCGCGTCGCCATGTCCATCACGTGAATCCCGTCTGGCGCCGTGTAGATCATCTGCTTTTCGTCCGGCGTATACGCATTCACGTTGAAGTAAAATCCGCCGGAGTTCGGCTCATCGCTCAACCGCCACACGCGATGCCCGGTGTCCCTGTCCACCCAGGTCTTGGGAGGCATAGGACCGGCGGCGGTCTGGGCGATGACGGCAAGCGGAGCGGCAAGCAAAGCAAGTGCGGCAGGGACGCGCAGGTTCATGATGAAGCTTCTCCTTCAGGCGTGGAACTTGAGGCCAGCTCGCCCGGCAAAGCGCAATCATCGTGAACTCGCGACGGGGAAAGCGCAGGCGAGGTGGCAGAAACCTTATACACCTCGCCGCTATCGAATGGGAAATAGTTTTCATGGAGAAATACAGAGCTCTACGTCTCTATTACAAGTCACTGGCGAAATGGGACGACGGCTTTCCTTCTATTGCTTAGAGCGTTTTCGATTCACATGTTGCCACTTGAAGATCGTGCAGGGTGGCTTTTTCTTGAGGAAAAAGCCACTTAGCCTCATGGATTCTGTTAGGACCAGAATCGAAAGCGCCGTAGCCCCATTTGGCCCGGCTGCTCCTCATGATCGGTCCGTTCCTGCACGGTCACCACGCCATCGGATGGGCGGAATGCAGGCTGCGAGTCAGGAACCTCATTAGGTCCAGAGCCGTCGCGGATAATAACCTGCGTCAATCATGTGGTGAATGCTCTGTACAGCCCGGGAGTAATCATCGCGGTAAGTCACGCCAAACCAGCAGTCGGCGCAATGGAGCACTTTCACGTGGACCTTGCCTTCTGCGAGCAGTTCATCGACGGTATTCGACAGGTAGCATTCGGCCTCAAGATCTTCGCCGTGCCGCGTGAGGAAATCCTCGAATCTCTCGGCCATGGGCTTGAAGATCTCGCGTGTAAATCCCCACATGTTCATCGAGACCACCTCGTCGCCTGAAAGCTTCACCTCCTGCCCGTCGGCGCCGGTGTAGACAGCGTGGCCTCCGCGGCGTTCGATGTTCTTGATCTCCGTTATTCGGGTAAGCAGGTTGCTCTCGTCGAGACGGCAAATGCCGCGGGCTACTGCCCCGAACTCGGGTAGAGTGTTGCGGAGCACAAAGCCGATCATCGCGTAGTCGCCGGTGCCGGCCTGCAGATGGCTGGCGAGCGCCCGGTAGCTCTCAGCCCCGTAAAAGTCATCCACGTTGATGACAGCGAAGGGTTCATGGATCAGGCTTGCGGCGCAGAGCACGGCGTGGGTCGTTCCCCACGGCTTGGTCCTTTCCAGGGGAACCCGGAAGCCCCATGGAATCCGCACGAGGTCCTGATGGACATACTCCACGGCGAACTTCTTGATGAGCCGCGCGCCCAGCGTCTCCCTGATCGTGCGGTCAATGTCCCTGCGAACGACCATAATGATCCTGCCGAACCCGGCTTTGCGGGCATCGTAGAGCGAATATTCTAGGAGTGTTTCTCCCCGCGGGCCTACCGGCTCCACAACCTTTACGCCGCGATAGCGGCTTGCCGTGCCGGCGGCCAGGACAAGCAGTGTCGGACTAACCATGGCGAGCCCCCTCACCGATCGATTCGGGAGCGGTCTGCTGTTCGGAGCCCTCGCGATTCGCAACAGCAAACCAGTCTATGCAAGATGGACCCTGGACGCGGCTCTGTCCATGATGGAGATCACTGATCACTACGAGAGGTGCGCGGGTGTGAAGTTGAGAGCATGCTCGCGCAAGGATCGGCGCCCGGCTCCCTTCCATGTCTTGCGGCAGAAGTCGGGCAGTACTCTTACGCGTGCCGGATGAAGGTCCCATCCTGCAGTTCACGCATGGCCTGGCGCAGTTCGGCCTGCGAGTTCATCACGATCGGCCCGTACCAGGCCACTGGTTCCTCGAGCGGCTTGCCGGAAACCAGCAGAAAGCGAATCCCTTCCGGCCCGGCCTGCACCACGATCTCGTCGCCGCGATCGAACAGCACCAGCGAGTGGTTCTTCGCGTCATAAACCGGCTGCGCATTGGGATCGATGGCAGACTCGGTCAGCACCGGCTGCGGCGTTGAGGCATCGCGGAAGGTCCCGGAGCCCGCAAAGACATACGCAAACGCATTCCTTGTCGTCTCCACTTGGATGCGCTTGCGCGTGAAGGGCGGAACGGAGATATCGACATAGCGCGGATCTGCTGCTACACCCTCCACTGGCCCCTTCTTGCCCCAGAACTCGCCGCATATGATCCGCGCTTTAGTTCCGTCATCCTCCGTCACCTCCGGAATTGCGCTCGAAGGAATGTCCTGATAGCGCGGATCGGTCATCTTCAGCGAGGCAGGCAGGTTCGCCCACAACTGAAAACCGTGCATGCGCCCTTCTGCGTCGCCCTTCGGCATCTCCTGGTGCAGAATGCCGCTGCCGGCTGTCATCCACTGCACGTCGCCGGCCGTCATTCGGCCCTTGTTGCCCAGGCTGTCGCCGTGCGCCACCTCGCCGGCGAGCACATACGTAATGGTCTCGATCCCGCGATGCGGGTGCCAGGGAAACCCGGCGAGATAATCCGCCGGATTCTCATTGCGGAAGTCATCAAGCAGCAGAAACGGATCGAACTCCGATGTTTTGCCGAAGCCGAAGGCGCGCTGCAGCTTCACCCCCGCTCCCTCAATGGTGGGTTTGGTTTCGTACATCTCTTTCACTGCGCGGAGCGACATGGGCTTTGACCTCCTCTAGTCTGATTTGCCTTCCTATCAGATGCGCGAGCGAGATATTCGTTGCAACAACTATTCTGTCGCAAGATGGCTTTCCCGAAGGTCAAGCGCGCGGGAACCGTGAGCTTCCGGCCTACCCTGTATCCCTTGAAAAGAGATACAGGGTAGGCCAAACCCCTGACAGGACCGTAAGTTATCCCTGGATGAATTCCACGTCGAGCGTGATCGTCACTTCGTCTCCCACCAGGAATCCGCCGGCCTCGAGGGCTGCATTCCAGTTCAGGCCAAAGTCCTTGCGGTTGATCTTGGTGGTCGCGGAGAGCCCGATACGCGTATTGCCCCACGGATCCTTGCCCGGAGCGCTAGGGCCCTCCACCTTGAAGGTCACCGGCTTGGTCACACCGTGCACGGTCAGGTCGCCCGTCACCAAGTACTCGCCTTCGCCGGTCTGCTTCACCGCTGTGGATTTGAACGTCATGTTCGGAAATTTTTCTGCGTCGAAGAACTCGGCGCTCTTCAGGTGCCCGTCGCGCTGGGCCTCGCCGGTATTCACGGTCGCGACGGGAATCGACGCTTCCACCGCCGAGAGCGTTGAGTCCGTCTTGTGCTCGGTCAACACGCCAGAGAGGCCGCTGAAGCTGCCCTTCACGTTGGAGATCATCATGTGCTTGACCTTGAACTCGGCGATCGAGTGAGCCGGGTCGATTTTCCAGGTGGTCGTTGCGGAATCAGTTGCTGTAGCTGTCATGGGCTTTTCTTTGCTCCTTCGCATACTACAGATGCCAAGGAAGAATATCCGTTGCAACAAATATTTTTAAGCTCAGGTGAATGCGCCGGTTATCCGGTTTTGCACCAGGTTTCGTGCCGAAATCTTCTGCCCGGAGTCGGGATTGCGCCACAACGCATCGAAAGCGTGTGCGCCGCGGCAAGGCGCCATGGAGTGGAAATGACTGAGAAATCGACTCGCACCTGGTTTATTACCGGTGCCTCGACCGGATTTGGACGGCTTCTCGCCGAAGAGCTTTTGAGACGCGGCGAACGCGTGGCCGCCACGGCGCGCGACAAGAGCAAAGTAGACGATCTGGTGAAGCAGTATCGCCGCCAGGCCAAGGCCTTCGCACTCGACGTGACTAAGCCCGCCCGCATCAAGAGCGTCGCTGCGCAGGCGATCAAGAGCTTCGGCCAGATCGACGTGCTGGTCAACAACGCCGGCTACGGCCTCGGCGGGGCCATCGAAGAGGTCACCGAAGAAGAGTTCGAACCCATGTTCCAGACCAACATCTACGGCCTTATCCGCACCACGCGCGCGTTCCTTCCGCATTTCCGCGAGCGGCGTACTGGCCACATCCTTAACTTTTCCTCGATCGGAGGGCTGATCGGCAGCGCCGGTTGGGGCTTTTACAATACCAGCAAGTTCGCGGTCGAAGGCTTCAGCGAAGCTCTGGCCGCGGAGATGAAGCCGCTCGGCGTGCACGTCACTGTCATTGAGCCCGGCCCGTTCCGCACTGACTTCCTTGGCCGCTCCGGCAAGCTCGCCGCTCTCGAAATTCCAGAGTACGCTGAGACAGCCGGCAAAGCCCGCGATTATCTGCGGACGCAATCCGGCAAGCAGCCCGGCGATCCGCAGAAAGCCATCGAAGCCGTTATCGACGTTGTCAACTCACCCGAGCCGCCTGTCCACCTCATCCTTGGGAAAACGGCGCTGACCCGTTTCCGCGGCAAGCTCGCGGCGTGGGAAAAGGAGATCGCCCCCTGGGAGAACGTAACCCTCGGTGCCGATTATCCGCAGGGCGCTTAAACAGGCGCACTTAAATGAGTGCGGGTGCCCCATCTTCGGCGATGCGCGTTCTTTGCGCATCGGCTAAGGTGGGAAAGCACAACCCTCAACCAGCCATTCTCAACCTAACTCGAAAATGGGTGCCATATCCTAGCGGCGTTTTTGCCGCTAGGGCGGGAAATGAACTCGCTTACTCGAACATTGCTACGAAGACTCCGCCGAACGCAGTGCCAGCCCGTGCGCCACGGAAGTAAATTCATTGCCGCCGCGAATCCGCTCCTCGCCAAATCGCGCATTGAAGATGCGGCGAACCGCGGGTACAAACGAGCTGCCGCCGGTCAGGAAGACGCAGTCCACATCCCGCGCGTGAACGCCTGTCGTCTTGAGCAGCCCGTCGACACACAGCTCAATCGACCGCAGCTCCTCGGCGATCCAGGCTTCAAACTCCGTGCGCCTCACCGGAATGCGCAAATCGAGAGTCCCGTCACGGAAACGAAATTCCGCGGTATCGCTACGCGATAGCTCGTACTTCACCTGCTGCACCGCCTGGTGCAATTGGAAACCGAGATCCTCCTCGATGATCTCGATCAGCGCGGAAATCTTCTCCGGCTCCAGCGTGCGAATCCGCGCGCTCTTCAAAATTTCGCGCACGTTGTTGGTGCGCAGAAACGAGAGATAGTGCCAGCGCTCGAGGTTGGCGTAGATCCACGCCGGAACAGCGGGCAGCAGCTTGTTCAGCGAGCGCGCTTCGGCATTCGACCCCAGCGCGGGCGAAACCAGTTTCCGAATAATGCGCGCGTCAAACGCGTCTCCCGCCAGCCCAACACCGCTGTTGCCGAGCAGGTCCGCACTCGTGCGTCCACGCGCCCGCACTCCTGGACCCACACGCAACAGCGAAAAATCGCTGGTGCCGCCGCCGAAGTCGCCAATCAGAATCAGCTCGTCGTGATCGAGCGTGGACTCGTACGCGTAGGCCGCTGCAACCGGCTCCATCTCGAAGTCGACGTGCTCAAATCCCGCCGTGACGAACGCCTCCCGCAGCCGCTCCACCGCAAACAGATCGTCGTCTACGGTCTCGGCGCCCACAAAGCGCACCGGCCGCCCCACGGTTGCATGCCGCACAGGCCGACCGAACTGCTGCTCGGCGTGTGTGCGCAGATCGGCAACGATGCGCGAGAGCAGATCCTCCAGCTTGTACCGCCGGCCAAACACCTCCGTGCCGGTGAGCGAGCGGCTGGAAAGGTGCGATTTGAGCGACTGGATCAGCCGGCCCTTCTCCGCTGCCTCGAGGTAGCGCTCGATCGCCGGAGGTCCGGTGAACGAGTGCGCGCGCTTGACGCCGCTCGGCGATTTGAACTGTTCCAGATAAAGGACCGATCGAAAGGACGCGGTCTCTGCTCCGCGAAATTGGAACGACGCAAACTGCACTGTCGTATCGCCGCGCGCCAGCGCAATCGAGCTGTTGGTGGTCCCGAAATCGATCCCTATTGAATCTTTCTGATTCTTCGCGCCCGGCATCTCCTTCATTATTTCGCAGCCGAGGGCAGGGCGCCCCTTACTCATCGAGAACCGCAAGATCAAATGCCTGAAGCCGCGCGGGATCGGCGACCAATTCCACGCGCGTAATTTTGCCCTGCACAATGGTGAACTGAAACGCGCGGAAGAGCTTTCCGCGCGGCGCAACAATCGCGCCCACGGCTCCATCGATGAGCGCCGTGCGAGCGAACTTGGCGCCTTTGGCTGCGCTGATGGCCTGCCGCGCCCACGCCTCCGCGCCGCGCACCTCGCTCGATACGCCCGCAGGAAGCAATCCCGGATCCACTTGTACCTCCAGCTCCGGATCGAGCAGCGCAACCAGCGCGTTGAGATCCCCGGCGCGCAGTGCGGCGATGAATGAATTCACGACGCGTCGATGCTCGCTCACCTCCGCGCTCTGCGCCGCATCTGTCCCGCGCACCCGCCTCCGGGCGCGGCTGGCAAGCTGCCGCGCCGCCGTGGCCGACCGGCCGACGATGCCGCCGATCTCCTCAAAGTCCAGGTCGAACATGTCATGCAGCACAAACGCAAGCCGCTCCGCCGGATTGAGCTTATTGAGCACCACCAGCAGCGCGAGGCCCACGAAATCGGCCAGCAGCGCCTCCTGCTCCGGGTCGTAACGATGCATCGGCTTCGAAGCAGGCTCTAGCGGCGTTGCGTCCGAGCCCACCGGCGCATCCAGCGACTCTTCGCGGCGCGACTTGCGCGAGCGCAGCATGTCCAGGCAAACGCGCGATACCACCGTCGTCAGCCATCCGCCGAGATTGTCGATCTCCTGCGCATCGGAGCGGCTCAACCGCAGCCACGCCTCCTGCACCGCATCCTCAGCTTCGTTCAGCGAGCCCATCATCCTGTAGGCCACAGCCCGCAGGTGTCCCCGGTTCTGTTCAAATTGCTCGGCGAGCCATTGAGGTTCATTCATGCCGTCACATTCTCCGCATTTAGTCCGTCATGGTGATGACGAACGAAAACCACTCTACGTGACAAGGAGAACCGGAACCATGGAAGCTCGCATGAATCATCCCGCAATGCTCATTCCTGACGCCATGCAGATCCTGCAGTCCTTCAGCGCACTGGCCGAAAAGAGCGGACTGCCCAAGCCGCTCCTCGAACTCGTCCACCTGCGCGCCAGCCAGATCAACGGCTGTAGCCTCTGCGTCGAAATGCACGCGCGCAACCTCACGCGGGCAGGCGAATCGACGGAGCGAGCCTCGGAACGCGCTCTAGAACGCGCCTTCGCCGTGGCCGCCTGGCGCGACGCGCCTTATTTTACTGACGCTGAGCGCGCTGCCCTGGCACTCACTGAAGCCGTAACCCGCCTGAGCGAACGCGAAGACCCCGTTCCCGACTCAATCTGGAATGAGGCCGTGCTGTACTACGATGAAAAATCGCTGGCCGCCTTGCTGCTCGCCATCTCGGTCATCAACGTCTGGAACCGGCTTAATGTGGCGACGCGGCAGGTTGCAGGAGAATGGAGGAAGTCCGCCGAGGCACGTAAGTGGGTCGAGGAGCACGCGGGCGCTCGATAGGAGCAGTTCCCGGCGAAATCCAAAATAAAACGCGCGATGTGACTGCGCTTTCCACCGCTTCCACATTGCCTACACATGAGCATCGGCTGCGTGGGTCGTATCCTGATTTTTACGACCCACCGTGTCCGACTTCGCACATAGCGTTAAACAACAGGCCGACATCGTCAAGATCGTCGAGAGCTACATCCGCCTGCGCAAGGCGGGCGCGACCAACTACTCCGGCCTGTGCCCGTTTCACAAGGAAAAATCGCCTTCCTTCAACGTGCACGCCGTCCGGCAGTTCTTTCACTGCTTCGGGTGCGGTGTTTCGGGCGACGTCTTCACCTTCGTGGGCAAGATCGAGAACGTCACCTTCCCGGAAGCTGTGCGCATCGTCGCGCAGAAGTGCGGCATCCCACTGCCCAAGCAGGAGTTCTCCTCGCCCGAGCAGGCTGCCGAAGCGCGGTTGCGGGGCAAGCTGCTGGAACTGCATGAGGCCGCAACGCTCTGGTTTGAAGAGCAGCTGCGCGGCCCCGAAGGAGCGGTGGCGCGCGAATACCTTGCAGGCCGCGGACTGACTCCAGAGGGAATCAAAAAATTCCGCATCGGTTATGCGCCCGACAGCTTCAACGCTCTGCGCGACCGGCTGAGCAGCATGGCGGATGCTGAAACCCTGCGCGCTTCCGGCCTTTTCAGCCAGAAGGAGCAGGGCGACGGCACTTTAGGTCCGCTTTATGACCGCTTCCGCAAGCGCGTGACTTTTCCCATTGCGAATGAAAGCGGCCGCGTGATTGCCTTTACGGCGCGCACCCTTGAAACCGGCGAGAAAGCCGGGCCCAAATACCTCAACTCTCCCGAAACGCCGCTTTATATCAAAGGCCAGGTGCTGTTCAATCTCGACAAGGCCAAGAGTGTCATCCGCCAGGCGGGCTTTGTCCTGCTCGTCGAGGGTCAGATGGACTGCATCTCGGTCTTTCTTCGCGGCATTCAGAACGTGATCGCCACCAGCGGAACCGCCTTTACAGAGCAGCAGGTCGCCATCCTCAAGCGCCATACCTCCAACGTGGTCGTGAACTTCGATCCCGACACCGCCGGCGCCAACGCTGCCGAGAAGTCCATCGCGCTGCTCACCCAGGAGGGCTTTTCCATCCGCATCGTCACCCTGGAGGGTGGCCTCGATCCCGATCGCTTCGTCCGCGAGCGTGGCGTCGAGGCCTATACGAACGCGATTCGCAATGCCCGCCCCCAGGCCGACTACCTCATCGAGCGTGCCCGCGCGCAGTTTCCCGGCGCCGGCGCCGACCAGAAGGTCAAAGCGATGAACTTCCTTCTGCCGCACATCCGCCGCATGCCCGAGATGCTGGCGCGCGAGCAGTTCGCGCATGACGCCGCGCAGAAGCTCGGCATCGACTCCAGCGTGCTGCGCGAAGAGCTGCGCCAGGCCGCGCTGAGACGCCGGGACCACATTGAGACCCGGACCGCGGCCCTTACGGAAGTGGAACGCGTGCTGCTCCGGGCCCTGGCCATCACGGACCCCGACGGTGAGCAGGCGCGCCGCCTGGCGATGGACGCCATCACGCAGCAACCCTCGTGGTTTGAGCATTTAGGCAGCTTTCCGGCGCTCCAGGCTCTCGCCGGCCGCCAGTCCCGCGACCCCATGGACGTGATCACCGACGAGGCGCAGCGCGGTCTGCTGGCCCAGGCCCTGCTGGGCGAGACGCGTCCGCCCGAAGCCCATGAGGTCGAGGGAGCGATCCAGGAAATTGAGGAGCGCGGCATCGAGAGCCGCCTGCGCGACCTGCGAGCCCAGATCGCCGAAGCTGAGCGTCGCGGCGACTTCGCCCAGCTGGCCCTCAGCACGCAGAAAAAGCTGGAGCTGGATCGGGCGCTGCGCGAACTGCACAACCGCCGTCCATCGGAGGTGTAAGCGTCTCAATACGCGGGAACTTTGCGTCGAATTACGCAGGAGTAGCGTCTAATTATACAGGAACGGGATCGGGCGGGCCGGTGGCCGCGATCCTGGTCTCGGTCGGGGGCACTCTGCAAGAGGCTCGTTCGACGTGATTTTCGGCCGATTTCCCTGGCACAGCCAGGATGGGCTGTGGTACTCTATTGATCTCTGTGAGGATGTGCGCCCCTTCTGCCCCACACATGAGCTGCGGCTCGCGGGCGACTCAGGCGTAACCTGAAGCGCTGCATCCTGTTCCGAGCAAATGAGTTGAGACCAGCGCGTACGTGTCTTCGCCACGCGAAGAGATTTCCACAAGGAAGTCTTTTGTTGGCATGAACGTACGAGGGAAACGGGCCGATATGCGGGAGCGGCCACGTTTCGGCTGCAGAGCATCGTAGTCCTAGCGGTTCACTCCGGCGGAATCGCGGGACCAAAGTTTTGTAAGTCGGCAGGATCGGGGCGATCCTGCCGCGGAGAGTAGGGGCATTTTGGCAATTGAGGACAAATTCGACGACGAGATTCAGAACCTGATCGATGTGGGCAAGGAGAAGGGCTATCTCACCTACGGCGACGTGAATGACATGCTGCCGGAAGAGATGAGCTCGGCCGACGATCTGGACGATCTGATGACAACCATCGGCAGCCAGGGCATTGATCTCCTGGATGGGCCGAAGTTTCCCGGCGAGAAGGACTTTGAGCTGGAGGAGGGCGAGGACGTCGAGCTCGACCTTACCCCGGGAACCCTGGAAAAGACCAACGATCCGGTGCGCATGTACCTGCGCGAAATGGGCACCGTGCCGCTGCTCACGCGCGAGGGCGAAGTCGAAATCGCCAAGCGTATCGAGCGCGGGCAGATGCGCGTGCTCAAGGCCATCTCGCGTTCCCCCATCGTTATCCGTGAGATTGTGGCACTGGGCGAAGACCTGAAGCGCGGCGTGCGCAACGTGAAAGAAGTGGTGGTCTTCGACGAGGAAGAGCTCACCGAAGAGGTGGTGCAGGCCCGCGTCAAGGCTACGGTGGCGCGCATTGAGGCGCTGGTAAAGCACCAGAGGAAGATTGCGGTTCTCGACGAGAAGCTGGCCACGCCCGCCGTCAAGGCGAAGGTGAAGGAAGCGCGCCGGCTGCGCTGGGCCATCGCCCGCGAGAAGGTGTACATCTCCCGCATCGTGCGCGAGCTCAAGTACACCGCGATGGAGCGCAAGCGGCTGCTCGACAAGGTCAATAAGACTGTCGACACCATGCGCACCCTCGAGCGCCAGATCCGCTCGCTGGACCAGAAGTTCGATGCCTCCAAGAGCGAGGAGCTCAAGAAGGAGTACCGTCGCCAGCAGAAGAACTGCCGGACGGATCTCGAAAAAATTGAGGGCGACGCGGGTGTATCCATCGTCGAGCTCAAGCGCACGCAGCGCGAGATGATCCAGGGCGATATGGACGCCGAGCAGGCCAAGCGGGAGCTCATTGAAGCCAACCTGCGGCTGGTCGTCTCCATCGCCAAGAAGTACACCAACCGCGGCCTGCAGTTCCTCGACCTGATTCAGGAAGGCAACATTGGCCTGATGAAAGCGGTGGACAAGTTCGAATACCGCCGCGGCTACAAGTTCTCGACCTACGCCACGTGGTGGATCCGCCAGGCGATTACCCGCGCCATCGCGGACCAGGCCCGCACCATCCGCATTCCGGTGCACATGATCGAGACCATCAACAAGCTCATCCGCACTTCGCGTCAACTGGTGCAGGAGCTGGGCCGCGAGCCTTCGAGCGAAGAGATTGCGCGCCGCATGGATATTCCTGTGGCCAAGGTTCGCAAGGTGCTCAAGATCGCGCAGGAGCCCATCTCGCTCGAAACCCCAATCGGCGAAGAGGAAGATTCGCACCTGGGCGACTTCATTGAAGACCGCCAGGCCGTGTCGCCTTCTGAAGCCGTGATCAGCGTGAACCTGAAGGAGTACACCTCGCAGGTCCTGCGCACCTTGACGCCGCGCGAAGAGCGCGTGATCAAGATGCGCTTCGGTCTCGAAGACGGCTCTGAGCACACGCTTGAAGAGGTGGGCCAGAGCTTCCAGGTCACGCGCGAGCGCATCCGCCAGATCGAAGCCAAGGCGCTGCGCAAGCTGCGTCATCCTTCGCGCAGCCGCAAGCTGAAGGCGTTTGTGGAAGGCGTCAAAGAGATGTAAGCGGATGGGCGAGTTGAACGAAATGGCCGCAGCCTATTGGCTGCGGCCTTTGTTTTCCGAGCCCGGACTGCCTGGCAGATCGAATACTCGCTTATGATCCCTGCTTTTCAGTTCCCGATCGACTCTGTTTTTGATTGGAGTCGGGACATGGGGCGCATTTTCCGCAAGATCATCCATGGCTTTCTTGATAGCGTCCAATGCGCTTCGCAGCTCGGTTTGATCACCAGGAGGCATCGTCTTGAATTCCTCCAGGGTCCTTCGTATTGCACCGTATTTAGCTCCGGTGATTCTGTGACGGTTTGCGCGTTCCGCGAAGGACAAGAACGTCTGCAGACTGGAAAGTACGGCTGCCGCGATGCTGATAAGACCAAGAGCTAATTTCAGACTCCCCGTCGATTGCTTGTCCAGCGAGGCAAACACCGCTGTTCCAACACCTGCGGTCAGAATGATCGTTGGAACTCCTAGAAGGAGATTCAGCCTGCTGAAGTAGTTCCCGCACTCATAGTGCACGCGCTGACTTTCGCGCACTCGCCGAAACCAATCGGTGATGAGTACCATAACCTCCGCGCTGATTTCCATGCTTTCTCCCGCACACTCGGAAAAATCTTAGAGATTCGATCATCCTTCTCTGCGCACCGCCATCGCCTGTCCAGAGTTCACTTATTCTTTCGGCTCGGGCATCCTCTCTTTCATCCACATGTAGGGGCCGCTCCAGGTAATCAGCTCGCGCCCGCAGCTGCACCGCAGCGTCGCGTTCTCGCGCATACTGGTCTTGATCTGGTGCAGCTTCCAGATCAAAGAGCATTCACAGGTCACGAGATTGGTTGGCATCGGCTGCCACCTCGTTGATTGGACTGGCCCGCCAATCGCTTATGCCGGGAAGAACGCCAGTTTAGCGCAGCCGCAATGACTCGCGCATCACAACCCCGCAACTTTCCCTCCCTCTCGTAACCGCTCCGCTATAATCGCCTTTTTAAGGCGCACTGCAGATGTTCCGGCGTTCCTTCCGCTCTGGGGCGCGTGCTCGGCCTTTGCCTTTGCGCATCAAGGTGGATCGTTCATGAAACGCATCTCGCGCCGTCAGTTCGGTAAGACGGCTGCCGCCGCCGCAGCCCTCGCTGGAACCTCCCTTCCAAAATTTTCGTTCGGCCAGGAGCCGCCGCATCCAATGAGCCGCACGTTTCCTCAGGAATTTGTCTGGGGCTGCGCCACGGCAGCTTATCAAATCGAAGGCGGCGCGAAGGATGGTGGCCGCGGCCCGTCCGTTTGGGACACCTTCTCCCATACCCCAGGCAAAACGCACAACGGCGACACCGGCGACGTTGCGGATGACTCCTATCACCTCTACAAAGAAGATGTGCGGCTGCTTAAGAACCTGGGTGTACGCGGCTACCGCATGTCCATTTCCTGGCCGCGCATCTTTCCTGAGGGCAAAGGCCAGCCCAACCCCGCCGGGCTCGATTACTACAATCGCGTCGTTGACGAACTGCTCGCCAACAACATCACGCCCTACATCACGCTCTTCCACTGGGACCTGCCGCAGGCGCTGCCTGGCGGCTGGCAATCGCGCGATACGCCGCGTGCTTACGCGGACTACGCGGCCTTCGTCACGCGTCAGCTCTCCGATCGCGTGCAGCACTTCATGACCACCAACGAGTTCAGCTGTTTCACCGATCTCGGCTACCGTACGGGCGAGTTTGCGCCCGGCCTCAAACTGCCCGCCGCTCAAGTCAACCAGGTGCGCCATCACGGCATTCTCGCGCACGGCCTCGGCGTGCAGGCCATCCGCGCCAACGCCAAAGGCGCCGTGCAGGTAGGCCTGGCGGAGAATGCCAAAGTCTATGTGCCGGTGATCGAGGACGACGCCAACATGGAAGCAGCGCGCCGCGCGACGCGCGTCGAAAATGCTCACTTCCTTACGACGGTGATGGAAGGCAAGTATCCCGACTTCTATCTCGAGCGCGAGGGCGCCGACGCGCCGAAGGTCGAGCCCGGCGACATGCAGGCCATCGGCAGCCCGCTCGACTTCGTGGGCCTCAACATCTATGACCCCGATTATGTGCGCGCCGACGGCTCCGCCGCGGGCTACGTCATCGAGCGGCGGCAGGCCTCGTATCCCCGCATGGCTTCGCCCTGGCTCTATGTGGGCCCCGAAGCGCTTTACTGGGGCGTGCGCAACGTTTGCGATCTTTGGCATCCCAAGGGCATCTACATCACGGAAAACGGCTGCTCCGCCGAGGATGTGCTCACGCACGAGGGCCGCGTCGAAGACACGGACCGCGTGATGTTTCTGCGCAACTACCTCACACACCTCCAGCGGGCCGCCGCTGAAGGCTATCCGGTGAAGGCGTATTTTCTCTGGAGCCTGCTCGATAATTTCGAATGGGCCGATGGCTACAGCAAGCGTTTCGGCATTCATTACGTAGATTTTGCAACCGAGAAGCGCACACCCAAATTAAGCGCCGAGTGGTACAAGCAGGTAATCGCGCGCAATGCAGTGGTGTAACTGCTGGGCATAGGGAGTAGGGAACAGGGATAGACCCGCATCACGCGCTGTCATTCTGAGCGACCGGACACTGAGCGCAGCGAAGTGGGAGGGAGTCGAAAGCTTGCCCTGAGCGAAGCCGAAGGGACCTGCGGTTGTTTTTCTTCACAGGTGCACGAACCTCGAAAGCAAGAAACTAGCTAAACTTCTTCAACTCCGTCTGCGCACGGTCCAGGTCTTCCGGAACGCCGATATCGAGAAAGAATCCATCCACTTCATAGGCAGCCGGCGACAGCCGCGCAATCTCCGGCGCGAGGAAATCGGTCTCGAACGAAAACTTCTCCGGCAAGTGCGCGGGCCATTCAATCTCTTTGTCGATCACATAAGCGCCGGCGTTGATCCATCCCGGACCAGACCGGCCTTTTTCCTGAAAGCCGGTAATGCGACCGTCCCGCACAATCACACCGCCGTAGCGCCCGACATCGTCGCGATGCGTCACGGCGATTGTCATTCTGGCCGCTTGCGCCGCATGAAAGCGCAGCATCGCCGCATAATTCGCATCGAGAAACGTGTCGCCGTTCAGCGCCAGCACTGCATTCTCGCTCGCATGCTCAAGGGCCGCGCGGATCGCGCCGCCCGTGCCCAGGGGAGCGCTCTCAATCGAGTAGTCCACGCGCATGGCGCCGAACGCTGAGCCAAAATGATCCAGGATGACCTGATGAAGATGGCCCACGGAGAGCACCACCCGCCCGCAACCCGCGCCCTGCAACTGATGCAGCAGAATCTCGAGAAACGGCCGCCCCGCGATGGGCGCCATCGGCTTGGGCACACCATTGAGGCGTCCGGCGAGCCGCGTGCCGAGGCCGCCGGCGAGCACGATCGCTTCCATTACTCGTAAGCCTCTGACGCCTCTCGAACCACGTTCGCTTCATCGTTCGCGAAGTAGTAGCACTCCACCAGCAGGCAGAAGATGTGTTCGAGCGCCAGGTGCGCCTGTTGGATATACATCGTCACGTCGGAGGGAATCGCAATCAGAGAATCGCAAAGCCCGCGCATCGTGCCGCCGGTTCTGCCCGTGAATCCGATGGTCGTGATGCCCATTTCGCGGCACAGCTCCAGCGCACGCAGCACATTCGGTGACTTGCCGGAAGTCGAAATCCCCAGGAACACGTCGCCGCGCTGCCCTATCGCCTCGATCTGCCGCGAGAAGACGCGCTCATAGCCGTAGTCATTGCCTACCGCCGTCAGGATCGACGTATCGGTCGTGAGCGCAACGGCGCGCATCGCGGGCCGGTCCTGTACCAGGCGGCTTACGAACTCCGCTACCAGGTGTTGCGCATCTGCGGCGCTGCCGCCGTTGCCGGCCACCATCAGCTTGCGCCCGGCCTTGAGCGCCTCCGCGGTGATCAATGCCGCATCGGCGAGCGTGGTGTGCAGCGCGGCGTCCTGCACTACCGCATCCACTACTGCCAGGCCTTCCACCAGTTTTTCGCGCACTAGATGTTTCAAGGAACCCTCCACGCCTGCACCCCTCCCGCGGTGAAGTGGCACCCATACACCGTACCGCCATCATGGCTGGAGCGCAACGCCGCCGCGACTTTGTCCTTGTGAATCGGATCGGTGAGGAACATCATGAACCCTCCGCCGCCCGCTCCGGAAATCTTCGCGCAATGCGCTCCGGCATCGAGCGCACAGGCATACAGCCGTTCGATCTGCTCGTTGGTGATCAGGCGCGCCATGCGCTTCTTTGACTCCCAGCTCGCGCGCAGCACCGCATGCAGAGCCTTGAAATCGCCGCGCAGCAGGCACTCCTTCATGCGAAACGCCTCCTCCTTGATGGCGTGCATGGCCTCGATCGCCTGCCGGTTGCGATCGCGCACATTGCGCGACTGCTCCTGAATGATCTCCGCCGAGGCGCGCGAATCGCCGGTGAAGTAGAGCAGCAGCGAGGCCTCGAGCTCTGAAACCACCCACTCCTTCACGCGCAGCGGATTCACCAGCACGCTGCCGTCGCGGCCGAACTCCATAAAGTTGAAGCCGCCAAAAGCCGCCGCATACTGGTCCTGCTTGCCGCCGGTCAGCCCCGCTTCTTCGCGTTCGATCACGAATGCCGTATGCGCCAGCTCGTAATCTCCCAGCGGCAGGTTCAGCCACTCCACATACGCCGCGAGCATCGCCACTACGAGTGTCGACGACGAACCCAAGCCCGAGCCCGCCGGCACATCGACACGTGTGCTCATGCGCAGGCTCAGGGGCTTGCCCTGGTTGTATTCGCGCACTACATGGTTGTAGACAGCTTTGAACAGGTCCAGGCAGCCATCACTTGGGAGTTTTGATCCAGCGGAATAGCTCGCGCGCCGATCCTGATCGGCCGAGACAAATTCAACCTCGTCTGTACCGAGCGGCTCCAGTGCGGCGTACGCGTATGTATCGATCGTCGCGTTCAGCACCGCGCCGCCGAACTCATCGCAATACGGGGAAACGTCCGTTCCGCCTCCGGCCAGGCCAAGTCGCAGCGGCGCTCTGGAACGGATCAACATGGAAGAGTGGGAGCCAATCTCAACCAGAAGACCACGCCGCGTGAGCCATAGTCAACCGCGCGGACCGTCGCAGCGACGCGCCTCACTTCGGCAGATGCTCGAGAAAAAAGTCCGCCATCAGGTGATTGGCCTCGATGGATTCGGGCAGCTTCGAGTCGTACCAGAAGGCATGCGGCAGCGCGTCGAACACCACCAGCCGCGCATCGACGCCGGCATGCAGATACGCGCGGTGCAGATTCACCGTGCCGCTCAGCAGCGCGTCCCGCCCGCTGGTGATAAACAGCGTCGGCGGCAGGCCGTGCAGATCCGAGTAGATCGGCGAGAGCACCGGGTTGTGCGGGTCCGTGCCGCCCAGGTAGTAGGGATCGTGCGGTCCCGCAGTGGGCGGATCAAGATGGCCCGCGAAGCCGCGCAGCGAGTAGATGGACCACGAGTCGCCGTTGCGCGCAAAGTCGCCCATCCCGCTGAAGATGCCCAGCGCCGCCGGCATCGGCAGGCCAAGCTGCTTGATCTTCGCGGCCACTTCGGCGGTGAGAATTGCGCCTGCCGACGTGCCATAGATGATGACGTGATCCGGCTTGTACGTCTTCAGCAATTCCTTGTACACGGCAATCGCATCGTCAACCGATGCCGGAAATGGATTCTCCGGCGCAAGCCGGTACAGCACGGCGACAACCTTCATCCTGGTGTAGTAGGCAATGGGAATCGTCTCCGTGTAAGAGCCGGAATCTGCATTGAAGCTGCCGCCATGCAGGTTCATCAGCACCTTGTCCTGGTTCGCCTCCGGCAGGCCCTCGGGCGTAATCACGCGCACCGGCACGCCGGCCATCTTCGTATCCTCGATCGTGTTCGGGCAGAGTTTCGTCCACGCCACGCGGCCGGCGGCCGAAGAGGCATCCGTGCGGCTGCGCCGTTCTTCCAGCGACTCCGGAGGTCCCTGGTCCGGCACGCGCCGCGCCAACGACTGCTGTGCCTCAGGGCTGACCGTCTGCGGCAGCGGCACCACGCGCGTCACGTGCACCGTGCCCGTCTCGTCAATGTAGCTCGTGTCCGAGTTCGGAGCCGTCGCCGCGGTAGTGGGCGCTGGCTGTTGTGCAGCGAGCGCAGAAGAGAGCACGAGTACCAAAGTCGGGACAATATGGCGTGAGCAGTGCATGGCGAACTCCTTCACGATCCTGAGTGTTCGGGACACCTTGGAAGTGGCGCTGGCAGATCTGGAACACAATAACAGAAAGCGCGCGTCATCCGACGCACTTTGTCCGCCCAGATCGTTGTTGGATTCGGCTTCAGGTGTTGGCGAGCTGCGGTTTGCGCAGAGTAAAAATCAGAAACGAGTACTCCAGATCATACTCGTCCCATCGCACCGAACGTGCTTTCTGATCGATATCGATTTCTCCGGTGAGCTCGAAACCGCATGATTGCGCGTCCCCGATCATCTCCTCGATTTCGCGTTTGCAGAAAATTTTGATCGGCGCTCCGTGGGCGATCCGATTCCCTGTATCAATCGGTTCAGGGTAGTAATCGGTCGACGTAATCAGCAGGCCGCCGGGTTTAAGCAATCGAAACATCTCGCGAAAATAGGCCCGCAGAGGCACCCCGTGTTCGATCACGCTCATGCAGGTGGCTGCATCGAAGAAATCGTCGGGAAATTCAGTGCGTGTGATGTCTCCCGGCAAATACCGAATGGGGCCGCGCCGCGCCGAATCGGCAAACGAGAGATTCATCCCGTACAGGTTGCGATAGCCATACACAAACAAAGCCGGCAGCACGTTGCTGTAGTATTCGGCGCCCGCATCGAGCACGCATGCCGTTTTGGGGAATGACTGCACAATGGCGTACGCCGCGGCAAGATGATCCCAGTTCTTCTCCTCGGAGCGGTGCAGCGGCAGATGCAGCCGCCGCCCGCGCTCAGCCGCTTCCAGCCATTCGGCGCGGCTTGCAAGCACCCGATTGGGAAGTTCGGGCAAAGAGGGTGGCACTGTTTCTCCCCGCAAAGAGGTTCCAAATTTCCATCGCAGCGACAGGCGATAGAGAAAGTCGGAATGAAAATAGGCGCTCTTGATGCGCCGCAGGATCCTTCTGGAGGTTGGTAGATCAGATTTGGACATTTGTATCGTCGCTAAGGGCAGATTCATTGTATTTGTTCAGGGCCGGCAATACGCGGCCTCGGAATAGACGCGATTCCACGTTGATTGCACGTTGAAGTGATGATGCATCACCAATCCGCGGCGCGATCTCTCAGTGAAGCCACGGAGGAAGCATCGCGGCTTCCTCCGTGCCCATGCCTTAGCGTCCTCTTCACTGCGGTAGCACCAGCAACCCTGTCGCCAGCAGGTGCTCGGTGAGCCGGTCCAATGCCTGGGGAAATTTGTACGAGATCGAGCGCGTGCTCATTCCCAGCAGCACCGCTGTTTCCGCCTGTGTGTACTCCTGCAGCACCACACGGCTCAGGATCTGCCGGTCGAGCGGGCCCAATCGGTCTAGGCACCGCTCGACGTCGAGCACGAAGATCACCGCGTCCTCGAAGGTGCGGATCGGCCGGCTCGAAGCCCATCCGCGCCCCACCGGATCGCTCAGGATCGACGGCGCCCGGCCCACCTGCATCGAGGCATACAGATAGCGCCGCAGAATCTTCTCCGTATGCTTGCGGTAAAAGGCCAGGCTCACCTCAGGCGTCCCGGCCATTGTTTCTGTTTTGTCGCGCGCGGAGCGTTCCCGGCTTTTCGATGGATTCTGCCAGTCCGCCTGCGCCGCGCTCGCTCCCCACACCATGGGCAACTGCAGGGCGACGCTCATTGTGCGCCCTCCATCGCCGCAGCCACGCCCCAGAGCTTCGGCAGCGTGACAGGCCGGCCTCGCCGGCCGCGCCGTTTGCGGCTCTCCGGTGATGGAAACTCCCTCAACTTCTCCTCACAACCTCGGCAATAAATCTTTGCTTCCGCCTGGGCGCGGTAAAAAAGCGAACCGCACCCTTCGCAAACCTTCAATTGCACGCACAATTCCATGGCCCTTTCTCCGTTCGTGTTGCCTCTCCGTTCACCGCTGTGCGGGTTAAAAGAAAGAAGCAGGCAGGAACAGCCGGGATCCCGTCCCGGCCGGGGGGAGATTTGCCACCTTCGCTCTCCGGTTCTCGTGATGGCCTCAGCGCGCAGATCGCAGGAGTGAACCCTTCAAACGCGCAGGTCCACATCGCAATGAATCGCTCCCAGATTTGTGAGCACAATCGTTTATGGGCGCACAATTCCGCTTCCGCCCTTTGTGACGGAAAAGCGTTTCGGGAGGGATTCCCACAGGTGAATGCAAATTAAGTAAACCTAATCTAAGAACAGTTCTATTTTGCGTCAATGCCTGCATCCGATCGAAAGGCTACGTCCTGTTCAAGACGCGGCCCAGGACCGAAAATTGAGGGCATTTCCCCAAAGTCAGTTTTCCAGTAGAAAACAGAATCCACGCGCTCTGATTGCTGGGGGCAAATTTTCCACACATGAGTGTCACCCAGATTCACGACCGGCTTCGTCTTGAGCTGCAGCGCCGGATACAGCGAGGCACGCTCAGCGTCTCACTGCTTGCCCGCCAGACCGGCCTTGGCCAGCCGCATCTCTCCAATTTCCTGCACGGCCATCGGCGGCTTTCGCTCACCGCCATGGACCGCGTTCTCAGCGCGCAGCGCCTCTCCGCAGCGGATCTTTTGCCGGCCATAGCCTATGGCGAAGCGGGGCTCAATCTGAGCGAGAACGAAGTGGTCCCGCTCGTCTCGCATCGTGCGGCTCTCTTTGAGCCTTACATCCGGCGATCGGCGATTCAGTCCGTCCTGCATTTTCCCGTAGCGGCTCTCGAAGCACTGCACGCGCGCCCTTCGGCTTCGCGCCGAAGCTGGCAGCGGTTTGTTGCCGTGCGCATTCCGGCCGACGACGCGCGCCCCATGCAGCCGGTGGTTCTGCCTGAGGCTATCGCGGTGCTTGACCGCCACTACAGTCAGCTCGCCCCGTATCGCGCTGAGCGCGCCAATCTTTACGCCGTGCGTCACGATCAGTACCTCAAGCTGCGTTATGTCGAGCGGGAATTGCATCACCTGGTGCTGCGGACACTCAGCCTCGATGTTCCCGTGGAACTGATCGACATCAACCAGTGGAGGGTGTCGGACGATCTGCTCGCCGGCCGAGTTGCCCTGTTGTTGAACGAACTCTGATCAGTGCGAACGAACGCGAACCACGAACTTGTGCAGCTCGAGCATCCAATCATCGCTCGGTTGCATGGTGCGCAGACAACCGCCCAAAATCTCTCTGCCATCTGACACATGAGGAGATTCATAATGGCAACGAAGAAATCCCCCCGCAAGAAATCTTCAGCGAAGAAATCCTCCTCCAGAAAGTCAGCTGCGAAGAAGTCCTCTTCAACCCGCTCCTCCAGTCGGCGTACTTCGGCAAAGAAGTCCTCTTCGAAAAAGAAGTCGTCGCGCCGCTACTCGCCCAGCGCAGGCAAGAACGTTGAAACCGAGATGCACGAGATGAAACGCGGCAAGCTGAAGAGCGGCCATAGCGGTAAGAGAGTCAGGAATCCCAAACAGGCGATAGCCATAGGCTTGTCGAAGGCGCGAAAAGCCGGCGCCAAGGTTCCCAAGAAGAGCTAGTTTCAAACAGTTGCGTCAACGCGATTCCCTGCAGCGATTTCCGGTTGGCGGTATGTGGCAGCCGATATCAGCGAGTCGGCGTAACGGATAAGAAAGTTGGCGACAGCGATCACGCCTCAAGAGAAAGCGCACGCTCGGGAACCGCTCAATTCTCGGTGCCGCAGATCCTGAGAGACTTCGTTGCCGTTGCAGGCCTGCGCCGCGCTGGTTCTCGTAATCTCGTTATTCGCGATCGTGGCGTTTCACTCATTC
>DATJNF010000033.1:0-2016 GCA_035508375.1 Occallatibacter sp. | reverse complement strand
GACGATCCGGCTGGTGAGGGTGTGCCACCAGGCGGGAGCATCGCGCCACAGGTAGACGAGGAGAGCCTGCCAGACGATGAGGGCGGGCAGCGCGATCCGGTAGACCTTGTGAACGCTGCGGTCAACCAGCAGATCGCGAAGGACGCCGAGAAGAATCACTCCATCGAGACAAAGAAACAGCAGGTTGTGGTCGTAGAGGTAATCGAACCTGCCGAAGGCGGCATCGAGCAGGCAGCAGGTGGCGATGAAAATGAGGCGGCGATGCAGATCCGGCTTCCTGCGCCACCAGATGGCGAGCGCGACGCAGGGCCCAAATTCGAGCATGTCGCCAAAGGGAACGCTGAGAAAGACATCCGTGCCGGGGTAGTGAAGGGTGTACCAGTCAAAGCGGGCCATCACGACGCCGATCACACAACCCAGCACGACCATGATGGCAGCGAGCGCCGCTCCAAACCAGCCAAGAAACCGATGGACTTTGACATTGTGCGTGCGCACCAGTGCTGACTGAAAGATGAAGAAGAGCACCCACGACGAAAACACCGCGCCATGGAACCAGAGCAGCAGGGGCCGCGGCGGAGATGCGTGAAGGAGGTTGTCGTTGACGGTGCGGCTGAATCCGCAGACCACGATGACTGCGATGAGGAGCGACGCAAAGAGATAGAAATACCTGTCGATGAGGCCGTTACGGCCGGTGACGGGACGTGCGCGATGAGAAATTGCGGCTTGAGACGTCGATGCCACGGGCGGACCTCCGGGTGGTTCTTCTGCGCGGTGCGCGACTGGGGAATGCAGATTGGATCTGCGGGGAAGTAGGCCGAGTCTAGCACGGCGGGAGCGGGGCGCTCAACGAATGAATAGAGGAGTGCGGCCTTAGAGCGCGGCTTCGGATTCGGCAGCGGTCCGGGAGCGGCCGGCGAGCGACGCGATGAATGTGACTGGAGCGCGGAGGAAGCTGACGATGAGGCGCGGAATGCGGCGGAAATCGTCGGCGAGCGAACGGCCGTGGCCGGAGAGAAAGACGCCCCGGCGCATGACAAACAAGTGGAAAAGAGCCGAGACGCAGGCAAAGACGCTGACGGCCACGGTGGCGCGCAACGGAACCGGAGCGCCGGCTACGCGGTGGGCAAGCCAGTCAACGAATTGCGCTAGCAAGGGAACGCCGAATGCAATGAAGAGATTGCCAAGAAACTGAGGGCGAATCGCGAGCGCTCTTTGTTGAAATCCCGCATAAACGCCGGCAGTGAGGGCGACATAGGCAATTTCAACCGTGACAATCGAGAGCCGGCCGTGGGGCCCCGAGCGCGCGAGCGCGGCCAGATAAACCAGTGAGCGGGCGGTCGCGCTGAGGAGCGCACACTTCCAGTTCCAGCAGGCGAGAACCTGCGCCCGCAGGGGAGAACGGTTGGATGCCATGGACTGTATTGTGGGGGCGCTTTGCAAAGGGAGCATAAAGATCTGGTTACAGCTGCGTCGAGATGACTTGCGACCCGTTATGAGATAGATGCCTGATTTTGGCCTTCGGGCGTGATTTTTATCACGGTGCCTTTCCGGCCGGCGCGGCTAGGCTCGAAATGAGGGCGCGACACCAGCGCAGCCCCAATTGAGGAGCGATTCCAAATGGCTTATGTCGTGACCGATGCCTGCATTAAGGATTTTGTTTGCGTGCCGGAGTGCACCACCGCTGCGATTGCGCCGGCACAGAGCGATCCGGCTGCCGCAACCGTTACACAGGTGTTCATCAACCCGGACGAGTGCATCGACTGCGGAAACTGCGCTTCAGTCTGCGAGCAGAATGCGATTTATGTTCTCGATGAGCTGCCGGCGGATAAGGCTGGGTTTGCAGAGAAGAATAAGAACTACTTCAACTAGCGCGGTGTCGGCCTGACTGGTTGTGTTTGAAAAGAAGATCGGTGCGAACGTCGTCGCCGAGGGGCGCAGGCGTGGACGCCCGCACGACAGCCGGTCTGGAGACCGGCGCCACAATCCTGCTTTCGCGGTTCAGGGCGCGCTGCGACA
>DATJNF010000032.1:0-3860 GCA_035508375.1 Occallatibacter sp. | reverse complement strand
TCCGAGCGTAGTGAGCGATTTTAGCCCTTCCGCGCTCGAATGGGGCCGCTTTCTTGATCTGCTTGTTGGCTATGCGCAATCGACGACGGGAAAGCAGTGGCTGCTGGGGTTAGCGCCGTCGACCGATCTGGACTGGATTCGACGCGAGCACGCACTGTCTGGAGAGATGCGTAAGCTGCTTGCCGCTGGAGTACGGCCTTCGCTGGGGTCCCTGTTCGATCCTTCAGAAGCGCTGGCCAAGTCGCGCATTGAGGGCGCGGCGCTCGAGGCCGAGGAGATCCGCAAGGTGGTGGCGTTGGGGGAGGACATCTCAGCCTGGTCGGGGCTGATGGGCGCGCCGCCGGGCGAGTTAGCTGACGCCCTGCCGCGGCTGCGCGAGCTCTCGGGAGAGCTGCTTACCCTGCCGCTGAAGCCGCTGATCGAGTCGCTGCGGTCGAGGATTCTGCCTGACGGCTCGCTGGCCGACGACGCTTCGCCGGAGCTGCGGCGGATTCGGCGGGAGATGGAACGGCAACAAAGGGCAATCGAGGAGAGCCTGCGGGCGGCCTTGCGGCGCTTCTCCGAAGGCGGGAGCACGCAGGACGATCTGATCACGATTCGCGGCGAGCGGTTTGTTATTCCGGTGAAGGCCGAGTGGAAGCGGCGCGTCCAGGGAGTGGTGCATGGCGCAAGCTCGAGCGGGCAAACGGTGTACGTGGAGCCGCTGGAGACAATCGAGCTGAACAACGATCTTGTGCGGCTGCTCGAAGACGAGCAGGCGGAGATCCATCGCATCTTTGCGGCCATGACGCGGCAGATCGCGCAGTATGCTCCGGTGATTCTGAAAGGCGCCGAGGTGCTGGCCGAAGTCGACACGCTGCAGGCGCGGGCACGGTTTGCGCTGGAGTTCGATTGCTCGGAACCTCGATTCGATCCGGAAGGCTCGGAGCTGACGCTGAAGCAGGCGCGGCACCCTCTGCTCGAGAAGCGGCTGCGGAGCACTGGCGGGAGCGTAGTTCCTACGAGCCTGGCGCTGACCTCCGATGCACGGCAGCTGATCATCAGCGGGCCGAACACCGGCGGCAAGACGGTTGCGCTCAAGACGGTTGGACTGCTGGCGATCATGTCGCAGAGCGGAGTTTCGGTTCCGGCGGAAGAGGCAGTGTTGCCGGTATTCGACGCCATGCTGGCGGATATCGGCGATGCGCAGTCGATCGAGCAGAACCTGTCGACCTTTTCGGCGCATATCGTCAATCTGAATCGCATTGCGGGGGCCGCGGATGCGTCCTCCCTGGTCCTGCTCGACGAGCTGGGGTCGGCGACCGATCCGGAAGAAGGCGCTGCGCTGGCGGTAGCGATTGCCGAGCATTTTGTGCGGGCAAGGGCATGGTCGATCATCTCCACGCACCATACTTCGCTGAAGGTGTATGCCGCGAACACGCCGGGAGTGATCAATGCCGCTGTCGGCTTCGACGAGCAGACACTGGCTCCAACCTACGAGGTGAGGCAGGGTGTTCCGGGCGCGTCGGCGGGCATCAACATCGCGGCTCGACTTGGGCTGGATCGCAGCATGATCGACGCGGCGCGTTCGCGGCTGAGCACGCAGACACAGGACATCGGGCGCTTCATTGACAGCCTGCATGAGCAGCTTCGCGCGGCCACCGCGGAGCGGGCGCGTGTGGCGCAGCTGGAGAGCGAACTGAAGCGGGAGCGGGCGCGGCTGGAAGCGGAGGGCATGAAAGAGCAGCGGGCGAAGGTTCGCGAGATGGAACAGAAGCTTGAGTCGCTGCTGAAGGATTTCGAATACCAGGCACGCGAGACCGTACGCGCCATCGACGACAGAGCCGCGCAGCAGAAGTTGTCCAAAGAGGCGGAGCGCAGGATTTCGCGGCTGCGGCGGGAGTTTGCCGAGGGGTTCAATGCTTCAGTCGTCGCGCATCATACCGGGGCCGACAAGGGAGATGCGCACGCCCAGCCACATGTCGTTCGCCATATCTCTACGGGAGACATGGTCAAGCTGAAGACGCTGGGCAAGACGGCGCGCGTGGAGCGGCAGATCGACGACAAGACGTTCGAGGTTGCGGTTGGGCTGATGAAAATGCGCGTGGCGCGCGATGAGATTGCCGAGGTGGTGCGGACAGCGGCGGCCGAGACTCCGCTGCAGGCAGCACGCAACCGGCGCGGCGTGTCGGTCTCGATGGCCCAGCCGAACGACAGCGTCGGCTGGGAGATCAACGTGATCGGGCGCACGGCGGATGAGGCCCAGGATGAGGTCGAGAAGTTTCTCGACCGCGCATTTCTCGCCGGACTGCCGCAGGTGCGCATTATTCACGGCACCGGCATGGGCGTGCTGCGGCGGACGTTGCGCGAATATCTGCGGCGGCATCCGCAAGTCGCAGGAGTGACTGAGCCGGGGCAGAACGAGGGCGGTGCGGGCGCGACGGTGGTGGAGTTCAAACAATAAGACAGGGCTCAGGGGACAGGGCACAGAGATCAGAGGACCGCTTCTAAAATGAAGCTATGCCCATGCGATCTGCGAAGAAGTCCATTCCTGTAAAAAAGTCCGTTTCTGCGAAAACAGTTCAGCCTGTCGTTCCATACTTCAATCAGAAAGCCCTCGATTTTTTGCGCCAGCTCAAGCGCAACAACCGGCGTGAGTGGTTCGAGGCGCGTCGCGAGATTTTCGAAACCGAGCTGAAAGCTCCCATGCTGGCGTTGGTTGAGAAGATCACCCAGGGCATGATGGATTACGCTCCCGGGCATGTGCGTCCAGCGCAGAAGTCGATGATGCGTATCTATCGCGATACGCGCTTTTCGGCGGACAAGACGCCGTACAAAACGCATGTGGCCGCATGGTGGTCACGGGTGGGGATGGAGAAGACCTCGGGCAGCGGCTATTACTTTCACGTGAGCCCAACCGAGCTGGTGATTGCGGCCGGAGTCTTCATGCCTCCGAAGGATCAGTTGCTGGCCATTCGCCGGCACCTGCTGGCGCATCATGAGGAGTACAAGCGGCTGATCGAAACGAAAAAGCTGGGGACGAAGAAGCTGCCCGCCAGGATGAAGCCGCACGATACCGCGGCGCTCACCCGGCCTCCCAAGGGCTTTCCGGCGGATCATCCGGCGATTGAGTGGATCAAAGGGCGGCAGTGGGGCGTGATGGTGACTCTGACTTCAGATCCGGCGCTTGCGCCAAAACTGGCAGAGACGATCGGCTCTTACTTCCGGCTGTCGCAGCCACTGGTGGATTTCCTCAACGAGCCTTTGCTGAAAGGCATGGAAAAGCGGAAAAAGCCGCTCTTTGGTCTTTACTAGTGTGCAGGGCGCGCCTATAGTCGGCGGTATCTCTTCTCTTCAGACATAACGCAACAACCGCTCTGGACAAGGGTTTCTCTGAGTAATGACAGACTCGCGGGACCTCAGAAATCGCATGAATTCCCTCAAAATCACGAAAAACCCTAAGAAAACCGTAAAAAACCTGTGGAAACCCGGCTTTTGCAGTTGACAAAGGCCGCGAAAAGCCGCAAGGTTAACGGCGGTGGGTTCTCTCGGACCCGCATGAATACTGGCTTTTCAGCAGTGGTCGAGAAGCGAGTGACGTAGACGGGAGAACCGGCAGCAGACAATCGGAAGCGCGCGGCAGGCGCATCCGTTGACTGAAACAGAAATCAGGAGGAATACACATGGCAACAGCACTCACCAAGACAGCTCTTGTCCGGCTCATGGCCGAGAAGCTTGAATTGACCAACAAGCAGGCCGCGGCATTTCTGGACCTGCTCGCAGAAACAGCCGTCAAGGAAACCAAGAAGAACGGCGTATTCATTATTCCCGGCCTCGGCCGCCTGGTGAAGGCAGAGCGGAAGGCGCGGATGGGCCGCAAT
>DATJNF010000031.1:0-30717 GCA_035508375.1 Occallatibacter sp. | reverse complement strand
GTGGACTTCAAGAACACGGTGCTCATCATGACTTCAAACCTCGGCGCGGCGCTGCTGCATGCGGACGCCCTCAAGACCGAGCATGACTTCGAGATGGCCCGCGAGAGCGTGATGCGCGTGCTGAGGGAGCATTTCCGTCCGGAGTTCCTGAACCGGGTAGACGACATGGTGATCTTCCGGCCGCTGGGTCATGCACAGATGAACTCGATTCTGGATCTGCGCGTCGCCGAGTTGCAGAGACTGCTCGAAGACCGGCAGATTTCGCTGGAGCTTACGGATGCGGCACGAACCCTCATCCTGGCGCAGGGCTGGGATCCGGCGTACGGTGCGCGTCCGCTGAAGCGGGCGCTGCAGCGGATGGTGCAGGACCCATTGGCGATGAAGATCCTCGACGGCGAGGTGCTGCACGGCTCGCACGTGCGCATCGACGCCGAACGCAACTCGAACCACCTGGTGTTTGAACCGATGGGACGGGAAGCGATGGCGTAACCACCGCGGTGGAGCAGACACGCTTCCGCGCTTTAGGTAGCTCGTCAGCTAGCAAACAGGCTCCGCATTTGCGGAGCCCGTTTTGTTTTGATCGTGTTTTCTGAGTGGGGACCTACTGTCCCAGTGCGGTTTCGATGGCGGAGGTCACCTGGGGCGAGTCAGGTGTGGTGGCCGGCTCGAATCGCGCCACCGGCTTGCCGCTGCGGTCGAAGAGGAACTTGGTAAAGTTCCACTTGATGTCGCCGGCGAACTGCGGGTCGGTGGAAGAGCCTGTCAGGAAGCGGTAGAGAGGCGTCTCATCGTCGCCCTTCACGGAGACCTTCGCCATCATGGGAAAGCTGACGTTGTACTTCCTGGTGCAGAAGGTTTTGATCTCTTCGTTCGTGCCCGGCTCCTGCTGCGCGAAGTTGTTGGCCGGAACGCCGACGATCACCAGTCCTCTGTTCTTGTACTTTTCATACAACGATTCGAGCCCGGCATACTGCGGAGTGAAGCCGCATTTGCTCGCCACATTCACCAGCAGCACCACTTTACCTTTGTAGCTGTCAAGACTCACCTGCTGCCCGTCGATCGAGCTCATCGTGAAGTCGTAAATGCTCTTTGCCTGCGCAGGCAGCGTGGCTGCAGCGCACAACGTCAGGAACAAAGCTAGTTTCCTCATGGAACCTCCGCGGGAGTACCTTTCATTATCATTCTCCCAGCCCTTTTGCTGTCATTGAAATGTAATGAATCTCTGCAGCTGGGACGAGGCGAGTTGGCCAGTTGGATATTGCTTTTTATCGATGCCGCGATTCTACTGCCGTAACTCGACGAGCGTAGCGCCCATGCCGCCTTCATTTTGCGGGGCCTCTTCGATGCCGGCGACGTGGGGATGCTTTTTGAGGAAGTCGCGGACGCCGCGGCGGAGGATGCCGGCGCCGTGGCCGTGGATGACGCGCACGCGCGGCAGGCCGGCGAGGAAGGCGCGGTCGAGATATCGTTCCAGTTCTTCGGTGGCTTCGTCGACCGTGCGGCCAATCAGGTTGATCTCCATGCGCATGTCGTCAGTGTTGGCGCTGGTGACGGAGACGTGCACGTTTTTTTGTTTACGCACAGCGGCTAGTGGGGTCTCTGCGCCTTTACCTGAATCTGTTCCAGAGCGCGAAGGCTCGGAGAGCTCGTCGCGCTTGACGCGCATCTTGATCGGCCCGAGCGCGACTTCGAAGAGGTCTTTTTCCACTTCGCGCTGTACGATGGCGATCTTGTTCATTGACTTGATGCGCACTTGATCGCCGGGCGCGATGTGTTTCAACACATGCGGCTGCGCATTCTGATCGCCTTGGTCAGCGCCGGTGCGGTGGGCGACGACGGTCTGGTTGAAGCTCTCCTGGAACTCGCGGCGCAGGCGGTTGATGCGGCGCTCGGCTTCTCTCGACAATTTCTGTTGCGCGGCGCGGTCTTCGATGGCGCGCACATTCTCACGCATCTGAAATTCGAAGTCCTTGAGCAGCGAGCTGAGCTTGCTTTCGAGCTCGCGGGTGCGGTTGCGCAACTCGACGTCACCCTCACGCGCGAGCTTGCTGCGTTCCTGGTTGAGCGCGTACTGCTGCTCACGTGCGGCTTTGCGCTCTTGTTCAAGCGCGGCGAGTTCGTTGTGAAGCTTGTCGAGGAAGCGTGCGATGTCTGCCTGCTGCGAACCCAGGCGTTCGCGCGCGGAGGCGATGATTTCGTGGTTCAGCCCCAGCCGTTCGGCGGTTTGAATGCCGGCCGAAGCACCGGGCACTCCCAGATGGAACTGATAATTCGGCGCGAGAGTCTTCTCGTCGACGCCGGCCGCGGCGTTGCGCACGCCGGGGGTGTTGGCCGCGTAGACCTTGAGAGACGTGTGGTGCGTGGAGATGAGGGACCACGTGGCGGCTTTTAAAAAGAAGCCGGCAGCGGCGACTGCGAGCGCAGAACCCTCTTCGGGATCAGTGGCCGAGCCGAGTTCATCGAGAAGAACGAGCGAATGTACATCGGCCAGCCGCGCGAGGCGGTCGAGATTGGTGATGTGCGCGGAGAATGTGGAGAGCGCGGCCTCAATGGATTGCGCATCGCCAATGTCGGCCAGGAACGCGGTGAAGACGGGAAAGCTCGCGATGCGAGCAGGCACGGGGATTCCCGCCTGGGCCATCATGGACAGCAGCGCGGTTGTTTTGAGCGCGACAGTTTTGCCGCCCGTATTAGGGCCGCTGATGATGAGCTGGCGTTCATCCGCGGTCAATTCGAGGTGAAGTGGGACGATTGCGCCACCCGTAGTGCGCAGACGCTTTTCGAGTAACGGATGGCGTGCGGCTTCGAGGCTCAGCCGATCCGGCGTCAGCAGCGGCGCGACGCAATCATAGGAACGGGCGAAGCGGGCGCGGGCCTGCAGACCGTCGATGAGTGCGAGCGCGCGCGCGCCTTCGACAAGGGCGTCGGCATAGCCGCTCACCTGACGCGTGAGCGCGACAAAGATGCGGTGAATCTCAGCCTGCTCTTCTTCGATGAGGCGGACAAGTTCGTTGTTCTGCTCGATGGTTTCGAGCGGCTCAACGTAGACGGTCTGCCCCGACGAACTTGCACCGTGAATAACGCCGGAGACGCGGCGCTTGAGCTCGGCGCGGACGGGGATGACGAAGCGTTCGCCGCGAATGGTGATGAGATCATCCTGCGTAGAGCCTTCGCCGGCGAGCTTGCGCAGTGCAGAGCGCAGGCTCTCTTCGATGAGGCGCTGCTGGCGTTCCTGCTCGCGGCGGATACGGTTCAGTTCAGGAGACGCATCGTCAGCCAATGTGCCGTCGGGCTGAATCTTGCGCTCGATTGACTCCGCAAGTGGACGTAGGTTCATCGTGAGCCGCACGGAGAGCTCTGCGAGTCCGGGCAGTTTGCCGGCCACGCGCGCGGGCGGCTCGCGCAATAGGTTCTGCCATGCGGCTACATCGTTGGCGAGGCGCGCGATGGATTGGAGTTCCGGGGCTTCGAGCGCGGCCTCAGGAATTCTGGCCTTGGCTGCGAGTTGTGTGGGGTCAAAGAGGCCGCCGAGCGGGATGGAGACCTGCTCTTCGAGCAGCAGGCGCAGTTCGCCGGTGAGTTGATGCTGGCGCCCGATCCACGCTTCGTCGGTCGAGGGTACGAGGGCGAGGATTGCCTCGCGGCCCACGGATGAAGAGGCAAATCCTGCAACCAGCGCCAGTAGCGGCTCCCATTCAAGGGCGGTGAAGTCGGCGTGTTGCACCGGGGACGGGATGGGATCGAGGAGCGGCATGTCCAGTCTTTATCTTAGTGCGGAAGCGCAGGTCAATCAGACACAGCCGCTGGTTTTAACTCGCCTTCCCATTGCGCCACGACGGCACTGGCCAGGCAATTGCCGATGACGTTCATCGAGGCGCGGCCCATATCGATGAGCGTGTCGACACCCAGCAGCAGGAGTACAGCTGTTGTGGGAATGTGAAAGGCGCTGGCGGTTCCCAACAGGATCACCAGCACAGCGCGCGGAACACCGGCAACGCCTTTGCTGGTGAGCAGCAGAGTGGCGAACATCAAGAGTTGTTCGCCAGCGGTGAGATGAATGCCGGCGGCTTGCGCGGCGAAGATGGCGGCCATCGAGAGATACAGGCTGGAGCCGGTCATGTTGAAGCTGTAGCCGGTGGGAATGACGAACGAGACGATCCATCGCGGCACGCCGAACTCTTCCATGCGCTCCATAGCCAGCGGCAGCGCAGCCTCGGAGGTGGTGGTGGCGAAACCGATGGCGGCTGGCTCGGCAATGGCGAGGACGAACTTGCGCAGCGGGATGCGGGCGATCAGGATGACCGGAACCAGCACCAGCAGGATGAAGGCGGCCAGAGCGACGTAATAGGTGATGACCAGCTTCGCGAGCGGCAACAGCGTCGCGAGCCCCATGGCTCCGACCGTGTACGCGAGGGCCGCTCCGGCGGCCAGCGGCGCGAGCAGCATGACGATGCGGGTCATGCGGAACATGGTTTCGGTAAGCGACTGCAGAACATCGACCAGCGGCGTGCGGCGAGGCACGGGCAGTTTGGCCAGCGCAATACCGAAAAGCAACGCGAAGACGGCGACCTGCAGCACCTGATTCTGCGCGACGGCCTGCGCGATGTTTTCAGGAAAAACGTTGAGCACCATCTGCTGCCAGCTTTCAGCCGGTGCCACCGCGTGAGGCGCATTGACTGCAGCGGGCAGCGCGACGCCGACACCGGCGTGCGAGAGATTCATGGCGACAAGGCCCAGCAGAAGGCCGAAGGTGGTGACGACTTCGAAGAAGATGAGAGCCTTGAGGCCTACCCGGCCCACGCCGCGCAGTTCGCCGTGTCCAGCGATGCCGGTGACGATGCCGCCGAAGATGAGCGGCGCAACAATCATGCGGACCAGGCGAAGGAAGAGGTCGCCAAAGAAACGGATACTACCGGCGGCATGAGGCGCGTCTACGCCCAGCACCGCGCCCACCGCCATGGCGAAGAAGGTCCACAGCAGCAACGAGCGGCGTTGCACCGCGAATGGCACGAAGAGAGCGAAGCCGAACCAGCGCAAGCTGATGGCGATTTCCGCGGACGCGTGGAAAAAGCCGGCTGCAAGGCCTGCCGCAATGAAAACGGGAGCCGCGAGAGCAAGAACGCGAACCGCTCGCTGCGTCGAGGACACAGGGGGCGCAGCCCGCTCTGAATTGGAAGGTGCGGAATTCGGGTTCATTCGAGGAGCCTTGCTGTGCAGGTCTCCCTATCGTATCGCGGCGCGGGTCAGCTGGCGGTGGAACCCGAGGTTGCAGCGGGCGTTGAGGAGCTGGAGCTGCTGTCGCCGCCGGAGGGTTTCGCTGCCGGTTTCTCGGCTGGCTTGCCATCGGTCTTCGTCTCAGACGAGGACGAATCCGACGAAGACGCACTGCTCTTGGACGCGTAGTCGTTCACATACCATCCGGCGCCCTTGAACTGCAGTCCGGGCGCAGTAAGCGGCCGTTCCACGGGCCCGCCGCATTTGGGGCACACCTTCTCCGGTTCGGCATTGAAACTTTGAATTTTCTCGAATCGATTGCCGCACTGGGTGCAGCGGTACGCATACAACGGCAAGCTACTTTACCTCTTCGGCGCAGAGTCCTTCACATATTCTATTGTAATGGGAAGGCGGCAAATTCCTCCAGGGAACGTGCCGCCCTGCGCATTTCTCCCTCAGTGCACCTCGATCGGGACCGAGGCGCTGACATTTTCCCAGGCCAAGGTCAGCGAGCCCTTGCCGCCCCCGTTGTCGGTCAGCGTGTACTTCAGGTCTTCCACCATCTGCGGCGGCTTGGCCATGGTCATTCTCGTCTTGCCCAGATCCTGGGAAGCGTCATAGGCAAGTCCCCATTCCCCGGTCTGCTTGTTCACGATCAGTTGCCAGGCGGATGAATCCGAGATATCGACGAACAAGGTGTAGGTGCCGGCCGGCACATGGAGGTCGCCGATGGTCAGGTCAGCATCAGTATGCAGCGTGGTGGCTGAATTGGCGCCCGCGCGCCACACGGGGTACGATTTGTGGGTCTTTGCGATGAGCCCGTCCTTCGTGAAGATATGGCCTTCGCGGCCTCTGACTTGGGGCGAGCTATAGGTGATGGTGATCTGCTTGCCGCCGATAGTCGCCGACTCCTTGGCCGGCGGGCTGGCCACAGGTTTTTGCGCGAAAAGACTCACGGCGCCGAGCAGAAGGCCCGTGCAGATGAAAAGACGTTTCATGGTGCGTTTCTCCTCTGGGCAGAGGCCGATTGCAGACGGAACGGCCCTGACGCGATGATTGTCGCACCGCGCACCACGCATCGGGAAATAAATGTGACCAGGCTGTTATGATGCGCCTCAGGACGAGGCATGACATCGAAACCCAATCCGGGGCCGCCCGGCGCGCGTTTTCGCGCTGCGGTTGCAAACGAAACGCCGCTTCAGGTTGCGGGCGCCGTCAACGCGTACACGGCGCGGATGGCGGAGGCGACGGGCTTTCGCGCGCTGTATCTTTCAGGCGGCGGCGTGGCGGCCAATTCGCTGGGATTGCCGGACCTGGGCATCAGCGCGATGGAAGATGTGCTGGTGGATGTGCGGCGCATCACGGATGCGAGTTCCCTGCCGCTGCTCGTCGATATCGATACTGGTTGGGGTGGTGCGTTCAACATTGCGCGCACCATTCGTTCAATGATCAAGGCCGGTGCGGCGGCTGTACATATCGAAGACCAGGTGAGCGCCAAGCGCTGCGGGCACCGGCCCGGCAAAGAGCTTGTGCCGGCGGAAGAAATGGTTGACCGGATCAAGGCGGCCGTGGATGCGCGCACCGATGCAGGCTTCGTGATCATGGCGCGGACCGACGCGCTGGCAAGCGAAGGGCTTGCGGCTGCCATTGAACGAGCGCAGGCTTATGTCGCTGCGGGCGCGGACATGATCTTTGCCGAGGCGGTGACAGAGGCTTCGATGTATACGGAGTTCCGCAAGGCCGCGGGCGTGCCGATTCTGGCGAACATCACGGAGTTCGGGCAGACACCGCTCTTCACGCGTGATGAACTCGCGGCTGCCGGAGTGGATATCATTCTTTATTGCTGCTCCGCATACCGCGCCATGAACGCCGCGGCGCTCAAGGTCTATGAGACGATTCGCGCGGAGGGAACGCAGAAAAACGTACTGCCGCTGATGCAGACGCGCGCCGATCTTTATCGCTATCTTGATTACCACGCCTATGAGCAAAAGCTGGATGAGCTGTTTGCGAAAAGCAAGGAAACCAAGTAGGCACCGCCATTGTTTTTCTACTATTTTGAAGGCTCTTCGGAGATTTCCCAATGAGTGAAGATTCCTCCACTACTTTTAAAGCGAAGAAGTCCGTAGCATTGTCCGGAACGCCGGCGGGCAACACGGCCATCTGCACGGTGGGGCAGAGCGGAAACGATCTGCACTATCGCGGTTACGACATTGCCGATCTGGCGGCGCGCTGCGAGTTTGAAGAGGTGGCGCATCTGCTGGTGCACGGCAAGCTGCCCACACGGGTTGAGCTTGCCGCTTACAAAGCGCGGTTGAGCACCTTGCGCGGACTGCCCGCCCCGTTGAAGCAGGCGCTGGAATTGCTACCCGGCTCAGCGCATCCGATGGACGTGCTGCGCACGGGAGTTTCCGTGCTGGGCTGTGTGCGCCCTGAAGATGCAGATCACAATGACGCCGGGGCCCGCATGATCGGCGACGCGCTGCTGGCTTCACTGCCTTCGATGCTCGTTTACTGGCACCAGTTCGCGCGCAACGGCGGCAAACGGATTGATGTGGAGGCGGGCGGCGATTCGATCGCCGAGCATTTTCTTCACATGCTGCACGGGAAGGCTCCCAGTCCCTCGTGGATCGCGGCGATGCAGGCCTCGCTGGTTCTCTACGCGGAACACGAATTCAATGCGTCCACCTTCACGGCGCGCGTGATTGCCGGCACGGGCTCTGACCTGTATTCGTGCATTGCCGGAGCGATTGGCGCGCTCAAAGGTCCCAAGCATGGCGGCGCGAATGAAGTGGCGCTTGAGATTCAGCAGCGGTATGGCTCGCCGGATGAAGCGGAGGCGGACATTCTTCGCCGCATCGGCAACCGCGAGGTGGTGATGGGCTTCGGGCATCCGGTGTACACCATCGCCGACCCGCGCAACGCCCTCATCAAAGCGCAGGCGCGCACGCTCGCTGTAGATGCCGATGGAGCACGGCTTTACTCCATCGCGGAACGCATCGAGACGACGATGCACAATGCGAAGAAGATGTTCCCGAATCTCGATTGGTACTCCGCTGTGGCCTATCATCTGATGGGGATTCCGGTCGACCTGTTCACGCCGCTGTTCGTGATGGCGCGGACCGCCGGATGGAGCGCGCACGTGATCGAGCAGCGGCAGGATGGAAAGATTATCCGGCCGTCGGCGAATTACACGGGGCCAGGGAATTTGAAGTTTGTTCCGATTGCGGAACGGGGATAGGTTTGCGCCAGCCCAGGTTACGCGCAGGCTACGCGCCGGACCTGGGACATCCGCATTTGTGGCTTCGATATAGGAGATTGCGTGTCTTCGCACATCAGCAATGAACGGCCGGCGCCGGACAAGGTTCTAACCGATATTGCCGACTATGCGCTGGGGTATGAGATCGACAGCGAGCTGGCGTACACGACGGCGCAGCATTGTCTGATGGACACGCTGGGCTGCGGGCTGGAAGCGCTCGAATATCCAGCCTGCACCAAGCTGCTCGGGCCGATTGTTCCCGGCACCACCGTTCCGAACGGCGCGCGGGTTCCGGGGACGAGTTATCAGCTCGATCCCGTGCAGGCTGCGTTCAACGTCGGCGCGATGATCCGCTGGCTGGACTTTAATGACACGTGGCTTGCGGCCGAGTGGGGTCATCCCTCGGACAATCTCGGCGGGATTCTTGCGGTGGCCGATTGGCTTTCGCGAACTGCAGTTGCGGAGGGCAGATCACCTCTGCGGATGCGCGATGTGCTCACGGCAATGATCAAGGCGCACGAGATTCAGGGCTGCATTGCGCTCGAGAACTCATTCAACAAGGTCGGGCTCGATCACGTGGTGCTGGTGAAGGTGGCCTCGACCGCGGTGGTGAGCCAGATGCTTGGGCTCGCGCGCGAGCAAACCATCAATGCACTGTCACTCGCGTGGGTCGACGGCCAGAGCCTGCGCACGTATCGTCACGCGCCGAATACCGGTTCGCGCAAGAGCTGGGCTGCGGGCGATGCGACGAGCCGCGCGGTTCGACTCGCATTGATGGCGCGCGCGGGCGAGATGGGATATCCTTCGGCGCTTACGGCGGAGACCTGGGGCTTTTATGACGTGTCGTTCCGCGGGCAGGAGTTCAAATTCCAGCGGCCGTACGGCTCGTACGTGATGGAGAACGTGCTCTTCAAGATCAGCTACCCGGCCGAGTTTCACGCCCAGACTGCAGTGGAAGCGGCGATGAACGTTCGGACGCGATTGGACCAGGCCGGGCTTTCTTCCGAGGCCATCAAAAAAGTCACCATCCGCACGCATGAAGCTTGTCTACGCATCATCGACAAGAACGGCCCACTGACCAATCCTGCGGATCGCGATCACTGCGTGCAGTATATGGTGGCGATTCCGCTGCTCTTCGGGCGGCTCACGGCGGCCGATTACGAAGATGATGTGGCTGCCGATCCGCGTATTGACGCGCTGCGCGCAAAGATGGAGTGTGTTGAGAATCCCAATTTCAGCGCGGACTATCATGATCCGGAAAAGCGCTCGATTGCCAACACGCTGATCGTTGAATTGAACGACGGCAGTGTGCTCGAAGAGACGGTCGAGTATCCCATCGGGCATCGGCGGCGTCGCGAGGAGGGATTGCCGCTGCTGGTCGAGAAGTTCAAGATGAATCTGCGCCGGCGCTTTCCGGAAGAGCAACAACGGCGGATTCTGGCGGCGTCGCTCGACCGCGACCGGCTCGAGCAGACGCCGGTGCACGAGTACGTCGATCTTTATCTGCCATAATTCACCGACTGTCGCGCCCCGGATGCGGTATACTCCTGACCGGATCAATTCAAGGAGGAATGGACGCGATGCATTGGCAGGCGATGGGGAAAGTTGTATCGGCAGCAGCATTGGCCATAGCCGTGATGGTGGCGCCGGTGCGCATGGCGGCGCAACAGGGCGGAGATACGGTGCTGAAACCGGCGGATGTGCAGAAGCTGCTTCCGGCAAGCGTGTACTACGCCGGCCAATCGGCGCCTGCGCAGCTGCGCAACTCCGGCGGCATCAAGTTTTCAGATGGAAAATATGTGCTGGCCACGATGGTGGACACGAGCGGATATTCAACGGGCATCGCTGCCAAGTACCAGGCTTACTTCATCACGGAGGTTCCGCTGCGGATTGCCGGACAGAACCTCCCGGCCGGCGTTTATGGCATCGGGTTTATCGCCGATAACAAATTCGTAGTGACGGATGTGGGAGCGAACGATGTGCTCACCGTGAGCTCCTCAAACGATGCCGCAATGCAGCGGCCGCGGCCTCTCCAGATTGTCGCCGATTCGGTGGGCGGCTTCCGGTTGTATGCGGGGCGGAGTTATGTGAGCCTTACGCGGTAAGGTTGCTGCCTTGACACAAAACGCGGACCTTGCGGTCCGCGTTTTCGTCTTGATGAGATTTTCGGGGTTATTGTGCGCGCTAAAGCCCGCACCCATCTTTTTGTGGCCTTGTGGCACGGCTGAAGCCGTGCCCTCACACTTCGTGCTTTCCCGATGCCACTTGCCGTTCTTGCTTACGCCTTGGCCGGCGCCGGTGCGGCCATCCGCTCGCGGACCAGTTCGTGACCGCGGGCGAAGAGCTCAGCCTGCGACAGCTTGCCGGCGGCAACGTCGGCAAGGATGGCCTTCTGCGCCAGGTACTCCTTGTTCACGATGCCCGCTTTCGACTGCAGCATGCGCCACGACTTGCGGCGCTCGACGCAGAACATCACCAGCTGGCGGGAGAGCGCACGGTATTCGGTCTTGCCGTTCTCTTCCCACTGGATGTAGACGCCGAAGTCGGGGATGAAGCTGCGGTGCTCGGGCAGCAGGTAGTAGCGGTAAACCACGTCCTGCTGCGTGATGCGCACCAGCATGTTCTCAAGCGGAATGAGCTTCTCGGCCTGCTCGGGCTTGATCTTGCGCAGGTGGTTGCGGAACCGCGCTTCCGTGGTGCACCAGTGCGCTACGGTGTAGCGCGAGATCGTGCCGTCCTTGGCCCGGGCTTCGTACCAGTCGAGATCGGGCGAAGGATTGCCCTTGATGTCGAGCGCTTCCTGGTAGCTCTCGCCCTTGCGCGGATCGAAGACGAACTCCGGCACGCCGCGCGAATCGCGAACCCGCTGCGCCTGGTGGAGCGCCATGTCGTCGGCGACCCCGTGCTCCGGCTGGCAGGTGGTGAAGGCCTGCAGGAACATCGTGCCGCGGTACTCGAGGCCGTCGAGAATCGCGCGGTAGAGCTTGGGCGCGTTGGCCATCGAAACCTGCGCGACGAACGGCGAGCCGTGGCCGGCGAGGAAGGTCTCCGCGACGGTCTTCTTCTCGGTGTTCTTGCCCTGCGTGGCGGTACCGAAGACGTTCATGTCGTTGCCGCCGAGCATCGGGGTTGAATCGGAGTTCTGGCCGCCGGTGTTGGAGTAGACCTGCGTATCGAGCATCAACGCCTTCACGTTGGGCCGGTTCTGCAGGATGACCTTGGACATGTTCTGGTAGCCGATGTCGCCCATGCCGCCGTCGCCGCCGACCACCCACACCTTGGGCATCTCGACGATCTCCTTGTCGGTCATCAGCGCGTCGGTGAAGTGCGTGAAGTGGTAGTACTTCTCCGGGGTGACGCCGCTGCCGCTCAGGACGATATCGGCGAGGCGCTCGGGGATGACCGAGCGGCGCGCGTGGTCGACGATGAAGCTCTCGCCCATGAGCCAGCCCACGGTGATGCCGTCCTGGAAGAGCGAGTTCATCCACGGATAGGGGTGCGGGTTGTTGGGCGCGGTCGAGCCGTAGACCGTGTTGCAACCGGTGTGCGCGGCCATCGCCATCACGCTCATGCCGTTCGCCAGGCGGCCGTCGATCGGCTGCAGGTTCTTGTGGTTGAAGGCCTCGGTCAATAGCACCGCAGCGATGGCTTCAACGAGCTGGGCATCGGTAATGGTGCCGTGCTCGGCTTCATAGGCGGCGATGCGCTTCTTCGTGTCCTTCTCGTCTTCGCCACCCAGACCCATCACCATGTGCTCGATGGTCTGACGCAGCAGCGCGTAATCAGCGGGGTTGCTCTCCTTGAGAGCAGCCAGCCTGGCCGCACCGTTCTTTTCGAGATCGCCGGCCTTGGCGACGAAGCGGTCGCTCTTAGCGTGGAAGACGGGGCGCATGTACGCCTCGGTCACTGCAGCGATGGAGCGCAGCACGGATTTTTCACCGCAGCCCGCGCAGGCGCCGTCACCTGAGACCAGCGCGTCGTAGTTGGTGCGGACCATCAGCATATTGCGCAGCGTCGCGGTCTTCGAGTCCGCCGGATTGGCGGCGTTGAAGAGGCCGAGGTATTTCTGCGAGGTATCAGGCAGCAGGTTGAGGAAGGCGGTGCCAGTCTCGTGCTCGGCGTTGACGTCTTCGGTCTCCTGCACCATCTTGAGGGCTTCGTGATCGCCGCAGGCGGTGACGCAGGCTGCGCAGCCTTTGCAGAGATCGCTGACGAAGATCGAGAAGATGCCGCCTGAGCCTGGCGTCTTGCGCTCGGGCGAGGAGAAGATCGCGTTGACCTTCTGGTAAGCCATCGGCACCTTGTCGACGATCGAGAAGAACTGCTTCTTCGCTTCAGCCGAGAATCCATCCACGCTCTCCGTGACTTCGCGGATGATGGTGGGCAGCGGCGTGCCGGTCTTGATGTCGGCCAGCATGCGGGCGCGGGTGAGCTTCTCGATCTCCGGTAGCTTGTCGAGCATCTTGCGGCGCTCGGCCTGGTCGGTCACGTAGCGGGTGACTGCGGTGCCGAGCAACGTGCTCAGGTCCTGCGAGGTGTTGGGCAGCGCGGTATCCGGGCAGACTGAAATGCACTCCATGCACTGCGTGCAGTTCTCGGGAATGTAGAGAGGTGTTTCGCGGCGGGCGACGTACTTCGATGCCGTGTCGCCGGTAGCAGCGGCGATCACGCCCATGGCGGAAAGAGGCGTGGCCGGCTGGTTGTAGCCGTAATGCGAGCGGAACTCCGCGTCAAATGCGGCGATAGTGGAGATGGGCGTACGCGCGCCCTGTTCAGAGGGCGTGGGAATCGAACGGCATCCGCCGGCGCGGCAGCCGCTGTCGGCGGCAACTTCGGCGAACTCGGGCTCCACGTCGAGAATCGGCAGCAGCGCCTGGCCGCGGAGGCTGGAGCGATCGGCTGCGGCAAGCTCGCCGATCTTGATCTCCTTAACGCGCTCGAAGCCCTGGATCATGACTTCCATGTTCGACTGCACGACGGCTTCGCCCTGCTTGCCGAACTTCTTCACGTACTGCTTGTAGACGACGTCGCGGAACTGCTCCTGCGAGATGCCGAACTCGCCCAGCAGCGTGCTGACCGCGAAGAAGCCGCCGAGGAAGGCATTGCCCTGCATGCGGAGCTGCAGGTCGGCGCGATCCGTGGCCTTGCGGGCAATGTCGAAGCCGGGCAGCGTGAAGACGCGAATGTTTTTCTCGATGATCTGCTTGCGGGCCCAGATGGGCAGATTCTCCCACGCACGCTCGCCATCCACATCGGACTCCCACAGAAGGCTGCCGCCTTCCTGGATGCCGTCGAGGGGATTGGTGTGGGTGAAGGCCTTGGGATCGCAGCAGAGCACGCAGGTGACATGGCGCAGGTCGCAGTTCACGCGGATGCGCTCTTTGGCCGCAACCATGAAGTAGCTGGTCGGCGCGCCCTTCTTCTCCGAGCCGTACTTGGGATTGGCGCTGACGTGGATGACTTCCTTCGGGTTGCCGAGCTCGTCCTTCAGGCCGTCGCGCTCATAGAGCAGATCGTTGAGGTCGCCGAGAATGGCGCCAAGATTCTTGCCGGTGGTGATGGCGCCCCATCCGCCGATGGAGTGGAAGCGGACGGCGACTGCACCTTCAGGCAGCAGCGACGGCATCTCGTCAGCGACGACCGAGTAGGGATGGTCGATGCCGAGAACGATAAAGTTTTCGCCGTCGGCCGCGGTCTTTCCATCGGTGCGCTTGCGGCCGGCGGTAGCGAACTCGTAGGCGCCGATGATGTGCTCGGGGCGGAAGTCGCGCGAGCCCAGACCATAGCTGCCGTTGATGAAACGGGGCACTTCCTGGAGCGTAATAGAGGGCAGACCCGCAACGCCCTGCACGGCTTTGGAAACCGCGGTGCGGATGTCGCGGCCGAGCGGGTTGTCGCCGGCAAGCGCTTCGTCGGTGCGCTCGAGGATGATGACGTTCTTCTTGCCCTTGAGAGCGGCAACGATGGCAGCCTCAGGGAATGGGCGGATGACATTGACGTGGATGGAGCCGACGCTGGCGCCGCGCGTTGCACGCAGGTAGTCGACTGCTGCCTCGATGTTTTCGGCAGCCGAACCGAGCGAGACGAAAACGGTCTCCGCATCTTCGGTCTTGTACTTGGAGAGCAGGCCATAGTAGCGGCCGGTGAGTTCGCCGAAGTCTTTGTAGGCGGCTTCAAGGAATTCCAGAATGGGCTCGGCGAAGTTGTTGCGCCGCGCCACCACGCCCTGCATGTAGTGTTCCTGGTTCTGCACCGGCCCCAGGAGAATGGGGTTGGTGAGATCGACCATCTTGGGAACGCGGCGGCGGGTGGGGCCAAACAGAACGCGCTGCGCCTCAGTGGGGCAGTCGATGATGTCTTCGGGCGCGCCGAGGTACTCACGGATCAGGTCGGACTCGTGCTTATAGAAGGTGCGCTCCAGGTGGCTGGTGAGGAAGCCGTCCATGATGTTCATGCCCGGCGTAAGCGAAAGCTCGGTCACGCGGCGCAGGATGAGCGCCTGATCGGCGGCCTGCTGCGCGTCTTTGCCGAAGAGCATGATCCAGCCGGTGTCGAGTGCGCCGTAGATATCGTCGTGGCCGCAATGCACGTTGAGCGCATGCTTGGTAAGCGCGCGGGCTCCCACTTCGAGCACCATGGTCGAACCCTTGCCCGGCGCGTGATAGTACTGCTCCACGCCGTAGACCACGCCCTGGCCGGAGGTGAAATTGACCACGCGCTTGCCGCAGACAGAGTGCGCAATGGCGCCGCCCTGGGCCGCATGTTCGCCTTCGGTCTCGATCGCAATCGTGTTGCCGCCGAAGACGTTCAGGTGGCCTTCGGCATAGGCCTGTTGAAAGAGCTCGCCGCCCTCAGTGGAAGGCGTGATCGGGTAGAAGACGCCTGCATCGGCAATCCGCGTTTCGGTGTGGTAGGAGACCAGCTGGTTACCGTTCGCGGTGACCCGGATACCTGGATAACGAGCAGCAGCTTTCATTTAATCCCTCTCAATCGAGCCCTTTTTCAAATCTGCGTGACCCCAGCCATGACGGCTCGCGGCAACGCGCACGAAGACATTCGCTGTCTCCGGCTCGCCCTGCACGCGGCTCACTCAGGCATCAGGCCGTAAGCTATTGCGTTCTTTGCCGATAAGCATCGCCTATCGGGCAGTTTTCGTGCCTCTTTGCCGCGCGGGAGACAGGAAATCGAAAGGGGACGATCTCCAGCTTCGCGTGACTCATACCTAAGTATGCACCCGTCATCAGGAGACGCGGTACCGAAATGCGGTATCGTCCCAGAGGCTAAATTTCCTCATTGGAAGCTGTCGTTTATTTGAACGGCCGCGGTTCGCACCTGTACAGTAAGTGCAGCAAAATGAGCGGATCGCCGCCCGCGATGGGTGCCTGCTCGCAAACGCCCGGGGCGGTCCCTGACAGGAAGAAATGCAGTCTATCGGCTCTCTCTATGCCCGCTACCCCAGCCTGGAAGGACGCGCGGTGTTGATCACCGGCGGCGCCACAGGAATCGGCGCATCCCTGGTGGCGCATTTTGCACGGCAGGGTGCGCGGGTGGCTTTTCTGGATATTCAGGATGAACCGGCCGAGGCGCTGAAGAGGATCCTGGTTGCCGAAGGCTGCGCCACCCCGTTTTATGTTCACTGCGACCTGACACATCTCTCGGTGCTGAAATTCGCCATCGGGCAGGTCATCTCGGCACTGGGGACGGTTGACGTTCTGGTGAACAACGCCGCGAATGACCTGCGCCACGCCACGGACGAAGTGACGCCCGAGCTGTGGGAGAACCTGATGGCCATCAACCTGCGGCCGCAGTTCTTTGCGATCCAGGCGGTGCTGCCGGCGATGAAAGCGGCGGGGCGCGGCTCGATCATCAATATGAGCTCGATCTCGTGGATTATTCCCACAACCGGGCTTCCGGTGTATAGCGCAGCCAAGGCGGCCATTGTGGGCCTCACCCGGACGATGGCTCACGAGCTGGGGCCGGCCGGGATTCGCGTGAATGCCGTGCTGCCCGGAGCGATTGCAACGGAAAAGCAGAAACGGTTGTGGTACACGCCCGAAGGCGTCGAGACCATTCTGCGCAACCAGGCACTGAAGCGGCAGATCGAGCCGGATGAGGTAGCGCGGCTGGTGCTGTTTCTGGCGGCCGACGACTCTAGCGCGATCACCAATCAGAGTTATGTGATCGATGCAGGTTGGGTGTAGACAGAGCTCTAGGCGGTCCGCAGCCGTTGCAGAAACTGACCGACCTGGCCTTCGTCCGGGCAGGCAGAAACGGCGTCTGTCCGCCTGGATTTGCCGCTTTGAAGGACAAAGCGCAGGCCGACGCCGTCGTTGCCCCAACGGACCACGGTGGCGTTCAGGGTGATGGACCGATCCACGGTGGGTTCCTGGCTGTCAGTCAGGGTGATTCTGACCATCGTGCCGAGGTACCAACGCTCGGTGGTGAGCACGTACATCCCAGAGACGCTGACGTCGCGCACGCTGTGCGCCACGGGCGTTCCGCCGGTGAAGAAATAGGCCGCGAGGCCCGGCAGCGACTGCCGCGGAGCCTTTCTCGGATTGGGGGGTTCGACTGCGAACAGGCGCTGGAGCCAGCTCTTCGCCGGCTTGTTCCCCTTCCGCGACAGGTCGGCCGAACCCGCTGGTTCCGCTTCGGAAGCAGAAGGCGCAGACTCGCTCGGCGCCAGCGAAGCGGTAGTCTCTGTTGCGGAGAATTGCTCTGCGGAGTCTTTGTTCCGGGCGTGGCCGTCCCACTGCAGCACGCGGCCTGCGCCGGCGCGAGCTGCCGATTCGGCGGCCTCCGCTTGCGGCTTAGCTTCGGCCAGCTGCTGAAGCTGACGCTTCATCTCTTCCGGTGGGCAAAGGATCAGCTGATCGCCGGGACGGGTCTCGGTAGCGCGGATCGAGCCGGAAGGAAGAACCAACACTGTGGCCGAGGGAGCGCTCGAAGCAGACACCTGAGCGAGCGGGAAGGACTCTACCGCGTCGAGAACCGTGCAGCGCAGGTCGAGATAGATCAGGTCGACGGGGACGCGCACGCTGGTGGGAGAGATGCCCCGGAACGGAACAAGCCAAAGCGAAGCGCCGGGGCTCGATGCCAGTGCAGGCAAACGTGCGTCGAGGCTGGCGGGGGTGAAGTCGGCGGCATCTACGTCTGCGCTGAGGAAACGCTCGCGGGTCTGGTTATAGGCGCAGTGTTTGCCGGGATCCACGCAGAAGGAATCGGATACGGAGTACGGGTATGTACTCCCTGGAACCGCTGAATCTCGCAAATAGCGGTGCTGCGTCATTTCCTTCCCCTGAGTCCTCTATCGACCGAAACGTCCCGACTTTTCGATTTGCCGGGAAAACAGTCCAAAATTACCCGATCTTCACCTCTCCTGGGGAAGGAGGAGAAGAAGAGAGTCGGTCGTTCTCGTCGTGTTTCCTCGGCTCGTGCGAAACCGAATCCTGTATAAAAATGACTCGATTTCGAGAATAAGGGAATAGCACTTGCATCGAACCGCTGTAAATAGAGTGTTACGCATTCTCGCACCAAGGTAGTAAGCGGAGATTACCGACGGGGTGGCCGGGAGGTGCGGATGCGGCTTCTGGGTGGCGATCTGCTGCATTTTCAGGCAGAAACGGGTGGTGCTTGCTGGTCTTGGCCTTCACGCTCAGGAGCTTGTCCGGGTTGGGAGGCAACTGGGCGCGACAACGGCTTCGTCTTCCCACGGCTACCCTCGCCAGAGCCTGCGCCGGGGCTGCGCTACGATAAAGAAGAAGAGGGACCGGGGACACTCATGTTTGTTGTGGTCTGGCAGTTTGAGATTGCCGAGGACAAGATTGCCGCTTTTGAGGCCGCCTACGGCCCGGAGGGTTCCTGGGCTCAGCTCTTCCGCAGCTCCTCGAACTACCTGGGCACCGAGCTGCTGCGCGATGCCTACGTGCCGGGCGGCTACCTGACCATCGACCGCTGGAAGAGCGAAGAAGACTTCCGCAGCTTTCGCAAAAGCCACGACAAGGAGTACGAGGTGCTGGACCGGGCCTGCGATTCGCTGACCGGCCGTGAGACGCGCATTGGGGCGTATACGGTGTGAGTGCGGCTGCTTCCCGTTCAGTCGAGCAGAAGAACATGTCGGTGTAGTTGGAACGGAACGGATTTTTTCTCTATTTCTTCGCTCTTTTCCACTGTTCCGGCCTGTCTGGCCCTGCTACAATCCCAACGAATCCAATGCGTGCCGCGACCATTTTCTGCCGAAGCTTGCGGTGTGGTGGGCGGTGCGGACCCTCACCTAAGGAGCCACAATGGCGATTGCCGATGAACGGACCAAAGCCGTAGAACTTGCCCTGGCACAGATCGAGAAACAGTTTGGAAAGGGCTCCATTGTGCGGCTCGGGTCCCGGGAAGCGCTGATGCCCATTTCGGTGATCTCCACCGGGTCGATCAGCTTTGATGCCGCGCTGGGGGTGGGCGGAATCCCGCGGGGCCGGGTGATCGAGGTCTTCGGGCCGGAGTCTTCGGGCAAAACGACCATTACGCTCCAGGTGATTGCCGAGGCGCAGCGCAACGGCGGGCTGGCAGCCTTTGTGGACGCTGAGCACGCGCTCGATCCCGGTTACGCGAAGAAACTGGGCGTGGATGTGGACAACCTGCTGGTCTCGCAGCCGGATAACGGCGAGCAGGCGCTGGAGATTACCGAGGCGCTGGTGCGGTCAGGAGCGATCGACGTGCTCGTAGTCGACTCGGTCGCCGCCCTGGTGCCCAAGGCCGAACTGGACGGCGAGATGGGCGACTCCCACGTTGGCTTGCAGGCGCGGCTTATGTCGCAGGCGCTGCGCAAGCTGACGGGCACGGTATCGAAGTCGCGCACGGCTCTCATCTTCATTAATCAGATCCGCGAAAAGATCGGCGTGATGTTCGGCAACCCGGAGACTACGACCGGCGGGCGCGCGCTCAAGTTCTACTCCTCGGTGCGTGTCGATATTCGCCGCATCGCCGCTGTGAAGGAAGGCGACACGGTGGTGGGTTCGCGCACGAAGGTGAAGATCGTGAAGAACAAGGTGGCCGCGCCGTTTCGCGAGGCGGAGTTCGACATTCTTTACGGCGAGGGCATCAGCCGCGAAGGCGATGTGCTGGATCTGGCGGTGACCAACAACATCGTGGAGAAGTCCGGCGCTTGGTACAGCTATAGCGGCGAGCGCATTGGCCAGGGCCGCGAGAACACGCGTTCCTTCCTCAAGGAGAACCGCGAGATCTTCGGGCGGATCGATACGGAGCTGCGCAAGAAGCTGAACATCGGGGCGCCAAAGGCTGAGGTGCCGGAGGTTCCGGTAGCCGGGCCGGCTGAGGCGAAGGAAGCTGTGCGCGCCCGGCGCGGGTGAGAACTCTAGAACTATTTCTCGCGTATCGATGGCACAAGCGGGTCTTCGTCTGTTTCGCAAGAAGAGCCCTTCAATATCCTCGGCGGTACTTAACAAGCGCATGATGATCCTGGCGCGAACGGCGAAGCTGCTCCACCCGCGGTTGACGCGCTGGTTCGCTTTGAGCTGCGCCTGCGTGCTGGCTGCCCTTTCACAGGCAGCCGCGCAACCTTCCCCCGTGACCCCGTCGGCGAGCGTTCAGGGCAGCATCCAGCTGGATGGGCCGTGGAAGTTCCAGGTGGGGGACGATCCGAAATGGGCCGATCCGGCATTCGACGACTCGACTTGGTCGACGGTGACACTGAACCAGCCGCTCGCAAGCCAGGGAATCGATTCCTACTCCGGTTATGCATGGTATCGGCTGCGCCTGGAGCCGAAGGACCTGCAACAGTTTGCCGACCCGAGCGGCAGGACGCCGCTTTTCCTGTTTATGCAAAGCGATTCGGCCGGGCAGTTTGCTGTGTATGCGAACGGTATCGAGGCGGGATGGACGAAAGGCATGACGGACCGGCTGGTCGAATACGAGTCGCCGCCGATTGCCGTTCCGCTGGCGCACATCAAGCCAGACGCTCCCGTCGTGCTGGCGATCCGGAGTTGGATTGGCCCGACCGAGCCGATACAGGACGGGGTCGTGAATGCGGTCGAGTTGGGCTCGGGCGACGCCATTACCGAAAGGCTGGCGATGGCGAGAGCGCACCAATGGGACAAGCGCGCCATCGCGCCAATGCTGCTGGCGTTTCTCTTTCTCGGCATGGCGGGGCTGGGGGCAGCGCTTTACCTGGCGCAGCGTGAACACTCGGAGTATCTGTGGCTGGCGATTCTTTGCGGGGTTGCGGCAGTGGCGCGTGTGGAGCGCGTGGCGTACGGACTCGGGCTGATTTCGTTACCGGCCTACTGGACCCTGAGCGAGTTTACGGCGTACATCTTTGTGGCCGTCACGCTGGAATTCGTGTTCCGGTTCACCGGCAGCAATTTGCGGCGCATTGTCACAGGGGTTGAGATCGCGGTGCTGATCGCGCCGTTCGTGCATTTTGCCGGCCTGCAGGTCCTGGAGCGAATTGTCTCGGTTTCGGTGGAAGCCGCATTCTGTGTTGGAATCACGGTGCTGCTGTTTCAGGCCTGGCGGCGCGGCCGAGGCGATGCCGGCGTAATGCTGGTGCCCTTTTTTCTGGCCGCGATATCCGATTGGATCAACACAGTGCTCGGCTTTGCCGCTGACCTGCACTGGCTGCCGCAACAGTTTGCCTCGACCAACTTTCAATTGGGCCCGATCGTCTTCACCGTCGGCAACGTGACGGACCTGATTTTCCTAAGCAGCCTGCTGGGTGTCATTCTTTACCGGTTCATCCGCGTGAGCCAGGACGAACAGCGCGCCAATGCGGAAATCTCTGCGGCGCGAAGCGTGCAGGCCCTGCTGATTCCCACGCAGCTGCCGAAGAACCGCCATTTTGTGCTGGAGAGCGCGTATCTTCCGGTGAACGGCGTGGGCGGAGATTTCTTCCAGGTGCTGCCGCTCAAGGACGATTCGCTGCTGCTGGTAGTGGGCGATGTGAGTGGCAAAGGGCTGCAGGCGGCGATGAACTCGAGCACGCTGGTGGGCGCGCTGCGCAATGAACTGTCGCACGATCCGGCCACAGTGCTGCAGCATCTGAACCGCGTGTTGCTGGGCGCGGTGGCGGTGCCGGGAGCGGTGCCGGGGCTCGATTCTGCTCCGTGTTTTGCCACCTGCCTCTGCGCGAGGATCTATCCGGATGCAACGCTGACCATCGCCAACGCGGGGCATCTGAGCCCTTACCGAGAGGGGCGCGAGCTGCCGCTGCCACCAGGGCTGCCACTGGGCGTAATTGCCGAGACCAGCTACGAGCAGACGAGCTTTCAGCTCGATCATCATGATCGGCTGGTGTTTGTTTCCGACGGCGTGGTGGAAGCTACGAATGCGGAGGGCGAGCTGTTTGGCTTCGAGCGGACGCAGCAGGTGAGCCATGAGTCGGCACGCTACATTGCCCAGGAGGCCAAGCACTTTGGGCAGACGGACGATATCACCGTGGTATCGGTCTATGTGACTTCCACGGCTGCGCCGCGGAAAGCCGAGGAAAACCTGCAGGTGAAGACCGACCGTTAGGCAGATGCGCAGCAGAGCCCTGTTGACGTAATCGAACAAACAGGGATTTTCACTGCATCTAATTTCAAACAACTTGGCAACAAAAGCTGCCCCGAGTGCGCATTTAGGAGGACTTTGCCGTGATTGCCAAACTGCTTTTGGTTGCCGCCGGTTTCGCGTCGGCTGCCGCGTTGATCTGTGCGCAAGATATACCTTTTACCGAAACCGACAGGACGATCGACTATCCCGTCCAGATGATGATGCAGGGCGAGGTCGATAGCGACGGCTATCCGGACTTTCTGTTTGGGCTCAGAGCCGGGCGTCAACATCTGCAGTCCCGGAGCGACCTCGGGGACGACGGTGAATGTGCTGGCTGCCGGCACCGACTTGAATCCGACGGTGTATATGGAGCTGTGGGTCGACGGTGTGCGGGAGGCGGGATTCGGGAGCACCAATACGATGCGTACGACGCTGAACCTCACTCCGGGCGCTCACAAGTTCGTTTTTTACGCCATTGATGCGGCGGGGATCAAATTCAGCAAATGGGGAGACCGTGACTGTGCAATAACAGAGGCGGCAGCGGGTTGGAGGAGCCGGAAGATCAGGCCGAAGCACGGCTGACTCAGGGAGCATCTGCATCGCACTGCTAGAATCCCAGCAGAGCCACGCCCATGCCTGTGAAAGCCCTTTATCCCGGCACCTTTGACCCGCCGACGAACGGCCACGTGGACCTGATCCAGCGCGGCGCCAAGATCTTCGACAGTCTTACGGTGGCGATCCTCATCAATCCGGTCAAGAATCCGCTGTTCACGGTGGAAGAGCGCGTGGAGATGCTGAAAGAGGCGACCCGTTCGCTGGGCAATGTTTCGATCGCCACGTTCGACGGGTTGACGGTCGAGTTCGCGCGGCATATCGGGGCTTCGGCTGTATTGCGCGGCATTCGCGCCATCTCCGACTACGAGCATGAGTTTCAGATGGCGTTGATGAACCGGCGGCTGGCTCCGGACGTGGAGACGGTGTTTCTGCAGCCCGCGGGACGCTACTCGTTCATCAGCTCGCGGATGGTGAAGGAAGTGGTCAGCTTCGGCGGCGATGTGTCAGGGCTGGTGCCGCCGAATGTGCTGAAGCGGCTGCGGGGGCGCATGGGCAAGGGCTGAGTGCGGCGCGGAAGCTTTACTGAAGATTTCTTCTTACCGAAAAACCCGGTGATTTTGGCCTTCGAGTTTTGCTCAAAGGGATCTCGTGGGAAAGCGCCGACGACCCGATTGATGCGCGGAGGATTTATCGTGTTCGAGACCCGATAATCGAATATGAGAGCGGCAACGGAAGCGGAGATGGACAGCTAGCCTCATCCACGACCGGAGGAGCTTGAAAACGCGGTCTATCAGTGGGCGCGGACGGCCATCTCGTATGATCGCCGCCACCGGGGCTCGAGAAGAGCGTCATTTCGCCGGTGTCCAACTGCGACCACAATCGGAATCACGTCACCTCGTTTGAGCCCCAAAATACGCGACAGTTTATGCGGACTGAACCCTTCCATTGGACAAGTATCGAGCCCTCGCGCCGACGCGGCAAGCATGATGGTCTGCGCCGCGAACAGCGCGCTCCGGGCGGCCCAGTTCCGTACCGCTTTGGATCCAAGAGGAACAAGTGAGAGAGAAGGGAAAAGGGTAGACAATAAGGAGTGAAGGGGTGACCAAAAAACGGAAGGCGCAATGCGCAAAAACGTTCGACCATTCTTCAACTGGTGCAAGTGATAGGCCTTTGCCTTTTCGCTGAGTTCGGACGTGGATTCGACGTAGGTCCGGAACGCGGAGGTTGTCTCAAGCGCAAACCGGTTGGCAGCCACGAACACCAGGAGCGTGGAGGCAGAGCGCGCCGCACGTTGATTGCAGCAGGCGGCCGCGCCTGCTGCCTTCAAAGCCGGAGTTCGAAGCCAGTGAATCACAAATGGCTGGGCATTGCTGCTGGAGGGGGCGAGCAGCCCTTCATTCAAAATCGCCTCGATTTCCTCGTCGGGAATCGGGATTCCGTCGAAATCCCGAATGGCGCGGCGCCGGCGGTTCATGCGCTTGAACGCCGACCAACTCTCCTCGCATGCGTCCGCTTTGTCCACGTCGGCTGTAAAAAGGTCCACGGTTTGCGCTCCTCAATGGTCTTCGTCTCGAGGCTCATAATGTAAGCTTTAGCTTGGATTGTCAACTTGCATTCGGGAGCTTCGCACATGCCCAGGCGAATAGCGCTCAAACCCCGTAAAACACCGGCTCAGGACCGAGCAAAGGCAACCGTCGACGCCATCTTGCAAGCTGCGGCTTACATTCTCGTCAAGGACGGCTGGGAAGGGTTCACGACGAACAGTGTGGCAGAACGCGCCGGCGTTAACGTCGCTTCGCTGTACCAATATTTTCCCAACAAGGAATCCATAGCGGTCGAGCTACAGCTGCGCCACATTGAAAAAGGGCGACGCGCATCCCCGGACGCGATTCTACGAATGCAATCGCAGGCGAGCCTGCGCGATGCTTTGAAGATTCTGATCGATGGCGCCATTGCGGAACATCGGGTCAATCCGAGATTGCACAAGGTTTTTGCCGAGGAACTCCCGCGGGCTTCCCGCCACCTCCATGGCAACAGAGGCGAGGAGCTGAACGCGCTTCTGGCTGACATTTTGAAGCCGTATCCAATTCAAGTACCCGACCTTGACATCGCATTATTCCTTCTCCGGGTCACTACACATGCAGCCATTCACGAGGCGGCATGTGATAGGCCGGACCTACTCGCAAATCCGCTTTTTACGGAGGAACTGCTCACGCTGATCGAGCGTTACATGGTACGGAGCGACCGGAGGGGCCGGTCTGCCAAATCGCGCACAAACCGGCAATGCGACGCCGATGCTTGTCTGCAATGATGCCAACGCGGCGAGGCGCCTGTCGACAGAGTCTTGGCCTATTAGCGGCAATTCGGAAGTTACCGTCCAGCCAACTCCGTTCTGTCGTTACACGCCGGGCAATCCGGCAAAATCGTCTCTTAGCAGACAAGTCAGGCTTTCGAGGCTTGCAGAAAGGCCAGTTGAAACTAAAGGCTCTTAGCAGAGCCGTAACGAGGCCTGAACGTCAGGAGTAACGATGCTTTGCGGAAGCCTCGAAATCTGTCAAGATAGAAGTGTTATGACAGTTTCTACGCCTTCACAAGTCTTTGCAGAACGCATTGGGCGGATTGAAGTGTCCGCGACCATGGCTGTGGCCGCCGAGGCGGCCAAACTGCGCGCGCAGGGCGCCAACCTGGTGGATTTCGGGGCCGGCGAGCCTCACTTCCCCACCCCGCGGCACATCAAGGATGCAGCCATTGCCGCCATTGACGCGAACTTCACCCGCTACACCGTGGTGCCGGGCATTCCCGATGTGCGCAAGGCCATCGTGGAGCGGCACGCGTGCGACTTTGGCTCGGACTACTCGGTGGATGAGGCGATCTTCACGACAGGCGGCAAGCACGCGCTGTTCAATACGATTCAGATCCTTGTCGATCATGGCGACGAGGTGATTCTGCCGGTTCCCTACTGGGTGAGCTTTAAGGACATCATCCAGTACGCGGGCGGCAAAGTGGTGTACCTCGAGACGAGCGAGGCGGAGAACTTCCGCATCACGGCGGATGCAATTGAACGCGCGATTACGCCGCGGACGAAGGCGATCATCCTCAACTCGCCCTCGAACCCGGCCGGGGCGGTGGTTTCAGCGGAGGATCTGGAGCGCATCGTCCATCTGGCTCACGATCGCGGGATCTATTTGCTTCTGGACGAATGCTACGTGTACCTGAACTATGCCGGCAAGCCAGTCTCCGGCGGCTCGTTCACTTGGGCCAAAGATCATCTTGTGATTCTCGGCTCGCTCTCGAAGACCTACTCGATGACGGGATGGCGTGCCGGGTATGCGCTGGCGTCGAAGGCTGTGGTGGCCAACCTGAGCAAGCTGCAATCGCAGCAGACTTCGAACGCGACCAGCGTTGTGCAGAAGGCGGCGATTGCGGCGATGGCCGGCTCACAGCAGTGTGTGACGGAATTCCGCGCCGAGTTCATTGATCTGCGCGATTACATCCTGAAGCGGCTGCGGGAGATTCCCGGTGTGACGTGCACCACACCCGAGGGCGCGTTCTATGTGTATCCGAACATAGGAGCGTTTCTGGGTAAAGGCGGACTCCGCTCCGCGACGGAGCTGGCGACGCGGATGCTGCACGAAGCACATGTGGTGGCGGTGCCCGGCGAAGCCTTCGGCACTTCAGAGCACATCCGGCTTTCGTATCCTGTGACCAAGCAGAACATCGACGAGGGCACGCAGCGGATGAAGGACTTTCTCGCCAAGCTGGCGTAAACCCACTACTGGGTTGCGGACAGACTACCGCCTGCGATCTGCGGGCCGGGGTGGTCGTGCGCAACCCATTCGTTCATGGGACTCAGTTTGAGGCAGTGCAGGCACATGGTGCTATCGAAGCGTGCGCCGCAATAGGGGCAGACGGCTCCTGTTTCGAAGGTGTCGAAGGACTGATTGCAATGTGAGCAGCGCCAATGCGCTCCCACAGGCGGGGCCGTGTGGCAGGCAGGGCAACGATAGCCGGCGCGGCGAGGCAGCTTTTCCTGACGCATAAAGACCAGTGCGGCTTTGAGGCCTCCCCAGCAGTTGATGAGCATGTAGCCGGAGATCAGCAGCAGCCAGACGGAGCGCGACCAGAGCGCGAGCACCGCAAAACCGGCGATGCCGATGAAGCCGATGACGGTGGTTGCAGCCAGGCTGCGGCCGCGGCCCAGAGGAAACCACAGCAGAGAGCGGAGAATCTGGCCGCCATCCAGCGGATAGACGGGGATGATGTTGAAGATCAGAAGACCGATATCGATAAACAGCACCGCGCTGACGAACCGGTAGGCGTCGGGCATCGAAAGGGCCCACCCCTGCGAGTGCGCCACGGTGGAGGCGGCGAAGAGCACGGGCAGCAGCGCGACGTTGACTAGCGGCCCCGCGGCGATGCTCCACAGCATGGCGCCGGGACGCTGCGGAGGGTCGACATACGCAACGCCGCCCAAAGGCCACAGCATGATGCGATTCGCGGTTCCGCCCACCTGCCGGCAGGCCAGCGCGTGTCCGAATTCGTGCAGCAGCACGATCAGAAACAGCGCCAAATATTCCAGGATGTTCCAGGCAATGGAGGAATAACGGCCCGAGCGGCTCTCAATTTCGATGGCGGCGACGAGAAACCAGGACCAGTGCAGAAACAGATCGATTCCCGCTACGCGAAACAGATGGATCGAGCCCTGGGTCATACTTGGCATTTGGGATAGGTTACCGCATAAGGCCGCCTTGGCGACCGCAAGCCGGAGGGCAAAATAGTACTTCGGTCTCTGTGCAAACGTTGCGCATTTTGGGTAGGATAGTTCTTCAATGCCGAACGCCCTTGATTTCCGTCCCGTGATTCTTGCCGGTGGCAGCGGTACCCGCTTCTGGCCCCGCTCCCGCCGCGCTCGCGCTAAGCAGGTTCTGGCGCTCGATGGCGAGCGCTCGATGATTCAGCAGACTGTAGAACGGCTTAAACCATTGTCCGGACTGGAAAAAACCTGGATCATCACCAATGAGTTCCTGGCCCAGGAGATTGCCGACCAGCTGCCGGAGTTGCCGGCAGGGCACATTGTGCAGGAGCCGGTGGCGCGCAATACGGCGCCGGCCTGCGGACTGGCGGCCTTCCTGATCGAGCGGGAAAATCCCAACGCCGTGCTGGGGATTTTTCCCTCCGATCACGTCATCTCGGACGAGCCGCGTTTCCTGAAGGCGCTGCAAAAGGGGATTGCGCTGGCCGCTGCGGGCGAAAATATCGTCGTGCTGGGCATTGAGCCGCAGCGCGCCGAGACGGGGTACGGCTACATCGAAACCGGCGATTATGCGGACGAGGCGTCGGCTCTGCACGTGCGTCGGTTTACGGAGAAGCCGAACCAGAACAAGGCCGAGGAGTTTGTTTCGGCCGGCAACTACTACTGGAACTCGGGGATGTTTTTGTGGTCTGCGCGCACGTTGGCCAATGCGGTGCGTGAGCACCTGCCGGAGACTGCACCGCTGCTGGAAAAGATTGCCGCCGCCTGGGGCACGCCGGCGTTTGACGAGACCTTTCGCAAACTCTATCCCAAGTGCGAAAACATCTCAGTCGACTACGCGGTACTGGAGCCGCGCTCGGCCAAGGGCGAGCACCTCTCCCATCTCTACTGTCTGCCTGCTGAGTTCAGCTGGAATGATCTTGGCTCATGGGCGTCACTCTACGAGTACCAGCTGGAGACGCGGCTGCGCGGCGACTCGGAAGGCAATGTAGCGGATGCCAGCGGGCACCTGGCGATTGAGGCCAACGACAACTACATCTTCAGCCCGAAGAAATTCGTGGCGCTGGTCGGCGTGGAGAATCTGGTCGTGATCGACACTGACGACGCTCTGCTGATCGCGCACCGCGACCACTCGCAAGATGTGGGCAAGATTGTGAAGGAGCTCAGCATCACGGGAAGGAATGAGCTGATCTGAAGAGAGGATGACGACATCCTGCGATCGCCTGCCGTCGTCCAGTGTATTTCGATTATCGACATAGATTTGTAGTGTCAATCCCCAAAAGCAACCGCAGGTTCCCTTCGACAAGCTCAGGGCAGGCTTTCGACTCCACAAGCCGCAAGACACGCGGCTTGCTCCGCTCAGGATGACAAAACATTGAGCGTCGCAGCTTTAGCGGCTGTAGTCGGCAACAGCACACAAGAAGGACCCTTCGCTCTAGCGCTATACAATGCTTGCGTAGCTCAGAGCGGCTTTTGGCCTGAGCGGAGTAGAAGATGCCTGAGACGATCGATTGGCCTCCGCGCGACAAGATGCGCAGATCGCGCCGTGCTTTTCTTTTCCTGCTTGTCCTTCTTGTCGTGGTTGTCTTTACCGGCCGCACGATCGTCTCGTGGTGGGTCGACCGGCTCTGGTTCGGATCGCTCGGCTATGAGAGCGTCTTCTGGAAGACTTGGGGTCTGGAGTGGGGCACCTTCGCAGCCTTCGCGGCGCTTACATTTTTGATTCTCTATGGGGCTATGCTGGCGCTGCGGCATGGGCATTCCGCCGACCTGCCGGACCGCTACACGATCTACTTTGGCGGCCATCCAGTCGCACTCCCTGTAGGAAAGGCGCTGCACGTTGGGGCCGCGGTGGTCGCTCTGTTCGTCGCGCTCATCACCGGCGTGGCGATGCAGTCCGAGTGGCCGACGCTCGCGCTGTTCTGGCACGCGCCCTCTTCGGCCGGAAACATCACAGACCCCATCTTCGGCAGGCCGCTGAATTTCTACCTGTTCACGCTCCCGGCGTGGCAGCTGATCGCGGGCTGGATGCTGACGATGGCGATTCTGGTCTGCGTGGCTGCGGCAGTTTTATTGCTCGTCTCGGGCGGAACGCGCGCGCTGGATCGCTACGCTTCCAGCGTCTCCGGCGGAGCGGCATGGCGCGGCGTATCGATCGCATTCGGGTTTCTGCTGCTGACCCTGGCGCTGCATGAATACATCGGGCGCTTCGAGCTGCTGTTCGAACATCACACCATCTTCGACGGCGTGGACTATACCGGCGCGCACGTAACCATCATCGGCATGCTGTTTGTGAGCGTAGCGCTGCTGCTGGGAGCAGCGATCGCGATTGGCGGAGGCGCGGTGCGGCCGGGCGGCCGCTGGCTGGTGGCGGCCGTCGTTCCCGCAATCGGCTGCTACGCTGTGGCAGGCATCTTTGGCTGGTACGTCAACACGTTTCTTGTGAAGCCCAACCAGCTGGACCGCGAGCGGCCCTACATTGCAGACAACATCGCCATGACGCGAGCGGCTTACGGGCTGGACCGGTTCTCGCAGCGCGAATTCCCTGCCGAGACGACGCCGGGCGCGGCCGACCCCGGCAACAATCAGGCGACGCTGGAAAACATTCGCCTGTGGGACGTGCAGGCGCTGCAGGATACGCTGCGGCAGGTGCAGGAGATTCGCACCTATTACGACTTTCCCGATATCGACATCGATCGTTACACGATCGACGGTAATCTTCGCGAAGTGATGCTGGCCACGCGCGAGCTGAACGTAGACAAGCTGCCCGAGAGCAGCCGCAACTGGATCAACGATAAGCTGATCTACACGCACGGCTATGGCATCACGATGAACCCGGTGAACGGGTTCACGCCGGAGGGTCTGCCGACGCTTTACCTGAGCAATATGCCGGTGCAAAGCACGGTGCCGGGGATCACGGTGGCGAGGCCGGAGATCTACTTCGGCGAGATGACGAACACCGATGTGTATGTGAAGACCCGGCAGCAGGAGTTCAACTACCCCGAAGGTCAGTCGAACAATCTGAATTCGTATAACGGCACTGGCGGAGTTGTGCTGGGCGGTTTTCTGCGCCGTCTTTTGATCTCATTTGACCGCGGTGACATCACCAAGGTTCCGTTCAGCGATGACATCACACCGGAGAGCCGCCTGCTGATGCGACGCGACGTGCGCAACCGGGTTGCCGCTGTGGCTCCGTTTCTGACGTTTGATCGGGATCCCTACATGGTGGTCGGCGAAAATGGGCGGCTCTACTGGATGATGGATGCCTTCACATCGTCCGACACGTATCCCTATTCGGTGCACACGAGCATGAATGGCCAGTCGCTGAACTACATGCGCAACAGCGTGAAGGCGGTGATCGACGCATACGACGGCACAACGACGCTTTATGTGTTCG
>DATJNF010000030.1:0-84481 GCA_035508375.1 Occallatibacter sp. | reverse complement strand
CAAGTACTCCTCGCCGCGCCGTCTGGCCGCCGCGATCGCCTGGCTGACCTCCAGCCCGGTCCCGATGGCGCGTTCGTACGCGATCAGTCCCTCCAGCACGCAGATTGTGGTGTGGAAAGATGACCGCGCACTGGTTGGAGCATCGCAGTTCCAACCGCCATCATCGAGTTGCTCGCTGAGCAGACGTCGCGCAAGGCTCTCTGCAGGCCGCCCGAAGTACGCGCCAAGTGCGAGCGTGCCTCCATTGATGCACGGCTCCACTTCGCCCTCGAAGAATGTGTTCCCACCGGTTTCCGGCGGCCGCAATTCCCAGCGGTCATCCTGATTGTTCCATCGCAAGCCCGCTTCGAGGCGCGCCATCGCTGATTTCACTGCAGGTTCGGTGTTGTCGATCCCGGTGGCGCGCAAAAAGAGCATCGTGAAGAGAGTCGAGAGCCAGACAGGTTTGCCGGAACATCGCCATGCCCCGTCTGATTGTTGTAGGTCGAGCATTTCCGCGCCTTTCCCTTCAAGCCCGACGCGCGCACGCTCGGCCGCAACCGCGGCCGGAGAGGCTTCTGTTAAATCGCGCATCGCCTGCCAGCGGATTGCCGGCTCCGCATCAAGCAACCAGTCGATCGCATTCATGGTCGGATATTACTGCGATTCCGTAGGAGTATCCTTGCACGGGCATTGCCAGGTCGCCGACCCCTGCTGGTCCCACCCCAGCGACAAAGACCCGTCGCTGGGGACCCCGGGTTGGTCGCGTCGACTTGAAGGTATAGGTTTCGGGACGCGGCAACTCAGGAATCGCTATAGCCTCTTGGGCCGGCCATGAGGAATCGGCGTCTCCCATTCAACCCCAAATCGTCGGCCACGCGGAATCAAAGGCCTACAATCGCTGCCGGTTGAGCGTGCGGTTCACTCTACCGTGCCGGCCACTCCTCCACCACCACGCCGAGGTCATTCAGCTGCTGGATGGTGGTCTCTACGTTGCGGCGGACCTTCAGGCGGTCTTTACGGGAGGCGAGCGGCGACTCGGCCACGGCGATTACGCGGCCGTAGCGCCATGCGCCGGGGGGAATCGCCGCAATGGCCTTGGCCAGATCAGCGGGCCGTAACTGGAGCTCCTGGCGGCGCGCGGCCTCCGGGCGCAAGAGGGTCCCTTCGGTCGCAGAGCTGGGATTCGCATCCGGCAGAAGGATGCGCAGCGTGATCGTGTCCGTGCCGACGGCGAGAAAGGGATTCGCCCATTGGGCAGGCTCGTGGACATCGACGTACAGGCTCTTGGTAGGCAGGGGAATCTGCTCCAGCTGGGCGCGTTCCTGGTCGCGCTCGGTTGCGTAGGCCTGCGCCTGTTTCTCGGCCTTCACGGCGTTCTGGGCCACGCCTTCCACCGCCTGCTCTTCCTTGTGGCAGGCGACAACCGCGAAGGGCAGAAGAAGGGTGATGGCCAAAATGCCTTTGTGGTGTGTGCGGGGGGTCACGTCTCTAGGATAGCAGGAGCCCAGATTTGGAGCAGCTTTGCAGCCTTTGCGCCGCGCGACCCCGGAGGCTATTTCGGCAACAGGCTGCGCGCGATGGAATCGAGTACGCCGTTGAGGAAATTGATCGATTCAGGCGCAGAGTAGCGACGGCCGATCTCCAGCGCCTCATTGATCACAATGGGAAATGGCGTGCCCTTGAAGCCCAGCATCTCACCCACAGCCATGCGCAACAGGTTGCGGTCGACGGCCGGCATGCGCTCCAGGCGCCAGTGCTTGGAATGGTTCGTGATCAGCTCGTCGATCTTTTCCTGTTCGGCAATGGCGACGCGGAAGAGATCCTCGGCGAACCCGCGCACCTCCGGCTCGACCTCGTCTGCCGACTTCCAGAAGGTGGCGCGTACGTGATCGGGAGTCTGGCGGCCGATATCTGCCTGAAAAAGCATTTGCATAGCCAGTTCGCGGGACTTGCGGCGGCCCGATGCGTGGTGTGCCGCGGGGCTCAAGGCCGACCGCCTTGGCCAAATTTTTCGCGCAGACTCACCATCTCGATCGCTGCCACAGCTGCTTCAAAGCCCTTGTTCCCCGCCTTGATACCTGCGCGGTTGAGTGCCTGCTCGAGGGTCTCGCAGGTCAGCACGCCGAAACTGTGAGGAATCCCGGTCTCCTGCTGCGACTGGCCGATGCCGCGCGCCACTTCGGTGTAGATGGCCTCGTAGTGGGCGGTCTCGCCGCGAAGCAGGCAACCCAGGGTGATGATGGCGTCCACTTTGCCGGCGTTGGCGATCGTGCGTGCGGCGCCGGGAATCTCCCATGCACCGGGAACACGGACGACCTGAATCTCCTCGCGCAGGGCGCCACTGCGCAGCAGCCCATCGAGAGCGCCTTCCAGAAGGCGGTCCGTGATCACCGCATTCCAGCGCGCGAGGACGATGGCAAACTTCATACCCTCAGCGGAGAGATCGCCTTCCAGAGCGACCGGCCTTCCCTTCAGAGGATCGGCCCACGACCAGAAGCTGAAGGCGAAGCCTGGTTCGGGTTCGACAGTGAAGAGGCGCGACTTCCAATCGGTTTCTGCGATTGGTGCAAGGCTCGCCACAGCTGCCTCGCCCGCATTCGCGCGAATCCAGCTCTCGACTGTCTGATGGATCGCGTCTACAGAGGTGACTTCCACCAGGATTCCGGCAGTGGCGGGCATCGCACCCTCGACGAGTTCGAGATTGCCGAGCGGAGCAAGAAACGATGCACCGCGGCTTCCTGCTTCATCCCATCCTTTACCGGGCGCAAAACCAAGCGCGGTAAAGAAGCTCTTGAGCTTCTCATGGGTCGCCGGATCGCCCGCGGGGCGCAGAAAGGAAATTCCCTTGATCATGAATCGATTCTATCGTGCGGAGAAGGACTCCCCGCAGACGGTGCAGCGCAGTGGACGGGCCGTGAGTCGGCGAGAAATGCAAAGGCCGGCGCTTGGCCGGCCTTTGTCGATGCGCCTCGCAAGAGGCGCGTTAGGTGGTGGAGCGCGGCTTCACCGCGATCGCCGTCACTGGTACGACCGTCCCGGTGCCGGAGTAGACACAACCCGCATCCACGCCGCCGTTCGCAGGCGAAGTGCAGGCGGGCAGGTTCGGACTGATCTGCTGAGTGTCCGTCGGAGGGGTGCTTGCATTTACTGTCGGAGGAATGCTGATGTAATGGATCTTGTTATCGCCGGCCGTCGAGACAAAGAAGATCGTATTGTCCGGCGAGAAGGCACCCGCCAGCGGCGCACTCACCGCGGACCCTCCTGAAAACGTCACATAGTTGAACGCTCCCGGCGCATTGCCCGCAGCGGGAATGTAGTACGGGAGCTGCGCGTTAGTGTTCGATGGTGACGAGGGGCTGTAGGTGACAAACGCCAGGTTTGCGGCCACCGTCTGCGAAGCCGTGTTCTGAGGCACAGAGCCGGTCACCACCTGGTTTACCGCCGCCGCATTCACGCCGGCGATGGTCGCCTGCGTAAAGGTGCTGCTGATGGTGAGCGCGCCCAGCGTCTGCACCTGGTTCGGCGACGTGCCGGTGGTTGTCACCGGGCACGCGATCGGTGGCTTGATGGTTACGCCCGCTGAACTCGTGGCCCCCGTTGTCGTCGGAATGGTGAGTGCAATGTCATTCAGCGTGATTCCGCCGCCGCCCGTGGCCATCGCGGAAAGAATGTGTTGACCATCCGCGGTGGCATTCAGAACATCCGACTGCACCGGCTCGGAGTCGCCCAGCGGGTAGAACTGGATCGTGCTGTTGTTGCCCACCGTACCGGTTGGGCACCAGGTGTGGGCCACCGTGGGATTGCCGCGCAGATACGCGCCGATTCCAGGAACCATGATGGCAGGAGTTTGCGCTGGAATGGGAAGCGCCGTATTCGGCTCGGTACTGCAGGTCGGCAGCAAACTCGCCGGCAGCGGGCTCGGCGGAAGGGGCTCGGTCGTCCAGCCGGTGTTGACGTTGTAGATGTAGAGCGTGTCGGTATGCCCGGTAATCAATGGCGTCGAGCAGCTCGCAGGCGTGTTCAGCTCTGAGTTGTCGACGATGTACAACGTCTCCGAATCCGGCGTCCACTGCGCGGCAGCGCCCATCCCCCCAAACGTCGTGGAGCTGCCGGCCGAAGCGTTGTAGAGATAGAAGAGGTGCCGCGACTGGTCGTTCACCAGCAGCTGCGAATTGTTCGGCGACACGGCCAGCACCACTCCGGGAGCGCTCGTGTCCTGCTTGCTGAGCGCGTTGCTCGTGGTGCTGTAGATCATCAACTCGCGCGCCGAACCGAAATACAGGTTGTTGCCGCCGCGGTCCATCATCATGGAGTTCGGCACGTAAGGCAGGCGCACGTTGGAGCCCAGCGTTCCGGTGGTCAGCTCGATGGGCACGAAGTACTGCGATTGCCCCGGTGCTCCGAACCAGGCGAAGTCGCTGGCCGTCCCTGGAACCGTGATGTTGACCGGATTGGACGAGAGCGGGAGACCGGTGCCGTTGAAACCAAGCTCGTTGATCGGCGCAGGGTTACAGGTTGCCGGCTGGCAGACCGCGTTCACCGAGGCGGTGCCCGGAAAGCTTGTGGTGATCGCGCCGCCGCTGCCTACAGAAACATCGATGGGGTTCGTCGACTGGTAGCCAAGCGTAAGGCCCGTGATGGTTTGGCCCTTGGTGTCATAGACCGTGGTCGTCAGATTCTGGGGCACGCCCTGGGCTATGGAGCCGGAGGTAGTGCCGTTTGCCAGCGTGACACTGATGGAAGCCGGCGGGCAGGTGGAGAAGTACCCCGCCGATGAGCCGGAGCCCGCAATCGACGCCGTAATCGCCGTTGTGCCGGGCTGTTCCGCGGTGATCTGGTTGTTCGTCGAATTGATCGTGGCGACCGACGATGTTCCTACAGTAAAGCTCAGCGTGCCGATGGAGTTGACGCACTCGGGAACCGAGGTTGAATTCGGCCCGCAGAGCTGGGTTTGCGTGCCATTCAGGTCATAAAAGGCCGCTGCATCGAGTTGCGATACCGTCCCCTGCGATTGGCACCCCGGCGGACCCACCAGGCTGATGGACGTGACGGGCGCATGGATGTATACCGCAACCGGGTTCGAAGTAACGGAGTCAGCCGATGCCGTAATGTACGCGATGCCGTAGGGCAAGCCCCCGGTGGAAGGCAGCGGATTAGGGAAGTTGCAATAGGTGTAGTCGGCGATGCCGCCGCCGGTGTTGCGGTTCCACGTTCCGGCGCAGATTTCGCCGCCAGGCGAAATATCAACCAGCTGGTTGTTCGTGGTGCCATATTTATAGCTTGCGGAGCTGACTGACGCTGAAGTGTTCTTACAAGTGAACGCGCTGGGAGCTTGTGCCTGGACGGTTTGCCCATAGGCCAGCGAAATGCCAGCCGTCTGCGGCTGCATGACGATGTAGGATACGTCCGTATCCTTCTGGCCATATCCCAGGCCATTGCAATAGTTCCCCCCCGGGTTGCGCGTGCAGCCGGCAATGGAAACCCCGGCTGGAACGGCCAGGCTCACTAGAAAAACAAGGGTGAAAAACCGCCGCATGAATCCTCCCCGTTCCACGTCAAGAACCGCGGAACGGTCTCTTCAAAACACGTGAAAAAAGATTGAGTTATAGCCGTCCGCATCCATGCGCAAAGATGAATGGCAAACGGTGTGGCACGCCCGGACAGCCCACCTCCCGCGCACGCCGTCGCCTGCGGCCGGGAGGGTGCAAGAGGCTCTCAAATACTCCAAGGAAAAAGTGTATCAGGGCGGGCCTGCTCCTGCTGCGAATCTCTGCCTTGAATAGACTCGGAGAAGCGAAGATGGCGAGCAGGATTCAGCCTCAGGAACCCGCCGGCATATATTCGGTAAACCAAGCCACTGCCCGCTCGAGAACGTCGCGGCGGTGCTCCGGATTGACGAACCCGTGCCCTTCGTTGGGATAGACCACCAACTGAGTGGGCACGTTCAGATCGCGCAGTGCGTGCCAGAACTCGAAAGACTGCGGCGCCGGGCACTCCCCGTCCCGGTCGCCCACGACGAGAAGAGTGGGCGTATGTGCCTGTTTGATGAAATCGATGGCCGAGCTCCGGGCATACACCGCCGGGTCGTCATAGACCGAGGCGCCGAAATAGGGAGTCATCCACTGGTCAATCGAGTTTTCGCCATAATAGCTCAGCCAGTCTGAGATGCCGGCCCCGGCGACGGCGGCTTTAAACCGGTGCGTCTGGGTAATGGCGAACATCGTCATGAAGCCGCCGTAGCTCCAGCCATCGAGCCCGACCCGGTTCGGATCGATCGAGTACCTGGCCTCGACGGCATCCAGGCCGGAGAGGATGTCGCGGAGGTCGCCGTAGCCGAAGTCCTTGCGGTTGGCCTGGGTAAAGGCCTCGCCCTGTCCGTAGCTCCCGCGGGGATTGGGCATCAACACGAAGTAGCCGAGGGCTGAAAAAACCTCCGGGCTGAACGGACTGCCAGCTCCCCAGCGAGGAAGGGCCGCGGACGCCGGCCCGCCGTGGACCTGCACGATCAACGGATACTTTTTCCCAAGGTCGTAGTCCCTGGGCAGCATCAGCCAGCCCTGTACTTGGAACTTGTCACTCGTCCATTCCAACGAGACGGATTTCCCCCAGGAGGGCTCGACTCCGTCATTGAAGTGGGTAAGCTGCCGCGCCTTGCCGCCGCGATCGATCCAGATCTCCGGCGGTTTGGAAAACGAGCTGAACACAAAGGCTTCGGTTCCGTCGCGGGCCACGGACTGTGACGACATAAGCGGGCCGCCAGAGATCGCTCCGTCGAATCTCTCTTCGCTCCCCTCAGTGGCTCCCCTGGCGCCGGTCGAGGTGTTGAGCCAAGAGTCCAGGTGGACCAGGCCATCGCTGCCAATCTCCGTCAGGGCGACATCGTCGCCATCTTGCGTGCCCGAGGTTTGCCCCTTCGCATCCCAGTGGAACCAGACGACCGTTGCGCTCGATGCCGCATAGCGGCGAGGTTCTCCGCCGGTTGCCGGAATGACGTAGAGATCGCCGCCGGTCACGCCCTGATCGCTCATCAGGCCGCCGATGAAGGCGATGTGCCTGCCATCGGGCGACCAGCGCGGCATCGCGATTTGCAGGCCATGGAGCGGACCGGCGACTTCAGCCGGAGCAAGGATCGGCGTCGCGGCTCCGTCGACCTGTTGCGTGTACAGCTTCGCAACCCACCAGTTGTTTTCGCCCGGTGGATCGGCTGCGATGTAAGCCAAAGATTTCGCGTCGGGCGACCAGTCGAACTCGTAGACGTGCAGATTGGCCGGAGACACAAAGACCATTTCCACGGGGGTAGGCCCGCCGGTCTGCGCAACGGCTATGCGTTGGACCTCGATGCCCTCGTGGCCGATCACGCCGGACGGCGGCTTCATGGCGGCGAGCGCGCCGGCTACGCGGGTGGCGCCTTCGACATACAGGAACGCGATGTGCCGGCTGTCCGGAGAAAATTCCGGTGAATGGACGTAGCCGTGCAGATCCGTGATGCGAACAGGAGGGTGGCCATCGAGATGAGAGACGAAGAGGTTCTGCTGCGATTCGGCACTGCTGGACGCAGGTGCGCAATCGGAGAGAAAAGCGAGCTCAAGGGAGTCCGGCGACCACGCCAGATCCTGCTCCATGCAGCGCGCATCGACCACATCTACGTCGGAGCCGCTTGCTTCACTTGCTGTCACTTGTTCCTGCTTGTGCAAATGGTCGACTGGAGCTACGGAGATCTTTCCATCTTCGATCCAGGCCAGGCGTTTGCCATCCGGCGAGATCGCCACTTGCTCGATGAGGTGGCCGCGGTCGAAGCTGCGCAGGACCTGCTCCACGCGGGCTGCGGACGATGCGTCAGAATCGTCCTGCGCATCCGCAACCAATTGAAACGCGCCCCAAAAAGCAAGAGCGGCAATGGACAAAATGCGCCGTCTTCCAAATCGCATGGGGAGATAGTAGCAGGAGTTAACCATGTGGCGGCGACTTCGCCGACGACAGCGCGGCGACGCCCTTTGAGGCACGGTAAAAAAAATGCGCCGCTCTTGCAGATAATTTTCATGCTTCGCGCTAGTATCGATTTTGTTGAGTAACAAGAGCAGTTGAACGGCTGAAATCAGGCACTCCAACGAGGCACGGCCCTACAGGCTGTGCCTCGTTCTTTTTGGAGCAGAGAACAGGAAGGTGCGCGTGAAGCTGGGCGAGCAATTACGACAGATCTGGCGGCATACCCGCCTCAGCGTACGGACATCCCCCGCGGATCTCGCCGCGGCCGCAGAGGCCGAGCGGAAGACCCTCGCGCTGCCGGCGATCCTGAGCCCTGTGCAGTTTCCGGGGCGGCATCTGCCTAAGCCAACGCCTGTCAATCTGCGGCGGTTCGCCGAGACGCCCGTGGTACGCAGGGCGATCAATGTGATCAAGGACCGCATCGCCGCGATGGATTGGCAGGTGCGGGTGCGGCGCAGCGTGGCAGCAGAGGATGTTGCCTTTCTGGAAAGAAAACTGCGAGCCCTGCGCAGAACATTGGAAGAGCCCAATCCAGTGGACAGCTTTCGCACACTCGTGGAGCAGGCGATCGAAGATGCGTTGACCGGTGGGTATGGAGCGATCGAGATGGAGCCGACGGGCGATCCCGAGCGGCCCGCAATGCTGTGGCCCGTCGACGGCGCTTCGATCCGGATCAATGCGAAGTGGGACGGGCAGGAGGATTCGCCGCGCTATGCGCAGGCTGTGCCCGGGCAACTTGAGTCAAGCGCGGTGGAGCTGCGCGATGACCAGCTCATGTACATCCGGATGAACCCGCGCAGCTTTACGCCCTTCGGCCTCGGTCCGCTCGAGGTGGCCTTTGAGACGGTGAACCAGTTCCTGAGCGCGCACCGGTTTGCGGGCAAGCTCGCCGCCAATTCGGTGGCGCAATATGCGCTGTGGTTGAACGAGGCCACACCCGCGCAGCACGACCGGTTGATCCGCTGGTGGCAGGACGAAATTGAGGGCACGGGGCGCGTGCCGCTGCTCTCGACCGAACAGAAGCCGGAGGTGCTGCGCTTCGCCCAGGGAACGGACGCCGACCTGCGGCTGGCCTGGCAGGAGTTCCTTATTCGTATGGTTGCGAATGCTTTCGGGCTGCCGCCGCTGATGCTCGGCCTGGAAGCGGATGTGAATCAATCGACGGCCTCCGAAATGGCCGATGAGGCGTTCCGCGGTGCGATCTCGCCGCTGGCGATGCTGCTGGCCGGGCACATCACGCGCGATCTGTTCACCAAGTGCATCGGGTGGCGGGAATTCGAATTTGTCTTTAACGAGCTGAGTGCGCGCGACGAGATGACCGAACTCGCCGTGCAGGTGCAACTGCTCCAGGCCGGCGTGCTGACGGTGAATGAAGTGCGGGCGATGCGCGGATTGGGAGCGGTGGAGACAGGGACTAGGGAACAGGGAATAGGGACTAGGGACTAGGGACTAAAGATTTGGAGGCGGTAGCGGCGTCAACTCGAGGCGAATCATGAATTGTCGGAACCGAGTGATCAGCTCCGTAGTTCCGGGTGTTGCGTTGCGCCTGTTCCCTGTTCCCTACTTCCTATTCCCTGCTTTTTTGGAGCTTGTGCATGCGACTGGAAGCGATGGCGGTAAAGATTCCACATGTGGAAGGACATCCGAACCGGGTGCCCTTCGAGGGTGTTTTGACGGTGGTGAACGCGGCCAGCGATAAGGCGCCGGCAGGGGCGCGCGGCCACCGGGTGATGCTGCTGCGCGAGGCCGCGGAAAATGCATTGCCTTCACTGCTCGGCATGGCCGTGGATTATCGGCCCGGTTGGGATGGCCACGATGCGCGGCGCAAGATCGGCCTGCTAACGGAGGCTGACGTGATCGGCCAGCGCGTGGTGGTGCGCGGCTATTTGTATGCACGGGATTTTCCTGAGGTAGCGCAGGCCATCCAGGCGCACTCGCCCGATGCGCTGGGCATGAGTTACGAGCTGGCCGATGCGCGCGTGGAAGATATGCGGGCTGAAGTCTGGAAGCTGACCCGCGTCACGTTTACCGGTGCCGCCATCCTGCTGCGGGAGAAGGCAGCTTATCGGGCGACGAGCTTTCGGATGGCAAGCTAGTTAGTCGCGTGTTAGCAAATTAGCGGGTTAGCAAGTTGGCAGTTCCTTCGCCGATGCGCAGTGTATCAGCGAATGTCTTCTGGGAGAAAGGAAACGCATGGAAAACAACGAGCAGACAACTGCGGAGCGGCTCGAAGCGGCGGCAGGTTCGCTGGAGCGGACCTTGAGCCGGCTCGAAGAGCGCATGACGACGGCCATAGCGCTGTCCGGAGAAGTAGAGCGGATCAGTGCGACTGTGGAGCAGAGCCGACGTGAAGCCGAATTGGCCGAGAAACTGGCTGCAACGGAACGCGAATTGGCCGAGGTGAAATCAGCTGCGGCTCAGAATGTGCTGCACCCATTGCGTAGAACTGTGCCCGCCGCTACAGCGGAGATGCTGGCCAAACATGGCGTCGGTGAAGGGCCGGTGGATGTCCGCACGCTGGATGCGGCGCTGACCGGACTCAGTCTCGAGCAACGGATTGCTGTGAAGAGCCAGCTATTGCGCGCCGGCTCCATCGCCTGAAGAACAGTTTTTGGCCTGTTGCCATTGCGGCCGGCCGTACTGCAAAAACTGCCAGATTCTGGCTCTACACCCTGACAGCCGAAACCTTGCGCCTGTCAGATCAAGCGGCCCTATGAAGGGCGGAGAAGCATATGAACGCAACCTTTGCAGACATTCACGCGGCGGCCGATTACATCGGACCCGGCGCCGTTGAAGTTCCGCTGTACCAAACCGAGATTCTCGACATTTGCCGCCGCTCGAGTCCGTTCGGGCAGCGCATCAAGCAGGTTCCTGCCACGGGCCATCCCTCGCGCTTCTTTCAGGAAACGGCGATTCCGAATCCCGGCACGGCTGGCTTTGTGAATCCGCGCAGCATCACGCCGCCTGTCGTCAGCCCCACGCGCGTGGAGCTGAGCGTGCCGCTGAAGGCCATTGTGGCGCAGATTAACTACAACCTTTTCGATATCGAGCTGGGCAACCAGCAGCAGCAGTTCGCCTATCTGCAGGCCAAAGACCTGGTGGATACGGTGAGCGGCGTGATGGTGACGCACGATGTGGCGCTGTGGAACGGCAACGACACCAGCCTGAGCGCGCCCACCACTACGCAATACATGGGCGTGACGGCGCAGATCGCGGCCGGCGGCAATAGCGTGACCGTTACCACGTCGATGAAGATTGTCGATACCCTCAAGACAACGATTGCGCAGATGGTGGCCAATACCGGATTTCACGTGCGGCCCACAGCGATCTATGGCAATCCCGTTCTTCTCGATCTGATCGACCAGGAGATGAAGAGCGAGTACAACGTGGTGCTCAATACCGATCAGATTACGGCAGGCTTCCGCGTGAAGATGCTTTCCACGCAGGCCGGCGATCTGCCGCTGATCCCGGACTGGAGTCTGAGCTACACAGGCACGCCGGGATCGGGCAGCGCGGTGCTGCCGGCGTACATCGTCACCGAAGACCTGATCGAGTATCACTGGCTGGGCGATCCTGCGCCGCGCATCTTCCAGCTCGGCTTGCCGAATTCGATGACGTATCAATATGTCGCCGTCAAGTTCGGCGCGCCTGTGGTGAAGGGCGCAAGCTACGCGCACTACCAGGTGCTCGTGGATCGGTAGTACAGGGAAGGTTCACAGTTCGCAGTGGACAGTTCCCGGTACAACCATGACTGTGTCGACAGCCGACGTGCATCGTTGAACTATGAACTCTCCACTCTGAACTGTGAACTCTGAGCGACGAAGGAGCTCGCGATGGCCTACTTGCAGCCAACCGATTACGCGAACTACGGCTTACCGGCTGGAACCTCCGCGGACTGGATCACGGCGGCGACGGCGCTGATCAACAGCTATTGCCGGCGGCCTGACCTGAACGTGATCCAGTACACCGAGCGTCTGCGGGTGACGGCCGGAGCGCGCACGGTACACCTGAGCTATCTGCCTCTGGCGCCACTGGGCACAGCAACCTCGCCGCTCGTCAGTTTGGAGGGCCGCTACACAAGGCCGCGGCGAGGCGAGGTGCCGAATGAGCCACTGACAGAGATCGCCTGGGCTTTTTCACTTCCGGGCCAATGGACGGCGATCGATCCAACGACCGTAGACTATGACGCCAATACCGGCGAGTTGACGCTTCCCTGGAATGTGCTCGGGCTGCCGTACAACGAAGTGATGGTGACGTACACGGCGGGCCTCGCAACGATCGGTGACGACGTGAAAACGGCCTGCGCACAGATCGTCCGCAATGCGCAGGCGACGCCCGCTCTCAACGCGAGCAAGACCCGCCTCGACACCATGCAGATGCAGTATTTCTCCAGTTCGCTCATCGATGAAACGGTGCAGGCGTGGCTGAATCCGTACGTGGCGAACAGGCTGGGGTGATCTATGAGCGATACGGCGCCGCGCAACCAGACTGGCGCACCGCAGATGCTGGCGGATGCCCTACTGCGATCTGTAACAGGAACCACGGCGCTTTTGCGCGTCACCGGAACGAACACCGCTACGAGCATGGCGGAAGTCGGATTAGTGGCAACGGTGTTTGTCGAGGTGCCGCTCAGTCCGGTACTGATGCGCAAGCTGCGGCCTACCTGGCGCGAAGGCGGGCAATCGAAATGGGAATTACTCGTCTCCGCCACCGGCGTCGAGCAGCAGGTGAACGCGCTCGATCTTGCTTCCGCGCAGTCGCTCTTCGCGATGACGCTGGCCGTGTCTGTGGCCGGTCAGGACTACCTGATTGAATCCATCGCGTCGAACGAAGCCTTCGGGCAGGTGTATCTCTATCGCCTGTTGTTGCGTGAAGCACAACAGCAGGGGGCGTAAATGCAGTTCGCAGTTCTTAGTCCATAGTTCTCAGTTCATGGCCCGGCGCATGCCAATTGGTTGGCGCGGGTCGCGTGGTTCCAGTCGCTTTTCTACGAACTGAGAACTGTTCACTGCGAACTCTCCGGAGTACCCATGCAAAATGCAAAAGACTCCTTCTATATGGCGCTGCGCACGCGCCTGACGACGATCAATCCGGCACGCACCATCCTGTTGCGCGGAGCCGTGCGCCCCGGGATTGTGATCGAGGAAGCAGAAGCGCCGTTTCCCCAGCTTCCGCATGACGTGTTTGTGCTGCGATGGCTTGGCTTGGCGGCGGATCTGGATCTGCCTGCCACCATGGCGGCAGAAGAGTGCGAGATTCTCTATCAGACTTGCGGCACGCAGAGCTTCGGCGGACTCGATCGCGGGCGCGCACTCAGCCAGATGGATGAGGAAGTACTCGCGATCATTCAGCCCTTCTGCACCCCCAAGCTGAACTATGCGGCAACACCGCCCGCCGCGATGCTGACGCAGGTGTTCTGGGATGAGCCTGAATTCACGCCTATTGTCGTGCTACGCGATCAATTGAGCCGCTCGGTGAAAGTCGCAATCTACAGCTATCAGGAGCAGGGGGAATAGATGGCAGCCAACTGGTTCTCGGCTCCTGCGCCGGTGGCGCGGCGCGCGCGCGCCTACTTCGCACCCGTGAATCGCGCCACCCAGACGCCTACGCTCTTTGACCCATCGCAGCAGGGCAGGTTCAGCCTCGATGCTCCGCCTGTCCCGTGGATCAGCCTGGGATGGATTCAGAACTTGGCGCGCAAACCCGCGAGCAAGTCGGTGTCTGTGCTCACCGGCATTCCGGCTGCAACATCGGAGCAAGTCCGGGAGACGGTCCAGGCACAAGTGAGTCTCGAATTCCTAAGCTGGACCAAGCTGACGATGGCGCTGGCTGCTGGTTCGCAGCATATGAACGTGCTCGCGCCTGCGACCGGAGCGGCCGTGGCTGCAGATGGAGCGCAGGCCGCACCCGCAGTGGTTCTCCAGAGCGGATCGACTGCCACTTCGATCGCGCTCGCCTCAACCGACGCAGCGAAGTTCTCTCCAGGGTCGATCATCGCCGTCGACCTCGACTACACCGGGCAGACCGGCTTCGTGGGCGCACCGGTTGCGGGCGCATATGTCCGACAGGCGTTGACTGACGTCGATTACATCCGGCGCAACACGTTCAACGTCGGGCTCGTGTCGCAGGTGAGTTCGAGCGGGTTAATCCTTGCTGAACCGCTGCCTGGTGGTGCGCCGGAAGCCGGCGCGAAGCTGCAGCCTGTCACTGGGTTTGTGGACCGCGAAGGCGGCAGCTTTTACCAGGAGTGGTCGGCTCTTTTTGCACTGGAAGGCAGCCAGGGTGAACGCATCTTTTTCTACTATCCACGCCTGCAGACGATGACCGGCGCGGAGGAAACCACTATCCCTCTGAGTATCAAGTCGCCATATGGTCAGTCCCGTGTATTGCTGAAAGCGCAATTCATGGCATTGCCTGTCACCGATCCACTCGATGGCGAGAGAGTGGTCTGTTACCGAAGCTTCCTTCCTGCAGCCAACGCGCTGGTGTAACTGGGAGGCGCGGAGAATTGCCATGAAAATCACGATCCAGGGCCAGGACTACACTTCCGCGCTCGATGCTGCCCATCCGCTCACGATTGACCGCAAACTGAACGAGCCCTCCATTTGCCGACTGTGGCTGAGCCTGCCGGCCGGTGGCTCCCTTGCGGCACCTTCGCGTTTCCAATTCATGGCCGTGACGGGCGAGGACGGCACGCTCTATTTCACGGGCTACATCGCCCTGAGCCCGTTGCCGGAGTATGCGGGGTTGGGTGTCGAAGGACCACGTTACCGGATCGCAATTCAGGCTGTGAGCGACGAGCTGCTGCTGGACCAATTGCTGATGCCTCCGAGCGCAGGCATAGCCGGCCAGACGGTTGGCGCACTCTTGGCATCGCTCGTACTGCACGCCGGTTCTGGCGTGCTATCGACGTCCAGCCTCACATTGAACACCGCGATCGGCGCTTTTGTTCCCGAGCACGGCGCGAACTGGAGCCAGAGCGCCAGCCAGATCGCTGGCATGGCGCGGGCAGCATACCGTGCGCTCAATGGGGCGCTCACGCTCACGCCCGTGCAGACCACGGTGCATCCACTGAATGAAACCGATGGAAGCCTGGCGCTTGCGAATCTGGATTTCACCGCAAGCGTCAAGCGCGCGCTGGCCAATGACATAACGGTATGCGGCGACGACGAGCCCACAGCCTATGTCACTGAGTATTTCCTGGGCGATGGAGTGACAACCCAGTTTTCTCTCGCTGCCGATCCTTATTTTCCGGTTGCCTCCAAGTCCACGATGATCAACGAGCTCTTCAACGAGCCGCAGATCAACGCGGCTCTGTGGGGAGCGTCCGGCGGCGCCGGTTATCTTACGATTGGCCCAAATGGTCTGGCGATGAATGGCGGCAATGGCATCGACGGACAAACCCTGCTCAGTTGGATCGATCCGATCGAGATGGGCGGCACGCTACTGCTCGAAGCTGTGGGAGTCACTCTTTCACCCGGCAGCACAGGAATTGTAGCCGCCTTCTTTACAGGCCTGGACACGGCGGCGTGGTGCACCGCGGGGTTTCAAGCCAGTGCACAACAGGGCACAGGAATGGTTTCGCTGCAACCCGTCGTTCAGGGTTCAGCCGCCGGAACGGCCTTCCCTTTGAGCTCGGCAAATCAATACACCTTGCGCTTGCGCGTGCACTGCCCCGAGTGCGAGCGGGCGCAGGCGGTCTACTACGCATTTGGAGACAGCGGACTCACTAGCGGCGGCGGACAATCAGTGCTTGGCCCCGGCAGAATTCAGATGGAGATCCAGGAGTTTGTCAATGGAGTGGGCGCGACACCAGTGACGCTCTACGACGGGAACGTGGCAAACTTGCCTGGCACATGCACGTTAATCGCCGCCAGCAGCATCAACTTGAACGGCGCCATGCGCGCGATCCATCTGACGAGCCTCGGTTCAGGGTGGGTGGTGAGCACACCTCCGGGCGGCGGTCCTTATACGCGACGCGTTGGCACAACGGCCGAAGCAGCCGAGTGCCACTTGGAACGCACCGGCAGGCTCGTCTTTTATACCGGATATGCGCCGGTATCCGGCGAACAAATTGCCGTGAGCTATCGCACCATCGGCAGATCCGTGGGCCGTGCGGTGAACAGCGCAAGCCAGGCGGCGCTGACCGCGGCGGATTCGCCTTCGGTGGCTGCGTGGATCGGGTCGGTTACGCATCCGCCCACGCGCAGCTCTGCCGATTGCCGCAGTGCGGCCCTTGTGATGGAGCAAGCGGCCGCGAGCGTGACCGCGCTGTGGAGCGGCACTTACAAGGGAACCCGAGCGAGCTTCGCCGCCGATGTCTGGCCAGGAGACGCGCTGCTGTTGAATGCGCCGTCAGCCAGTTTGGATGTGCAGGTTGTCATACGCGCTGTGAAGGTGAGTTATCGTGCAAGCTATCCTGACCTGTTCGAATACGATATCGCCTTCGCGAATGACTGGGCGGATGATCTCGCCATCCGCAGCAACGCGACAATACCTGCAAATGCATGGCTACCCGCGCCGATTGCGCCCACAGTGCTGGCGAATCTGAATAATCTGTCGGTGACCTCGCTGAGCGGCAGCACCGTCACTGTGAATACCGGCGTGACGCAGCCCGCCGGCGGGGGGTTCGAGATACGGCTGCGCGACTTCGCGTTTATGTCCGGCGAAGACCCTACGTTGGTTCTGCGCGGATCGCAGACCACACTGACCTTCTCACGCGTCTCAGCGAGCGACCGTTTTTATATCCGGATGTATGACGGGTCCACGCCGCCGAATTATTCGGAGTTCTCCGCGGCGCTCTTCATCAATCTGCCCCTGAGTTCGTAATACGAGGAGCGGCAACTGTCCGGATGGAGCTTCCCGCATGCGGATCATGAACGAATTCGAAGCGCAGGTGCTGACCGACTTGAGTGTGCTGAAGGCGCGGATGTGCGGACTGATGGGCGATGGCAGTGGCGGCCGCCTCGCTGAACTGGAGCGACGCCTGGATCGGCATGAGCAGAACTGGCAGCGGGCCAAGGGATTTCTCGCCGCGGTGAGCGTGATTCTCGCGGTGGTCGAAGTGGCCGTAGAGACCTGGCACCGGCATTAAGCTTCAATCGATCACCTGGCGCTCGCGGCTGGCTGCAGCCCGCATCTGTTCATGAGACCCGCCCCTCGTATAATCAGCGCATGAGTGAACAGCCGCTGGTCGGCGTGGTAATGGGCAGTAAGAGCGACTACGATGTGCTCTCAGCAGCCGTTGAGATTTTGCGCGAACTCGAGATTCCGCATGAGAAGCGGATCGTGAGCGCGCACCGTACGCCCGATCGGCTCTTCGAGTACGCTGCCACGGCGCGCGAGCGCGGGCTGCGCGCGATTATCGCGGGAGCCGGTGGCGCTGCGCATCTGCCGGGCATGCTGGCATCAAAGACGCTTGTGCCTGTGCTGGGCGTGCCCGTGCCGGCGACGCAGTTGAATGGCCTCGATTCCCTGCTCTCGATTGTGCAGATGCCGAAGGGTGTTCCGGTGGGCACACTGGCGATCGGCAAAGCGGGCGCGGCCAACGCAGCTCTGCTTGCCGCTGAGATTCTCGCTAGCGCCGACACCGCGCTTTACGAGCGGCTCGCGGCGTGGCGCGCGACGCGCACGCAGGAAGTGCTCAACCAGGAGTTGCCTGATTGAGCCGTCTTCCCGAATCCGCCATTGCAACGAATCCCTCGATCGTAAAGCCCGGTGGCCTTCTGGCCATTCTCGGCGGTGGGCAGCTGGGGCGCATGATGGCGATGGCCGCGCGCACCATGGGTTACCACGTCCGCGTGATGGATCCAGAACCTGCATGCCCCGCAAGTTTTGTCGTGGATGAAAGCATCGTAGGCCGATGGGACGATGTGGACGCTGCGCGCCGCCTTGCAACGGGCGCCGATGCTGTGACGCTGGAAATCGAGCAGATCGGTGTCGATGCGCTCTCGGCTGTGGCAGACGTTGCGCCCTTGCGGCCGGGCGTGGAGCCGGTTCGCATCATCCAGGACAAGACACTGCAGAAGACCTGGCTCGCGGAAAATGGTTTTCCCGTCGGCCCGTTCCGCGTGGTGCGCGCGGAAGCTGATCTGTACGCAGCTGTCCCTGCGTTGGGCGGAAATGTATTTCTGAAGATTGGCCGCGGCGGTTACGACGGGCGCGGACAAGCGCGCATCGGAATCGACGGCCCGTCAACAGATGATGCCATCACTGCTGCCTGGGCGAGCATTGGCTCGCGGCCCTCTGTCGCCGAGAAGGCGCTCGACCTCGAATGCGAGATCAGCGTCATGGCCGCGCGCAATCCGGCCGGCGAGGTACGCACGTATCCCGCAGCGCGCAATCATCATGAAAGCCAGATTCTTGCCTGGAGCGTATTGCCTGCGAGCGTTTCGCCGGAGCTCGAGTGGCGTGCAGAACAGTTAGCAGCGGAGATCATTGCTAGGCTCGGCATCGAAGGACTGCTGTGCATTGAGTTTTTTGTCACGCGGCAAGGCGAGCTCTTCGTCAACGAGATGGCGCCGCGGCCGCACAACAGTTATCACCAGAGCGAGCGCGGTTGCGTTACGAGCCAGTTTGAGCAGGCTGTGCGCGCGGCGTGCAATCTGCCGCTTGGATCAACGGAGCTCATCGCTCCGTGCGCGATCGTGAATCTGCTCGGCGAGGTTTGGCTCAACGGTCAGCCTGATTTCGCTGCTGCCTTGCAAGTACCAGGCGTGCGACTGCACCTGTACGAGAAACACACGCCGCGCGCCGGGCGGAAGATGGGACATCTTTCCGCGACCGGCGCGACTGCGGAGCAAGCATTGGAGCACGTGACCGAGGCGAAGCGGCGGCTCTAGCTGAACTGCTCGGCTTTCTGCCAGCGCTTGGGCCGCTGATTCGCCTGCAGAATCTTCTTTCGCAACCGCAGCGACTTGGGCGTGATTTCGACCAGTTCGTCATCGGCGATGAACTCGATGGTCTGTTCCAGGTTGAGCGCCGTTACCGGCACCAGGCGAATGGCCTCGTCCGCGCTCGAGGCGCGCATGTTGGTGAGCTTCTTTTCGCGCACCACGTTCACGTCAAGGTCGTTGTCGCGCGAGTGCTCGCCGACGATCATGCCTTCGTAAACGTCCACGCCCGCACCCACAAACAGAATGCCGCGCTCCTGCAGGCCATTGAGCGAATAGGTCGTGGTTACGCCCTGGCGATCGGCGATGAGCGCGCCGGTGGGACGCTGTGGAATTTCGCCTTGATACGGAATGTAGCCATCGAAGAGCGAGTTCATCACGATGGTGCCGCGTGTTTCGGTGAGCATCTCACTGCGCAGGCCGATGAGACCCCGGCTAGGCACGCGGAACTCCATGCGCACGCGGCCGGAACCATGATTGTGCATCTTGGTCATCTCGCCCTTGCGCGGGCCGAGCTTCTCAATCACCACGCCGGTATGCTGCTCGGGCACGTCGATGGTGAGATGCTCCACCGGCTCCATGCGCACGCCGTCAACCATGCGGGTGACGATCTCCGGACGGCCAGCCATCAGTTCGAAGCCTTCGCGGCGCATCATCTCGATGAGAATTGCAAGCTGCAACTCACCGCGGCCCAGAACCTTGAACGTATCAGGTGAACCCGTCTCTTCTACGCGGATTGAGACGTTGGTCAGCAGCTCTTTTTCGAGACGCTCGCGCAGGTTGCGGCTGGTAACGTACGAGCCCTCACGGCCGGCGAAGGGTGAGTTGTTCACGCTGAACTGAATCGCGATTGTCGGCTCATCGATGACGATGAGCGGCAGGGGCGCGGGATTCTCTACGCCCGTGATGGTCTCGCCGATCGTGATGCCCTCGACGCCTGCGACCGCCACGATATCGCCTATCGTGGTTTCGGTAATTTCAGTCCGCTTCAGGCCGGAGAAGGTAAACAATTTCGTGATGCGCGTCTTCAACAGCGTGCCGTCACGCTTCGAGATATTCACCTCATCGCCCGCGTGCAGCGTGCCTTGAAAGACGCGGCAAATGGCGATGCGCCCGAAGTACTCGGAGTAGTCGAGGTTCGTCACCAGAATCTGCAGCGCGCCTTCCGCATCGCCGGTTGCAGCGGGAATCGTGTTCACAATCGCCTCAAAAAGCGGCTGCAGGTCTGTTCCCGGCTTGGCCAGATCGGTGGTCGCTGTGCCGGCCTTTGCGACAGCGTAGAGCACCGGAAATTCAAGCTGGCTCTCATCCGCGTCGAGATCGATGAAAAGATCGTAAATTTCGTTCAGCACCTCCTGCGGACGCGCGTCGGGACGGTCGATCTTGTTGATCACGACGATCGGCGGCAGTTTGGCTTCGAGCGCCTTTGACAACACGTATCGCGTCTGCGGCAGCGGGCCTTCAGCCGCATCGACGAGCAGCATCACGCCGTCAACCATCTTGAGGGCGCGCTCCACTTCACCGCCAAAATCGGCGTGGCCCGGCGTGTCGACGATATTGATTTTGCCGCCGCCGTAGTTGATCGCGGTGTTCTTGGCAAGAATCGTGATGCCGCGCTCGCGCTCCAGTTCATTCGAGTCCATCACGCGCTCTGCCACCTGTTCATTGGCGCGAAAGGTGCCGGCCTGGCGCAGCAAAGCATCCACCAGCGTGGTTTTTCCGTGGTCGACGTGGGCGATGATGGCGATATTACGTATCGTCTGGCTCACAAGTATGATGATTTCCTTTTCACGAGTTCGGCCATGCGGCCCGTCGGTCTGCAAAAGAGGATGAAAGCAGCCAATTGCCGCACAATGCGGCGCTTTCTATTTTAGCAGCAGCGGCCAACAAGAGCCCGCATGCGCGTCAAGCACTCCTCGTCTTGCGCTCCGACTTGCCCGGTCCGCTTCGAGGTGTGTTCAAGACACCTCTTGCCTTCTGAGTCTGCACATGGCGGTGGGTTCGCGCGCGTACCTGCTTTCCGTCTTCGAGATCGAAAGCCGCGTTGACCAGTGCGATATGCGAAAAGGCCTGCGGGAAGTTGCCGACCAGACGCCTGCGACGGACGTCATACTCTTCCGACAGCAGGCCGACATCGTTGGGCAGCTTCAGGAGCTTGTCAAACAGCTTCCGCGCATCGCGAAGGCGCCCGATTGCTTTGAGGCTGCTGACCATCCAGAAGCTGCAGGCCAGAAAGACGCCTTCCCCCGGCGGCAAGCCGTCATTCACTGCGGCAGTGTTGTAGCGAAGCACCAGGCCGTCGGGCATCAGCTCCCGCTCGATCGCTCTCACCGTCGCCTTCACACGCGGATCCTTGCCAGGCAAAAAACCGACCAGCGGCATCAGCAGCAGGGCGGCATCGAGCTGATTCGAACCATATGCCTGCACAAAACACTTCTTCCTTTTGTTGTAGGCCTTCGCGCAGATCTCCTCGTGGATGGCGTCGCGGATGGTCTTCCATCGCTCAATGGGAGCGTCGTACTGCATGTGCTCGGCGAGAAGCGCGGCGCGATCAAAAGCCACCCAGGCCATCATCTTGGAATACGTAAAGTGCTGCGGCCCGCCGCGCGTCTCCCAGATTCCGGAGTCCGGCTCCTTCCAGATTTTTTCGAGGCGATCGAGCAGCAGCACGAGGATGCGGAAATCGCTTTCATCGTGGCGGCGCATGCTGGCCTGCGCGTGATAGAACGAGTCGAGCATCTCTCCGAAGATGTCGAGCTGCACCTGCTTGGCCGCCGCGTTGCCGATCCGAACGGGTTGGGAATTCTCGTATCCGGGCAGCCAATCGGCCTTCCACTCTTCAATCTCCCGTTCGCCCTTCAGCCCGTACATGATCTGCACCTGATCAGGGCTGCCGGCCAGCGCGCGCAAAAGCCAGTCCTGCCATGCCAGAGCTTCCTCAAAGTAGCCGGCGTTGGCAAGCGCAAGCAGCGTGAAGGTAGTGTCGCGAAGCCAGCAATAGCGATAGTCCCAGTTGCGCACGCCCCCGATCGCTTCCGGCAGCGAGCAGGTGGCTGCGGCCACAATCCCGCCGGTGGGACGAAACGTAAGCGCTTTGAGTGTGATGAGCGATCGCTCCACTGCCGGCCGATATTTGCTCCCGAACCGCAGCCGCGAGGTCCAGTGCTTCCAGATGCGCTCCGTGTCACTGAGTGCACGCCGATAACTGATCTTCTTGGGTTCGGGAAGGTACGAGCGCCCCTGCGTCAGCGTAAACCATACGCACTTGCCTTTGCGCATTTCAAACTCGGCCACCGTTTTCAGGTTCTCGCCATGCACAGGAACGGAAGCATGAAGAATCGCAACATTTGGTCCCGCCACCGCGCGCACTCCATCGTCAATCGCTGTCACCCAGGGGACTGTGCGCCCGTAGTCGAAGCGCAGCACAAGTTCCATGCGCATCCTCAAGACACCGCGCACGCCTTCGACGATGCGCACCACGTCAGAGTGCACGCCGCGCGGAGGCATAAAGTCGATCAGGCGTACAGTGCCGCCCGCGTGATGGAAGGTGGTTTCGAGAATCAGCGTATGCTCGCGGTAGCGGCGCGAGCAGGTCCACTCGCCTCCCAGAGGAGCGATTTTCCAATAGCCATTCTCTTCGGTTCCGAGCAGTGAGGCAAAACATGCCTCAGAAGAAAAATCGGGCCAGCAAAGCCAGTCGATTGAGCCGTTCCTATCGACAAGCGCCGCAGTTTCCATGTCGCCAATCAGGGCGTAGTCTTCGATTCTTGCGGCCATAGTCTTTTTATTGCTCTTTGTAATTCCTCATCAAACCGCCATCGACAACAAAAGTCGAACCTGTCACGTACGCGGCATCGTCAGAAACCAGAAAAGCAACGGCGCCGGCTACATCTTCCGGGGTTCCCATTCGGCCAAGCGGAATATTGTTGAGCAAAGCGTCCAACTGCTGCTTGTTATCGAGAAGAGATTTGTTGATCGGCGTAATGATGGCTCCGGGAGCCACGTTGTTCACGGTGATTCCCAGCGGGCCCAGTTCCACTGCGAGATTACGCATGAGCATACGCATGCCCCCTTTGCTGCAGCAGTAGGTGGAGAAGCCCGGGAAGACCATATCCTCGTGAACGGAACTAATGTTGACAATGCGGCCCGGCTTTTTCGCGGAGCGCAGGCGGCGGACAAAGGCCTGTGAAAGAAAAAACGCCCCGCGCAAATTCACTGCCATCACGCGGTCAAACTCTTCTTTGGTGGTGTCCCAAAAATCGGACCTGTGCTCAATGCCGGCGTTGTTCACAAGAATGTCCGCTGAGCCGAAGCGGTCCCACGCCGTATCGACTAGCTCGTGCACATCCTCCATGCGGGTGACATCGCCCAATGCAATTTCTGCTTCGCCCCCCGCCTGCTCAATGCCGCTCTTGGTTTCCTGCGCGCCTTCGGGACCGCCGACGAAGTCAATCAGTACCTGCGCGCCCTCAGAACCCAGGCGCTTCGCAATGGCTTGCCCAATGCCGGTCCCGGCCCCGGTCACAATTGCAACCCTTCCCGCCAAACGCCCCATGCATTGTTCTCCCGGCGGGCAGTCCTGTAGTCCCCGCCCGACAATCGCTTCCCACTTGGATGCAAATCGGGCAGCATCCGGTACCAGGCGAGATTCTTGCGGACGGACGCGACACGCGGCTTCCGAAGCCTGCCCTCTTCAATTACACTTCTGGAGCTATGCAAACTGCCTCTCGAATCCATACTCCCAGGTTGCGCCACAGCCTGCCCGCGCGCGTTCTCGTTGTTTGCGCACTCGCGCTTGCTGTAGTCTCCGCCGGCCAACCGGCCGCCGCACAGCGAAAGGGTGGGCAACTGCTCATCTATTCCATCGATGTGGAAGGCGGCCAGTCGACGCTGATTGTGTCACCTTCAGGGCAATCGCTGCTGGTAGATACCGGCTGGCCAGGCAATAACGGCCGCGATGCCGACCGCATCCAGGCTGCGATGCGCGATGCCGGCATCACGCGCATCGATCACCTGCTGATTACCCACTATCACGTGGATCACGTCGGCGGCGTTCCGGAGCTGGTGAAGCGCGTGCCCGTGGGCGAATTTCTCGATCACGGACCAAATCGCGAGGACTCGGCCAGCACCCAAAACGGCTATGCGGCCTATCTGAAAGCAGTCGGCGACAAGCCGCATCGCGTCGTGCATCCAGGCGATACCATCGCCATCCCCGGAGTGAGCACAATTGTGCTGGCCGCGGACGGCGAACACATAGGCGCGGTGCCGGGCATTACGCCCGCGCCAAATCCATATTGCGCGGGCGAACGCCAATGGCCCGATGACCCCAGCGAAAACGCGCGCTCAGCGGGCATTCTGCTGACCTTCGGCAAGTTCAAATTCCTCGATCTTGGCGATCTAACGGGACAAAAAGAGATCGCATTGGTTTGCCCGAAGAACCCCATCGGAACGGTCGATCTTTACCTGGTGACGCACCACGGCATGAATCTGTCGAATGCGCGGGCCATTGTGGACGCAGTGCATCCGCGCGTGGCCATCATGAATAACGGCGCGCACAAGGCCGGCATGCCGGAGGCATGGCAAACCGTGCACGACAGCCCCGGCCTCGTGGATCTGTGGCAGCTTCACACGGCGGAGAGCTCCGATGCGGCGCACAACAGCCCCGCCGCGCTGATTGCGAATCCAGCGGGCGCCGCGACGGATGGTGCGTATTTAAAGGTGGTGGCCTCGTCCGACGGCGACTTCTCTGTGACCAACACCCGTACCGGCGAGACAAGAAACTACGCGCGGAAGTAGATGCAGCGCGCTACATGCGCCGCAGCTCTGCCTGCACGCAACAGCCCCCCTCATTGCGGAACGCGAGCGTGCCGCCGAGCTGCCGGGCGAGGCTGGCGGCCAGCTTCAAACCCATGGACCCACTGGTGGCCGGGTCGAAGTTCTCCGGCAGCCCACGCCCGTCGTCCTTGACGATCATGCGCACGGCGCCCTCCACGCGACGTACAGTCACGGCGATCGTGCCTCGCCGGCCGTCGGGAAAAGCGTGCTTCAGGCTGTTGCAGAGCAGTTCGTTCATCAGCAGCCCGAAGGGAATGCCGAAATCAAGCTGCAGCGGAATGTCGTCGGCATCCAGCCGCAGATGGACCTGCGCGGGATCCAGCAGGTTGGAAGCGCTGACATCCCGGAACAGATCGCGGATATACGTCGAGAGCGGCAGGCCCTCAAGGTTCGGCGTCTGATAAAGCCGCTCGTGCAGCAACGCCATCGCACTGACCCGCTCTACGGTGGTGTCGAAGGCCTGGCGGGTCTCGCCTTCCGGCTGCAGGCGCGCGCGCATCTTCAACAAGCTCTGCACGACCTGCAGGTTGTTCTTCACGCGATGGTGGATTTCGCGCAGCAGCATCTCTTTCTCACGCAGATTGCGCGCAACCATTTCCGCGTTAGCCTGCGCCTCCTGGTTTTTGCGGTGCAGCTCGGCTACCGTCTCTTCCAGTTGCCGGGTGCGCTCCGCGACGCGGCGCTCGAGTTCAGCGGCCGCTGGGTCGCGTAGATTGTCCCGGGCTGCTGAGGTTGGCAGCACCTCGGTCTGAGGCGTGTGAGGCATGGGGAACCCTCCGCACATTTCCTTGCGTTGATGCCGGGGCAGTGGGATCGCGATGATCAGGGACAATTCAATTCATGGATCGCGGCCGCACGACGGTGGCCTGCGCGCCACCATGAAGCAGTTTCTGCAGCAGGTCGCGCGCGATGCGCGGATCGGGATCCATACTGAGACCGGTGAGCGTGCGCCCCACCAGGCTTTCCGCCGCCACGCCTGTCTCATCAAGCAGTGTGCGGTTCACCCGAACAATGCAGCCACTGCTATCCAGCTGCATCATGGCGATGGGCGCGGTATGAAACGCGTGTCCCTCTTCGAGCGCCTCTTCCACGGCCTGCGTGCGCAGCCGCTCGGCAGCGTCGCGCAGCGTGATCACCCATCCTGTGCGCTCGCCGCTATGGCTACTCAGTGCAGAAACCGAAATGTCGACCAGCAGCCGGCCGCCGCTGTTTCGGTCCAGGACGACGCCGAACTCCTCAACCGCTCCATCGTCACGACCTGCCCGTGGCAGGCATTCGCAGTTTTCGGGCAGGCAGAGTATCTCTGCTACAGCTTTACCCTTCGCGTCTTCGACCGCCCATCCAGTCAGATCCTCGGCAGCGGTATTCATAAACCGCACTTCAGCGGCAGCGGAGATCAGCAGAACGCCCTCGCGCATGCCGCTCACTGTTGTCGTAAGCGCCTCCTGCTCCGCTTTGCGTTGCGCTTCGGTCTTGCCGCGATGCAGGCCTACTTCAAGAGCGGCCTTCAGTTCCCTACGCTGAAAGGGCTTGGTCAGATAGCCGTAAGGCAACTCCCGCGCCGCGCGCCGGATGGTCGGCTCATCACTGTAGGAAGTCAGGAAGATCACGGGAATCCCGTATGCCTCGCGCAGCAGGCGCGCCGTCTGGATGCCATCGAGGCTGCCCACAATGCGCACATCCATCAGCGCCAGGTCGGGGCGGTTTTCTTCGGCCGCCATCAATGCTTCGTCGGCGCTCTCCGCCTGGCCCACAACGCTCAACCCGAGCTGCTCCACTTCCTGCTGCAGATCGAGAGCCACAATCGGCTCATCTTCGACGACCAGTATCTTCCCTTTCATGCGACCCCCTGCTCACGGTGTGCTTCGTTCAGCGGCGCTGCCCGGGCGGCTCTGCAGCCGAACCCAGGCAGCCCGCGCAGTTCCTCTTCGTTTGCACTCATCGGATGCTTTGCCCGTTTCCATGAGGGCTATGGTCAAGATTCGCGGAGAAAAGGTAATTGAGAAAAATCTAATGAAGAAGCTCCATCCCGCACGGGAACGAGTATCGTCCCAGTTCCATGCTTCTGCATGAATCTCAAAGTTCTATAATCGCTGGCGCGGGCGAGATCAGTTTTCTGCCGCTCGCAAATCGTCGGGCCTGAAAGCAAACCAAGACTCTTCGAGCATTTTTCGTACGACTCAGCCTGGAGAGTGGCATCTGCTTTGAGGCGGACGAATCACGGAGGAAAACCTTATGTCCCCATCGCGCCGGGTATTTCTTGCCGGACTTGCGAGCGCGGGTGCGCTGGCGGCCGTGCCGCGCGCGGCGCACGCCGGGCTGGCGGCCGATCCGCTCTACCCGCCCATTGATCTCTCCGCTTTTGACGTGCCGCTGCACCGCGGCGCGACGTCTATCCGGCTCGGCTGCTCGGCAATTACCTGGAGCGATAATGCCGAACAGGCCATTGACGACATCGCGGCGGATGGCTTCGAGGGCGTCCAGTTGCGCTCGCCCACGCTCGACCAATATCCCGATCCGCACGCGCTCGGCGACTTGCTTGCGCACCGCAAACTCACATTTGTCGCGCTTTCGAGCGGGTCAACCTCGCTCGATCCGGCCCTGCGGCAATCGCAGCTGGAAACGCACGTGAAGCATGCGCACTATGTGCACGAGGCCGGCGGTCTTTACATGCAGTTGGTTAGCGCGCCCGCGAAGCACGGGCAGACTTTTACGGCCGCAGACTATAAACTGCAAGGCCAGATCTTCACCGAGATCGGCAAACGCATCTCCGATTATGGCATCCGGCTTGGCTTCCACAACCACATGGATACAATCGGTCAGCCGCCTGAGGCTGTCGACGCGATTCTGGAGGCCTCGGACCCGAACTACGTCTTCCTCGAGCTGGATGTGGCGCATTACCTCCAGGGCGGAGGCGATCCCGCGGCGGCGGTGCGCAAATATGGCCGCCGCATTCTCTTCATGCACTTCAAAGACGTGAAAGACGCGCCGACGAAGAGCGGTTATGAATGGGAGGAGCTGGGCAAGGGCCGCGTAGATCTCCCGGGCGTGTTCGCCGCGCTCGACTCAATTCACTTCCGCGGATGGGGCATCGTGGAGCTCGACCGCGTGCCCTCAGGGCAGGAACTTACACCAAAGGAAGCCAACGCGATGAGTCTTCACTATCTGCGCCAGACCCTGGGGGTGCACGCATGAGCTGCCCTTTCCGGCTCGCCGTCATCAACGATGAGATTTCCCAGGACTTCGATCACGCCTGCTCGGTGGCCACAAACGACTTTGGCCTGCAGTGGATCGAGATTCGCGGCATGTGGGGGAAAAACATCACCGACCTCAATTCGGACGAAGTGGATCAGGCGCGCAAGATTCTCGAGAAGTACAAGCTGCGCGTCACCGACATCGCCAGTCCGCTGTTCAAGGTGAACTGGCCGGGCGCGCCGCAATCCTCGCACGGGCCCAAGCGCGACCAGTTTCATGCGGACTTCGATTTCAAGCAGCAGGATAATGTACTCCAGCGTTGCATCGATCTGTGCAAGGCCTTTCAGACCGACCGCATCCGCTGTTTTGATTTCTGGCGGCTGGATGATCCGAAGCCTTATCGCGCTGCCATCAACGACAAGCTGCGCGAGGCCGCGCGCACCTGCGGGAGGCACAACCTCATTCTGCTGCTCGAAAATGAGATGGCCTGCAACACGGGCAGCGGCAAAGAAGCTGCCGCGGTTCTGGCCGAGATCCGCGAGCCCAACTTCATGCTCAACTGGGATCCCGGCAACTCGGCCACCTTTGCCGGCGACACGCCCTATCCCGACGACTACAATCTTCTGCCGAAGAATCGCATCGGCCATTGCCACTGCAAAGACACGATCCGCAAGCCCGAAGGTAAGTTCGAGTGGGCGCCAGTGGGTGGAGGCATCATCGACTGGGTGGGCCAGTTCCGCGCCTTCCAGCGCGATGGCTACCACTACGCCGTAAGCCTCGAAACCCACTGGCGGGGGGCAGGCACACCGGAAGCGTCAAGCCGCGCCAGCATGAAGGGCCTGAAAGAATGTCTGGCTAAAGCTGGCGCCAATTGCTGAGAGCGCAACCCGCGGAGATCGAGAAGTGCTCGTCGCGCCGTTAGTTGATTACTGCATATCTCCGGAACACTTGGTTCCGGAGATATGCGACTCATCTGCAGTCTTTCGCTTCCGGTTATTCGAGTTATGAGTGGTGGTACACACTTACATTCAAGATTGGTTAGCACTCCCGGCGATGGCTAATGAGAACTGGCTGCCTGCCGCGAGCTTAATGTCGTTCTTTGTCGTTACAAATACGCCTGAGTCTGCTCCGGCAATCCGACTGTGCAAATCGACATCATGCAATGCTCCGATCTGGTCGATCTGTTGAGCGCCTTGACTCCAGACGGGCGGCGCGGTGTTGTCGCTCGCGTAGTCGTTGTAGTCTCCGGGCGCGGCGACTCCGGCGATCATTGCTCGAACGGGCACGACCTTTCCGTCCTTGAGTTTTGCTTCAGTGAACCGGAGCACCAGCCGCGACGTGCCGCTGGAATGCATCTGATCGGCAACTACCGTGCCAATCAGCACCGTGCCGTGTGGCAATTCGGTGCCGTCTTTCAGATGAATGGCGCCGTCTACGACCGCTTCAAACTGTTGTCCTGTCTGAGCCTTCCTCGCATCGAGGGTCTTCGCAAGACGGACTTGGCCTGAAACCATCTGCGCAGCGGTTGATGCGTCGTAAGAATCCGCTGCTGCTTTGTCGGCGGTTCCTGCATTGGAAGCCCGGGCGAACCCCGGGGCGAACAACACAAGGCCGGCTAATGCGATCAAAAAGGGTAACGTGTTTCCGCGTTTCATCAAAATCAGCTCCTAAGCTCGAATTAGCGTGCGTCTCGCGGTGCATACGACCGGAGACAGTCTCTCTGTTTTGATAGACGGCGGAGGAGGAGATTCGTTCCAGTTTAGAGATACGCTTCAGTTCGCATGCTGAAACTAGCTTTGTAAGTTCGTGCATCTCGATGTGATTTCTCATCATCGCGCGACTTATGCGATAGCAAGTGGAGAAACCCTTTGTTTCGATGCTCGCGAAATGTCAGCGGCTATTGCTGTGGAAGAGGTTCTGTCTTCTTGGCGTGTGTCTAGCATAACTTCTCGAGCGCATCGCAGGCGGTCTTCACGCCGTCTTCAGCAGCAATCGTGTGCGCTGCACTCTCTGCCGTCTGTGCATATGCCGGCTGCATGAGCATGGACCGAACGCCGCGTGCTACGCGCCATGGCTTGTAGCTGGAACGTTGAATGACGCGCGCCACTCCCAGCCGCTTCATGCGCCGCGCGTTATCGGGCTGGTCATGCGAGTACGGCATGATCAGCATGGGGCGGCCGGCGCGGAGACACTGCGCCGTCGTGCCTACTCCGCCCTGGTGCACAACGAGCTTCGCTCGCGGAAACAATGCAGAATAGGGCGCGTACTCTGCGACGCAGATGGATTCGGGTAGCGCGGTTTGCGGCCGATTGCGGGGATCGTTGCCGATGAGCAGAACAGCGCGTATGCCCAGGCGCATAGCTGCCCGCGCCGACAGCTCGTAAAAATCCCCAGCCGCCAGCACCGCGGCCGAACCGAGCGTGAAGACCACGGGCGGCTCGCCCGCCGCGAGAAACTCTTCGAGATTCGGCGGCAGATGCGCGTTGCCAGCATCGGAGTCGTAGAAGCAGAAGCCGGTGATCAGCGTATGAGCCGGCCAGTCTTTCTGCTCCACACCGAGCACGTGCGAAAAGAGCGCCAGCACGAGGTTTGGTGAATGCTTGGCATCGAAGATAGGGTTCGGGCCCATGGGCAGGCCAAGCTCGCGCCGCAGCTCATAGATCGGCTCTGGCCAGTGCCGCGTAACAAAGCGCGCCAGACGCCGGATGCCGCGGCCCATCCCCGGCACCACCTTGTCTGCCCGCGCCAGCCGCGGATAGGGCGGCAGCACCGGAGGATCGAAGGCGGAGAAAAACGAAAAGGGAGCCAGAACATAACTGGCCCACGGAATCCCCGTAACTTCGGCCACCAGAGGACCGGCATAGTTCAGTTCGCCCAGCAGCAGCAGGTCTGCGCGGACGGGCTTGGTCGCCGCGTCCAGCAGATCAGCATAGGTGTCGCGCAACGCCGGAAACAGAAACTTGCGCAAGCCAGTCTCTGTGCCCTTGTTCACGTCATAAACCATCTCGACGAGCAGCGTGTTGGTAGGGTCGATGTCCGGGCGGAGTTCGTGGAATTCAAGGCCCAGCGGAACGATCTTCGGCCGATAGACAGCAGGAAACGTCATCACCGGCGTGTGGCCGCGCCGTTTCAGTTCCAGAGCGATTGCAATCAACGGATTGATGTCCCCAAAGGTGCCTATATTCGAAAGAACAATGCGCAAGCTCGAACTCCCGAAAGCTGTAAGTGGCCGCAGATATGAGGGTAATGCATGGGGCCATGAGGGTACTGGAGGGTTCAGCCTGTTTTAAGCTTCGCTGACCGATACTATGTTGAAGAAACACAGTGGTGTTCGATGCGTGTGCTTCTCATCGAAGACGAGGCTCGGCTGGCCGACAACCTGGCCTCGGCGCTGCGCGACGGCCCAGGATTTGCGGTGGACTGCGCCCCGGATGGCCTCGTCGGTGATGAGATGGCCGGCTACCGTTGCTACGACCTGATTGTGCTCGACCTGATGCTGCCCAAGCTGGATGGCCTTGGGCTGCTGCGCAAGTTGCGCGCGCGGCGCGATCCTACGCCCGTGCTGATCCTTACGGCGAAGGAGGGCAAATCCCCCATCGTCGAATTGCTGAATGCGGGCGCCGACGACTACCTGGCGAAGCCCTTCGATCTCGGCGAGCTGATCGCCCGCGCCAAAGCGCTGATCCGCCGCGGCAAGGGCGTCGCACATCCCACGCTCACCGCACTGGGGCTCGAAGTCAACACGCTCGAGCAGACGGTGCGGCGCGCCGGTATTGCCGTGGATCTCTCCCCGACCGAGTACCGCATCCTTGAGTACCTGATTCATCATCCGCGGCGCATCTTCTCCAAGCGCGAACTGCTTGAGCATCTCTATGACTACAACTGGGAACATCACTCGAACGTGATTGAGGCGCATGTTTCGAATCTGCGCAGAAAGCTCGAGGCCGCGCAACCCGGAGCCGAGCCGGTGATCGAAACCATGCGTGGCCGGGGCTATCGCCTCGCGCCCGGGCCCGCAGCATGACCCGCAAGAGCATCGCCTTCCGGCTTATCGCTGCCGTGCTGGCAGTGGAACTCGCCTCGTCCCTTCTTGTAGCGGTGCTTTCGCTCGCCTATGAACGCCATATCCACTTTCGAGCCTTCGACACCATGCTGCGCGGTCGCGCCGACTCGGTGCTCGGGGCCGTGCAGGATGCCGAGGACGAGCAAGACAACGTCATGCTCGACCAGGCGGATCTGCACCTGCCTCACGAGGACATTTACGAGGTATACGACGAATACGGACGACTGCTAGGCCGTTCGCCGTTGTGGCCCACGGCAACAGATGGCAAAAGCGCGACCTCTCTCTCTGCGGCGCAGCTTGCCTCCGCGCCGGATGACAGCATCACGAGGGCGAAATTACTCGACCGGCACTACCGCCTGCTGCTCCGCCATGGCTCCCGAATTGTCGACCCCGGCGAGCGGGGCGGCGGCAAACTGCGGAAGGTTACGGTGCTCTACGGTGCACCTACCGAGCGCGTATGGACAGATATCCGATCTGCCGTTGGCTTCTACGCAGCAGGCAGTATTCTGCTGCTGCTGATCACCGGGCCACTCATCGCGTGGCTGTTGCACCGTGGCCTTGAGCCGCTGCGCCAACTGGCGGCGCTGGCGGCCCGCGTCAGTGTCAACGACTGGCAGTTCGCGCCGCCGGAGAGCGCGCGCAGTACCACGGAGCTTGCTCCTGTCACAGAGGCTCTTGAAAGCGTGCTGAACCGGCTGGAGCAGGCCTTCGTGCAGCAGCGCGCCTTTGTCTCCGATGCCGCCCACGAATTGAAGACGGCAGTCGCCGTCACCAAGTCCAGCCTGCAGCTGCTCACGTTGCGAAAGCGCACAGCTCCCGAATACGAAGCCGGCCTGGAGCGCTGCGTAACCGACATCGAGCGCCTGGAAGAGCTGGTGGGCAAGATGCTCCTGCTGGCGCGCGTGGAAAACAGCTCTGCGAGCAGCGGCGACACGCCGCCTCCGACCTGCGACATGGCCGAGTGCCTGCGAAACTCCGCTGCGGAATTGGATACCGTGGCAGCGCTGCGTCATGTGGATGTGCACATTACCAATCAGGGGCCCGGCAGGCTCTTCGTGCCGCTCTCCGCTGAAGATTGCTCACTGCTGATCTCCAATTTGCTGCTCAATGCGCTGCAGCACAGTCCGCCCGACTCCGCCGTGCACCTTCGCCTGTCGCGGGTACTGAGTCCGGACGGGCTCACGGTGCTACTGATCGTGGAAGATCACGGCGAAGGTATCGACGCCGCCACGCTGCCTCATGTCTTCAGTCGTTTTTACCGCGGTGACCCTTCGCGCGCGCGGGACACGGGTGGGGCAGGGCTGGGGCTGGCCATTGCGAAGGCGGTTGTGGAACGCTCTGGAGGCTCCATTGAGCTGGCCAGCGAGCCAGGCAAGGGCACCACCGCCACTGTGCATCTGCCTCAGGCACAGGAGCAGGCAGAGCGCTCCTACGCTTCTTCAGCGTGATTTAACTCTGCCATGCGACACTGGAAACCGCAGCCAGGTTCTCACACAATCTTCACCCAAGCTCGGGGGATCTCTTATGCAAGTTCTGAACAGCCTTCATCCGGCCAAGGCATTTGTCGCCGCGGTCGTGTTCACCAGCCTCTTCGCCTTGCCTGGTACGCTCGTGGCGCAGCAACCCTATCGCATCATTGACCACTGGAAGATCGGCGGCGAAGGCGGATGGGATTATCTGATTGCCGATCCCGCAGCACACCGCCTGTACCTGGCGCACGGCGCGCGCGTGGACGTTGTGGACACCACGAGCGGAAAGCTCGTCGGCTCCATCACCGATCTCCACGGAACGCACGGCATCGCGCTCGATAACCATGGCAAGTTCGGCTACATCTCGGACGGCGGCGGCAATGCCGTGGTCGTCTTTGATCGCTCCACGCTGGCGACGGTTGCAACGGTTCCTGCCGGGACCAATCCCGATGGCATTGTCTTTGAGCCGGCCACGCAGACGGTCTGGGCCTTCAACGGGCGCAGCCACAATGTGACGGTGATTGATGCCGCGACACGCAAGGTGGCCGCGACGATCGATCTGCCCGGCAAGCCGGAGTTTCCTGCAGTCGACGGCCAAGGCGCGGTCTACGACAACATCGAAGACAAGAGCGAGATCGTCCGCTTCGATGCCCGCACCAAGACCCTCACCGCGACCTGGCCCGCGGGCTGCGACTCGCCTTCGGGTCTGGCTTTCGATGTTTCTGGCCACAGACTCTTCCCTGTCTGCGACGGCAAAAAGATGTCGGTGGTCGATTCGCGCGACGGCAAGCTGCTGGCGAATCCCGCAATTGGCGACGGGCCGGATGCCGCAGGCTGGAGCGCGAAGCATCATCTAGCCTTTGCTTCGAGCGGCGACGGCATCCTGTCGGTTATCGATGCCGGCGCACCCGGCTATCCGACCATCGAGAGCCTGCCCACGCAGCACGGAGCCCGCACCATGGCCTACGATTCCGCAACCGACCGTGTCTACGTGGTAACGGCGGAGTTCGGCCCGCGACCGGATCCCACACCGCAGAACCCGCGCCCACGGCCAATGATTGTGCCGGGCACCTTCTCGATTCTGGTTATTGGCCGCTAGAGGCCCGGCGCCGCTTGCGGTACGATGGAAGGCGATGTGGAAGAGCCTGCTACTGGCCGTCGTCTCGGTTCCGCTTTCCATCGCGCTGGGCGTCGCGTTCTGGGCCGGGCAAGGCTGGCGAATCGGCCTGATCGCGTGCTTCTGCACCTTTGCTATCTGCCTGATAGCGGCCACGTTGATGGCCTTTTTCACGCGGCGATTCACCCTCTTTGACGTCTTTCTGCCGGTCATCTTTTCGGTCGTCTGGTCGGCGATTCTTGCGCCCTTCAGCCTCGGCGCCGATCTGTTCACTGCGCCTGCAGCCATTGGCGCCGGGCTGCTGCTGACCCTCTGCCTTTGGAAGGTTTACCACGAAAACGGCGAAGGGCGAGGATGGCTGATCTTCCCTATCCTGGTTTATATCTACGAGATGCTGCCAGTGAATATTCCCGGCCCAATCGATGACTACTTTGCACTCAGTGGCGACCTTGCCTCAGTGATCCTCTACCAGCTGATCACCTCGCATCGAAAGCAACTACCTGCCCCGGAGCTGCGGCGGCCCAACTCCCCATGAAGGCTCTTTTCATCGTCGTGATTGTTGTCGTAGTGGCCGGCTCGTTCTATGCCGACTACAAGTGGCGGCAATGGATCGCCGCGCGCAAGCAGCCTCCGGGACAGGACCGGTAGCAGCACCTGCGCGGCAACTTTCCCGTATTCAGACCGTTACAATGAGGAAAGGGAGCCGTCCTATCGCTATGCCTCGCATCCGTGAACTGTTCCGCCGGAGTCGCCGCAACCCCGGTCTGTTGATCCTTGGCCTTTCCAGCACCCTGCTGCTCGTCGGCGCACCCGACGTGCACGCTCAGATCGGAGGACCTCCGACGACGCCGGTCCATGATCCCTCGGCTCTCAGGCCGCCTGCGGGTGCACGCGTAGCGATTGTCGAATTCGAAGACCAGGAGTGCCCCGACTGCGCCGCGGCGAACCCGCTGCTCAAGCAGGCAGCAGAAAAGTACAACATTCCCTGGGTCCGTCACGACTTCCCGCTACCCTTTCACAACTGGAGCTTTCAGGCAGCCGTCTACGCGCGCTGGTTCGATACCAAAAGCAAGAAGCTGGGCGACGACTATCGCGATTCGGTCTTCTCCAACCAGCGCTCCATCGAAACACCCGCGCAGCTGACACAATTCACTGAGAACTTTGCGCAGAGTCACGGCGCTGCCCTGCCCTTCGCCGTCGATCCGCAGGGCAAGCTGTCGGGTGAAGTGAAAGCCGATTACGCGCTCGGCCAACGCATCGGCATCGAGCACACACCGACCATCTGGATCGTCACCAACGGCGCCAACGGGGCTCCGCCATACACCGAAGTGGTAGACCGCAGCCACTTGTTTCAGATGATTGACCAGGCACTGGCCGAGACGCGCGGTCGTTGACACCCGCCCGGCAATTCGTCGTCAGCTGCGGTTGTTACAATCCGCCTTGAATCACCGTCTATGCTCCTATGATGAAGTCTTCTTTACGTGTCCGCGGCAGGCTTGGCTCACTGCTGGCATTGCTCTTCTTTGCCGCGATGATCAACCCACATGTCCTTTTTGGCCAGTTTACGGCCATCAAGGTGCTCGATGCCTCCGTGCTCAAGCCACCGGCTGGAGCGCGCGTCGCCATTGTTGAGTTTGACGACCTTGAATGCCCGACCTGCGCTCACTTCAATCCCCTCCTCAAGCGGGCGGTCGCGAACTACAAAATCCCGTGGGTGCGCCACGATTTTCTGATTCCGTATCACAACTGGAGCCGCGATGCGGCGGTGAGAGCCCGCTGGTTCGACATGAAAAGCAAGGCTCTCGGTGATGAGTATCGTGACGAGGTCTTTGCCAACCAGCCCTCCATCTACAACGTTGTGGCGCTCAACCAGTTCACGCAGAAGTTTGCGCAGAGCCATGGCATCTCGCTGCCCTTCGCCTTTGACCCGCAGGGCAAACTTGAGGCCGCGGTGCAGGCAGACACCGATCTCGGCAGGCGGATGGGAATCGACGCAACGCCTACGATCTTCATTGTGAGCGAGAACGCGAAGGGCGCTCATTACACGCAGGTTCTCGATCCGGATCGCGATCTTTACCGCACGATCGATCAGGCGCTTGCTGGTACGAGACACGAATAGCTACGCGCTCAGTGTTTGACGAGTGAAGTTCTGCGGAGAATGCGGGAAGTCAATCCCCGGTTTGAATCTGCACCAGCTCTCCGCCGCTGCCGGGAGAAATGGTCTTGGTCTGCGGGGCGCGCCAGTGGTCGATGTGGCTGATCCGGTGCACACAGCCGATGGTGCAGTTCGGTGCGCAGCTTTTGGCAGTACGGAACTCCCGCTTCACGTCCTCGCGTGTGTACTCGGCAATGGGCACGCCGGGGTACCCGCGCTGCTGGGAGCAGTAGTGCACCAGGCCGTCCTCGCAGATGTAGAGGTAGCGTGAACCGGCGCGGCAGCGCCAGTCATTGGGCAGGCCCTGCACAATCGCTTCCTGAAATTTATCGAACTGCGCGTAGTTGGTCTTCTTGCGCCGGGTCATCGCAAAGTAGACCCGGGATTCTTCCTCGGTGAGCGGCTTCAGTTGCCCTTCCCCGTCGTGGATGATCCCGATGGTCGACTCGAAACCAAGCTCGAGGGCCCTTTTGCCAATCACCAGCGCATCGTTTGGGTCCTTAAAGCCCCCGCCGACCACGGAGTTGATATTTACGTGAAACTCGGCGTGCTCTGCCAGCATCTGCAGCTTCTTGTCGAGCACCTTGAGACTCTTCTTCGAAACCTCGTCGGGCTGCACGTTGTCGATCGAGATCTGCATGTGGTCGAGGCCGGCGCGATTCAACCGCTCAATTCTCTCGACATTCAGCAGATAGCCGTTCGTGATCATCCCGGCAATCGCGCCCGTCCGCCGCATCCGCCGGATGATGTCGTCGAGCTCCGGATGGGTCAGCGGCTCGCCCCCGGAGATCCCGATCATGGCCGTACCCAGGCGACCCAGGTGGTCGATGCGGCGATACATTTCTTCCAGCGGCACCGGCGCCGAGACCTTGTCGTACTCGTTACAGTAGGCGCAGCTCAAATTGCAGAAACGCATGGGGATAATCTGCGCCAGCACGGGGTGATCGGTAGAAGCGAGCGCTCGCGCCACCATCGCGTACTCGCGCATCTTCCTCCGGGCCGCAATCGCCCGCCCACGCACCGTCGCTCTTCGCGCAGTTGCCATTCTTTCTATTGAATCACAGTCGAGGAAAGAAGGGGTTAGCGATCAGGTTTCAGGGGCTATAAGACGCACTAAAGCATCAATTTAGCAATGGTAGCCAACTGCATGAAGGAAGTTCCCTCGTAGATCTTCCCGACCTTCGCATCACGATAAAGTTTTTCGACGGGGTAATCGCGCACAAATCCCACGCCTCCGAAGACCTCGACGGCGAGGCTGGCCACGCGCTCGGCGGCGTGCGAAGCGAAGTACTTGCACATCGCCGCTTCTTTACGGAAATCGAGTTGTGCGTCTTTGAGGCGAGCGGCGTTGTAGACCAGCAGCTTCGCGGCTTCAATCTCGGTGGCCATTTCGGCAAGCTGAAACTGCATCGCCTGGAAGTCCGCAATCGGCCGGCCAAACTGCTTGCGCTCCTTGGCATACTTGGCCGCGTGGCCCCACGCGCCTTCGGCCAACCCCAGCATCTGCGCGCCAATGCCGATGCGGCCCTCGTTGAGCGTCTCGATCGCGATCTTGTAGCCCTTGCCGGTCTCGCCGAGCACCTGCGTTGCCGGCACCTCGCAGTCGTCGAAGATGAGTTCGCAGGTGCTCGAAGCGCGAATGCCGAGCTTGTCTTCCTTGCGGCCGATCGAGAATCCCGCCGTTCCCTTTTCGATCAGGAATGCGGTAATGCCCTTATAACCGGCGCTCGCATCGATGGTCGCGAAGACGATGAACAGGCCGGCTTCCTTCGCGTTGGTGATCCACAGCTTGCGTCCGTTCAACACATAGGCATCGCGGCGCCGCTCGGCGCGCGTCTGCAGCGCGAAGGCGTCGGAGCCCGACGCCGCTTCACTCAATGCATACGCACCTACCGTGTCGGCCGCCAGCCGCGGCAGATATTTTTTCTTTTGCTCCTCCGTCGCCCAGCGGAGCAGTGCCGCAACCACGAGCGTATTCTGCACGTCGACGAGCACGCCGACGGCCGGATCCACTGCTGAGATCTCTTCGACGGCTAATACGGAATCGAAGAAACTGCCGCTGCTGCCGCCGTACTCTTCAGGAACGCCAATGCCCATCAGGCCGAGTTTGAAGAGGCTGCGCAGCAGGCCGGCGTCCATCTGCTGCTCTTCGTCCATGCGGCGCGCAAGCGGCGCAATCTGCTCGAGCGAAAACCGGCGTATGGTATCGCGAAACAGGATTTCGTCTTCGCTCAACTGCGTCAGAGGCCTGCATGTTTGAACAGGATTCACGCTCTGAGCCTCCCGGATGCCGCTCAAACCCTGGAGTATTATGACAGATGGGTTTTGGCCGATACCGATGCAGATCAAAGATCACGTCTTTCTCGTTACGGGCGGCGCATCGGGCCTCGGTGCTGCTGTCGCCCATCTAATCGTGCGAGAAGGCGGCTCAGTTGTCATCGCCGATGTGAATCGCAACGCCGGCGGCGCGCTTGCAGACGAACTGGGCAGCGCCGCACATTTCGTATTGACGGACGTGACGCGCGAAGCCGACGCCAAAGCCGCCGTCGGGTCTGCGCTTTCTACCTACGGGCATCTGCATGGACTCGTGAACTGCGCGGGCATCGCGCCGGGAGAAAAGGTTCTCGGCCGCGAGTCGCCGCACCAGCTTGAAAGCTTTGCCCGCGCGGTGAACATCAATCTCATCGGCACCTTCAATATGATTCGCCTTGCGGCGGAAGCCATCGCAAAGGAAGATTCCGGCGCAGACGGCGAGCGCGGGATGATCGTGAATACTGCGTCGATTGCGGCCTTCGATGGGCAGATCGGCCAGGCCGCCTATGCTGCGTCGAAAGGCGGCATCGTCTCGATGACACTGCCGATCGCCCGCGAGCTGGCGCGCTTCGGCATCCGCGTGGTGACGATTGCGCCGGGAGCCTTCGAGACGCCGATGGTCGCCGGCTTTCCCGAGCAAGTGCAGACCGCGCTTGGCAAGAGTGTTCCCTTTCCGCAGCGTCTCGGCCGTCCTGCGGAGTTCGCAGCGCTGGTCCAGCACATCTGCGAAAATACGATGTTGAACGGTGAAGTGATTCGCCTCGACGGCGCGCTGCGCATGGCTCCGCGCTGAACGCATCCAATGCATCTGGAGCCGCACATGCCCGTACACGATCCCATCGTTATCGCCGGTTGCGCCCGGACGCCTATCGGCGGCTTCCAGGGCGACCTCAAGGATCTGACGGCACCGGAGCTGGGAGCCATTGTGATCCGAGCCAGCGTAGAGCGTGCGGGAATTTCGCCCGATTCCATTCAGGAAGTCCTCTTCGGCTGTGTGCTACCCGCAGGGCTCGGCCAGGCGCCCGCGCGGCAGGCGGCGCTGGGAGCCGGCCTGCCGCAATCGACCGGTGCAACCACAATCAACAAGGTCTGCGGCTCGGGAATGAAAGCCGTAATGCTTGCGCACGACCTGCTCACCGTCGGCAGCATCGATGTTGCCGTGGGCGGCGGCATGGAGAGCATGACCAACGCGCCGTATCTGCTGGACCGTGCGCGCTTCGGCTATCGCCTGGGCCATGGCCGCGCGCTCGATCACATGTTTCTCGACGGCCTGGAGGATGCCTACGACAAAAGCCGCCTGATGGGCGCATTCGCGGAGTGCTGCGCACAAAGCTACGCGTTTTCGCGCGAAGCGCAGGATGAGTACGCGATCCGCTCGCTCACGCGCGCACAAAAGGCCATCGCCGATGGCAGCTTTGCTGCGGAGATCGTGCCTGTGATGGTGAAGTCCGGCAAGATCGAGCGCACAGTGGAACACGATGAGCTGCCACTCAAGGCCAAGCCCGAGAAGATCCCCACGCTGAAGCCCGCGTTTCAAGAGGGCGGGACTGTAACAGCGGCCAACTCGAGCTCGATCTCCGACGGCGCGGCGGCCCTGGTGCTGATGCGCCGTTCGGAAGCGGAACGCCGCGGAGCGAAGCCGCTTGCCACCATCGCAGGCCACGCGACCCATTCGCAGGCTCCCAGCCTGTTCACCACCGCGCCCGTCGGCGCTATCCGCCGGCTCGCGGAGCGTACTGGCTGGCGCCTCGAAGACGTGGACCTCTTCGAGATCAACGAGGCCTTCGCCGTGGTGGCGATGGCCGCCATGCGCGATCTCAATCTGCCGCCTGAGAAAGTGAATGTGCACGGCGGCGCCTGCGCGCTCGGCCATCCCATCGGAGCCTCCGGCGCGCGGATTCTCGTTACGCTGCTGTCAGCGCTCAAGAAATACGGCCTCAAGCGCGGCGTCGCGTCACTATGCATCGGCGGCGGCGAAGCAACAGCCGTTGCGATCGAGCGCGTGGAATAGCAGAGCTCAACCCCGCACGGTCCGTCAGTCTCCACCCGAATTCCTCTCCACACTTCTGACCTGCTCCGTGTCACGGGAGCCACAGCGTGTGTGCGCTGATACGCCCGCACACCCTCAAACACCAATTAACTATTTTATTTTCAGCTTGATGCGATTTGGCAAAGCCCTTGCACTTCGTCCAGGCGCAGGCAGTTGTGAATCGGGGGATGCGATGACAGCTTTCAAGCAAAACGCGTTGGCGATGGTGATGATGGCAGCGGTTCTCACGGCACAGGCGGCAGCACAAAACAGCGCCAGCGCGCCGGCAGCCGCAAGCCACAAAACCGTGATCGTGGTCAGTCTTGAAGACCACAAGCTCGCATTGGTGGAAGACGGCCAGGTGAAGAAGGTTTATCCCGTCGCGGTAGGCAAGCCCTCGACTCCGAGCCCGGTGGGCACGTTCACCATCGAGCGGCGGGTGATGAACCCCACGTATTCGCATGACGGCCGCATCGTTCCGCCCGGCCCGAACAACCCCGTGGGCACGCGCTGGATGGGTCTGAGCGTTCGCGGCTACGGCATCCATGGAACCAATGCTCCCAGTTCCATCGGCAAAGCTGCCTCGCATGGCTGCATCCGGATGGCCAAGGCCGATCTTGAGGAGCTCTATCCGCAGGTAGCGGTGGGCGACACGGTCGAACTGATCGGCGCACGCAACCAGGAAACGGCACAACTGTTCGGCAACGCGCCACAGACGGCCACGACAACGCAGCTCGCCAAGGCAGCTCCAGCGCCGTCGACGCATCCCACAGCAGAAACAACCAGCTCTGCGAGCGTGCTGACCAAGGCTGGATCGGCGCTGGCTTCCGGTGTAGTTGCAGCCGGCGCGCTGTAAGGGAGGATCGCGATGGACTTGCTTGCGGACGCGCTGAGCGGTGTGGGAGCGGTTCTTTTGCCCATCGCTGCAGGACTGCTCTTTGAAGAGTTGACCTTGGGTGGACTGGTCCGGCTGCTGCTGGCTCCACGGCCGGAGACCGGGGAACGAAAAGAGCACAAGAACCCGAACGGAGGCAGAAGATGCTCGCATTGAAGCTGTTGTTGAACATCGCAGGCGTGCTGTTGCTCGCCTGCGCGGCCGGGATTCCTCTATATGGTCTCTGGTTGCGCATCAAAGAGGCGTGCAAAAAGACGGGGGATGAATCCACAGAACCCGAAACCCTCATCGAGCCCGCTGAGATCGCGTGGCGCGGTTCGGTTGCACTGGCCATCACAGCATGCGTACCCTTGCTCATCGCCGCAAGCATCGTTGTGGTGCCCAGCGGCATGGGCGGTGTGCGCATCAGCCAGATCAGTGGCACCATGCCGGGCACGCTGTATCCGGGCGTGCACTTCATCACGCCGCTGGTTGACAGCGTGCAGACCTTCGACCTGCGCGATCACCTTTTCACGGCAGGAATCCTTGAAGAGGGTGGTAAAAAAGCAGCGCAAAACACCGGGCTCAACGTGCAGTCGCGCGAAGGCCTCAACATCGGCCTCGGCATCACGGTGCGCTATCGGCTCGATCCCAACGAGCTGGCCAGCGTGCAGGCGCATCTGCCGCAGCCGGCGGACAAACAGTTGGTGCCGCCGGTGGTCGCCAGTGCGTGGCGCGACCTGGCGCCCGAGTACACCGTGCGCGAGATCTTTTCCACAAAGCGCGACGAAGTACGCCGGCGCGCGGCCGGCATCATTACGCGCAAACTCTCCGCCGACGGCATCGTGGTCGAAGAGGTGATGCTCTCTGACATTCAGCTCCCTGCCGAGTACGCACAGGGACTCGAAGGCCTTCTGCTCAAGGAGCAGCAGGATGACCAGATGAGTGTGGATACCGACATCCAGCAGAAGCAGGTGAAGATTGCCGAGTTGCAGGCCGCGGCTGAGGCTGCGCAGAAGGTGAAGGAGGCCGAAGGGGATGCACAATCGAAGGTGGTCGAGGCCAAAGGCGAAGCGGACGCGATGCAGTACACGCTGCCGCTCAAGGAGAAGCAGATTGAGCAGAGCAAGCTCGAGGCCGAAGCACGCAAGGAGGCCACCATTGAGAACGCAGATGCCGAGGCGCAGGCCAAGGTGATCGACAGCAAGGCCGAACTCGAGCGCCGCAACCTGCTGGCCGATGCGGAGGCCAACCGCATCAAGCTGCTGGCCACGGCGAATGCGCAGCGCATGGCGAGCGAAGCCGACCTCCTGAACAAGTCGCCGTTGCTCATCAACAAGATCGTGGCCGAGCGGCTCTCGGACAAGATCCAGGTGGTGATGGTGCCTTCGGATGGAAAGTTCTTCTTTGCCAGCGATGTCTTCAAGGCCGCGGCCTCGAACCCCATCGTCAGGCAGGAGATGGACAGCGAGCAGCAGGCAGTTCCCGCGCCCGGAGGGCAACAGTGAGGGCATAGGCAATGAGGGACGCGTTTCGCCGCGTCCCTCAATCACAATTCCATGAAGCGTCAAACGGTATAATCCGCGCAAACGAGAAAATCTCCAAAGAGATGAAGACCATGATGCGGTTTGGGCTACTTGCGGTTCTGTGCGGATGGCTGAGTCTCTCAGCCAATGCGGTACCGGCGCAGAGCCCATGGGAGCAGCCGGCCGCGGCGCTGGCCGAGCAGATTGCCGGCATTCTCGGGCCAGGACAGATGCGGCTGACTTTCAGAAATCTATCTTCCATTCCCGCAAGCGAACTCCCGGATATCCAGCGCCTTCTCGAACAGGATCTGAAAACGCGTGGCGTGACGCCCGCAGGCGATGAAAGCGCCAACGCAGTTCGCATCACGTTGAGCGAAGACGCGCGGCAGCGGCTCTGGGTGGCTGAGGTAATCGAAGGCGACCAGACGCAGGTAGCGATGGTGGAGCTCGCCCCGGCTCCGCCCGCATCAACCCCTGCACCCAGCGGACTGCTGCTGCGCAAAGACACCATCCTCACCACACGCGCACCGATTCTTTCCGCTCTTGAAGTCGGCAATGCTTTGGTTGTGCTGGAACCGGACCAAATCGTGCTGTCCTCACGCGCTGCGAATGGATGGCAGGAGCTGAAGCGCGTCAGTATCCCCACCACAGACCCGCTCGCGCGCGATCCGCGAGGCATTCTGGTCACCTCGCAGGACGGCGCGAGCTTCGAAGCGCGGCTTCCCGGCGTGCGGTGCACCGGCAGCCTTCTATCCGCTGGGGCAGCAACCGACTGGACCACATCGTGCAGCGCCAGTGACGATCCGTGGGCCATCGTTACGCCGCCCGCGGGTACGACCAGTTCGACGTCTGTCGCCAGTGGCGCTTCTGTTCTCAGGGCCTTTTACAACGCCACACGTAATTACTTCACCGGCGTAGTTTCCCCGAGCCTTGATGTCGAACTGCCCCCCTTTTATTCGGCGGCCTTGCTGCCGCGCGCAGCGGGCAAGGCCGCACTGCTAGTAGCCGGCATCGATGGCAGGGTGCAACTTACCGAAAATGGCGCGGTGAGTCTGGTAGCCGGCACGCGCGACTGGGGCAGTGATCTCGGCATGATTCGCTCGGGTTGCGGCACAGGAACACAGGTCATCGCTTCAGGATCAGGAGAAGCCGCGAGCGACAGCCTGCGCGCCTATGAATTGCCGACGCTCGAAGCGGTGCCCGTGAGTGCGCCCCTCGCCATGCAAGGCGCAGTAACTGCGATCTGGTCAGCGCCGGATGCGAAAAGCCTTTACGCTGCCGTGCGCACGGCGCCAAACCAATACGAGGTGGACCGTGTTTCGGCGCTTTGCAATTAGTCTTTTGCTCGTCATGGTCGGGGCCAGTGCCTGGGGCAGGACCCGCCCTCACTACGGGGGCGTGCTGCGCGTAGAAATCGAAGGCGATCCGTGGAGTGGCCCGGATGGCCTGGCGCGCGGGCTCGTCCTGGATGGCCTCACGCGTTTGGGCAGTGATGGCACCGTACAGCCCGCGCTCGCCGTTCAATGGCAATCGGACGATGCCGCGCAGCATTGGCAGTTCCGCTTGCGCTCCGGCGTGCAATTTCACGATGGCTCGCTGCTCACGGCAACCGCTGTTGTTGACGCGCTGAATCTGGCTTGCAACGCCAACTGCCCGTGGACCGCGGTACATGCCGTCGGCTCCTCTGTTGCGTTCACTGCAGACTCGCCCACGCCTAACCTGCCGGCATTGCTGGCTCAAGATAGGTTTCTCGTCGCCCTTCCTGTCACAGCCGACGGCGCAACACCTGCCAACCCGATCGGCACAGGGCCTTTTCGGTTTACCTCATCAAACAATGGCGTTCTAACGCTTGCGGCGAATGAGGCCTGCTGGGCGGGACGTCCATTTGCTGATTCGATCGAGATTCGCGGACATCGCCCAATCCGCGATCAATGGCTTGATCTAAGCGTAGGCCGCGCCGATATCGTGCAGGTTCCACCGGAAGAGTTGCGTCAGGCCCAGCAGCAGCGGCTCGCGATTTTCGCATCGCCGCCCGTTGAGCTGCTCGCTCTTCAGATCTCCACCTCCGGCGTGCTGGCGAACCCAATGCTCCGGGAATCCATCGCTGCCGCCACTGATCGCAGCGCGCTGTTCAACGTGATCTTTCAAAAGCAAGGCGTAGTGACCGCGAGCATTTTACCGCAAGCGCTCACCGGCTACTCGTTTCTCTTTAATGCGGATCGCGATCTGAACAAGGCCCATGAACTGCGCGGCGGACTCGCTGCTCCGCCGCTCGTGCTCAGCTTTGATGGCGATGGTGCGATGCAACTCGCCGCGCAGCGCCTCGCCCTGAACCTGCGTGAGGCTGGATTCGATGTCCAGGTAAGCGATGCGAATCACTCGCCGCGCCCCGATCTCGCGCTACGCGAACTTCCACTGGAGGGCTCCGATCCAGCGGCTGCCATGGAGATCGCGCTTCGCGCTGCCGGAGAAGCAGTGTCGGTCACAGCACGATCTTCCACCTCGCTCTTTCGTGCCGAACACGAGTTTCTGGACCGCAAAACGCTCGTACCCCTTCTCGATCTGCCCCGCGCCTACGCCATTGGTCAGCGTGTCCGCGATCTTGCCCTGCGCGCCGACGGCACGCCCGACCTCGCATCGGCTTCGCTCGAGGACGCACCATGAATCTGCGCCAGAAGCTGCTTGCGCTGTTCGCGTTCACCGTAGCGGCCGCGGTCGCCGCAGTTGCGTGGACTGTGCTGGTGCGCATCCGTCATGTCTTCGAACAGCGAGATCAGGAAGAGACGGCGCTTTTCGTCAGCCAGTTTCAGCGGGAGTTTCAGCATCGTTCCGCCGAAGTCGCCGCAGCGGTTGACCGCCTTGCTGCGGGCGAACGTGCACGCGCCATGTCGGTGGAGATCGACCAGACCCACGATTCCGCGCCTTATCTTACCGAAGCGCAGGCCATGACACAGGACGCGCAGCTCGATTTTCTTGAGATCGTGGCTCCCGATGGCAACGTCATTAGTTCCGCGCAGTGGCCCGCGCGCTTCGGCTATCCCGAGCCAGCTGTAATGAATTCTCCCCATGACCCGTTTCTCAAGCGCGAAGAGCTGCCTGATGGCTCAACTGCGCTCGGCCTCTTCGCGGTTCGTGCGGTCGGTGGCACGGCGCCCTACATCCAGTTGATCGGCGGCAAACGGCTCGATCAGGATTTTCTCGCTGCGTTGCCGGTCGCGTCCGGGATGACCGTCGGCCTCTATAGCGATGCCAGCACTGCGGCGAATTCATCGTCGGCGTTTGATCCCGCACATCTCATCGGACCAGGCGGCGCAGTTGAGGGCGCAATGCATTATCAGGTGTTGATTGACAGCGCGCGCAAGAGCGGCCAGCAAACGAGCGGTATCGTCAGTCTGAACGGGCAGCGCGAAGATAGTCTGAATGCGACCGCGATTCCGCTGAAGAACCAGGCCGGCAATGTGATGGCTGTCCTTGTCGTGGGCATCTCCCGGGCTGGCATGGTGGAAGCGCAGTTGCACATCCGTGCCATCGCGTATGGTGTGGCGGCCGGCGGCATTCTGCTGGCAGTGATTCTCAGTTTGTGGATTGCAGCGCGTGTGTCGCGCCCCATAGAAGAACTGGCGCGCGCCGCCGAAGAAGTTGCCGGCGGCAACTGGGAAGTGCAGGTGGACGAGCGCGGACGCGACGAGGTGGGCGTGCTTGCGCGCAGCTTCAATCACATGACCGCGCAGCTCACCGGCCAGCGCGACAGGCTCATCCAAAGCGAGCGCGTCGCGGCTTGGCGTGAGCTGGCGCGCCGCCTGGCGCACGAGCTCAAAAATCCGCTCTTCCCCTTGCAGCTCACGGTCGAGAATTTGGCGCGGGCGCGCGCTCTTCCCGCTGAAGAGTTCGATGAAATCTTCCGCGAGAGCACGGCCACGCTGAGTACGGAGATCGCCAATCTGAAAACCATCATCGGCCGCTTCAGCGATTTCAGCAAGATGCCCAAGCCGGAGCTTGAGCGCATCCAGGCCGGCGAGGTCGTCAACCGTGTCTACACGCTCTATTCCGCCGCGCAGAAAACTGCGGCGGCAAGCGGCGCGCAGATTCGCTTTCAGATCGATCTCAGTGCAGAACCCATGCCGATCCTTGCTGATCCCGAATTGCTGCACCGCGCTGTCTCAAACCTTGTGCTCAATGCGATTGACGCCATGCCGGAAGGCGGCACGCTCACACTGGAAGCGCAGCCCCGTAACGAAAGTGTCGAAATTAAGGTCTCCGATACAGGGGAAGGGTTGACACCGGAAGAGTGCGACCGGTTGTTCACGCCGTACTACACCACGAAAGAGCACGGTACCGGCCTCGGTCTCGCCATCGTGCAATCAGTCGTGGCCGACCACGCAGGAACTATCACGGTGGAGGGGCGACCGGGTGGTGGCGCGACATTTATCATCGTGTTGCCCAAGGCAAAGTCATGAGCGCAAAAGCCAACATTCTCATCGTCGATGACGAGACCAATACGCTGGCTTCGCTCTCGCGAGCGTTTCGCCTTGCCGGGCACGAGGCTGTTGTCTGCGATAATGCCGCCCGCGCGCTGGAGTTGGCGCGTACGCAGCCCTTCGACCTGATCCTGAGCGACGTGGTGATGCCGCGCCGCGACGGCCTGGCTCTGCTTGAGGATTTGAAGACCGCGGGAGTTGTCGCTCCGGTGGTGATGATGAGCGGACAGGCGCACATCGAAATGGCCGTGCGAGCCACGCGGCTGGGCGCGCTGGACTTCCTGGAGAAGCCGCTCACGACGGAGAAGCTTCTTGTCACACTCGAGAACGCGCTCAAGCTCACCCGTCTCGAGACGGAGAACCGCGATCTGCGCGCACGCGTCGGCAAGCATACCATCGTGTTCTCTGGCGAGACCATGCGCCGCGTCATGGCCCAGATTGAACGCGTCGCTGCGAGCGAGTCGCGCGTCTGCATCTACGGCGAAACCGGGACCGGCAAAGAGCTCGCCGCGCGCACGCTGCACGAAAAGAGCCATCGTGCTGCAGGCCCATTCGTCACGCTCAATTGCGCCGCGGTTCCCGCAGAACTGATCGAGAGCGAGCTTTTCGGCCACGAGAAAGGCTCGTTCACCGGCGCTGCGCAGCGGCACACCGGCAAATTTGAGCAGGCACACCGCGGCACGCTGTTTCTGGACGAGATCGGCGACATGCCCACCGCGATGCAGGCCAAATTGCTGCGCGTGCTGGAAGAAGGCGAAGTGGAACGCATCGGCGCTGACAAACCCACCACTGTCGACGTCCGCGTCATCGTCGCGACGCATCGCAACCTCGAAGAGTTAGTCGAATCAGGCGGTTTTCGCCGCGACCTTTATCATCGGGTTGTCGTTTTTCCTCTGGAATTGCCGCCCCTGCGCAAGCGCTCCGAGGACTTGCCGATGCTGGTGGAGCATTTTGCCCGCCAGGTGTGTGCACAAAACGGATGGAAGCCCGCCGGGTTTTTACCGGCCGCGATCGAGGCGCTGAAGCAATACTCATGGCCAGGAAATATCCGCGAGCTGCGCAACGTGATCGAGCGGCTGTTGCTCCTGGCCGGTAGCGAGGTAAGTGCCGAGGATGTTCGGCTGGCCCTGCCCGCATCGCATGCGGCGGCGAAGACTGCACACGATGTTTCGACCAGTCAGGAAACAACTGGCCCACTTGCACAACGCGTACAAGCTTTCGAGCGTTCCACAGTGCTGGCTGAGCTCGAACGGCACGGACAGCACGTTACACAAACAGCGAGGGCGCTCGGCCTGGAGCGAAGCCATCTCTATAAGAAATGCCAGCAGCTCGGCATCGATCTGCAGAGCCTGCGGGCAAAGGACGAGTAGATCGCCCCTCGCAACGCTCATCAACAGCTCAACTTCGACGACGGCTCATTCAGGCGGCGCGCTTCTTTTCGCGTTCCCGTGCGGCTCGCACGCGCTCGCCAAGGATCTCCTTGGCTTTTTCGAGCGCTTTCTTTCGCGATGGGCTCAGGTTCTTTCCCGCGCGATTGATGAAGAACGTCAGCATACGCATTCCAGAGCCGGGCCCCTTGGGCGAGACTCTTTTCGACGCAAGCATCCGCGCAATCGTCTCGGGATCCTTGTTGAACAGCCCTTCCGGCGGATGAGTCGAATCCGTGTTCACCTTTCCGGACCATTTCCTAGCGCTATGTGCCATGCCCATGTAGCTCCCTGTGGGTTACGCGAACGCTCCGTCACCCAGCGGCGCTCGCATCGCAATGCCTACGAATGCCTCTTGAAGTACTGCACCTCGCGCTCGTGCTGTCTGGCCTGATCGAGCGTTTTGAATGTGCCCAGGTTGCGGCGCTTGCCGGTGGAGGCATTTTTCTTGCGTGAGTACAAGCGAAATTCCCCGGATTTTAGCTTCCGTATCATGCCCTAGGTAGATGCGTGCGGCCACCTCTATGCCGCCTCGCGCCGTGAGTGTTGAGCACGCCAAAACGGACGATTGATTGCAGTTTCCTGGCCGGATCGCCCTCCCCAGATGAAGCGGCATACATTCCATACACGTTGCTTACATGTTGTATGCGGACCCCGCAGAGAATCGGACTAGAATCGCCTGGATTCCGAGCTCGTCCCGTTGCTTCGATCCGCGTGGATCGGAATCCGCAGCGCATCTCTCTTCGGAGACTCCGGCATGAAAACGTTTTTAGCTTCCCTTGTTGTTCTTCTGGCTTGTGCAGCAGCACCCGCCCAGGATAAGACCATCACCATCTGGCCCAAGGGCGTTCCTCCCGGAGGCATCAAGCAACGGGCAGATTTCGGTGATCACGTGATCTTTATCTCGCACCGCGATAAGAGCGGCCGCGTGGAGGTGCACGAGAACAAGGCCGACGTGATGGTCATCCAGTCCGGCTCGGCCACCTTTGTCGCCGGAGGCCGGGTCATCGATCCGGTAAAGACCGCACCCGACGAAATCCAGGGTTCATCCCTTCATGGCGGCGTGGGGCGCACGGTAAGCGCAGGGGACGTGATCGAAGTGCCCGTAGGGCTGCCGCACCAGTTTCTCCTCGCTCCGGGCGAACAGATCACCTACCTGGTGGTGAAGGTGGTGAAGCACTAAGGGTTCCGACGCTCTCGACCTCAGTGAGACGAGTCGGGAGCGCCCGGGTACGCTGCGCCGTGGTGCCCGCCATTCTCCGCAGCCGGCACCGGCACATCCGGCGGCAAACCCTGGGCGAGCAGAATCTTTTTAGCCAGCGCCTGCCAGATGTACTCGTCTTTGTCGGCTTGCCACTCCGCTAGGGGCACCGCCTGCAACTGCGCAAGGCTCGGAGCGGGAAAGTCGTGGCCCACGGCTTCGATCCCGCCCTCCTTGGTCTCCACTTCATAGCCTTTGTTGATGGTTGCACCCATCGCTTCCGCCCACGCGGCGATATGCGTCTCGCCGAGTGAGTCGATCGGCACATTCTGCCAGCGGGGGAAGTGGAGTCTCGCATTCAGCCACTCCGCGGCATCGCGATTCACCCAGCTGGGCCGATGACCTACGCCCGGATAGAAGACGGTATCGATCGCAGAAACATCCGGCCCGGCCAGCGCCCGCACACGTGCGTTCAGGTCTGCGAAGAAGCTCTGAAAATGGTGGGGCGTCGCGACCAGACTATCTTCGAGGCCGTTCATCACCAGCGTGCTCCCCGCGCGCTGATGCAGCGCATACAGAATGGCCGCCTTATCGGGAAGAAAGCTCAGCGCTTGGTAAGTCCCTCCCTGGCACATCGTCTTGCGGCTCGAGTCCCAGGAGCCGCCATTGCCATCCAGGTCGCCGCCGCCGGAGACCACCAGTTCATGAATGCGCGGGTCCAACCCGGCCGCAATTGCAGAGTGAAAGCTTCCCATCGAGTAACCGATTACGGCGACCCTCTGGGGATCGACCTCCGGCAGGCTCAACGCGTAGCTCACCGCGCTCATTGCGTCGGCGATCATCGTCCCGCCCAATCGCGCCGGAGACTCTTTGCCCGGGAGCACGGTATCGTGCGCGGCCGCGTTGGTCAGGCGTAAGGCATTCCGTTCGCCCTCACCCACAGTGTCGTATGTCACCACGACAGCGCCTGCGCTCGCGTAGAGCAGCCCCGCGTAGACCTCGTACCAGGTGCTCTTACTGCCGCCATGGCCCGCCACGACGATCACCGCGGGCAGCTTGCCTTGCGCGTGATCTGGCCGGTAGACGATCGCCGGCACGCGCATGCCGTAAAGGCTCGCGTAGGTTACGCGGTGCGCCACCACTCCAGCCATGGGCGAAAAGCTGCCGTACTCATGCGCCGCCGGCGCGGGCATGCGGTCGGGAATAAAAAGAGCAGCCTTCGCCTGCTCGCGCCAGGCGGCAAACTGCTTATCGGAAGCAGGACTGGTCACCGCAGCGGGCGTGTCGAATGGATGCGCGGGATCGGCAGGATCCGGACGCGTGATCCGCTGACTCGCATTCGGCGCCTGCGCCACCAGCACCGCGCCTAATCCCAAGACAAAAAGCCCCAATCTCACTGGTCTGCCTCCTCCGCGTCCAAATGATAGTACGCGGAATGGTAAGCAGCTGGGCCAGCGTCTTGGCACGCGGTACTCTCACGGCCGTACTGTATCGCTCGCGCAAGCAGGATTGACAGCGCTGTGTTGAGCCGATATCGTTAGACGCCGAGATAGAGCGGTTTCCCTGAATGCCTTCATCTTTGCCATCTTCTTTGCGATTATCGACATCTTCGCTGTCGCGCGCGCTCTTGGATTGAGAGCCCGGGTGAGACGAAAACGGCTGTTCCGGCCAGACTCTCGCAAGCGCGTAACAGCGAACAAACTGTGCGAAGTGAGCCAGGCGACGCGATTGAACAACAGAGAGCCGGCTCTTCGCCTATGAAGTGGACTGATGCTGACTGAATTAGCAGTGACGGAGAACGACGCGGTCCAGACCCAGGTGGACCGCATCCTGCATAGCGAAGAGCTGCGAGGATCGGAGGTTCTGCGCCGGTTGCTCCGGTTTCTTGCCGAGAAGTCTGCAACCGGAGAGGCCGATGATCTGAAGGAATATAGCGTTGCCATCGACGGCCTCGGCAAGCCGGCCACCTACGACCCCCGTCACAACTCGGCAGTGCGTATTCAGGTGGGCAGGCTGCGCCAGAAGCTCGCCGACTACTATCGCGGCGAGGGCCGGTGTGACCCCATCGTCATCGATGTGCCGAAGGGGAGATTCAAGCTCAAGGTCGAACACCGTAACTGCCCTGCTCTCGCTTCTCCAACTGTCGACTTTTTTCCCGAGCCGGTAATTCCTGCTGAGATCAAGGCTCCTGAGCAGCCCCTCAAACCAAGCTTGCGGGAACGGCTGCGCAATCCGCGCTTTGCCTTTGCCGTATCGATCATGCTGATCCTTGCCGCCGGTCTCGCCTTCGGCGGCTACCGCTGGCTCATGCCGGCGAGTGCGCGCGCCAATACTGCCGTGTACCCACCGGGATGGGACGCCGACATGGAAGCCCTGTGGCGGCCCTTCATCTCGACCCACCGGCCCGTCATCGTCGCCATAGAAGACCCTCTGTTTGTGGAGTTGAACGGCAGCACGGGCATCTACTATCGCGACCGGACCCTGAATAACTGGAATGACATTGTGGCTTCGCAGAATGTGGCAGCCCTGCGCAAGGTGCTCAAGAACCCCACCATTCAGCCCAGCCGCTATTACACCGCCTTCGGCGAGGTGGATGCCTCCTTCCTTATCGCCAAGCTGCTCGGGCCGCGGGTGCAGAATCTTTCGGTGGTCAAGACCAGCGATCTCTCGCTTCGCCAGATTGGCGACAACGACGTCCTCTTCGTGGGTGTACAGAATCTGTTTTTCGATGAGCAGGCACAGGCGACTCCGGTTGCCGTACAGCTTTTGCAGGTTCGGGAAGGCATTCGGAATCTGAGCCCCGTGCACGGCGAACCGGCGCTCTTCGCTGACCAGTACTCGACCGCGCCTACCGAAGAAGGCATCGCTTACGCTCTGGTTACCCACCTGCCCGGCCCGCTGGGCGATAACGACGTGGAGAGCTTTACCAGTAGCCGCGCCGCCGGGTACGTGGCCGCCGTGAAGGCATTTACCGATCCCAAGGTGGTTCGGTCGATCGTGGGCCAGTTAAAACAGTCCTGCGGCGGCAGGATGCCGCACTATTACCAGGTCCTGCTGAAGGTTAAATTCAACGAACAAGTGCCTACCGAGATCACCTACATCCTGGGCCGGGAACTCCACTAAACGACACATCGCGTCCGCCAGTGGCACAACGGCTCCCACCCCGCTCCAGATTCGGGCTGGACCCGTTCGCGGAAATGGCGCAGACCTTTTGCGCTACGGCGATCGTACCGTTATATGCAATCGTTTGCGGCACTTACACGTGTATGAATCGAGGTGTATGCTCCGCTGTTTAACTCGTAACTAACCCGTTTACCTCGATTGCTCAAGTCGTCTTCGGATATGTTAATTCGAGCCTGCTGGTCGCTCAGGCCGCCCATGTGTGTAATGGCGACAGAAGCCGTCGGGCGGATTGCGCCAGTGTCAATGGCAAAACAGAGATGTCGTACCGAGTGTGCACAACCTCAGATCGCGCCCGCCGGCTGTGCCGACCCGAGGGTTGTTGCATCAGGATAGATGTTGCTGGTTTAGCCGCGACTAGGCAGCGGTAGGAGAGTTTCGAGGAGCGCTCATGTCCGAGAGAGAGTCGGTGTCCATCGAGGAGTTCAGCCCGCCGGCTGCCCCACAGGCGAGCGTGACCACGAGCCACCCTCCGGCGGTGATTGCAGGATTCTCCGGCTGGCTCCTGGATGCCTTCGATTTTTTCCTGGTGACCTTCTGCCTCACGGCCATTGCTCGGGATTTTCATAAATCGGACGCGCAGATCGCGCTCGTCATTACGATGACGCTGCTGTTTCGGCCCGTCGGCGGATTCGTCTTCGGCCTGATCGCCGACCGGTACGGGCGCCGTCTTCCCCTGATGATCAACGTCGGCACATTTGCCGTCGCCGAAATCCTGACCGGCCTGGCGCCCAACTACACATCGCTCCTGATCGTCCGCGCATTGTTTGGCGTGGTGATGGGCGGTAATTGGGGCGTAGGCGCATCTCTGGCCATGGAAGGTGCACCGGTGGGCCGGCGCGGGGTGTTGTCCGGCCTGTTGCAGGAGGGCTATGCGGCGGGGAACCTCCTCGCCGGTCTCTGCTATTTCTTCCTTTTCGACCGTTTCGGATGGCGGCCGCTGTTCTTTGTCGGCAGCCTGCCGGCCATTGCGCTGCTGCTTTTCATCCGGTTTCGGGTCAAAGAATCGGCAGTCTGGAAGAAGAAGTCCGCCGTGCGGCTCAGCTGGAGCGAGCAATACCGCGAGATCTTCTCTCACTGGAGGCTCTTTGTTTACCTGCTGCTTTTCATGTCGATGATGCTGTTTGCCTCGCACGGCACGCAGGATATGTACCCCACCTTCCTGCAGCGCCAATGGCACTTCACGCCGGCGCGGCGGTCGGCGATTACTGCCTTCTCTGCCTTCGGAGCCATCCTGGGCGGCCTCGTCTTCGGGCATTTCTCAGACCTGTGGGGCCGCCGGCGCGCCATCATCGCGGCCCTGGTCCTGGGCATCGTCATGATCCCCATCTGGGCTTATGCGCCCAGCCAGATTGTGCTCATCGCAGGCGCATTCCTGATGCAGTTCATGGTGCAGGGAGCGTGGGGAGTCATCCCGGCGCATCTGGCCGAACTTTCGCCCGATAGCGTTCGAGCCCTGCTGCCCGGCTTTGCCTACCAGAGCGCCGGCGTAATTGCCAGCTCCATCGTCTTCATCGAGGCCGTCTACGCCCAGCGGACCAGTTACGCAACAGCCATGGCTCTGACGGCAGTTAGTGTATTTTTTCTCGCGTCCATCATGGCCTGGCTGGGCCGCGAGCGCCGCGGACAGGCATTTGGCTCATAAAGCGGGCCAGATTTCTGTGGAGCCGTTCACACCTTTGCGGACCCTGCTTGATGTATACAAGAAGGATTACCGCCTCTTTTGCCCTCTGGAACGGGCGAACCCTTCATCTGGCTTCATAACGCGGGAGAAGCAATGGCAACAAAGGCTCATACCAGTCCTGCCCTCAGCACTAACAAACACCTGCTGCGCTGGGTCGAAAAGATGGCGGAACTCACCCGGCCCGACTCGATCCATTGGGTCGACGGTTCGCAGCGCGAGTACGACCGCCTTTGCTCCCTGCTCGAAGAGCGCGGCACCTTCGTCCGCCTGAACCAGGATCTGTGGCCCGGCTGCTTTTACGCGCGGTCCGATGCGCGTGATGTGGCCCGCGTCGAGGAACGCACCTTCATCTGCTCGCTCTCGCGCGACAGCGCCGGGCCTACGAATAACTGGGAAGACCCCTTTCAGATGCGCCGCAAGCTCAAGGATCTCTTCCGCGGCTGCATGCGCGGACGCACCATGTACGTGCTTCCTTTCTGCATGGGCCCGCTGGACTCGCCGGCCGCCCAGATCGGCGTCCAGCTCACCGACTCGCCCTACGTCGTCGTAAGCATGCGCATCATGGCCCGCATCGGCAGGCCGGTCTTTGCGCAGATCGATAAGGACACCAAGCGGGTCGTCGCCTGTATGCACTCGGTGGGGATGCCGCTTGAGCGCGGCCAGACGGACGTGCCGTGGCCCTGCAACGATACGAAATACATCGTGCACTATCCCGAGACCCGCGAGATCTGGTCCTATGGCTCGGGCTACGGCGGCAACGCGCTGCTGGGCAAGAAATGCTTCGCGCTCCGCATCGCCTCGAATATGGCCCGCGATGAGGGCTGGATGGCCGAGCACATGCTGATCGTCGGCCTGGAAAGCCCATCGGGCGAAAAGACTTATGTCGCGGCGGCGTTTCCCTCTGCCTGCGGCAAGACGAATTTCGCCATGATGGTTCCTCCCAAGGCGCTGAAGGGATGGAAGGTCTGGACCGTCGGCGATGATATCGCCTGGATTCGACCCGACGAGAAAGGTCAGCTCCGCGCCATCAACCCCGAGACGGGCTTTTTCGGCGTCGCACCCGGCACCAGCGCCAAAACCAATCCCAACGCAATGGCCACACTTGGGCGCAATACCATCTTCACCAATGTCGCGCTCACGCCGGAGGGAGGCGTGTGGTGGGAAGGCATGACCGACACCCCTCCGCGCGAGTGCCTCGATTGGCAGGGGAACGTGTGGACGCCGGAGATTGGCCGCCGTACGGGCGCCAAGGCGGCCCATCCCAATGGCCGCTTCACCGCTCCGGCCGCGCAGTGCCCGAGCATCGATCCGGCCTGGCAGGACCCCGACGGCGTCCCGCTGAGCGCCATCATCTTCGGCGGCCGCCGCTCCACGACCATGCCTCTCGTCTACCAGGCTTTCAACTGGAGTTCCGGCGTCTATATGGGCGCCACCATGGCGTCGGAGATGACGGCCGCCGCCGCTGGAACCGTCGGCAAACTACGACGCGATCCCATGGCCATGCTGCCTTTCTGCGGCTATCACATGGGCGACTACTTCCGGCACTGGATCAAGATGCAGCGCAAGCTCAGCGCGACCCCACGCGTTTTCCATGTGAACTGGTTCCGCAAGGACGATGACGGACACTTCCTATGGCCGGGTTTTGGCGAGAATATCCGCATCCTCAGGTGGATCGTCGACCGCGTACGCGGCCGCGCGCAGGGCAAGGAGACGCCCATCGGCTGGACACCTTACTACCGGGACATCGACTGGACCGGCCTCGATTTCTCAGAAGAACAGTTCGACCGGCTGCAGGCCGTCGACCGCGCCCAGTGGCGAACCGAGGTCATCGGCCATGAGGAATTATTTCTCGACCTGCACGATCACCTGCCTCCTGAGATGATCTACGAGCGGGAATTGCTCATCTGCCGGCTGTGATCGGGCTATCCAGTTACTTGTCCAAACCAGGTAAAAACCAGGGGCCGCCGGGCGACACTCGGCCGGCGGCCTGCTGGTTTGTCCTGCCGCTCCAATTCGCCCCTGGAAAATTCATGCCATTCCAGCCCGATACAATCAATTAGAGAGTCTCGGGGACGGTCTTTCGCGTCCAAAACAGATTGAGGGTTTGAAAACAGCTGAATGGCCAGGCGCACATGGAAAGGCAGGAAACAGGCGGGCTCCGGAATGGCGCGGTTCCTGGTGGGAACCTTCCTGGTCATTCTGGTTGTGGCCGGCGCAGCGGGATGGCTGCTGCTCACGCCGTACGGTCCAACCACTGAAACATTTGTCGATCTTGTGCCGGGCGATTCCACCCTGCGCATCGGTCAAAAACTGGAAGCCGCTGGGGTTGTGCGCAGCCAATACGCATTCGATCTGCTACGCGCGGTGAAGTGGGGAACCCTGCGGGCTGGTGAATACCGGTTTGACCATCCGGTGACGCCGGTTGAGGCGTATGAAAAAATCGCGCGCGGCGAAATCTACACCGTTGCGCTGACGATACCAGAGGGAGAAAACATCTTTGATATCGCCGCACGCGTCGAACAGGCGGGCTTCGACACGCGGCAGGATTTCCTCAATGCAGCCACCCAACAGGTAGCGTTGGTGGCTGATCTGGATCCTCAGGCCAAGAGCCTGGAGGGTTATTTGTTCCCCGACACATATCGCTTTGCCCGCCACACGAAGGCGGCGCAGATTACTGCAGCCATGGTGCGTCGCTTCCGCGACGTCGCCTCGGAACTGGGGTTGAAGGAGAACGTGCACCGGGTGGTCACCATTGCCTCATTGATCGAGCGGGAGACGGCGGTCGATACCGAGCGGCCTCTGGTGGCCAGCGTCTTTGAGAACCGGCTCGAAAAGAATATGCCCCTGATGACCGACCCCTCCGTGATCTATGGCCTCGAACTCGAAGGCAACTGGCGGGGCTCGATCTACCAGAGCGACCTGAGCCGCGACACGGCGTACAACACTTATCTGCATCCCGGATTGCCCCCTGGCCCGGTCGCCAATCCCGGTATTCCGTCGTTGCGCGCCGCCATGCACCCGGCGAATACTGACTATCTTTACTTCGTTGCCGCAGGCAGCAACGCGCAGGGCCATTCGCTCTTCGCGAGCACTTTGGATGAGCACAACCGCAATGTGGCCGGCTATCGCCGCGCCATGAAGAAGGCGGGTGCGCCATGAGGTCTTCGCGCCGCCTGGCATCCGCGGCATCGCTTGCCCTTCCCCTGGCTCTCGCTGGTTGTTCGCTGTTTCCTACTACGCGCAAGCTCCCGGTTCCCAAAGCGCCCGCGGTGGTGCAGACCGTCACACCCAAGGAGCTCGTGGGCAAACTCGATGATTCCTGGAAGGCGCTTCAGACGCTGAGCGTGCAGTGCGAAATCCATCTTCGGGTGGTCAAGTCCACACAGGATCTTGCCAAGGACTATCCGAACATCCCCGGGTTCCTGCTCTTGCGGAAACCGGACTCCCTCCGGGTACTCGGCCAGGTGCCCGTGCTGCACACCTGGATGTTCGATATGGTGAGCGATGGGAAGAACTTCACTCTCAACATTCCACCCGAGAAGCTGGCTTACAAGGGAGCCGACGACGCAAAGGGAACATCACCCAATCCCATGCTCAATCTGCGGCCTGAGTTTTTCTTCGATGCAATTGCGGTACGTGGCCTAGAGCCGGATGAATTCTATTCCGTGATGGCAGACAGCGAGACAATTGAAGATCCGTCGAAGAAGCATCTGCTGATTACGCCCGAATACGTACTGAGCGTCATGCATCCGAGATCGGAGAGCCATCAGTTCGCCCCGACGCGCGTGATCACCTTCCATCGCGACGATCTGCTTCCCTATCAGCAGGACATTTACGATAGCGATGGCAACCTGGTGACCATCACTCTCTATTCGGGCTACCGTGATTTCGGCGGTGTCACGTATCCGTCGCTCATCGACATCAAGCGCCCCATTGAGGGAATTGAAATCACTCTCACTCCTACCAAGGTGAGCCAGAATCTCACTCTGCCCGATGACCAGTTCCAGCTGAAGCTGCAGCCCGGCACGAAGGTCAAATCTCTTGATTAGCGCACCGCGGCGGCGGAATCCGATTCAACGACGGCGTGATCGGGCGTAAGAATCGGTTGAGGTCCGATGTGGGCTTTTTCGTCATCCAGCGTGAGCGCGGAACTTGTCGTGAAGACAAATTCATATCGCTGTACAAAAGCAGAGGCCGGATGAGAGTCTCATCCGGCCTCAAATTTATCTCGAGCCAAATCAACTAGAAGGTCAGCCGTCCGCCCACCTGGAGGATGCGCGGGCTGGATGCTCCGGTGATCACGCCAAAGCTCGAAGACGAGGGTGCCTGGCCATCCACGTTCGGAGGACCGCTCGTCCCTGGCGTTCCCAGGCTGACAAGGTTAAAGACATTGGTAGCCTCGCCGCGGAGCTGGAACGTTATATTCTCCCGGAATTGAAAATCGCGGAAGAGGCCCAGATCCACGTCGCGATAGCCTGGAGCGCGCAGATAATCGCGCGGCACGTTGCCGTCAGCGTTGCCGGGCCCGATGCCGCCTGCTACGTTGGGACCGTTGGCAACGAAGGCTGCGGTGTTGAACCACTCGGCCGCCTCCTGGGCGCGAGTCCGATGCGGATCAAGGAATGCGCTCGCCGGATTGACCGCGTCGAAGTCGGGACGGTTGTGGCCATTGCTGTCGTCGTTCTTCGTCGAACCGGTCGTGATTTCGAAGGGCTGGCCGCTCTGCATCACCCAGATGGGCGAAACCGTCCAGCCATTCACAACCTGCTTCATCAAGAAGTTCTCGCCGTGATAGTAGTCGATCTTCCACATGCCGGAGATGGTCGCGACGTTGCGCCGGTCCGCGTCCATGGGGCCTTTTTCTTCCCATAGATTCGCGAAATCCTGCGCGGTCATCTGACCGATTGCCGACTCGTTGCTGCTCTGGATGGCATGGCTCCAGACATAGAAGCCATTCACCATTACGTTGCGGGAAAGCGGCCGACCCGCCGCTATCTGCAGCGAGTGATAGTTGGCCGTCTGGTTCGTGATGAGGAAGATGTTCTGGCCGAGCGTGCCCGTACCGGTGGCGTTCTGGTCGTATGGACGCCGAGCGTTAGTGCCGCCTGTTCCCGTTTGACCGGAGTTCTCACCTGCGATTCCCGGAACATAGGGAGCATAGTTGCCATCGATCATCGTAGGCACATCATGCGAGAGCGTGCCCACATAAGCTGCCGTCAGAGCGATCTGCCAGGGCAACTGCCGCTGCACGGCAAGATTGAACTGGTAGATGTAGGGCCACTGCACGTTCGTGCCGATGGTTTCGATAGCCGCCGGCAGCAGGAACCGCGGGCTCTTTGGGTTATAGACGTACGGGAACGGGTCTCCGCTGGGGAATGCCGATGCGGCGCCGTTCACCATCAAAGGATTGTAGGGGTCCGAAGCTGAGCGCACCGAGCTGAAGGTCTGCCGAACCGCGTATGGATTCGCGTTGCCCGGCTGATTCCACTCGTTGCCGCTTGTGGTTCCGTAGAAGATGCCCGCACCGGCACGAACAGCGGTCTTGCCATCGCCGAACGGGTCCCACGCGAATCCGATGCGCGGCGCAACATGGTGGTACTTTGTGCTCACGATGCCGCGCCCCACGCCCGGATCGCCCGGGAAGAACATGCCCGCCGGCGCGCTCGGAACCAACGTCGATTGTGTGCCGGCAGCGCTGGGATTGCTGGTAAGGGTCGCCTTGCTGGGAATAAAGGCCGCTGTCAGATTCGACGACTCGACTGGCGCCGTGTCGATATCCCACCGCACGCCGAGGTTCGCCGTGAAGCGCGGAGTGATGCGGTAGTCATCCTGGAAGAAGACCGCCGTGTGCCATGCGCTCATCAGTGTGTGGTAAGGAGTGTCCTGCTCCATCGAGGCGAGCATGCCCGTGTAGAAGTCAGACAGTGCGTTGCCGGTGGTGGTGGGAGCAGAGCTCGTATAGCTGAAATTTCCGTAGTTGTACAGGTTGCCGACGAACATACCCTTGTCCAGCGCGAATTCGCCGCCGAAGTACAGGCTGTGTTTGCCTCTGGTCAGGCTCACCATGTCGCGGAGCGAATAGAAATCCGAATCCGTCACCGGACCAGCCAGCGAATTCTGGGCATGGAAATATCCGGAGACGTTGAGATCCGGGATCGTCGCGGGTCCTTGGATGGTGTAGCTGGAACCGAGCGAGCCCGCGCTGACCGTCGCCGGCAGGTTGACGCGTCCGCCCGCCGCCCGCGTAAACGACAGCCAGGCCTGATTTGCCGTGGTGGGGGTAAAGGTGTGGACGTCGCTGATGTTCGCGTTCGTCTGGTTGGTATAGGACTGGTTGATTGTCCAGGGGGCGATGTTGCCGCCGCCGAACGCGTTCTGTGTCGTGCGCACGAAGAAATACGTCGCCGCCACGTGATCCTTCTCGCTGAGAACCTGATCATACTTGCCCAGGTATTCGTTCTCTTCGGTCGGGCCGGTGAAGTAGCCGGACCAGTTCAGCGGAACCGTCGCTCCGCTTGGAGTGACGTTGGGCAACGGAATCGACGCGCTGGTATTCTTGCCGCTCATAACGGCGGCTGCTAACGCGTCCTCAGCGCTCGCCGGCAGGCAGTTTTTGTTCGTTGGATTATTCGCGTTCACGCCGACGGAAGAACAGCCTGAGCTGCTGTTGGTCTGGCCCGTGTAGTTCGTCTTCGTTCCCGGCATATTGATGGTGAACGGTGCCGACCCATAGTAAGAAAACTTTCCGTTCTGGTTGGCAGGGTTGGGCAGATCGCCCGTGAAGTCGCCCAGCCGCTCGGCCGCCGTGGGAACGCGGCCACCGCTCACGTACTGGCCCACCACCTGACGCAAACCGGCATAGCTGAACAGGAAGAACGCCTTGTCCTTCTTCACCGGTCCGCCGATCACGCCGCCGAAATTGTTGCGATGGTAAGGCGCTTTGATGAAATTGCCGTTCGTGTCCTTCGGGGCATTCCAGTTGTATGCGTTGAAATCGGTGTTGCGGTTGAACTCAAACAACGCTCCGTGAAACTGGTTCGTACCCGACTTGGTGACAGCCGTTACCACCGCGGACGACATGTGCCCATACTGTGCCGAGAAGTTGCTGGTTTCTACGCGGAACTCTTCCAGAGCGTCCGGGTTCGGCAGCTGGTTGCCGTAGTTGCGGATGCCGTTGATGTTCAGGCCGCCATCCAGATAGAAACTCACCTCGGGATTGCCGCCATCAATCGAGCCGTTAACCTGCACGTCGGTAGAAGGCAGTCCGATGACGAAATTCGGGGTGCCGTTTGCATTCTGCTGCTGGCTGGCGCTGTTGCTCATCACGCCCGGTGTAAGTGACAGCTGAGCATAAGCGTTGCGGTTGACCAGAGGTAGTCCGACGATCTCAGCCGGGGAAACCGTTCTGCCCAACTCGGCGGTCGACGTATCAACCAGCGGTGGAGCTTCGGTCACGGTCACCGTCTGGGTTTGTGCACCAATCTCCAGCACGACGCCCAGAGTCTGCGTCTGATCGACCGTGAGTACGACATTCTTCTGGACGAACGTTTTGAAATTCGCGGCAGACGCTTCGACCGTGTAGTTGCCTACGGGAAGATAGTCGATTCGGAACTCGCCATATCCGTTGCTGGGCACGGAGCGCGAGAAACCGGTGTCTACATTCGTTGCCTTGATGTTCGCACCAGCGATCACTGCGCCTTGCGCATCCTTGACGGTTCCTACGATGGAGCCCGTGATCTGCTGGCCAAACGCCATCAAGCCGCAGCCAGTCATCAAAACCAGCACAGCGAATATCCGCATGCTGGCGCTTGCGAGGAAGCTCCTCGCCGTCTTGCGTGTGTTCATACTGCCTCCCAAGTTGCTCTCTACCGGGTAGCTTTACCCGGACCTCCGCGCTGGGTTAGGGACCAATTACGAGTCTGGGGATCCAACTCCATACGCATCGAAGCTGCCGGTCTCGCGGCAACCTCTGGTCATTGCTTGTCCGGGTGGCGCACGCCAAAACAGAGATCTGCGCGGCGTAAAAAACCCGGGTGTCGACAAAGGCTATGCAAGGCTCGGGGCGAATTAAGCCCAAGTTCGAACTTCCGCCAGACAATCCTTTGTCTACGGCGCGAATTATACCTTGTGCGAAATACGATATGCACGCTTTTTGTTAGAAGAACGAATTTTCTGTGAAAACTTTAGTTCCAGGGCGATTTCACTATAGAAATACTGGTTTCACGCATCCGTGCAGACGATTGATTTTAATAATTTAACGTCAACATTCCAATCGATTTTACGCCCCAAAAAGAATGGCCGGATAGAACGCTCTATCCGGCCCCGAACCAGTGAAAGCAACCCGCTAGAAAGTCAGCCGGGCCCCCACCTGAATCAACCGCGGAGTCGTCGCCGACGTGATCTTGCCGTTGTTTCCCGACGAAAGGGTAGCCGTCGGGTTATTGAGGCTCACCAGGTTGAACACGTTCGTCGCCTCGCCGCGAAGCTGGAAGACGATCCCGCGTTCAAAGCGGAAGTCGCGCAGCAGCCCGAGGTCGACGTCGCGGTAGCCGGGACCGACAAGGAAGTCGCGCGAGACGTTGCCGTCTGCCCCACCGGGACCGATGCCGCCCGGCTTTCCGGGACCATTCGGAGTGAACGCAGCCGTATTGAACCACTCGCTCGTCACACCATTGGAACAGACGCGGCAGCGGTGAGGATCCAGCTGCCAGTCGGCGCCCGGCACCAGGTTGGGACGGTTATGGTTCGAGCTGTCGAGACTGTTATTCGCTCCGGTAGTGATCTCGAAGGGTGAGCCACTCTGCAGCGAGACGATCGGAGAGATGGTCCAGCCGTTGAGGGCCTGCTTCACCAACGAGCTCGCTCCGTGGTAGTAGTCCAGGTTCCACATGCCCGAGATACTGGCCACATTTCTGCGGTCGTTATCGGCGGGGCCTCTTTCCTCCCACAGGTTGTCGAAGTCCTGCGCGGTTCCAAGGCCATCGCCGTCCGGATTCAGGCTTTCGAGGTTATGGCTCCAGACATAGAAGCCATTGATCGTGAGGCTATGCGTGAGGGGGCGGCTCGCGGAGATCTGCAGCGAGTGGTATGAGGCCGACGCTTCAGACTGAAGATATGCAATCGAGCTCAGCGTTGGGCCGTTGGCCGGATTGCTGTCATAAGGACGCCGGCTGTTGACGTTGGCTGAGGTCGCTCCCGCTTCGTAGGACGCGTAGTTCTTGTCCTCGAAGAAAGGCACATGCCGCGTAAGCGTGCCGACGTACGCCACGGTGAGGCTGACATTCTGCGGAAGCTGCCGCTGCACAGCCGCGTTGAACTGATAGACCAGCGGCCATTGGTAGCTCTGCGCGATGGTCTCGATACCCGCATACTGGAGGAATCGCGGATTGGATGGATTGTAGGTGTACGGAAAGACGTCGCCGCCGGGGAACGACGATGCGGAACCGTTCACCATCGTCGGCGCATAGATGTTCGAGAACGAGTGGATGTCAGGGAAGGTCTGGCGCACCGAGAACGGCTGTGCATTGCCCGGCTGATTCCATTCGTTGCCCGCGACGCTTCCGTAGAAAACGCCCGCGCCGGCACGAATGGCAGTCTTTCCGTCGCCAAACGGATCCCACGCGATACCGACGCGCGGCGAGACGTGGTGGTAGCGCGTATTGACAATGCCGCGCGGCACGCCCTTGTCGCCCGGGAACAGCATGCCCAGGGGCGCGCTTGGAACCTGCGTGGACTGCACGTTGGGCTCAAACGTGGCCGTCAGATTCTGCGCTTCGACCGGGGCCGTCTGCACGTCATAGCGCAGGCCCAGGTTGAGCGTGAGCTTCGGCGTGATGCGATAGGTGTCCTGGATGAACGCAGCCCAGTACCACGTGCTGGTGACTGTGTGATAGGGCGTGTCCTGCTCCATCGTGTACACCTGGCCGGTGACAAAGTCCGACAGCGGATTATCCGTAGTGGTTGGCGCCGCAGAATTGAAGTTGAAGACGCCGAAGTTGTAAAGGTCGCCGAGGAAGGGGTCTTTTTCCAAAGAGACCTCGCCACCAAAGTCCAGCGTGTGTTTGCCGCGGGTCTGGCTCACCATGTCGCGCAGCGAGAAGAAGGTGGAATCGCTGACCGGTCCCGCAAGGCCCCCGCCGGCGTTGAAGTAGCCGGAGACGGCGAGTTGGGGCAGGGTTTTGGGCCCCTGGGTCGTAAAGCTCGATCCCAGGTCGTCCAGACCGATTCCCGGCAGGTTGGTGCGGCCGCCGGCGACGCGCGTCATTGTGAACCACCCCTGATTTGCCGTGGTTGGACTGAACGTGTGCACGTCGCTGATATTAAGCGTCTGCTGCCGTGCAAACGATTGCGTCGTCGTGTAAGGAATATTGCCGCCGCCGTAGGCATTCTGTTTGCTATTCAGGTAGAAGTAGCTGGCTGCGACGTGGTCCTTGTCAGACAAGGTCTCATCGAATTTGCCCAGATACTCGTCCTGGTTGGTCGGGCCGGTAAAGAATCCGACGTAGTTGTTGCCGGGAGCGTTTGGCAACGGGACGTATTTGTTGAGAATGCTGGTTGAGGCCGGATCAAGCAGCGCTTGCGGAACGCAGTTCGGCCGAGGCGTCTGGCAGCTTGGCGAGGCATTTACACCGTCGACCTGCGTTCCGGTTTTGGTGGCTGGATTGTAGGTCCCGGGCATATAGACCGGGAATGCATCGGCCGTAAAGTCGCCCTGACGTTCTGCGGCTGTAGGCACAACCGCACCAGAGAGCAACTGGCCGATCACCTGCCGCAGTCCTGCATAGCTGAAGAAGAAAAATGCCTTGTCGCGCACGACGGGTCCGCCAACTGTGCCGCCGAACTGGTTGCGGTGATACGGCGCGTTCAGATACTTGCCCGTCAGCGGGTTCTTCGGAGGATTCCAGGGGTAAGCGTTCAGGTCAGTATTGCGATTGAACTCGAACAGCGAGCCATGGAACTGGTTCGTTCCCGAACGAGTGACAGCCGTGACCACGGCGCCCGACATGCGTCCGTACTGAGCCGCGAAATCGTTCGTCTCCACGCGGAATTCTTCAAGGGCATCAGGATTTGGCAGCGGGTTGCCGTAGTTGCGCAGGCCGGTCATGTTGATGCCGCCGTCCAGGTAGTAGCTCACCATGGGCACACCGCCATCGATACCGCCGTTGACGATCACCTGCGTGGAAGGAACGCCAATCTGAAAGTTGGGCGTGCCGCTCGGATTGCTCTGGCTGCCGGCGCTGTTGGACTGAACGCCGGGCGTGAGCGAGAGCTCGGCATACGCATTGCGGTTGACCAGCGGCAGGCCGATAATCTCGCTCGGCGAAACTGTTCTGCCCAGCTCGGCTGTCGTTGTCTCCACCAGCGGCGGAGCCTCTGTGACCGTCACCGTCTGCGTTGTGGCTCCCACAGAGAGCGTAATGTTCAGCGCGGAGGTCTGATCGACGGTGACCGCAATGTTCTTCTGGACGAAGCCTTCAAATCCGGGCGCCGACGCGCTTACCGTGTAGTTGCCCACGGGAAGATATTGAATAAGGTAGCTGCCGTCGGAGCCCACCGCCGCGTTGCGAGAAAAGCCTGTGTCGACGTTAACGGCCTTGATCGTAGCCGTGGTAACCAGGGCGCCGCTTTCATCCTTGACACTTCCCGAGATCGATCCGGTGATCTGTTGAGCCGATCCCGCCAGACTCAGACCGAACAACACAACCAGCAGCGCGAGAAGGCGCACGCCGGCGCTCGCGAGGAAACTCCTCGCCCATTTGCATGTTTGCATTCCACATCTCCAAAGTTTTTACTGCCCGGGAACCTTCATCCGGATATGGCAGCTTCGGGTTTGAAGGTTGAAGTTGATTCGAGTCTGCAGCTCGATTCTAGAAATAAATAGCGGAGGTTCAGTTGACACACGAGTTAACAAAAACATCAACATCCGAACGAATTTGATCTAAGTTCAGATAAATAAGAAACATATTTGCTAACAGCGAATTATAACCGTTCGGAGGCAGAACTGGCATCTTTAATTTGTAGAGCGAACTTTTTGGCGTAAGTTGCAAGAATGCTAATAGCCGTAGACGAAACGGAGAGAGCAGCCATATCCCGCTTTTTTCTTGGGCCTGGTTGGCTCTCGCTATTGTGGCGAAGAGGGGGCTGTCCCCTGGCGCGGCGCTCCCATATCCGCGACGGTCGTTGCTGTGAACTGGCCATCCTTTACGGCGCCGTCCACTCGAACGGTATCGCCCACCTGTATATCGGCCAGCGTGATGGGGTCGCGACGGCGGCGGAATGTGGTGTTCTCGTCGGCAACAAAGCTGTGCGGAGCATTGTCTACGACTCCCGTGAGCGTCACCTTGACGCCATCAATCGCCGTCACCTTGCCCATGAGCCAGGTCTTGCCATAGTTTGCCTCCATCTGGCGCATCTGCTTTACCTGCTCCGGATCGAGCAGCACAACGGCTACCGCACCGACCGACTTCGCTGTGGCGTCTGTCTCACCACGCGCCTCGATCACATCGCCCACCTTGATGTCAGAGGCTTGAATCTGCTGCGGAGGATTGCCTCCGCGCCCCATGCCACGGCCCTCGCCCATTCCCTGTCCGCCCTCACTACCTTGACCGCCCGGTCCGCGCATTCCCGCCGGCATCTTGAACATGCGTGTGTTCGCGCTGTAATGCACCGTGTAGATTTCGCCCGTTTCGGTCTTGATGGTGTAGTGATCGGCTGCCACCTCGGTGATGGCGCCCATGACGCCGCGGCCCATCATGCCCATGCCGCCGCCGTAACCGCCGCGTCCTCCGCGCCATCCTCCGGCGTGCTGGCCTTGAGGCGGCGTGGAGCCGGAGTCCTGCGCCGTTGCGGCGCCTGCAAAAGCCAATACAAGGAGGAAAGCAATGGCGAGGCGAATCTTCATGACAGGACTCCGGGAGAACAGTCTATGCAAAATCGTGCTGAAGGCATAGACGGCTGACCTGGCGCTGAGGACGACACGCCGGCGCCGTGTGCTCCGCGCTGCTGGCGCACTTCAACCCTATTGAGCCTTTGGCTTGTTCTGCGAGGCGAGAAGCTGCTGGAAGTCGGGATTGTCGCGGAGGCTCTCAAATGCGATATCAGAGGCAATCTTCTTTGGGCTGGTGAAGCCCTCATCGAGCGCCATGCGCAGGTACTGCAGCGCGCAATCGGTATGCCCGGTGCGTACGCAGCCCATCGCCATGTAATAGTTCATGGCTCCGCGCTCCTGCACGCTGGAGGGATTCTGCACCTGCGGACTGCTGCGGTCCAGAAAGATCTGTGGGTCGATCGCCACCGCCTGCTTGTAGGCATCCCAGCCGCGGCTGTACTTGTGCTGCGCCAATAGGTTGGTGCCCTCATTTTTGAGAACCAGCGCCGACTGCGGATCGATCTTGAGAGCCTTGCGGTAATACTTCTCCGCCTGGCCGTATTGCTTCATCGAGTCGTAGACCGTGCCCAGGTTGTTGAGCACGCTGGAATTACGCGGGTTGAGCTTGAGGGACTCCTTATAGCAGCGAACCGCGTCTTTCGAATTAAACATCATTTGGTAGGCGATCCCCATCTTATTCCAGACGGCTGCTGTTGGCGGGGCCTTCATATACGCCTGGATCGCCGCCTGGTAACGCTGATGGACCGAGAGTGAATCGCCAAGCTGCTCCGGAGTCACTGCTGGGCTTGGAGTCGTCGCCGGGGAGGACGCCGAGGATTGCGCAAACTTGGATTGAATCGACGGAGTGGCGCTGGGCACTTGAGCACAGACGGATGGCAGGGAGGCGGCAAGCACCACAGAAAAGATAACTGAACGGGCGGGCAGAGCTCGCAACGGATCGTATTCTTCACACCTGAACATGGTCCCTCCTTGGTTTCCGCTCCGCTGCAACCGGATGGAACCGAAGGGGGCGATTTCATTGGTGAAAATCGTCCGCATGCAATTAAAGCACTAATTGATGGCCGTGAAAAGACACACTGGTCACAAAGCCGTAACAGTTTCCATCGCGACGCCTGTAAAAACCCGGTAACACGGGGGTTGGGGCGAGGGCCGCGCGATACACTGCTTTGAACACAGGAGGTTCGAGCGCATATGAATCCATCCGTTGCAGCCATCGCCGATTCCGGCACAGCGCTCCATCATCGGTTGGCAGACGACTGGGTGAGAGACCGGTTCCGATCCACCCGCCAGCGGACTCTGGCCCTGTGCGCGCCGCTCACACCCGAGGACATGATGGTGCAGTCCTGCCCCGAAGCTTCCCCGGCGAAGTGGCATCTGGCCCACACCGCGTGGTTCTTCGAGTCCTTCGTGCTCGCTCCGTTCCTCCCCGGTTATCGCGTGTTCAATGCTGATTTCCCGTGGCTCTTCAACAGCTATTACGAGGGCTTTTCGGCATTCCCGGAAAAGAAGCTGCGCTCTTCGTTCTCGCGCCCGGCATTGGATGAGGTGATGCGCTATCGGGAGCACGTGGACGAAGCCATGGAGCGGCTGCTGGAATCCGGCCCCGAGCCCGAGGCGCTCCGCCGCATCGAGCTGGGCGTGAACCACGAGGAGCAGCACCAGGAGCTGCTGCTCACTGACATTCTGCACGCCTTCTTTACCAATCCTCTTCGTCCGGCATATCTCACCAAGAGCGCGCCGGTTCCTCCCGACCTCCAAGATCAGACTCCAGCACGGGCAGAGTTTCAGCAATTCGAGGGCGGGCTGCGCGCGATCGGTTACACCGGCGATGGCTTTTGTTTCGACAACGAGCTCGGCCGGCACCAGGTTTGGCTCGAGCCGTACGGCTTGAGCAACCGCCTGGTGACCTGCGGTGAGTATCTGGCCTTCATGGCCGATGGTGGGTATCGCCGGCCGGAGCTGTGGCTTTCGGCCGGCTGGACCACCGTCAAGGAACAAGGCTGGCGCGCTCCGCTCTACTGGAGCAAGGAAGATGGCGAGCACGGCGATTGGAGCATCTTCACCCTGCGCGGCAGTGTGCCGCTCGAAGATCTGCTGCGTGCTCCTGTCAGCCAGGTGAGCTACTACGAAGCCGATGCTTACGCGCGCTGGGCTGGCCACAGACTACCTACCGAGTTCGAGTGGGAAGCCGCTGCCGAGGGCTGTCCGGTTCAAGGAAACCTGCTCGACTCTGGCCGGTTGGTGCCCTCCCCGGCCACGCACCTCGACCAAAACCAGGGCCCCGCGCCGTGGTGGGGCGATTGTTGGGTGTGGACTGGGAGTGCGTATCTGCCTTATCCAGGATTCAAACCACTCGAAGGCGCGCTGGGCGAGTACAACGGGAAGTTCATGAGCGGGCAAATGGTGCTGCGCGGTGGCTCCTGTGTTACACCCGAGCCTCATATCCGATCGAGTTACCGCAACTTTTTTGCGCCGGAGACACGCTGGCAATTTTCCGGCATCCGGCTTGCTTCCTAAACTGCTTGGCTGCATCCAAGGAGCAAGATGGCCATTGCCGTTTCCACCTCAGCTGCGATTCGTGTCAATCCCCAGGTCGCCTTGGCAGCACGTGCCGGGCTCACTTCCATACCCAAGCAGTTGCCACCCTGGCTGTTTTACGACGAGGCCGGTTCGCGGCTGTTTGACCAGATCACCGAGCTTCCCGAGTACTACCTGACGCGCACGGAACGGTCGATTCTGACCGAGTACGCAGGCGAGATGATTGCCCATGCGGCAGACGGTGCGCGACTGCAGATCACGGAGCTCGGCGCCGGCTCGGCCGACAAGACACGAGTCCTGCTGCAGGCCGCTGTTGAGCAACAAGGCGGGGTGCTCTACGAACCGGTGGATGTCTCGTCCACCGCTCTTCTTGTCGCGCAGGCGCGGATCGAGCGCGAGATTCCCGGCGTGCGCGTGATGCCGTACGCCTCGGACTACACAAATGGCTTCTTCCTGGACCGGACGAACGCAGGCGAGCGGAGACTTGTGCTGTACATCGGTTCGAGCATCGGTAACTTTGAGCCCAACGACGCAAGGCGCGTGCTCCACAAGGTTCGAAAGCAGCTTGTGCCCGGAGATTGCCTGCTGCTCGGCGTGGATCTCGTCAAAGACGAAGCTGTTCTTCTCGCTGCTTATGACGACGCTGCCGGCACGACCGCAGCCTTCAATAAAAACGTGTTGCATCGGCTCAACCGGGACCTGGCGGCAGACTTCGATCTTGCAGCCTTTGCGCATCGCGCCGCGTGGAACCCTGCTCTCTCGCGCATCGAAATGCATCTGGTCAGCCGCAGACCGCAGCAGGTGCAGATCTCTGCGCTCGATCTGGCCATAGAGTTCGGCGTCGGAGAAAGCATTCACACAGAAAACAGCTATAAATATCGTCCCGACGAAGCGGAAACGCTGCTTGCAGCAACCGACTTTGCTCCGATCGGAAGCTGGACCGACGAGCGAGGCTGGTTCGCCGTTCACCTCGCCCGTGCGGAATGAGATTGCTGTTGACGCACCAGCTCTCGTGAAATTCAGTGCAGCGCCTATTTCGGCGCTGCGATCCTCACCAGCAGAATATCGTGACTGGGAATTTCGAGCGGCATGTTGTCGGTGAGATCCGTATCCTTGCCGGTCCAAAGATCCTTCGCATGCTGCGCACCGTGCAGGCCGAGCTTCGCCAGGTCGAGATGGAACGGATGCGTTGAGACGCGGTCGCTGCCTGCATTGAGCACCGCGATGGCCATGGCGCCGCCCGAGAGGTGCCGCGTCCACACGTCGACCTCACCTTCCGAATAGGCGCGTGTTGCTTCACGGCCGAGTCTATCCTGGTCGATCGCGATCACATCGCGATTGGTAAGGATCGCCTTGATCTCCGGCGTCATGTTGGGCAGGTCGTTGCCGGCCAGCAGCGGCGCGGCCAGCATGGCCCACATGGAGAAGTGCGCGCGATTCTCGCCCAGCGTGAGCCTGCCGTTGCCCACCTCCAGCATGTCGGGGTCATTCCAATGCCCGGGTCCCGCGTACTTCGCGAGGCCAGCCTGCATGCTGAGGATCGCATAAACGCTGTTCCAGTTGGGCTGGATGTCGCCGGTGGTACGCCACAGGTTTGCGCCCACCTCCGGCCCCCACTCCCAAACCGAATCCCACCCGTACTGGCAGAGCGAGTACACGATGGGCCGGCCTGTCGCCTTGAGGGCGTCGTCCATCTTCTTATAAGCGGCGACCATCATCCGCATCTGTTCGGCCTTGTCATCGGGGGCCTTGGCCGTCATCACCTCTGAGCGGAAGCTGCACAGATCGTACTTCAGATAATCGATGCCCCACGAGGCATAGAGCTGCGCATCCTGGACTTCGTGGTCGAGCGAGCCGGCGAAGCGAGCGCAGGTCTGCGGCCCCGGCGAGGAGTAGATGCCCAGCTTGAGACCCTTCGAGTGGACATAGTCGGCCAGCGCCTTCATGTCAGGGAATTTCGAGTTCGTATGCAACACGCCATTGGCGTCGCGGTCGCCTTCCCACGTGTCATCGATATTCACGTAGATATAGCCCGCGTCTTTCATGCCCGTTGAAACAAGCTGATCAGCCGCGTTGCGAATATCCTGGTCGGTCACATTGCGGTGGAAGAAATTCCAGCTGTTCCAGCCCATCGGCGGCGTCTGCGCCACCGCATCCGAAGCAGCTACTTTGGCTACTGAACGGTGCATGGACTTGGGTGCGGAGCCGGTCTGCGCCGAAACAGTAAACGTTACCAACGCGGACAAAACGAGAGGAAGCGACGCGGAAATGCGCATAGGCTAGGATTCTCCTGAAGACTTTTTCAGTGGAATAGTACGCTGTAGAAGCGGATTGGGCAATGGGTGTGATTGGGGCCTTCGCAGCGCACATTTCCAGTGGCCGGTCCTGCGCCCCGTCACTCCCGGTATCTTCCGCTCTTGCTGGGTCCGAAAAGCCTGGACAAGCCCTAGCTCTTCTTGCTAGTAACGGCGGAGAACGCCAGCACTTCTTGCGTCACCCGCTTGCTTCCGCAGTGCGGACACGCTACGCCGCCTTTGTCCACGTCTGCAAGATGAAGGTTCAGCGTAAATTCCTTGTGGCAATCCTGGCAGAGAAATACGTATTGCGACATCGCCATTCTCCACTGAAGATCATAGCGCTGTTTCGCATCCTTCGAGATACAAATCTCGCGTCGGCTTTCGCCCGGAAGCGTTGACCGGTCTTTCAGCCGAAGAGACTGTCGATCTTCTGGCCGAGGGCGTCAAGCTGCTGGCGAAGTTCCGCCACCGCAGCCTCAAGTTGCGCAACGCGTTCTTCGTACGCGGGTTCTGGGGCCGGAGTTTCCGGGTCGGATTCGGCCTGGCCGGGCGCCGATTCGACCGGACCGGAAAGCAGGTGCGCATACCGCGACTCCTTGGTGCCGGGCTGGCGCGGCAGCACAGTCACTAGCGGCGCCTGACGTTCCATCAGTTTCTGTAACGCGGCAACCACATCCGAAATCTCTTCAAACCGGTGCAGCCGTTCTGTACGGCCGCGCAACTCGCCCGGCGTCTGCGGCCCGCGCAGCAGCAACACGCACATCAGCGCTGTCTCCGCGCGGCTGAAATTAAACGCTTCACCCAGCCAATGCTCGTATTTCGCGACACGGCCGTCAGCCGAACGGGCCCGCCCGGCGAGATGCATCTCTTCCAGGCCGTGTAGTGCCTGGCGCACCTCGTCCTCGTCGAGATTCATCACCGGCTCGCGGTTCGAGCGCTGGTTGCACGCATTGACGAGCGCATTCAACGAAAGCGGATAATACTCCGGAGTGGTCACTTCCTTTTCAACCAGCGCGCCCAACACGCGCGCCTCAGCGGCATTCAAGCGGACGGAAGCATCGAAGACCATGTCCTTATTGTCCCATTCCGGACGCAATCGGAATTATGCAGGCTCTTCCGATGCGATCTCGCGATTCCGAGTGAGCTGGAAGTAGACCAGCGGGGTGACCACCAGGCTCAGCACCATCGAGATCACCAGACCGCCGATGACCGCAATCGCCAGCGGCTGCAGCATCTGCGAGCCAGCGCCCAACGCGAAGGCCAGCGGCAGCATGCCGGACACCGCAGCCAACGCCGTCATCACGATGGGCCGCAGCCGGCGCTGCGCGGCATGCAGCATCGCGTCTCTCGCCGAAAAGCCCTCCGCGCGGAACCGCTCGTCTGCGTCCAGCAGCAGGATGCCATTCTTCGCTACGATCCCGATGACCATGATCAGACCCATGAAGGACGCCACGTTGAACGTAGTGCCCGTCACGAGCAGAGCCAGAATCACGCCGGAGATAGAAAGCACCGAGGAGGTAAGAATTGCAATCGGCGCCGGAAAATTGCGGAACTCCGCCAGCAGTACGCCAAAGATCAGCGCCAATGCCAGCAGGAGCACCCGAAGCAGATCGTGGAAGGACTTCTGCTGCTCCTCATAGGTGCCGCCGTAAACGACGCGTACCGACGAGGGCAAATGCAGCCCGCGCACGGTTTGCTGCACGCGCGCCATGGCGGTGCCCAAATCGGAGCCTTCGAGCCGGCCCGTCACCGTCACCAGCCGCTGCAGATTCTCGCGCAGAATCTCATTCTGCGGCGGCAACTGCTCGATCGCAGCGAGAGAGCCCAGCGTGGCCGTATGCCCGGAGCTGGAATTGAAGACCGTGTTCTCAATGGCGTCGAGCGAGCTGCGGTGTTCGTCGCCGAGCCGCACGCGGATACTGTACGGCCGACCATTCGCAATCAGTGGGTCTGTCGTGGTCACACCGTCGAGGATCGATGTAGCGTCTTCGGAGATCTCGCTGGGCGTAAAGCCCAACCGCGCCGCTACGACTGGATCGACCTGAAAATTCGTTGCCGGCCCGCTGATCGTGTTGTCGATGCCGTTCTCCACATCAACCACACCGGGAATCTTGCTGATCGCATCGCCCACTCTCGGTCCAAGCTGCGCCAGCAGTTGCGGATCGTTGGCGAAGATCTTGATCTGAATCGGCTCCGGAGCGTTGGAAAGATCGCCGATCATATCCTGAAGCACCTGCGTGAATTCGACGTCAAGTTCCGGCTCCGTGGCGCGAATCTGCTGCCGCACGTCTTCCATTACGTCGTCGATGGAGCGGCTGCGGTGCGCCTTCAGCTTCACCGTAAAGTCGCCCGTGTTGGCCTCGGTCACCGCGGCGAGGCCCATCTGCAGCCCCGTGCGCCGCGACGTGATGTCGACCTCCGGCTCGGAGTGCAGAATGCGCTCCACATGTTGCAGAACACGATTCGTCTCATTCAACGAGCTGCCGGCGGGCATGATGTAGTCGAGTACGAATCCTCCTTCATCCATCTCGGGCAGCAGATCGGAACCGAGCGCCTGGTAACCGGCCCACGTTGCTACGATCAGCAGCAATGAGATCACGCCAACCCACACCGGCTTGGCCAGCGCCCAGTCCAGCACGCGGCCATGAAGACGCAGCGTCCGCGTCAGCAGCCGGCCCGCTGTGTGATCGCTGTGCGCCGCATGGTTGCCTTGCGTCCGCAGCAGCACGTAACTCAATCCCGGCGTCCAGGTCAGGGCCAGCGCAAGCGATGTGAGAAGCGCCGCGGTCATGGTAATGGCCAGCGCCCGAAAGAAGCTTCCCGTTACGCCGCTCACCGCCACGAGAGGGAGAAACACAACGACAGGCGTGATGGTGGAAAAGACCAGCGGCGTTGAAATTTCCGTGAGCGCTTTGCGCACCGCTTCGGCGCGTTGCTCGCCCGCGTCGCGGTGCATCACGACGTTTTCGACGACCACAATCGCGTCGTCGATCACCAGCCCAATGGCCGCCGCCAGCCCGCCCAGCGTCATCAGGTTGAAGCTCTCGCCGATCATCCACAACACCAGGATCGTTATGGCAACGGTTACTGGGATGACTAGCCCTGCAATCAGCGAAGAGGTCCAATCCCGCAGAAACAGGAACAAAATCACGCAAGCCAGCACGAGACCGATGAAGATCGCATCGCGCACGCTCGTAATGCTGTCGCGTACAAGCTGCGACTGATCGTAGAAAACATCGAGATTCACACCCGGTGGCAGCTTGGCCTTCAGATACTTCACCTCAGCGGCCACCGCGTCGGCCACCGCAACGGTATTGCTTGAAGGCTGGCGCGCAATCTGCAACAGCACCGCATTCTTGCCGTTGGCCGTCACCGTCGTATACACCGGCATTGTCGCCTGCTCCACTGTGGCCACATCGGCGACGCGCACGGGCGCGCCAGTCGGTGTGGTCTTCACCACGAGCTGACGCAGCTGGTCGGCATCGTGGACCTGCGCACCCACCAGGCCCAACATCAGTTCATGGTTTGCCTCATAGAGACCCGGAGAGTCGATGACGTTCGACGCCTCGATTGCGTTGACCAGGTCCGGAATCGTGACCCCTGTCGCCTGTAGCAGCGCCAGGTTCGGCACAACGTGAAACTCAGGCACCTGTCCGCCTTGCACATCCACGCGGCTCACCCCGGCAACACGATTCAGCGGCGGCTTCAAATCGTAAGTGGCGACCTCCCACAGCCGCGTCTGCGGAACCGTGTCCGAGGTCAGGCTCAAACCCAGAATCGGAAATGTCGCAAAGGTGAGCCGGTTGGTGGTGATGCGCGCGGTCGACGGCAGCGTCTGCTGCACCTTCGCCACCGCTGCATCCACCAGTTGCAGCTGGCGCACCATATCCACGTTCCAGTCGAAAAAAAGACTCACTTCTGCCGAGCCGCGGCTGGTCGTCGAGCGCACCAGCACCAACCCGGGAACCGAGTTCACCGCGTCTTCGATCGGCTTGGTGATGGTCACCTGCATCTGCTCCACCGGCATCACGCCGTTGTCGACGCCGATCACCACGCGCGGAAAATTCGTATTCGGAAAAACCGCGATGGGCACCTGCAAGGCGAGATACACGCCCGCCAGGGTGAGCATGACGACAAAGAAAAAAATCGTACGTGTAGAGCGGGCAAGCCAGAAAGGCTTCTGCGCCGGACGCGTGTCGAGAGCTGCACCGGCCATTACTTGTCGCCTCCGCTCTTGTCGTCCCCAGAGTCGTCGCCGCCACCGGCCGGGCCCACCTTGACCTTCGTGCCTTCATCGAGACCGTACGATCCGCCGGTGATCACCATGTCGGCCGGCGCCAGCCCGCTCTTCACCTGGACGTCCTCGCCGTCCGTGATGCCGAGCGTCACCGGCTTGCGGTGGGCCGCGCCATCCGCGCCGATGACCATCACAAACTTGCTTCCATCCTCGGCAGAAAGCACCGCAGAACTCGGAATCTTCCACGCCTGGGCAATGCTCATGCCGGTGACCGAAACCTTCACCGGCGTGCCGACCTTGAGCGTTCCGCCTTTGTTGTCGATCTTGACCCAGACTTCGACCGTCGTGCTGCCTGGATCCAGCGCCGGACTGATCAACGACACCGTGGCTTCTACCGGATCGGCCAGCCCGGGGACATGCACCTGCGCGGCGCTGCCCACCTTCAGCTGCTGTGCGAGGCTCTGCCCGATGTGTGCCTTGGCAATCAGGGTCGATGTTTCCATCACGGTGATCAGCGGCGCGCCTGCAGCCGCGGTCTCGCCCGCAAACAGCGGCCGGTCCGTCACCACTCCGTCGATGGGACTGCGAATCTCCGAGTAATTCACCTCGGCCTCAGCGCCCTTGTACTTTCCTTCCGCAGAAGTCAACTGGCCCTGCGCGGCTTCCAGTGCCGCCGCCCGGCTGACGCTGCGCACCGAGTCGAGGTGCGTCTTCGCCGCGTCATAGGCAGCCTGCGCCTGCACCAGCGAGGCTTCCGCCGTATCCAGGTCTCGGCCCGGAATAGCGCCCTGCGCGAAGAGCTGCTTGCGGCTGGCGACGATACTTTGATTCAGGTCGAGATTGGCTTTGGCCTGCGCGAAGTCCGACTCGGCCTTCAGCGTGTCTTCCGGAACCTGTGCCTTGGTGGTTGTGTCGAAGGTGGCCTGCGCAGCAATGTACGCGCCTTTGTTGTCCATCGCCGCCGCCGTCAGATCATTGTTTTCAAGCGTGGCCAGCAGTTCGCCGGCCTTCACGCGCGCTCCGCGCTGCACATAGAACCGTTTCACCGGCGCCGTGATCTTCGGCTCGATGGCTGCCTGCGCCAGCGGCGTCAGCACCGCGTCGGCCGTGATCTGCTCAGCGATCGCGCCCTGCTCAGGATGCTCGGCCTGCACCATGACCTCCGTCTCCGGTGCAGCTTCCTTTTTGCAGCCAACAGAAAACCCCAGTGCGAGCAATATGCCGAAGGATACGCATCGCAGCGTTGTCTTCCGCGCACTTCCGGCCCCTATTCTTGCCATCTCTCCGCTCATCGTTCCGTCGTCCCTCACAGGTTGCCGGTCAGCGTTTGAAGATTTGCCCGCGCCGTCTCGTAGCGCACACGCCCATCCTCGCGCGCGTCCTGCGCCAGCACATAGGCATTTTGCGCATCCACCACTTCAAGCACCGTGCCTTCGCCGCCCGCGTAGCGCAGCTTGGTCAAACGCAGACTTTCGGCCGCCGTGGCCACACTCTGATCGAGGGAGGTCAGTTGATCGAGCGCGGCGGCAGCCTCGGAATACGCTTCATCCAAGTCCGCAATCATCCGGCGTTGCGCTGCGCTCAGCGCCACCTTCGCCGCCTCGCGGCGAATCTCGCTCTGCTTCACCTTGTGCTCTGTCGCGAGCCAGTCCCACACCGGAATATCGACCGTCAGGCTGGCTGAGTAGCCAAGATTGCGCACCTTGTCCGGCCCATTCACCGCGATTTGCGGAGCATCGATGCCGTAGGTCACATTCAGGCCAAAGTCGGGCAGATACGCGGCCCGCGCGGCGAGCACATCGGCGTTGCTCACGTTCAGAGCAGCCAGGGCACTCTTCAATTCAGGATTATTTTTCGCCGCCGCCTGCTCCACTTCCTCGCGGGTGGCCAGTTTGCGCGTTACGTCCGGCGCGCTCAGCGTATAGGGCATGTTGGGGTCGGGAAACAGCAGCACACCCAGCTCCAGGCGCGCTTTTTCCGCGGCCACGCGGGCATCTTCCAACTCGCGGTCACGTTGCTGCTGTTCAAGCTGCGCCTTCACCACATCCGCATGTGCCGCTTCGCGCGCCTGCTCGCGTTTATCAGTCAAGGAAGAAAAATCCGCCGCCTCCTGGGCTGCCTGTTCGGCTACATGCAGCTTGTGATCGGCCGCGAGGGAGCTGAAAAACAATCCGGTCACGCCGGCGACCAGCCCGCGGCGCGCAATCTCGAGTTCCGCGGCAGCCTGCGCGGCAGCCGCGTCGGCACGCCGCACCTGCGCCACGCCGGTCAAGCCAACTGTGTCATTGATCGAGGCCTGGCTGGCATACTCGCGCACCGCGTTGTTGGCAATGAACCGCGGGGCGGGCTGGGCGGCCGCCCCTTGTCCCGCCTGATTCTGAAGCCCGTTCGGCTGGGTATAGAGCGCCTGGTTGTGATAGACCAAACTGGGCAACAGGCCGCTCACCGCAATCGAGTGGTCCAACGCCGCTATCCCGCGGTCGGCACGCGATGCCGCGTAGGCCGGATCGCTCGTTTCCGCACGCCGGATTGCCTCATCGAGAGTAATGACCACCGGTTGGACGGAAGCCGCCGCTTGCGCCCCGCCCGACTCCGATGAAGCGGCCTGAGCGTGTGCTGCGGCAGAACAAGCAACGATTGCAACGGCGCATGCAGCAAGAATCGCACCGTGATACGTGCGCCACCGGCCAGAACTTTCCTGCGTAGTCACATGAGAAGGATAACTGCCGTTCCTGAATTCTTCCTGAAGACCCTCGGCGAGCAGAACCGGAGCCATTCGGACCGGGCGAAAGGTGTCCCGTCAGGGTTACGCGATGGCCTTCTGCCGTCCGTCGATTACTGCCGACAGAATCACCAGAAGGGCGCCGGCAATCCAGAGGAAGTGGCCCATCAGCGGCGTGACCTTCTGGACCGCAAAGAATATCCATGTCGCGGCCATGCACAGCAGCACAATCACCGCCAGGAGGCGCCGGAGCGTAAGAAGCCCCCGCCAGATGCTGAGAACGAAAAGCAGCAGGACGAGCGGGTTGATCCAGCCGCTAAAGATGACCAGCAGGACTTCGAAGGATGGCTTTTCGACTCCCGATTTCCCCACCAGGGCAACTGTTTCCGTGAGCGCAACCGAGGCGCATTTCCATCCCGGAAAGACTACGGCCTCTGAGCCCGGGTTGCCGGCGCGAACGGCCGGAACAAAGAAGGCTACGACAAAGATGCAGAGGCCAAGAAGCCGGACGGCCCAGCCGATCTTCGAACCGGTCTGGGAACGGGCCTGACTGCCATATTGTGCCGGCATCGACGCCTCCGTTTCGAACTCCGCAATGCTTCGGGGCAACAAACAGGAACCAGAGCATCATAGCCGATGCATCGTATCGTTGTGCAGCAGGCGGCAGCCTCGTAGAGCCGTGCCGGTTTTTTCTTGCCGGCGGGCCGCCTCAACCCCGGCCGCTCTGCGATACTTGTTTGTTATGCCCATCGACGACCTGCAGCAGGCTGCGCAGAAGATTGCCGGATTTCTGAACTCTCTGAACAAACTGGGCGGCATGCGCCTCAAGTACCGCATCACTGCGGGCGATGGCGCGCGCGACCCCGAAGGCATGGAAGCACGCCAGATCTATGTGGAGCTGGCGGGACCCGACGTACCTCTGGTCATTCAGCACAATGGCGAACTGCTGCGCGCGCTGGAAACGATCGCCGCGCAGATACTGCGCCTCGATCAGCGCGAGCACGATCTGGTCAGCTTCGATGCAGGCAACTTCAAGGCTCTGCGCGCGCAGGAGCTGCGCCTCTCTGCCGAAACGGCGGCCGAAAAGGTGCGCAAGACGGGTGTTCCGTACAGCTTTCCTCCCATGAACAGCCGCGAGCGCCGGCTGCTGCACCTCGCCTGCCGGGAATTGGAAGGCATAGAGACCGCCAGCATGGGCGAGGGGCCGAATCGTTTCCTGGTCGTCTACCCCGAAGGCAAAACCAACCTGCCCGTCGCGCCGCCGATGAAGCCGCGCGGGTTTGGACGCCGGTAGCCCAGTCAGAGGCCTTCTTTGGAAGGCTGGCTGGCTTTCGCCGCTTCGACCAGCTTCTGTGCCGCTTGTTTCTGCGCGATGACGTGCTCGGCGATCAGTTCGGTTTGAAACCGGTTCACGGTATCCGGGTCAGTAAAGATCGATTGCGTGTTGTTCTGTGCCTTGTAGCTCTTTCCGGGTGTTACCGGCCCCGCAGGCGCTCCTGGACCGGCGACCTGCCAGGTTCCATTCACAAAGATCCCCTCGCCATCCGGCGACCAGTTCGTTGATCCCTCCGCGCCGACCTTGCCGTCGGCCACAAAGCCCTTTGTGTGGCTGATGCAGTGCGTCGCGGACTCGCCAATCACAAAGTGCGTGTTGAAGCTGGATAGATCATGTTTCTTGTCGGCATCGAGGAGCGCCTTCTCGTGCTTGCTGCCGGCTTGACTCCGGTCGAGGGTGATGAGCACCGTGACAGCAGGGTCCAGCACTTTGGCCATCAGGATGTCGTTCAGCTCATCGTCGTCATACCCAAACATGTTGAGATAGAGAGAGACGCTCGCCCGCGACAAAACATACTTCAGAATCTCGTGCACATTGTCGCGGCCGACGTAAAAGAGGTGAAAGTCTTTGCTGGCGGTGTTCGAGTACACGCCTTCCCGCGTGAATTGCTGCAGATCGAGAAGATCGAAATCCTGCAGGTTCTGGGTTGCGTCGCCGGTCGCGTTCACAAGAGCGGTCTGCTTGACTCGCCCCGTTGAGGATTGACTGTTCTGCATGGGAAAGCCTCCTTCGCTTTTTCGCGGAGCGATTGTGGACCTCACCTCGAGAGCCATCCTGCTGGGTTCGCGCTGATGCCACGGATCATAGCTTTTATGCACGCCGATCACAACAGAAAGCCAATGGCGGCACGCGCGACGCAACCGTACGGCCGCCTTGTGCAACAATGCGGCTCATGCGATCGATTTCTGTTCCTGTACTTGCACTCTCGCTCGCCGCAATGACCTGCCTGGCGCAAAAGCGGCTAGTGCTGGTCGATCAGGACGGTTCCGGACCCGGCGGCTCGAACCAGATGGCGATTCTCGCTCTGCTGCAAGCGCCCGATGTGAAGGTCCTGGGCATCACCATAGTCACCGGCAACGCCTGGCGCGACGAAGAAACGCTGCACACCCTGCGCATGCTCGAGCTTACCGGCCATGCCGACGTGCCCGTGGCGAAGGGCGCGGTCTTTCCGCTCGTGCGCGACGAAGAAGAGACGCGCCTTGAAGCCGCGCTTGACGGCAAGGTGACGTGGCTTGGTGCATGGGGCGAAGGTCCCGCCACGCTCATCGAGACAAAGAGCGGTGTCACACCGGTGACCTCGGACAAGCTACAAACGCACGGCCCTTACGATGTTCCGCACCTGCCCGAAGGCATGCCGCACATCAAGCCAATGGACGAAGACGCGGTGCACTTTCTCGTGCGACAGGTACACGCCCATCCGCACGAAGTGACAATCTACGCCGCCGGCCCGCTCACCAACATCGCGCTTGCTATTTCAATTGATCCTGAATTCGCCGCTCTGACCAGGGGCATCGTGCTGATGGGCGGCAGCCTCAACCCGCAGACCGACGATCCCGAGTTCGCCACCAGCCCGCGCCACGAGTTCAACTTCTGGTTCGATCCCGAGGCAGCGCACATCGTGCTGCGCGCCGCCTGGCCGCGCATCGACGTGACCACCGTCGACGTCTCCATCAAAGCGCCCTTCACGCAGGCCATGCTGGACGAGATTTCGAAGTCCCGTTCGCCCGCCGCGCGCTACATCGCCGCCTGGAGCCAGGACCGCTACTACATGTGGGATGAGTTCGCCGCTTGCGCTTGGCTCGATCCCTCGCTCGTGACCAAAGAAAGGGCCACCTATATGGACGTAGACCTGCATCGCGGCCCTACGTATGGCGACACGCTCACCTGGACCGAAGAGCTGAAACCCGCGACCAACGTACGACTCGTCCACGCGCAGGTGGATCTCGATCTACCCAAATTCCAGAAGATGTTTGTGGAGCTAATGTCCAAATAGCAAGGCCCACGCTTGAACGTGGGCCTTGGGGCTTTTCCGCTGACTCGCTAACCTGCTAACTCGCCATCACGCATTCAGCACATCCTGCAGCTTGTTGATCATCCGGTGCAGGTCCTTGTCGTTGCGGCGCTGCTCGTCGATCTTGCCGATCGAGTGCATCACGGTGGTGTGGTGCTTGTTGCCGAACTGGCGGCCGATCTCCGGCAGGCTCGCTTCCGTCATCTGCTTGGCCAGGTACATGGCAATCTGCCGCGGCACCACCACATTGCGCGAGTTGTTCTTCTGTTTCAGATCCGAAACCCGCATGCCAAACTGCTCAGCCACACAGCGCTGAATGGCCTCGATGGTCACCTTGCGCACCTGCATGTCGATGAACTGCTTCAGGCACTGCTGCGTCGCGGCTAGCGTGATCTCCATCTTATTCAACTGGCACCACGCCACCAGGCGTGTCATCGCGCCTTCGAGCTCGCGCACGTTGGTGCGCACATTCGAAGCGATGAACAGCGCCACATCGGTAGGCAGCGTGACCTGCTCGCTCTCAGCCTTCTTCTGCAGAATGGCGACCTTCGTCTCGAGATCCGGCGGCTGAATGTCGGCGATCAGGCCCCACTCGAATCGCGAGCGCAGCCGCTCCTCGATCTCCGTCAATTCCTTCGGCGGACGATCGGAAGCGATCACCACCTGCTTCATGCTCTCGTGCAGCGCATTGAAGGTGTGAAAGAATTCTTCCTGCGTGCGCTCTTTCTGCGAGATGAACTGGATATCGTCGATGAGCAAAACATCCACCGTGCGGAAACGGTCGCGGAAGCTCGTCATGCGATCGTTGCGGATGGAGTTGATCATCTCGTTGGTGAACTTCTCCGCCGACACATAGCAGATGCTTGCTACCGGCTGCCGCCTCTTCACTTCGTGGCCGATGGCGTGCATCAGGTGCGTCTTGCCCATTCCCACGCCGCCATACAGGAACAGCGGATTGTAGGCCCGCGAAGGCCGTTCCGCAACAGCGAGCGCAGCGGCGCGTGCAAACTGGTTCCCATTGCCGATCACGAATGCGTCGAAGGTG